>JAFXUC010000114.1 GCA_017535325.1 Bacteroidales bacterium | reverse complement strand
GACACATAATAGCCGGGGTGTGTAAACCCCCGGTTGAAAGGACGACATACAATAAACGGGGTGTGTAAACCCCGGTCGACACAATTAATATTTTGTTTAACATAAATTTTTTATTATGCAAAAATTTAGTAATGAAGTCGTACAAGGCGTAACGACAAAAAAGAAATACGTCAAACCCGATTTTGAAGTAATCGAGTTGAATTGGGAAGCACCGCTACTCAGTGCAAGCGGAACTGCAAATGCAGACGGACAAGCCATATTTGGCAACAGCGGAGCATTAAGCACAAGTTCTTGGGGTAGTAATAATTAAAACAAGGAGGAAAAAGAAATGAAAAGAACGTTTTTAAAAGTATTGCCCTTTGCGGCAGCCTTGTTGCTTGCAACCTCTTGCAGCAAAGACGACAATAATTCAACCGATGAAATTGTTAACGGCGGCGAACAAATCGAAACCGTAACAAAAACTGTTAAAACCCTTACGATAAAGGGTAAAGTAAAACAAAGCATTTCCAAGGTAACGACAAATTCAGATGAAACAGCCTTGGCATTTGAAGAAAATGATGTTTTTACTTTTGGAAGTAATACTGATGATGTGTATGGTACAATTAATTTTACCAACACAGACGGCTCTTATACTGCAACAATAAACTATACGGATGAGTCAAAACTTCTGACTGAAAGTTTTTCCGCAAGCCTTGGTACAAATCCTGCAACAATTAGTGAACCGTATGATAATTTGGCGACAGCGGTAAAGAATGCTTATTATACAATCGACTTCACGATTACGCAGAATGAGGGAGAGTATAAACTAAACAGCGGGGACGCAAGTGATATTGTCGTTAATCTCCAATCTGCTTTTATAAAGGCGTTGAGTGCAGAAGAAACTACCCTTGGCGGTACACCAATCACTGTTGAAGCCGACAAATATTATGTTGTACCCGTCGGTAAAGCAATGGGTACAAGCGAAAATAATACCCTTGCAGGCAAAATTTACAACCTCGGAACAAAGGTATTTGCCTTTACCGTCAACGCAGAGGGCAAAAAAGTTGTTTTCAGCCCTGGCAATTTGCAGTACAATACATCTACTCACAAGTTTCAGTTTGCTGCCAACCAATTGGAGTGCATGGGTACAAATCAGGCAACAATCAAAGACTTTTTCGGTTGGGGAATGTGGCTTGATGGAACTGACGAAGCAGACATCATCAAAACATCTAAAAATTATAGCGATTATTCTCCTGTATTGGAAAATGGAGTTTTTAAAAACAACAAAACTACCGTTGTCGGAACAGAGTGGTACACTCTTACCGCTGCTGAATGGACTTATATTAAAACCAACTCTCCGAATGAATGGAAAGAAATCACTGTTGGTGGCAATACTTACAAGGGTTTGGTAATTTTGCCTGATGAATGTACGTATGTGAAGACTGACATTGCGACTACTGACTGGTCAGAGTTAGAAACTGCGGGAGCCGTGTTCCTTCCCGCTGCCGGCTACCGCGACGATACTGTCGTGAAGGATGTTGGTTCTGACGGCGGCTACTGGTCGGCTACTCCTGCCGGCGACGGTGCGCAGTACTTCTACTTCGGTTCGGGCGGTTCGGATGTGGGCCCCGACTTACGCTACCACGGCTCCTCTGTCCGGCTTGTCCGTTCTTTGCAGTAATTAACCATGTTTGGGAAATTTTGAATTAATAATAGAGAGACTGTTTAAAAAGGCTTAACTTCATCTTTTTAGACAGTCTCTTTTTGTTTACAAATACTAAATTAATATATCGAAATTCTTGTATAAAAAAAATTTTTTGCCAAGAGAAAAAAACTTTATAATTTAGCCGGAAATTAAAATTGCTTAAATTCGGTTAAATTATGTTTTTAGTAGCAGACTGCGGCGCAACAAAATGCGATTGGGCTATTTCAGACGGTAACGAGTGCGTAAAAACTTTTACCGGAGCAGGGTTCAATCCCGTTCACAGCAAGGACGACAGCATTTTTGCCGCCATAAAAAATGCCGTTACCACAAATGAGGTAAATGCAAAATCCATAGATAACATATTTTTTTATTGTGCCGGTTGCATTGACGAAATTTCAAGCGACAAGGTAAAAGGCGCTCTGAGATATTTTTTCCCCGACTCGAAGATTGAAACTTTCGACGATTTGACTGCGGCGGGAAGGGCTATTTTCAAGACCGACAGCGGAATAGCATGTATTCTCGGAACGGGCTGCAACGCCGGTGTGTATACCGACATGAAGATTCAAGACCATATTCCGCCGTTGGGTTATATCCTGGGCGACGAAGGTTCGGGAACTTCCATCGGAAAACGCCTTATCAACGCCATTTACAAAAAAGAACTCCCCGACGACTACCGCGACTTGTTTGAGAGAGAGTGTATGCTAAATTATGACGACGTGATTTACGGCGTTTACAAAAGCGATACCCCGGCGGTTTTCCTGTCAAGTTTTATGCCTTTTATTCATGACCATATCAACGACTTGAACCTCAGAAACTTGGTGCTGACGGAGTTCGACCAGTTTTTCAACCGCAACATCATACGGCTTGACAGACCGAAAAGTTATACAGCCGGTTTTGTGGGCTCGGTGGCGGTGCATTTTGCCGACATCCTGAAAGATGCGGCGCGTTTTCACGGCATTACTATATCAACCATCGTTCAAAAACCGATTCAAAGGCTTGTAGAATTTCACAACGAAGTCCCGCAACAAAAAAACGCTGAGTAATAAAAAGTAAAATCTTAATATAAAAAGAAAAACATGAAAAGGAAAGTTTTAACTATGTCATTGGCTTTGGCACTTACCTCAGGCGGCCTCTCCGCTCAGGTAACAAATACCAATGCTTTTGCCGTGCCGGAGGGGTTCAAGACGGTTTCCGTCAACATCTCCGCAAACGGTCAGATTGCCATAGTCGGCATTCAAAAAGACGAGCAGTTCAAATATCTTTTTTTCAAGAAAAACAACGGCACTTTTTCTTCCGGCAACGAAAACAACCCGCTTAACTCCATGATAACCACGGGAGTAATACCTTTTAATCCGTCGCAGTCTTCCGACGGCAGCGTAATTTATTTTGCCGCAAAGCCGGAGGGCGGAGAAAATACCGATATTTTTTACATTTCAAAGGTTAACGGCGTTTGGTCTGAAAAGCAGTCTGTGGGAGACAACATCAACTCCGATGCCAACGAGCAGTATCCTGCTATAAGTCCCGACGGCAACACGCTGTATTTCACGAGACTGGTTGACGGCGGCGAAGACAAACGCTGCGGTGCGCTTTATTTGTCAAACCGTCTGCCGGGCGGCGAATGGGAAAAGGCAATTGACGTACCCGAACCCGTAAGTCTCGGCTGCGAGGCTGCTCCGTATGTCTGTCCAGACAATATGACGCTTTTCATGTCTTCAATACGCGAGGGCGGAAAAGGCGGTTTTGACATCTACTACGTAAACCGTATCAACGAAAAACTCTGGGTGATTCCGATTCCCGTTGACACCATCAACAATCCGGTTGAGGAGTTTTCTCCGGCTTGGGACTCTGAGAAAAAAGTGCTTTATTTTGCGGCTCAGGACTTAAAGAAAAAATCAATCGTCCGTCCCTCGGAGGCTAATATTCCCGACAACCTCAAACCCGCAAAGGTTACAAGATATTACGGCAAAACTTTGGACCTTGTTACGGGCAAGCCTTTGGGTGCTGACATCACCGTTACGGACGTCTTCTCGTCAAAAGTGCTTGATGTTTTCAAAAGCGACGGCATTACGGGAGAATACGACTTTTTCCTTTCCGGACCTTCCAATGTTTTCTTGGATTTTTCTTCGCCGGAATATTCCCACGCTATTGTTGAGACCGAGCCAAAAGACGGCGAGGTAAAACAGGACTACAAGATTTTCAACAAAGTTTCGCTCCAACTCAATGTTTTTGACTCTGACATGTTTGAGGCACTTTCTTCGGAAATCGTCATCACCGCCGACGGCAAAAAGTCAAACATCAAACCCGCCGAATTTTCAAAGGGACGTTACAAAATGGAACTTCCAATCGGCAAAAACTACGAGTTCACGATTAAGAAAGACATGTACATGGACTATGTCTTGAAAATGGACCTTTCGCAGGTTGTGATTTTTGATTCTTTTGAAAGGGACGTCGAACTCGTTTCCGACAAGAGCAAAGTAAAATTCAAGGTCAACGGTCTTGCGCCCAACACCACGACGGAAATTACGATTATCGACCTTTCCACCGCCTCCAAGTTTACAACTTCCGTTACCACGGACACCAACGGTAACTGCGACATTATGTTAAGAAAGGGTGATAATTACAAAATCAGCATTATGGCTCCTGGTTACACGATGTTTGAAAAAGACATCAACGTCCCCGTGGTTGCCAAAGGCGAGGATATTATGGTGATTGCCAACATCAGCAAGTTGGAGGAGGACGTAAAAATCGAAATTCCGAACGTAAACTTCGAGTTCAACAGTTTTACGCTTGACGCTTCGAGTTACGAGCCTTTGAACAAGGTCGTTACGCTTTTGAAAGTGAACACGGGCATCGAAATCGAACTTTCAGCCCACACCGACGACAAGGGCAGCGACGATTACAACAACAAACTTTCTGACCAGAGAGCCGCTTCGGTTGCCGCTTATATCGTAAGTAAGGGTATTGACCCTGCGCGTTTGGTTTCAAAGGGTTACGGCAAAACTCAGCCGCTCGTGCCGAACACAAACGACGAAAACCGTGCGAAAAACCGCCGTGTGGAACTTAAAATTTTGTCAACAAAATCAAATCAGTAAAAACATCAGCGATTATGAAAAAAATTTTTGTTTTAGTAATGTTAGCCTTGGTTTGCAATGACTTGTCCGCACAGCGCAGACTGAGATACAAGGATATTATGGATAAAATGGGCAACGAGCCTCTCGAACATACAAATATGAAACTCACTGAGTTTCAGAAAGTAAATCCTGAATTTCCGAACACTTACCTTCAACTTGGCGTTATCTCCTGGAACTGGTTGCAGGAGGAAGACCCGTTTTTGAATTATCCGTACGTTACGCAGTTGATTTACAATACAAACCTTTATTTGGGACTTGCAAAAAGCAAAATCTCTGCCGACGAAAAGGAAGTAAAGAAAAACAAAAACTATTATACCAACCTCAACATTACTTCCTCGCCTGACGACCTTGATCAGCAGGCGGTTATGGATTATGTCAACAATCTTTTTGACAAGGCGAAGGAATACGAGAAAAACGTTACCCTTATAATCAACAATTACAACAAGACAATCGACAATTATAACAACTGTATTGACATTTACCGCACTATCGTGGCAAGGCAGAACAATTACAAAAACCTGCTTTTGACTACCGACGGCGAGGCCCGCAAGCAGTTTGACAATCTCTCGCTTTCTTTTGACTCGGTGATGTATTATTTCAGCGAGTTCAAGACCGCGCTCGGAAACTATCCGATAAAGGATTACGACCAGAAGATGAAAATCATCAAAATCGAGACTTACAGGCTCGAAGGTCTTACTTCAAGCAACTTTTTGAAACCTGAGATTCCGATTTGGGATTATAAGACATGGGTGAATGACGCTTTCAAACTTATGGACGGCGACGTGCTTTTCTGCAAGGACAACGCCGAGGAGGAAATCAAGACTCTTAGAAACAGGATTGCCGCTTTGAGGAACAAAAACGCCGAAACGGACAGTATTCCCGAAATTATTCTTCCCAACAAACTTGTAAACCTTACCGAAAAATACGATTACGAAAGTCTTCTTTCGGCAAGCGTAAAATACGAAATCTCGAAAGCCAACTTTCAGATTGCCTCAATGCGCAAGTCAAACAACGTGGGCAATCCTGAGTCTTACAACGAGGGTTTGACACAAAAGGCGGCGTATTATTACGACCTTTACCTTCTTTCAAAAGAGGCGGGCAGTGCTCTTGAACTGCTAAGGGACAGAATCAGCGACAACAATATCGCAAAGCAGGAAAAACTGGTTAAAAACCTTTACAAGGGCAAAAACTTTTTTGCCGCTTCGGGCATAAAAGAAGAAGCATCGCTTTTGCAGACTGTTGCCGACACCAACAGGGAAAACTTTCAAAAGTTTGTGGCAGAGCAACTCAATCCCGAAAACAAAACCGCAACTTATCAGAACAAAACCATTTCGATAAGACCTGTTGAAACCAGTTTTGAAGCCGCTCCCAACGGTTACAATACCGTCTACACCGTAAAAGACGATGCGGGCAACCGTTACGTGTCGGGTTATATCAAACATTCGGCAACCTCGGCTGCGGGTTTTGTGGCAAAACTCAATCCTGAAAACGGCGTTATTTGGCTTACGCAGTTGACTGCTGCGCCCTCAGGCATCAACAAAGCCGTTCAGGTGATTCCCTCAAAATTTTTAGGACCTGTGGTTTTGGTTGCAAACACCTCTAATTCAGGCAACAAGACTACTGCAATAAAACTTGACGCAAGCGGCAAAGTAAGGGCTAAGTCGGAATTTACGTCCAACCTTTATCCCGTTGCCTTCTGTTATGACGAGGTCAACGAGGTGATAACGGCGGTTTTCAAAGGTGAAAAGGGCAACGAGTCAGACGAACTTGACGACTGCGCTGTTGAGACCGTAACAGCCGGTCAGAAAACTTCCGACCTTCTTCCCGAAGCGTTTTCTCTCAAAGGCAAAATCACCGACATTTTGCAGACTGAAAATGGAAACATCGTAATCTGCAACTACAAAACCGTAAAAGTAGGCAAGGAGAGTGAACACGCAGGCTCCAACATTGCGGCTGTCAATGTTTCTGGCAACACCGTTTCTCTGAACGTTTACCAAAACGGCGGAAAAGATGTTAAAGCGTTGAAAGCCTTTAAGTTGAATGCCGAGACGATTAACATTATCGGAAGTTATGACTCGCTTGACGGCGCGGTTTCGGACTCACCAAATGCGGCATATCTTTTGGTTGACAAAAAAGGCGGATTTAAGAATTAATAAAATATAGTTTTTTTTTCATTTTTTGTTTGTTTCTAACGGCGGAAAATACTGTTTTTTCCGCCGTTATTTTTTTTAGAAGCCGAGATCGCCCATGTCTGAGACTGCGTCTTTTACGGTAGAGCCGCGGACAATGAGTTTTGTGGGGACGATAACGGTTTCAAAAGGTTCAAACACTTGGGTTTCAATGCGTTTGATAAGCAATTCGGCAGCTTTTGAACCGATTAGTGAGCCGTTTTGGTCAACGGTTGTAAGCGGTGGTGTTGTAACCTCAGAGATAAGTCCGTTTGTAAAACCAACAACGGCGGTTTGTTCGGGAACTTTTATGCCGTTTTTTGTCAGAGTTGTGATTGCGCCGATTGCAGTCATATCGTTAACAGCAAAAATTCCGTCCGGGATTTCGCCGCTTTTGCAAAAATCTTCCACGATTTTGGCAGCACCGAGAAACTTGTCGCATTTGAAAATCATTTCTTCGCCTTTGAAAAGTTTGTGACGTTTCATGGCGTCTATGTAGCCGCGTTTTCTGTCTGCGCCAATGCGCACGTTGTCAGGTCCGGCAAAGTGAATGATGTTTTTTCTGCCGAGCGAAATCAAATGCTCAACCGCCGAAAATGCCGCCGCGTAGTCGTCGATTATGCACCTGTCGCAGAGCGTGGCATGGGGCGGACGGTCAAAAAATACAAGCGGAATTTTCCTTTTCATAACGTTGAAAAGGTGGTCGTAGTTATAAGTTTCTTTTGTTATCGAAATCAAAATGCCGTCCACGCGCAAAGAAACAAGCGTTTTTATGTTGCTGATTTCTTTTTCGTAACTCTCGTTAGACTGGCAAATCATAACGTTGTAGCCGGCTTTTTGAGCCATTTCCTCTATGCCGCTGATAACGGCCGAAAAAAAATGGTGCTTTATCTGCGGAATTATTACGCCGATGATGTTGCTTTTTCCGCTGTGAAGTCCCAAGGCAAGAGAATTAGGCTGGTAATCAAGTTGTTCTGCAAGTTTTTTTACCGCTTCTTTGGTTTCGGGGCTGATGTCGGGGTGGTCTTTCAGCGCACGGGAAACCGTTGAAGGTGAGAGCCCTAATTCCTTTGCGATGTCTTTTATAGTCGCTTGTCTTTTCTCTATCATAATAGTCGTTTAGTAAAAAAATCCGCCGACTAAGGTAGTAAAAAAAATTGGAAAAAATTAACTTTTATATTGAATAATAATATTTATATTCGCACAAAAAATTTTGTTTATGTATTAAATATATAATCTATTAATAATCAAGATGATAAGAAGAGAAGATTTTGTTCCCGACGAAGAATGGAACCGTTTTCGTAAAATCTCCGAAGGGTTTGAGACCCCGAACATATTTGTACACCTTGATAAGATAGCGGGGTATTACAAACAACTTACTTCAACGTTTCCCTACGGAAACGTTTATTATGCTGTAAAAGCCAATCCCGGAATCCCGGTGATAAGACTTCTCAACAGCATGGGGTCTAATTTCGACATAGCCTCGCGCTACGAACTTGACAGAGTTTTGGCGCAGGGAGTATCGCCTGAAAAATTGTCTTACGGCAATACAATAAAGAAAGCCGCCGATGTAGCGTATTTTTACGAGAAAGGCGTTAGAATGTTTGCCACGGATTCAAAAGAAGACCTTAAAAACATCGGTAAGTATGCTCCGGGTTCAAAAATCTATGTCAGGATATTAATAGAAAATTCCTCAACAGCAGACTGGCCTCTTTCGCGCAAATTCGGCTGTCACCCTGACATGGCTTATTATCTTTTGGTAAAAGCCAAAGAAATCGGTCTTGTGCCTTACGGAATAAGTTTTCATGTCGGAAGTCAGCAGAGAGACATCGGACAGTGGAATGACGCTATCGCCAAAACGAAATACTTGTTTCAGTCGCTTGAAGAGGAAGAAGACATAAAACTCGAAATGATAAACATGGGCGGTGGTTTTCCTGCGCATTACCTTCAACCGACTAACGAACTCAACGAATACGCCTCTGAAATTACGCGCTATTTGGAAGACGACTTTGAGGAGATTCCGCGTATAATTTTTGAGCCGGGACGCTCTCTTGTCGGCGATTCTGGTATTTTGACCTCAGAAATCGTACTTGTTTCAAGAAAAAATAACACTTCTCTTTCGCGTTGGGTTTATCTTGACTGCGGAAAGTTCAACGGACTTATCGAAACCCTTGACGAGTCCATAAAATATCCCGTCGTAACGGACAAAGATGGCGGTAAAGACGGTGAGGTGATTCTTGCGGGACCTACTTGTGATAGTGCGGATATTATGTATGAGGACGCAAAATACAAACTTCCGCTCGATTTAAAAAGCGGCGACAAAACTTATTGGCTTTCAACGGGAGCCTACACTTCTAGTTATGCAAGTGTCGGTTTCAACGGTTTCCCGCCGATAAAAACCTATTATTACGACGAAAAAGCCATTTATGACGAAAACAACAACATAGTAAAAGAATTATAAGCACAAAAAAATCCGGCACTAAAAAATGCCGGATTTTTTATTTTTATTAGTTATTGCCCCAAAACAATTTTATGTTGTTGTCTGCAAGTTTGGAATCATCGGGAGTGTATACCTGAACTTTGATTCCGTAGTTTGACATAAAATTCTTTTCAAACTCGTCAATTGTCCAAGTCGGGTCGATGGCGGTTTCACCGCTTTTTGCAGCCTCGGCATCTTGACGCACGTTAGCGAGCAACAGTTCGTCGTCAACAAAGTGATTTTGAGTGTTGTAAACCCTCAGACAGAAACCGTAAGTGTTTTTGAAATCCTCTTTCAGGGTTTTAACTTTCATTCTGCCGTCCACTTTCAGAGATTTGCCAGAAACCACTTTCAAATTGTTTTCTGCCAAAGCCGAATCGTCTTGTGTGGCAACTTGAACCTTGATTGCAAAAGCATCTTTGAAGTTTTTTTCAAACTCATCAATTGTCCATTCGGGGTCAATCGAAAATTCACCGGTTTTTACGCTGTCGTCCTGACGAACGTCAGCAAGCAGCAATTCTTCGTCAACAAAATGATTTTGAGTGTTGTAAACTCTTAAAGTATAACCGAAAGTTTTTTTGAAGTTTTCCTTCAAAGTTTTTACTTTCATTCTTCCGTCTACTTTTAATCCTTCCATAATTATTAGTGTTAAAAAATTTTAGTTAGTAAAATATAATTAATTATGGCGGCAAATTAGGCACTTTTTTTCAAAATACCAAATTTTTTTTTATATTTTTTTCATTTGTTTCAAATATTTTCCGGTGTAAGAGTCTTTGCATTTTACAAGGTTTTCCGGCGTGCCGGTAAAAATGATTTCGCCGCCGTTTTTTCCGCCTTCTTTTCCGAGGTCGATTATATAGTCTGCGCATTTTATTACGTCAGGGTCATGCTCTATGATTATAGCGGTGTTTCCTCTGTCAATCAGAGAGTTAATGGCTTTTAAGAGTTTGTTGACATCGTGAAAATGCAATCCTGTTGTCGGCTCGTCAAAAATGAAAACTGTATGCGTATCCTTTTTTTCTGCCATAAGAAACGATGCAAGTTTTATTCTTTGGTTTTCACCGCCCGAAAGCGTTGACGAGGGTTGACCGAGTTTTATGTAGCCCAAACCTACGTCTTGAAGCACTTTTAGTTTTGTGGCGATTTTTTGCGGAAGTTTTGCGCTGTCTTCACCGAAAAACGAAACTGCCTCGTCAACAGACATCTCCAAAACCTCAAAAATGTTGCTGCCCCTGTATTTTACTTCCAAGGTTTCTTCTTTGAAACGTTTGCCGCCGCAACTTTCGCACACAAGAGTAACGTCTGCCATAAACTGCATTTCAACTTTTATAACGCCGTCGCCTTGACATTCCTCGCAACGTCCGCCTTCGGTATTAAACGAGAAATATCCGGGTGTATAACCCATTTGCTTGCTAAGTTGCTGTTCTGCAAAGAGTTTTCTTATGTCGTCATAGACCTTGATGTAACTTACGGGATTGCTCCTTGACGAACCAGAAACGGGGTTTTGGTCAACGATTTCAACACTGTTTAGCAGGTTTATGTCGCCGGTCAAACCGTCAAAATCGCCGGGTTTTAAGGCTGTTTCGCTCAGAGTCTGCGCGAGTGCCGGATACAGAATACCTTTTATTAGCGATGACTTGCCCGAACCCGAAACGCCCGTGATAACGGTCATCAAGTAGAGCGGAATTTTTACCGTAACGTCTTTTAAGTTGTTCATTCTCGCGCCGTTGATAACGATTCCTGCGCCTGACTTTTCGTTCCAAGGGCGGCGTTTTGGGATTGCGATGCTTTTCATGCCCAAGAGATAATCCGCCGTTATACTTCTTACTTCGGCATTCATCTCATTTATAGTGCCTTGAAACATGATTTCTCCGCCGAAAACACCCGCTTCCGGGCCCATGTCGATAATCTGGTCGGCGGCACGGATTATTTCTTCGTCATGCTCTACTACAACGACAGTGTTGCCGAGGTCGCGGAGTTTTTTCAAGACGTTGATAAGCCGCTGAGTATCTCTCGGATGCAGTCCTATTGACGGTTCGTCAAGAATGTAGAGCGAACCTGTCAGAGACGAGCCGAGACTTGTTGCAAGATTTATCCTTTGCGATTCGCCGCCCGAAAGCGTTGACGAAAGTCTGTCCAAAGTAAGATACTCCAAACCGACTTCTATCAAAAAGTTCAAACGCGAAATGATTTCTTTTAAAATTCTTTCGGCGATTTGTTCTTCTGTGTCGCTGAGTTTTAGCGTTGCAAAAAAATCAGCAATTTCGCTGACCGGCATTTTTACGAGTTCGGCTATGTTTTTGCCGCCGACTTGTACGTAAAGAGACTCAGGTTTTAGTCTTGAACCTTTGCATTTCGGACACACGGTTTGCCCTCTGTAACGCGACATTAAGACTCTGTATTGAATTTTATAACTCTCTTTTTCAACCATTTGAAAAAACTCATCGATGCCGTGCAATCCTTTTGCACCATGCCAAAGAAGGTCTTTTTCTTCGTCGGAGAGTTTGTTGTAAGGGCGGTGAATCGGAAACTTGTATTTTGCTGCACTTTTGCAAAACTCGTCTTTCCAAAGCGACATTTTTATTCCTGACCAGCATTTTACGGCATCTTCGTAGACTGAAAGCCCTTTGTTAGGGATTACTAAGTCTTCGTCAATGCCGATTACTTTGCCTAAGCCGTTACATTCGGGACACGCCCCTAAGGGATTGTTGAATGTAAAAGTGTAAACGCTCGGCACTTCAAATTTTATTCCGTCAGCCTCAAACCTTGTGCAAAATTTTGCTTCTTGTTTTTCACCGTTTTGGTCTTCGTATTCCAAAATGCAGTCGCCGCCGCCTTCGTAAAAAGCGGTTTGAATACTGTCAGACATTCTGGACATTGCGTCAGCCATTTTTGAGGCTTTGAAACGGTCGATTAAAAGGTAAAGTCCAACAGTTTTTTTGTCGGTTTCTTTCAACTTCAAATCGGCAATTTCTATGATTTCACCGTTTTTAACAACACGGGAAATACCTTGGGAATCAAGAATTTCAAGATGTTTTTTCAGCGTTCTTCCTTCCGGCAGTGCAATAGGAGAGAGTAGCGTGAATTTGTGTCCGTCCTCAAAAGAGGTGATAAAATTCACCACATCGTCCACCGAATGAGCCTTTACTTCTTTGCCTGAAACGGGCGAAATCGTTTTGCCTATCCTTGCAAAAAGAAGTTTCATGTAGTCGTAAATTTCGGTTGACGTCCCGACAGTGCTGCGTGTGTTTTTTGTTGTAACCTTTTGTTCGATTGCGATAGCGGGCGGAATGCCTTTTATGTAATCGACTTCGGGTTTTGAGATTTTTCCCATAAACTGACGCGCATACGCAGAAAGGCTTTCGACATAGCGCCTTTGCCCTTCGGCGTAAAGCGTGTCGAAAGCGAGAGTGGATTTTCCCGAGCCGCTAAGCCCTGTTACAACTATGAACTTGTTTCTCGGTATGGCTATTGAGACGTTTTTCAAATTGTGCTGTCTCGCGCCTTTTATTATAATGCTATCCTTAAAGGAATCAAAATCAATAGTTTTCAAAATGTCTTTTTTGTTTGACGTTTTTTGGGGTTATTGGGCATTAGGTGCCGCCTGAGTTGCTTCTACGGCTTTGTCGGTAAAGTCAAGTAGCGGAATCGGGTCAAGACCAAATCTGTGAAGACCGCCGTTGCAATAAAGTACAAAACCGATGATAGCCAATGCGAGCAGAATCCAAAGTGCGATTTTCCATTTCGGATAACCTTTGTCTGCGAGCGGGTCTTTTACTTTTATACGCGGGAATTTAACAAGGTGCGTTAAGGTTGCGCCGAACATGATGTTAACAAATGTATGAGCGTTGACAGCCCAGCCGTTAGCGTTAAGAATCGGCGAAAGATTTCTTCTGCGCAGTTTCAAGTATGCCAAAAGCATTGAAGGTCCTGAGATTATGAGCATTATCGCCAAAACTGCCAAAATCATCTGCCACCATTTCAGGCTGATGAAACCTGTTACGATGCTTACTATAAAACTTCCGATTAAGCCTAACGCCATACCGATTGCGGCAAAAATACCGCAGTATTTAGCGATGTCGAAAGCCTCTTTTTTAGATTCTGATTCTGCTATTGTTGCCTCGGCAACTTTTGCCTCGTTTGCGGCTGCTTTCTCTGCTGCCGCCGCTGACTTTTCAGTGAGTTTTGTTCCGCCTTCGGCAATTGAAGCGGTTGCTTTGTCGGTCATTTCTTTGTCTTTTGACGCGGCAAATTTTGTAACCTGTTCTTCGATAAAACTTGCAAATTTTTTGTACGGAGCCCAAAATGCCTCGCGTATTGAAATCGGATTTTCAATTACTTTGGTAACCGTTGCGTCCCAAAGATTGCCGGCGCGGTCTACGAAAACGGCATTTTTGCCTGCTTTAATATCGTCAACACTGCCGTCGGTGATTCCTGCGCAGATTTGCATCGTTTGGTTCAAAACTTTGTTTGTGCAGTCGCAATATATCAAAAACATTGCGCTCTGGTTTGCTGTTGCGTTGTGTTTCGGCATATCGCTGACCTTGATACAGAGATCACATTCCCTTTGGTCGATGAAAAGTTTACCGGCCTGAAAAACAGATAATTTTTCGTGCTTTATGGTGTAAAAGTCCGAAAATGTTACAAAGTTTCTCAAAAACGTGTAAAAATTTTCTATGCAGTGTAAAAGGTTGTCAACCGAAATGATGGACTCTGTCTCCTCTTTGAAAGAAAGATCCTTTTCCAAAAGTGCTTTTAGAGCATCTTTTGAGCCGTTTGAGAGAAGTTTTTCTGCCTCTGTTAAATCTGTGCCGTCAACTTTTAAGCCCGCTTTTTTTGACATCCAATCTTCGTAAGCGGCAAATTTTGAGGCAATTGCGTTAAATTCGCTTTCGCTGATTTCGTTTTTGCCTTTAAAGTCAACATCAAAAATTAGGGTTTTTATTTTGTTGAAAGCGGCTTCCCAAGCGGGGTTGATATTTCCGTTTAAAGGCAAAACGTTTTTGTCAGAAACTCTTGCTATCGGATATTTTGCAAGTTCGGCTATTTTTTCAGAAAGGTTTTCCGAGGTGATTTTTGAAAGTTCTTCCACCGGAATTTCCATTGCAGCAAAAGTGTCCTTGTTGAAAGCCACCATTTTGCAGCGGACAAAATAGTCTTTGATTTTTTCTTTTACAGCCTTGTAACTATCAAGTGCAGCGGCTGTATTGTCGCCGTAACAGAGGATTCCGTTTGCTACGCCTGCTTTTTTCCATGCGGTGTATTCAGAAAGTTCTTTGTAAAATTCTTCGATTTGTTCTTCTTTAACACCTTTTTCGCCGCTGAGGTCGTCTGCGGTGCCGATTTTTTCTCCAATTAACGCGATAACAGCCTTTAACGCAGCATCTTCCGTAGAAAGTGCGGTGATAACGCCGTCGCCGTTGAAGGCTGTTCCGGCAAAAATTTTTGTCATATCGGCGGTCTCTTCCGAGGAAATTTCGTCTTTTTCGGACTTCAAATTTTTCAAAATTACTTGTGCCGATTTCAAGATTTTTTTGCCTTCGTCGGTATCTTGGCGAATATCAGACAGTTTTAACGTTTTTTGCCCTTTGACTAAAAGTTCGGGGTCTTTAACAACGTTGCAAAGCCATTTTGAAATCTTTACAACTTCGTCAACGCGAATTTTGCCGTCCTTGTCAATGTCAAGGGTGTTGAGAGTTTTTTGGTCAAATTCAAGACCGGTGGCCGGACATGAAAGTACAGTCCACATTTTGGTGTCGAGTTCGGGAAGATGTTTTATGTCTTCGCCGTTTTCTATACTAACACGGGTAACTCCTCCTATTTTGGAGAATTTCCAAGAGTACTTAGTTGTATTTTCCATATTTTTTCAAAAAATTATTGCTCAAAATTACGAAAAAATTATATTAAACGCAAAAAAAAAGTTACATTTGCAGAAAATTATCAGCCTACAAACGGCTCTAATATAAGGAATGATTATGAAATTCAAGTATTTAGCCATATATTTTCTCATAGTTTTGCAGTGGCTTTTGCCGCCGGAAAAACTCTTTGCCCAAACACAGAAACTTAATGTCGGCGACGAGTTTTTCTTGGAAAAACTGTTGGGACAAGTCTATGAGGCTCAATACGATACAACTAAATTAAGACTCTATTCCGAGGTTTACCGTCATCATTACAACTTTGATACAATCATAAAATACGCTTCGCTTGCCGTGGATTTGGCTGAAAAATTGGACAACAGAAGGGCAAGAGCCGAGGCGTATATGTTTATAGGTGCAATTTACAATTCGCAGAGCAAAAACGATTCGGCAGAAATATGTTTCAGACTTGCGCTTCCTTATTGGCAGGAGGTAAAAGACACTACCAAAATGGCGGTTTCTTATAACTGCCTTGCCGTAATTGACGAAAACAGAAATTATTACGAAAGCGCACTAAAAAATTACAACCTTGCCTTGGAACTTTTTCTCGGAAACGGCGACACGGCGCGTGCGGCGCGTATATACCGCGGAATGGCAAACACTTACACGGGTTTCAACGTTCAGCAGGCGGCGCGTGAATATGCCGAAAAAGCACTCGAAATAGATACCCGTTACGAGGACGAAACGGCAGCGGCTTTTGACTTTGTATATTTGGGAAATGCTTGGGTTTCAGATTATTACAACACGGGAAATGTCGCGTTTATAGATTCTGCCAAAATGTATTACAGCAAGGGTCTTGCAACGGCAGAAAAGTCAAACTTTCTTGATGTTGTCAGCGAGTCGTCCTTGGAACTGCAAAAACTTTTTCTTGAAACCGCCAACATTTCTTCCGGCGCAAAATTTTCAGCGGCAATAGACAGCAGCCGTGTTTACAAGGCGTTGAGCAAAAACTGCATCGCCAAAATGTCAAACAAGGTAAAGGAATATGTCTACGACCTTAACGAATGCAGGGAGTTTGTCCTTACCGGCAACCTTGTCGGGGCAAAAAAAATCATTGACAAGTATTCCGCGCTGTTTTTGTCGGATTTGTCGCAATACGAAAACCTCTATTACGAAAATTTAGGCTCTGTTAAGAAACTGTATTATCAAAAACTCGCTGATTATAAGACACTTTTTCTCTGGAACGAAAAATATCTGCGCTACCGCAAATTAAGGTTCAACATTACTTTTGCAACCGGCGGCGAGTTCAACAAGCGCAAAGAGAGTTTTTATAAGCGGGACAGGGAAATTGAAGCCGAGACCGTTAAAATGAAACACGAGTTTATTCATCAGCGCGGTCAGTGGCGTATTAAGGTTTGGTTTTTGTCTGTGGTTTTGACGGGTTTGGTTTTGATTATGTGGATTTTGCGTAAGAATTACGTAGCAAAGGTCAGGATAGGGGAGTTTCTTGAAAAACAAAACGAGAAAATCTTGAAAGTTAACGCCGAACTTACGAAAATTCAGGATACTATTGTTTCGCAAACAGCTGAAATTCAGGCTCAAAGCCAAAAAATCAAGGAGCAGAACGCGGAAATTTCGGCAACCAACCTCGCCGTTATCCACAGTATAGAATATGCGGGGCAAATTCCGACGGCTTCTATGCCTCAGCAGTCGGATATTGACCTTTGGTTTAGGGATAACTTCTTGATTTATAATCCGTTGGAAATAGTTTCCGGCGATTTTTACTGGATGGGCGAAACCAAGAAGTTCAGGATTTTAGGCGTTTTTGACTGCACGGGACACGGTATTCCGGGCGGACTGCTCAGTATGCTCGGCATTTCAACGCTTAACGATACGCAGCAAAAACTTACAGGGGAAAACATTGCGGCGGCAGTTTTGAACTCGCTGCGCAAAAAAATTCTTACTGCTACAAGCGAGGATATTTATGACGGTACAGACGGGGCTGTTGTTGCTGTCTCAAAAGAGGGAAACACGCTCCATATTGCAGGTGCGATGCGTCCTGTTTGGATTATAAGGGACGGCAAACTTTTGGAGTTTTTCCCCGACAGAATGTCAATCGGAAGAGACAAGCGTCAGGACGAGGATTTTACGGGTTATGATTTCAAGTATCAAAAAGGCGACAAAGTTTATATGTTTACCGACGGCGTTACGGACGTTTTCGGTTATGCCGACGATGGAAAAGGCGGTGAAAAACTCCTGAAATTTTCGCAAAAGCGTCTTAAAGCACTGCTTACCCAAATTTCGGATTTGAGTTTTCAGGAGCAGAAGTCGGTTATCGTCAAGACTTTGGAAGACTGGCAGAAAGGCTTGAAACAGGACACGAGGGTTGACGACCAGTTAATGATAGGGTTTGAATTGTGAGGAAGTTTTTTTTCATAACGGTGGTTTTTTTGTTATTGTCAAATCTTTGTTTTTCAGAGACGGGAGAATTTGACGATACGAGACTCGACAGCCTTATCGCAAGGGAAAACGCGGAAACCTCCGGCAAGGAAAAACTTCGGATTATCAGGGAGATATGTCTAAACCATTATAATATAGATACTATTTATAAGTATGCTCAAATTGCTTCTGTCATCGCGAAAAGTCTCGGCAACGAGAAAGAAATTGCTTTTGCATATTCGCTATTTTCTTGGTGTGATTATCATAAAGGCGATTACTCAAAATCGTTGGGTTGGTCGTATATGGTTTTGGGACGGTGCGAAAAATTCAACGAACCGTACTTTAAAGCGCGGTGTTACAAGCAGTTGGCGTATACGTATTACGGACTGTCGGATTTTTATAATGCTGACCGTTTTTGTAGGGAATCGTTAAGGGTTTTTGATAGTCTTCAAGTTGACATGGAGGTTGCCTCGGCTTATAGGACACTTGGCACTTTTTGTATGGAATACGGATTTTTTGATATGGGTGCTGTTTATATCAGAAAAGCGTATCAGATTGATTTTCAGAAGTATGAAGAAGGTGCGGCAGAAGATTTGATGTATTTTGGGTATTATGATTATCTATATCATTTTACCGATCCTGATAAGTACAGAAGTTATCTTTTTTCGTCGGTGCATTGGTATCAAAGGGCGTTAGCAAAGTTGAAAAACCGTCCTGCCGTTATGCTGAAAAGCCGCATTATTGAGCGTATCGCGCTTGCTTACTGCGAGGCGTCGCAGTTAAAAATCTTAAAACCGGAACTTAGGGAAGAATATCTTGACAGTTGCCGCAAATATTCCGAAATTTGCAGATTTTACGCAGAAAAAACTGCCTCCGAGGAGAAAAAGTTTTTGGCGGGTTATACCTCTGCAATTTATTTCCTGTTAAAAAAAGATATTCCGCATGCTGAAAAAGAAATCGAATATTTGGTTTCTTTTATGGAAAACAATCCCGTAAGGCAGTTGCGTTTCGGCTTGTATTATTATAAGGTGATGATAATGTATTCTCGTTTGATAAATGACTACAAAGCGGAAATGGAATATATTGATTTATTGATAATTTCCAATTTGAAGCGTTATAATTTTGATTTAGCCTCCAAAGTAGGGCGTATTCAGGCTAAGGAGGATTTTGACAAGAGCGAGTACGCTAAGAAACTTGATTTTGAGAGAAATAAGGCATTGTTTGACCAAAAGTTGCGTGAAAAGGAAATTATCAACAAGTATTTGCTTTTGATTGTTTTGGTTTTTGCGGCGGTGGTCGTGTATATCTGGGTGGTTTTTTACGAGCAGACCAAAATCAACGAACTCCTAAAACAGCAGAGTGAAAACATCAATTCCCAAAACGAAATGCTGAGCCGTCAAAAGGCGGAATTTTTGTCGCTGAGAAAAGAGTTCCTTTCCGAGGAACTGCAACTTCAAGCCAAGAAACGAAAGTTCATAAAACTTAACCAAAGCCTGCATTATTCGCTTTTCAGGGCGCAGGAAATTCAGACCGCGCTTATTCCGTCAAGGGAGATTTTGGAGGACTGTTTCGGAGAGTGCTTGGTTTATTTTAAGCCCCTTCAAGTGGTTTCGGGCGACTTTTACTGGGCTTTGAAAACTCCTGAAATCCGCGTGCTTGTTACGGCAGACTGTACGGGACACGGCATTTCGGGCGGCTTTTTGAGTATGCTCGGCATTTCGTCCTTGAACGACATCGTAACGCACAGGGATTTGTCAAACAAGGACACTCTTGCCTCTGACATTTTGGAGGACATGCGCCAAAAAATCATTACATCGCTTCATCAAAAAGAAGATTCATCGGTTCAAAACGATACGATAGATATGTCTATTTGCATTTTGGGCAAGCGAGAAGGCGAACTTCAATACGCGGGCGCAAACCGTCCGCTTTGGATTTCAGGAAAGAACGGAATCCGCTGTATAGAGCCGGACGGTTTTTCTACGGGTATGGATTTTAACTTTTGCGGCAAGTTTACCAACAATATTGTCAAATATGAAAAAGGTGAAACGGTTTACACGTTTTCTGACGGAATCACCGATCAGTTTGGCGGTAAAACCGGCAAAATGAAATTCGGCGAAAAACGTCTGAAAAAACTTTTAGAGATGATTTCTGCCGATGATTTTCAAACCCAATATCAGGAAATTGAAGAAACAATGTTTTATTGGACAACTACTGACATTTCCGGCGATTCCACGGCTGAGGTTTATATGCGTCAAGTTGACGACCAACTGCTTATCGGCATAAAAGTCTAATTTGCAAATGTTTTCAGGATTTCGTCAAGTTCGTTTGCGCGGAAATTTTTAGCGATAACCCTGCCGCTTCCGTCAAGAAGAAAGTTTGCCGGAATAGAACTTACATTGTAACGTTTTGCAATGTCGGAGTCAACGCCTTGTGAATCAATTACGTTGACAAATTCGTAAATGTTGTCTTCATGGACGGCGCGTCTCCAATTAGCGGGGTCTTCGTCCAAAGAAACGCTGAGCACAAGAAACTCGTCGCCGTTCATAAATTTTTTGTCCTTAAACTGCGAATACGTGTTTTTGATGATATGGTTTTCCACGCGGCACGGTTTGCACCACGAAGCCCAAAACTGCACTAAAATATATCTGCCTTTCAGATACGAAAGCGAGGTTTCATTTGCATTAATATCTTTCAATACAATGTTGGGTGAGTTTTCCCCGACCTTCAAATGTCCGTAATGCTGTTGCGAGGCGGTGTTTTGAGCCTTTGCGTTAAGACATACTGCGAGTAAGAATATTATGGAAAAAACAATTTTTGACATTGCCGATTTTCGTTAAAGTTATAAAAATACTTAACCTTCTAACGTCAGACGGGGTCTTTATATTATGTTTTTTTTGTTAATATTCTTCAAAAAATCGGCGATAACGCTGTAATCTTTCATATTTTTTACGTTGTAGCCGCCGCACTCAGGACACCTTATAAGAGAGGTGTGCAGAGTCTCAAAAAAATGCTTTTCAAAAACCGCTTTGCAGTCAAAGCATTTGAATTTTACTTTTTCTTCCAACATAATTTTTTCTCAGTTTTTAATTTCCAATACTTTTACCATTGTCGGCTTTTCGTCCCTGATGCCTTCGTTGTTTTTTTGGAAAGTTTTTTGGACGAAAAGGTGTATTTTTTTCTGGGTTTTCCACAGTTCGGTGTCAAGACACGGCTCCCAAGCCTCAAAACTCTCTTCCGTCAAGTTCTCATAACGGAAAGGTTTTACGCCTTTTTTGGTTAACTGTGCGTAATAAACTCCGATTTTTGAGCCCTGCTCCTTGTCGCGGCAAAAAAAGTAAATTTTTTTGCCGTCGGTGATAAGTCGCGGTCTTGAAATCGGAATCGACAAAGTTCCTATTCCTGACAACTGAAAATCCGTTTTTCTTTGTCCGACGGTTATGTCCTGAAACTCTTTGCCGTCGTAATAGATTAAATGATAGTTGGTTATGCTGTCTTCGCCTCTGTAATACGTCGCAATGTAAGGGCGTCCTAATTTGTCCGCTGTCATAGAAGTCTGGTTGATGAGGTTTGTGTTTACAGGAATCGCTTTTATTGGTTTTAATTTTTGACGTAAAAAAACGGGGCGTATCGTATCACCGTCTATTGTCTGCCAAGTTTTACCGTAATCCGCTGATTTTGCGTAATATATGCCGTGATTGGTGTTAGGGTCGTAACTTATCTCGCGCCAGAGCCACGAAAGGTGTATAACATCGTCTTCCGAAACCGTAATCTGCCAGTATGCGCGGAGCATAACGTTGTTTTCAAACAGGTTTTTTGCAACCATGCGCCATGTTTTTTCTTTGGTGTCGTAATAGTTGACAGCCGAGGAGTTGCCGGCGGAGCGGCAGACAAAAAGCAAATCGCCGTTTGAAAAATTATAAAACTCAGGATACGTAACATCGTATTCTTTTGCCTCCGGGTTTGTTAGCATGCGCTTGATTTCCTGCATTTTAAGACTGTAAGGCGCAACTGATTTATAGTATCTCAGCGGTGAATTGTGCTGGTCGAAAGACAAATGCAAAAAACCGTCCCCGTCAACGGCTATGCTGATGACGTTGTGCGCATCGTGAGGTCTTGTCATTTTCAGCGGCGTTTTTTCCAAAATGAATTTTTCTGTGGAAAAGCCTTTCGGATTGATTTTCCGCTTGCCTAAAATTATGTGTCCCGAATTGTCGTAATACGCTATAAACTGTGTGTCGCGGAAGGTTGTAAGCGCGTTTTGACGGAAAATCGCCGTGTTGACAGAGGTTTTGGAATAACCCATGCCCGCCTCCGTAACAAAAGTTTCCATCTGAGCCTCAACATTCAGACTCAGACAAACCAAAAACGTCAGAAGTATTTCAGGCACAAATCTCATTTTATTTTATGATGGTAAAAATTCCGTAAGGACGCGCCTGGTCTGTGTCTTCGCCGTTCAAGAGCCATTTGTCGTCGGAGTCCAGAGAGCCGGTAATCTTGCGGTAAAAATGTATAACGTCCTTTGAACCGTCTTTCCAAGTGATTGTAAAGTCGTCGTCATATTCGGCATAGCCTTCCAACTCGCCGAAATATATGTAGTATTTGCCGGTTTTAAGATCCTGCATTAATACAAGTCCGTGAAAGGTCGCCGCATAGTCTTTGTTTAAGAGAATACGGTAGGTCTTGTCCTTGTATGAAAGTGTCAGGTCGTGTCCGACAAAATCTGCCGAGGTGTTGTCCAAGAGGTCTTTTCCGTCTTTGTCCTGAACGTAAATGTTCATTTCTATCGGATACCAGTCAGAAATTATGTACTCGTTTTTCGGGTCGTCTTTTTCGTGGCAGGCAAAAAAAGACAACGAAACAAGAAACAGCAGTATGTGTTTTATTTGTTTTTTCATGTTTTTAAAATTTTAAGCCCAACAAAATCTGGTCGTCCAACTGCGGCGCGGGATTCTCCGGGTTAGATGCGGCTCTCCAACCGTCTATTGACTGTTCGAGAACTTCTTTCTGCGATTTAAATGGCAGTGAAGAAATCTTCACAAGAAGTTCTTTCAACTGTTTTGTGCCGAATTTGCTTACGCCCGTTTCACCGCCAAACTGGTCTGCAATACCGTCAGAGGACATATAAACCGTGTCGCCGTCCTCTATTTGTATGATGTGGTTTGTAAAAAGTCCCGTCTTTCTGATATGGAAACCTACCGGCATGCGGTCGGCTTTGTATTCTATGAGTTCGCCGTTTTTGATGTACCACAGCGGACGGTTTGCGCCGGCGTATTGAAGTTCGTTTTTGCTGCGGTTGATAATGCAGAGAGCCATGTCCATACCGTCCTGAGTTTCCCTCTGAGGTCCGCTCTGACGGAGTGCCGCGATGATTTTGTCCCTTAACTCGTTGAGGATTCCGGCGGCGGTGATGGTTTCGCTTTCGATGTTTTTTTGTGCCGCAATGTCGTTAAGGGTGGAGACTCCGAGCATACTCATAAATGCACCCGGAACACCGTGTCCTGTACAATCGGCTGCTGTAACGAGTTTATATTCACCGGTTTGGGTTGCCCAGTAGAAGTCGCCTGATACGATGTTGAGCGGACGCCAAAAAATCATGCAGTCGCCGAAAATCTTGTTCATCATCTCCTCTGACGGAACGGCGGCGGTCTGTATTCTCTGCGCGTAACGGATACTTGCCGTTATTCGCGAGTTAGCCTCCGAAAGTTGGCTTCTCTGCGACTCGATTTCGTCTCTTTGAGCCATAATTTCGTCCCTTTGCGACATAATTTTCTGGTTTTGTTGTTTCAACTCGTTGTTTTTCTGAGATATTTCGGCTTTTTGTTTTGCCAAAAGTTCGTTGTTTTTGCGCTTTTTATGGAGACCTTTCCAAATGATAAAAGCCAACAAACCTGCCAAAATTATACAAACAGCAAAAAAGCATGTAATCATTCTCTGACGCTTTGTCGCCTCTTCCTGAATCATTTTCTGTTCTTGCTCAGCCTCTTCTCTCTGACGGATTAACTCTCCGTATTCCGCCTCGGCTGAGGCTTTGGTTGATTTTACGGCAAACTCCCTGTTGTAGGTGGATTCTTCCACGTCGCGGAATTTCTCGGAATATTCCACCGCCTCTTTGTAGTTGCCGGTTGTTTTCAAGACCCAAATCATTGAGCGGTAGAGAAATGCGCGGTAACGGTTGTATTTTACGGGGTCTTCATCAAAACGTTTTTCCAACTCCGAGAGCTTGTCTTTTGCCTCTTTTGAGTTGCCTTCTATGCTTTTGAAGTTTGCGCTGCAAATATCCAAGATTACGGGAATTTTGCCTCCGCTTAGTTTTTCAGCCTCGGCGTAAAAATATTTTGCCGAGTCAAGCAGTTTTTGACGGTCTCTGCCCTGAGAAAGAGCGGCGTAATTGGTGTAAATCAGCATCAACTGTTCCATGCAGTTTGCGATGCAGAGGTTTGTGGTGTCGGTTTTCAGGGCAAGTTTGTGCGCCGTCTTCACCTTGTTCAAGCCCGAAAGCAAAAGTTCAAGCGAATCTAAGTCCAAAAACTGGTTGTAATCCGATTTTCCCGTCTGAAAAAAGTCAAGGCTGAGGGCATATTTGTCGTTTGCGGCAGAGTCCAGCCTGAAAGCATACGAGTAATAAGAATCCGCCGTCTCGTAAAGGTGGAAACTTACGCACTGTTTGCCCATGTTGCGGTATACGTCGGTGATTTTTACCGTGTCGTTCAGTTCAAAAAAGACGTGCAAAGCCTTGTTGTAATATTCCGAGGCGAGGTTGTAGTCGTTGATTCTCGTCAGGTTGTTGGCGTAACTGTTGTAACAGTCGCCTAAAAGACGCTTGTTGTTGACCGTGTCGCAAGTCCTGATTGCCGCCTTAAACTCGTCGTTGGCAAGAGAATATTCGTATTTTTCGCTATGAGCCTTAGCCTTCTTAAAATGCATTTCGGCTTCGCTGTTTTGGCTGTAAGCGGTGTGGAAACCAGCAAAAAACATCACCAAAACCAATAGTGACGTATTGTGTTTTATGTTCATTTTTCTTAACCTAAAAATTCCGCCGTAAAGTTTGTAATTTTTTTTCTGAAAAACAATTTTTTTTGTGTTTTTTTATTTCTGATTTTTTTGATGTATTTTTGCGCGTTGTTTTTTTTAAAAAGAGGAAATGCTTTATGAAATTTTTTAAAATTTTTCTTTTCGTAATCCTTTTGATGGTACTTTCCGTCGGGGGGTACGTGGCTTATCACAAGTATTTTAAAAACGGGTACTCGGTCAACGCTTTTGCTGCCGTACCTGATGATGCTTTTTTTGTGGCGCAGACAAGCGACCTTTCAAAAGCGTGGAACAATCTCAGCAAAAGCCGTTTTTGGGAATATCTCAAAACGACGGAGTATTTTGCAGAATTAAACGAAGACATCGAGACCGTTGACGGCTTTTTGAAAGATAACGCCGTTACGAAAAAAATTCTCGAAAACCGCGAACTTTTAGCCTGCGGAATGAAAACTCCTGACGAGACTTGGGATATGGCGTATATTATTGATTTGCAAGAATTTTCAAAGTATTACGAGGAAATTTCACAGTCGTTTAAACTTCTTAGCGGTTACAGCCTTCAAAAGACGTTTTTTCAGGTTTCTTCCGACGAAAAATATGAAATTGTAACCCTTACCGACAAAACCGACAAAACGTTTCAGATTCATATCACTTTGGCTGACAACATCTTGATTATCAGTCTTGACAAACCGGTTGTTGAAAAAGTTTTGAAGAATTTCAACAGCGGCTACTGGGCTGAAAACCAAAATTTTGAGTTTGTTACAAGCGAACTTTCGGGCGGCAACGATGTTAAACTTTTCGTCAATTTTAAGCAGTTAGACAAGATTTATTCATTATATTCTGCCGAAAAATCCGAAGGTTTGGATATGCTTTGTCAGTCGCTTGTATATTCGGTGATGAATCTCGAACTTTTTGACGACCAGATAGAACTTTCGGGCAGAACTTCACTTGACTCGGTTTATTCTTATTTGAGGGCGTTTTCGTCGGTAAGCCCCGGAAAATCAAGAGCATACGAAATTATTTCCAATCAGACTGCGCTTTATTTCAGTCTTAATTTCAGCGATTTCAAAACTTTTTATGATGCGCTTATTGCAGAATACACCAGAGGCAATGCCAAGGAATATGAGGATATGCAAAAAAATATTGCCCTCGCTGAAAAGTTATTGGGAATCAGCATAAAAGACGATTTTCTTTCATGGATAGGGCAGGAGATAACGATTGCAAAACTGCGTCCCCTCAGCGAAAAATCAAGGGACATTGACGCAGCCGTCTTAATCCATTCCGACAATATTTCGTCGGCAAAAGCGCACCTCGGAAACATCATCGAACACCTTAACAAGCGCACCCCGCTGAAATTCAAAACCGAAAAATACCGCAATTTCGAGATTCAGTATCTTGGTTTAAAAGGCTTTTTCAAGATGTTTTTCGGACGGTTGTTTGCCAAAGTTGAAAAGCCGTATTTTACTTATATTGAGGACTTTGCGGTTTTTGCCAATTCGCAGGAAGTTTTAAAACAAATTATTGATGATTACATTCAAGGCAGGGTTATGATAAAGTCTCAAAAATTTGAAAATTTCAGAGATTGTTTTGACAAAAAATCCAATGTTACGGCTTTTATTCAGACACCGAGACTTTACGAAAACTTTGTGAAATTTTCAACGCCGCAAGAAAAAGCCGACATCGAAAAAAACAAAGAATTGATTAACAATTTTGCGCGGCTTGGTTTTCAACTTGTTAACGGCAACGGCTTGTTTAAGACCAAGTTTGCCGTGCAGTATGATACGGCGGCACTTTCTGAGGATGCGGCACTTTTGGCGGAAGGTTTGGCTGAAAGTTCGCTTAGTGTAGAAGATATTGATTCTTTGAAATTTAAAGTGGTGCTTGATGACGAAAACCTCGAAGACGGACCTTACAAAGTGATGTTTGACAGCATTATGAAGCCGCATTTTGAAGGCAATGTTTACAGCAAAAAAGCAAACGGAATCTGGCGCACGTATTACGAAAGCGGCAATCTTTTTGTCTCTGCAAATTATCAGTACGGCATGTTGAACGGTACGGCATATTTTTACAAGGATTCGCCCGCACAGAAACTTATCGCCGAGGCAAACTACAACGCCGACGAGTTGGACGGACTTTACATCGAATATTACAACAACGGCAACATCAAGGCAAAAATCAATTACGAAGACAATCAGCGCAACGGCGACTGCACTTATTATTATGAAAACGGAAAAATGCGTTACCAATGCAAATACAAAAAAGGCAAACGCACCGGCAAAGCAACCGTTTATAACGACAAAGGCAAAAAAATCGGCAGACTTGACGCCGATAATTATTAGAGTTTTGCGGCTTTTTCCGCGATGAGCCTTAGCAGCCATTTAGGTGTTGAAGTGGCACCGGTAATGCCGAGCCTTTCAACGCCTTTTATCATTTCGGGCGTTAAATCGCTTTCCGAAGAGATGTAATACGACTTCGGATTTGAGGCCTTACATGTTGAAAACAAGTATTTTCCGTTTGAGGAATTGTTGCCGGCTACAAACAAAACTGCGTCAAACTGTTTGGCGTATTCCGAGAGTTTTTCTTCGCGTTTTGAGACCGAGCGGCACACCGTGTTGAATTTTTTGAAAACTTTTTCAGGGGAAACGGCTTTCAGACGGTTTTCGATTTTTTCGGCAACTTTTTCGTAATCGTGAACGTTCATCGTCGTCTGCGAATACAGAAAAATGCTTTTTGTAAAGTCGATTTTGTCGGTTTCTTCTTCTTTGGAAATTACAACCGCCTTTCCGCCTACCTGTCCGACTAAACCTACGACTTCTGCGTGGTCTTTTTTACCGAAGATAACGGTTTGATAGTCAGGATTTTCGATGGAGTTTTGATAAATGATTTTGTGCAGCCTGAGCACTATCGGGCAGGTGGCATCGATTAACGAAATATTGTTTTTTTTAGCCAAGGCGTAAGTTTCGGGCGGCTCGCCGTGTGCGCGGATTAGGACGGTGCAGTTAGAAAATGTTTCAAACTCACGGTAGGTTACGGTTTTCATGCCGAGTTTTTCAAGTCTTGACATTTCTTCCTGATTATGAACCATTTCGCCCAAACAAAAAAGCGAGCCGGAAGCGGAAATTTCCGCCTCCGCCTTGTTGATAGCGTTTGTTACGCCGGAACAAAAACCGGCATTTTCGTCAATCTCTACAATCATTTATTTTAAAACTTTGTCGATGATGTTTTTTGCAAATTCAAACTGCTCCTCTCTTGTCATAAAAGAGTTGTCAAGCACGATTGCGTCGTCTGCCTTTCTAAGGGGCGAAACCTCGCGCTCCGAATCCAATTTGTCGCGGGTGATGACAGACTGCTTAATCTGCTCGAAATCAACCTTTTCGCCTTTTTCCAAAAGTTCTTTGTAACGGCGCTCTGCCCTTACGTCGGCGTTTGCCGTAACAAAAAATTTGACTTCCGCATTCGGAAAAACCACCGTTCCGATGTCTCTGCCGTCCATTACGACTGACGAATTTTCAGAAATTCTGCGCTGAAAATCCACAAGTTTTTCCCTTACAAAAGCGATTGCCGAAATTTTTGAAACCCGTTTTGAAACTTCCAACTGACGGATTTCTTTTTCAACGTCTTCACCGTTAAGAAGCGTATGGTTTTGATTGTCAACCCTTTTGAAAGCAATCTCGATTTTCCCCATACTTTCCCTCAGTTTGTCTTCGTCGATTTTGTCGTCGAAGGATACAATGCCGTTTTTCAAGGCGTAAAGCGTTACCGCTCTGTACATTGCGCCGGTGTCAATAAACAAAAAACCGTAATGCGCGGCAAGTTGTTTTGCCAAGGTGCTTTTTCCGCATGACGAATGTCCGTCAAGTGCAATTTTAATATTTTTCATTATCTTTTTATTAATATTGTTGTCCTTGTTGTCCCTGTTGTTGAATTACTTTTGAGAGTTTGCCGTCGGTGTAGACAGCCTCGTAGGTTACTTTCCCGTAACGGTCGTATTTTATGAACTTGCCTTCAAGAACGCCGTTTTTGTTGAAACTCTTCTGGCTCTGAGGGTTGCCGTTAGGGTAAAACTCCTGCCAGGTGCCTGACGGTCTGCCGTTTTTGTAATATTCTTTTCTGAGAATTTTCTGGTCGGCCTGACGGTAGAGCCACTCGCCGTCTTTCTTGTCGTAGAGGTAACTGCCGTCAATTACCGGAATGCCCGTTTCGTTGAACTGCGTAAACTTGCCGTGAAGAACACCGTCCTTGAAAGTCTGAATGGAGGTTTTCTGTCCCGTTTCGTCGTAATAAATCACAACGCCGTTTTTGAGGTTGTTTTTGTAGTTGATTTCGTATTTTAAGATGCCGTTGCTGAACCACTCTTTCCAAACGGAATCCATTTTGCCGTCGTGAAAACAGCCCTGAATTTCAGGTTTGCCGTTTTCAAACCAGCGTTTCCAAAGACCTTCCTCTTTGCCGTTGACAAATATTCCTGTATAATAAACTTTGCCGTTTTCAAAGTAAACAGTATATTCTCCGTTTCTTTCGCCGTCTTTGTAAACGCCTTTTTTCCAAACGTTTACCCCGTCATAATACCACGTCCAAACGCCTGACATTTTGCCGTTTGCGTATTCGCCTTCGTTGCCTAACGTGCCGTCTGACTGATAATAAATCCAGTGTCCCGTCTGAACGTCAGACTTGAAATCGCCCTCGTAATATTTTACGAGTTTCGGCTGTTTTTTGTTTGTGGTGTCGTAACGGTACCAGATTGCGTGTCCGTTTTTTTCGCCGTTTTTGTAATTTATTTCCGACAACAAACCGCCTTTTTCGTCATAACTGCTCCAAAGACTGTCTTTTAAGGAGTTTTTCATAAAGCCTTTGGATTTTATTCCGCCTTCGGGATACCATACCAAGTATTCGCCGTTTTCAACCTGTTCTTCGCTGCGTTTAGAGCCGTTTTCGTAAAAAGTCAGGATTTTGCCCGTCGGCTCGCCCTTTTTGTAAGTGATTTTTGAGGCGGTGTTTTTGTTGCTGTAATAGGTTGTCCAAAGACTGTCTTTTAAGCCGTTTTTGTAACAGCCTTCTTCGCTGACGGTTTTTTCGTCGGGAAAGTACTCTTTGAATTTGCCGTTGCCGTCCTTAACCATTTGAACGCCCGAATTGTCAAAAGCCTCAACAACTTTGCAGACGCCTTTGTCGCAGTCTTCTTTTAGTTTTAGCCGGCCTACAATGTTGAAAGTTTTCCAAATGGAATCTTTTTTGTTGTCGGCGTATTTACCTTCTTTTAATAAAGTTCCGTCTTCGTAATATTCTTTGTATAAGCCGTTTAACTTGCTGTTGTAGATATAGCCGTCGCTCTGGACTTTGCCGTTTTCCCAGTAGTAGGTTACACGGCCGCTAATCGTGCCCATAAAAAACTCCACTTCGCGGTAGACTTTGCCGTTTTTATAATAGTAGGTCCATTTGCCGTGCTGCTGACCGTCGGTCAGATAGCCCTCGGACATTTTGATTTCGCTCTTTTCAAAATAAGTTACTGATTTTTCGGTTTTATACTCGTGATTGACTTGGACTTGTGAAAATCCGGAAAGCGGCAAAACCGCCGAAAATAATATAATAAAAAGTGTCTTTTTCATACCTTAACTTTTTTCGGCAAAATTAATAAAAAAATCAGCATTTAACACAAAAAAAATAACTCAAAATTTTCCTTAAAACAAAAAATAGTTAGTACTTTTGAGCCGTAATTTTTAACGTAAAAAATGAAGAACACATATTTTGATTTAATAGAGCAGAGTTATTATTTTCCGCAGGACGGTTTTGACATTCATGACGGTTATCTTACTTTTCACGGCGTTTCTTTGAAATATCTGATTGAAAAGTACGGTACGCCTTTCCGCCTTATGTATCTGCCGAGAATAGGCGAGCAAATAAAACGCGCTAAAAACCTTTTTAACCGCGCCATCAAAAACAACAACTATTCGGGCAAATACGAATATTGTTACTGTACCAAGTGCTGCCACTTCTATCATGTTGTAAGCGAGGCACTTAAATACAACGTACAACTCGAAACCTCGTCAAGTTTCGACATTGACCTTATCCGCTGTCTTTATCAAAACGGACAAATCGACAAGCAGACGAAAATCATTCACAACGGTTTCAAGACCGATGAGTACGTTGAAAAAATCGTCAAACTTCAAAAGGACGGTTTTGAAAATTCCATCATCGTTCTTGACAGCAAAAGCGAACTTTCCCGCGTTAAAAAATACACCGGCAAAAGCAACGTCAAAATCAAAATCGGTCTTAGAATGGCGATTGACGAAGAGTCGCAGTCGGCATATTACACTTCGAGGCTCGGAATGAGGGCTTCGGAAATGGCGGATTTTTACGTTAAAGAAATTCAGAGCGACGAAAATCTCGAACTCAAACTCTTTCACTTTTTCATTGATTCGGGCATAAAAGACAGTTTTTATTATTGGACGGAGTTTCAGAAAGCCGTAAAAAAATACATCGAACTGAAAAAACTTTGTCCTACGTTAGAAGATTTTGACCTTGGCGGCGGTTTCCCTATCCGCAACCAACTCGGTTTTGAATACGATTACGAATACATTATCCGCGAAATTGTCAGAATCTTAAAAGAGTCATGCCTTGCTGAGGACGTTCAGGAGCCGAATATAATTACGGAGTTTGGAAAATACACTGTCGGCGAGTCGGGCGCCGTGATATTCAAGGTTCTTGACCAAAAACAGCAAAACGACACCGAACTTTGGTATATTATCGACAACTCTTTGATGACCACGATTCCCGATGCTTGGAGTGCTAACGAGAGGTTTATACTTTTGCCTATCAACAAGTGGAACCACGAATGTACGAGGGTCAACATCGGCGGCATAAGTTGCGACCATTCAGACTATTACAATTCTGAGGATATGAACCAGCACGTGATTTTGCCGTCATATAAGAGCAGCGAAAACGAGCCTTTGTACATCGGATTTTTCCACACGGGCGCATATCAGGATTCGATTGCGGGTTACGGCGGAATCAAGCACTGTCTGTTGCCCTCACCGAAACATATAGTGGTTTACAGGGACGAGACGACGGGAAATTTCAAGGATTATTGTTACAGGGACGAGCAGACTGTGGACGAAATGTTTCACATTTTGGGTTACGACCATCCCGAACAGAATCCGGTTTTAAGAAAGAAGAAACACGAAGACGAATTTTAAAAAACTATGAATACGGAATTTATAACTCCTAAAATGGAGTTGCATGAGTTGATAGAGAAAAACAACAGGATTTTGTTGTTGATGGAGCATTTCGGCACGGGTTTTACCGTTGCCGATTTGACTATTGAGGAGTTGTGCCGTCTCAGGGACATAAATCCTGAAATTTTTGCGTGTTTCTGCAATCTCTACAACGGCAATTTTCAGAATTTTTACGAGCCGAAAAACGCTGACGACATCTCTCAGATGATAGTTTTTCTTGAAAACGCCCATCGTTATTATTTGGACGAAATCTATCCTGAAATAAAGTTTTACATCAAAAAACTTTCAGAAATCAACGATACGGACGATATAAAAATGGTTGAAAAGTTTTTTGAGTCGTATTTTTCGGAGGTGAAAAAGCATTTGGAATACGAGCAGAAAAAATTGTTTCCGATGTTGCGCTCAATGGATCTTTCGGTGAAAGGCAATTCTTCAAAAGTGCGACACGGCGACATCGAAACCAAACTTGCGGATTTGAAAAACCTGCTGTTGAAACATATCCGTCTTGTTGACAAAAACGGTTTCAAACGCAGACTTCTTTCTGCAATTTTGGAATTTCAGTTCGATTTGAACATTCATTCAATGATTGAAGAAAAACTTCTGAAAATTATAAAATAAAGGGTTAAAAATATAATAAAATATGGGAGCAGTTGTTATTAATTGATGTTGCAAACGATGAACCTAACGAGGTAACAAAAGCCGCAATAGAAGAGATAAGGTCGGGTAAAAATCCCGAAAAAGTCTATACTGACGTAGATGAAATGTTTAACGACATATTAAACGAAGATGAGAACATTTAAAACGTCTACGCAGTACCGAAAAGACCTTAAACGTTATAAGAACAAACCTGAAAAATTGCAGGCGTTGAAAACGGTTTTGGAATTTACACGTATGCACGTTGTTGTACGCCATTGTAGGGGCGAAAAATTTTTCGCCCGTATCAAAACATGTAAGTTCTTTAATGTCCTTGTAAATGCAAACAGAGAAGAAAATGTCCCTGAAAAACAAAAATGTCCCTGAAAATGTCCCTGTAATTGGCAGGCAAAAGCAAATCCTTTAACTTATTGACTGAGCCGCTGTACGGTTTCTGTAATTCTGTCTTCGCCGACGGTCTTGTGAATTATGTAACCGTCCTTGTCGATGACGTACAAAACCGGCGTTGAAACCACGTAGTAATATTCCCTGTAACGCGAAAGGTTTTCAACATCGCAACAATCTGTCCAAGGAAAATTTTTCTTTTCAGAGTTGTATTTCAGCGACTCGTAACTGTGTTTGTCATTGGTTACTGAAATTACGGTTATATTCTTGTTAATCAAGTCGTTGTAATAGAATTTGATTGCGTTTTCCGCGCTGTCGCAGTGTCCGCAGCCGTTAGCCCAAAAAAGTAAAAGAAGTTTGTCTTTTATGTTGTCGAAAATGTTCAAAGAGTCGCCCGTAATCGTGTTTCTGACACGGAGATTCACCGCTTTTGAACCGACCATCGATGCCGCGTAAATGTCCCGTTGTTCTTTTATCATCTGACGGGTTTCCTCTGTGAGATTTTTTACCGTATCCGCCAAAAAATATTTATCCGCCAGACGGACAAAAACCTCGTTGATGCCAAGTTTGTAAAACGAACGGTAAAAGTTTAACAGATAACTTGTTACGTAATGATAATTTGATGTATTTGCTTTGGCTTTTGAGATTATCAAATCGTTTTGCCGCATAATTTCGTACTGACCTTCCTCAATGTGCCGCGCAATGTGCGCACGGATTACCTTGTAAAAAAACGGCGTTCTTAAAAGCGCGTCGTTTGAAAAATTTACATGTTCCAACTGCGTGTTGCCGGGGTGAGTGGTCGCGTTGAGACAATCAAGCATATCCGAAAGCATATTGCCTTTGTTGTTTGCAATCGTCTCTCTTAAAGCCTTTTGATAAGCGGAGTCTATTTCGGCAAGTTGCTTGTCGTAACCGGGAATTTTTGAAGAGTCCTTCTCGTATTTTTTCAGCGTGTCTATTCTTGCCTGCTCAATGTTAAGAGCCGTCATATCGCGCTGATAATCAAAGAATCTGGCGTTGACCTCCGAACCCGTGATTTTCATTGTTTTTTGCGGGTTTTTGGTGTCACATTTCATTGTAAAATTTTGGTTGTCCTTGTCGATTAAAATGTCAAAATAGTTTTTGTCGCCGTCCAAAATCACGCTGTAAATGCCGCCCGGCAAAGGGTGGTCTCCTTCAAAAACCACCGTTGAGCCGGACTGCGGGGCAGAATCAACCGCCAAATACTGCTTTTCTTCGTAATAATACGCAAGCCTTACTTTTTGCGGCGTGTAGTGCGAAAACTTTATTGTCAGTTTGTAACCTTGTGAAAAACAAGTTGTTACAACTAATAATGCTGACAAAGACAACCAAAACTTTTTCATTATTTTTTATTTTCTTCTTCTTCCAACATCGTTATCAACTCGTATGCCTGAGTGTGTGAAATTCTTTTTGCGAGGATTTCGTTGTCCTTGTTCAAAAGGTAAATTGTCGGCGTAGAATTGATGTCATAATTTGTTCTGTACTGGTCAAACGGGTTGAAAATGTTGTGCCAGCCCGGAATATTGTAAATGCCTTTTTCTTGCAAAAAGTCAAAACATTTTCCGATATGACGGCTTACTCCTGCCAAATCGTCAACAGATTTGTTCATATAAACGGCGAAAACTTCACAGCCCGTAGTGCTTAATGTGTCTTTGAAAAATTGACACAATTTCGGTAATTCTTCTTTACAATGCGAACAATCAGGCTCCCAGAAAACCAGCAACTTATACTTTGCCTGCATTTGGTGAACCGAATAATAATTCCGTCCGAATTTTGTGATAAACTCGTCAAGAAGTTTTACGACGTCGTTTCTGCGGGCTTCAAAATCGGGTTTTGCCTTTTCGATTTCAACGCCTTTGGTTTTGAGTTCCTCGATTGCGGGACGGAGAGCCTCCATGCCTTCTTTGGAATCAGGTATCAGTTTGATAGTCAAGTCTTTGGAAATATTGCCGACAAGACAGTTTTTCTTTTTGTCAACTCTCTCTTTGAGTTTGGTTTTGAAAGAGTCGGTGTCCCAAAAAGCGTCTTTTATGTAAATGTCTGCAAGTGAGCAATATACGTTTTCTGCGACCATGTTTTCGCTTTTAGCGTACTTGTTGAAAAAGTACACGAGCATAAAACGGAAAAGTTCGCCGTTTTTCTCGTTGAGTTTGCCTTTCGGACGGGTTTTGTTTACGAGCCACGTCGTCTCTTTTATCAGAGAATCAGGCATTTGGATAACCATCTGGTCGATGTATCTTTCGATTTTTGGCTGGTAAATCGGCGTGCGGAGAAGTGCGCCGTTTGAGACGTCAAAATTGTCAAAATAATGCGCCTTGTACCAGAAATATCTTTCCCTTTGGTCTGTAATATTCTCAGGGACAACAACATCGCGTGTCGCCGTCAAAAATTTTGAGAAAAACATATCGGGATACTGTGCGATTTGAGCCTGATATTTGTCTTCGACTTCTTTGTTGATGGCTTTTTCCTTTTCAAGGATTTCCTGCTCCTTAGCCTCTTTGCCTTTGACTTTTTCGTATTCTTTCCTCAGGTCGGCAAACTCTTTCTGTTTTTCGCCGAGGAATTTTTGATAGTCCATAAACACCTGGTTTTCAAGGCTGTTTTTGACAACAACGTGTTTTAAGAAATCGGTTGTGTCGTTTTCAATATAGAATTTTTCGCCTTCTTTCTGGTCGATGAGGAAATCGAAATACGTTTTTTTCGGCAAGAAAATAAAATACATACCCGTGGGCAGGGCTTCTTTGCCTTTGAAAACTCCGTAGCCGTTTTTATCAGTTATAACGGTGTCGTCGGGGATAAGCCTTTCGTTGAAATGGTGGCCTAAAATCAGTGTGTCGTTGACAACGTGGTTGATTTTCACTTCGATTTCATACCCTTGCGCAAACACCGCCGCAGGCAGAATCAAAGTCAGCAAAAATAAAAAAATTCTTTTCATCTCTTTTAAATTTTATGTTTTCAGTTTACAAAGTAACGCAAAAAAACAATACAATCGTTTAACGGTTAACAATGTTTAATTAATTTCAGTACTTTTTGAACCAACTTGAAATCTTCATTTTCAGCACGCCCCAAACAGCCTCGCCAAATATGCCTCCGCTCATTTTGGATGTTCCCTGTTTGCGGTCGGTAAAAATTATCGGCACTTCCTTTATCTTGAATTTCTTTTTCCAAGCGGTGAATTTCATCTCGATTTGAAAGCCGTAACCTTTCATTTTGATTTTGTCCAAGTCGATGTTTTCCAATACTTTACGGGTGTAACATTTGAATCCGGCGGTCGTGTCCATGATTTTCATGCCGGTTATCATGCGCACGTATTTAGAGCCGAAATAACTCATCAAAACACGTCCCAAAGGCCAGTTGACAACGTTAACGCCCGAAACATAACGGCTGCCGATTGACATGTCGAAACCGTCTTTTGCGCAGGCGTTGTAAAGGTCAATTAACTTCTCAGGCGGGTGCGAAAAGTCGGCGTCCATCTCAAAAATGTAATCGTAGTTGTGTTCGAGCGACCATTTGAACCCGGTTATGTAAGCCGTTCCGAGTCCTAATTTTCCGGGACGTTCAATTATAAAAAGCCTGTCAGAAAACTCATTCTGAATCAAGCCTTTAACTATGTCCGCCGTACCGTCGGGGGAGTTGTCGTCGATGATTAGCATGTCGAATTTTTCCTCCAACGCAAAAACCACGCGGATTATGCTTTCAATATTTTCCTTTTCCTTGTATGTCGGAATTATGACTATTTTATTTGACATTTTCTAATTCAAAATATTTTTTCCGTTTTTTTATGAAATATTCAAAAATTATACTTTTTGAGTAAATTTCTTTATGTTTATAATTCTTTACCTGCTTTTTTAACAGTTTTCTTTGTTTTAGCAGTTTCGGCAGGGATTTGTAAAACGCGAAATGCGCTTTCAAAACCGCCCCAAAAAAAGAAAATTTCCGTTGCAACAAATAAACTCCCGCCGAAAGTCCGTCCAAAATCATTCGCATAAAAACTGTCCAAAAGCATTTTTTCGGTTCAAGGTTTTTGACAAGCATTTTTAGCGAGTTTCGGTAATTCAAGAAAAGTTTTCTCGGATTACCTTGTTCAAGAGTTCCGCCGCCTAAGTGAAAAACCTCAGATTCAGGACAATACATAATTTTGTAGCCGAGATTTTTTATTCGCCAGCAGAGGTCGATTTCTTCCATGTGTGCGAAAAAATTTTCGTCAAAGCCGCCGACTTTTCTAAAAATTTCTGCCCTGATCACCAAAAACGCGCCCGAAGCCCAAAAAACTTCTTGAAGTTCGTTGTATTGGTTTTCGTCTTTTTCAACGGTGTCCAAAATTCTGCCTTTACAAAACGGATAGCCGAATTTGTCAATAAAACCGCCTGCTGCGCCCGCGTATTCAAACATTTCGGGATTTTTCAGGGCTTTTATTTTCGGACAACACGCTGCTATTTCCTTGTCGGAATCCATTAATTTTATTATCGGACTAACAGCGTCGGATTTTAGTAAAACATCGCTGTTGCAAAGCACAAAATACTCGCTGTCAGTGATTTGCGCTAACGCTTTGTTGTAACCGAGGGCAAAACCGTAATTCTTGTCAAGACGTATAGTTTTTACGCTCGGAAACTCTTTTTCCAACAATAATAATGAATCGTCTGACGAATTGTTGTCCGCTACAACTACTTCTGTGTCAGCGTTTAAAGTGTGTTTTATGACTGACGGTAAGTAATCGCGCAAAAAATTTTCGCCGTTCCAATTCAATATTACAAGAGATGTTTTCAATTCATAAACGATTTAATGTTCTCCAAAAACTTGTTGAAAACCAATCCGTTGGCAGCGACGATTTCTTTTCCGAATATATAGTTGTCTTTTCCAGAAAAGTCTGAAACTTTGCCGCCCGCCTCTTCAACGATAAACGCGCCTGCCGCTACGTCCCAAGGGCTGAGACCGTATTCATAAAAAGTGTCAAGTCTTCCGCAAGCGACATAAACTAGGTCTGTTGCCGCCGAGCCTAAACGTCTCATTCCGTGTGTGTTGCGCATCATAAACTCCATCGACTTCATAAAGCCGTCAAGTTTGCTGTAATCAGAGTACGGAAAGCCCGTTCCGACGAGTGAATCTTTTAGTGTCTGTTTGTCAGAGACTTTTATGCTTTTTCCGTTAAGAAATGCGCCGCCGCCGAGATATGCCGAAAAACATTCTTGGAGTCCGATTTCAAAAACCACTCCGACAACGGTTTTGCCGTTGTTTTGTAAAGCGATGCTGACACAATGCGGGCAGAGTCCGTGAATGAAATTTGTTGTGCCGTCAAGCGGGTCGATAATCCAGTTAAGGGTTTTGACTTCTTTTTTTGTGCCTTCTTCGGTGATGAAGCCTGCTTCGGGAACGATTTTAGAAAGTTCTTCAACGAGCAGTTTTTCAGAGGTTTTGTCAACGTAAGAGACAAAATCGTTTTTGCCTTTGACTTCGATTTTTGAGGCATCGAATTTTTGGCGTTCGTTTTTTATATATTGTGCTGCTTTTTGAGCGGCATTTTCTACCTCGCGGCATATTTTTGCGTAATCCATTTTCTTATTTAGTTTTTTTAATTTGCAAAGGTATAAAATTTTTTGGAATTGTCAATTATTTTTGAGTGGTTCCATTGTGTTTATTTCTCGTTGAGTTTTACAATCCAAAATCCCCGTGTACCGTTTTCTCTTACAAGCAAACCCATCTCTTTGAGTTGTGCAATGTCGCGTTTGATTGTTGTTCTGCCCGCATTTAGTTCTTTTGTAAGTGTGTCTAATGTTACTTTTTCGTTTTGGGCAAATAATCTTAACAGTGCACATTGTCGGTCTGTAAGTTTTCTAAGATTAGGTCCATTATTAGGTCCGTTATTAGGTCCATTTGGGTCATTTCCTTGGACATTGAGGACATTATTGGGGACATTTGTTTTAAAAATCATCATAATATCCGCGTCGTGAACCGTATATGTCGGGACAGGAATATTGTGATTGCGACAAAGGTTGCAAATCTTTTCGATGCCGCGTCCCCAACTCTCGATAAAGCCCGCACGATAAAAAGTGTTGGCGATGTCGGGATTATGTGGCATTGAACGGTGTTTTTGCATTAAGGTTTCTGCCGTCCATTTTTCTGGAAAAACGCAGTCGTTGCTGATGTAAAGACGGTCTTTATAGACGCTTATCTGCACAGGAATCCCCGCCGAAAAATCCTGATGTATCAACGCATTGAAAACAGCCTCGCGCACCGCGTCTTTTGGGAACGGATAGCGTTCGATGCGCGTGATATTGTCGTATGAAATATCCGCCGTAAGGTATTTTGTGTAGAGCAAATCGATGACCCTTTCCGCCTGAATCATCAACGAGCCGTGTATCTCGTCTTGATAGCGGAGGTCGTCGTCGGTTATGAAAAAACCAATTTTTACAAACGAACCTGTAATCCATTTTTCGGGATTGCGGTGAAAAAGAAGCACTGCGGCTCGTTTTAAATAGTTGTTTTCCAAGAGGTTGAGTTTTTCCAAAAGATCGTGCCGCGAAAGTTTCAAATCGTCTTCGCTCATACGTCCGCTGCGCACCGCCTCACGATAAAAAATATCGAAACTTTCTTTGTCCAAATCGTCAATGGAAACTCTTTCGAGCGGTACGGCATCCCATTTTATGCCCGTTTTTTTCAAGAGGAAATTTGTAAGCGCAGTCCCTTGCAACAGTTGTTTTGTGCTGCCGGTGCGGTAATGGTACTCACCTTTGTAATTGACTGGATACGGATTTTCTGGGACGGTTATTTTGATAACGTCCTTGCCGTCTTTCTTTATCAAATCCACATCGACAATAAGTCCGAGCATATCGCGCACTTTGTTAGGAATATCTTCCAAAAGTTTCTTTGCATTTTCCACGCCGCACGCCGTCCCGTCGTCTCTGATGCCGATATATATAATTCCGCCTTGCGCGTTGGCAAAACCACAAATCCATTTGACGTATTCCTCGCGCCAAGACTCTTTGTATTCTATAATTTGAGATTCCATAACCGAAAAACTTTGTTTCACGCTCCAAAGTTACTCAAAAAATCCTTTCCTTCCAAACTGCGGCTTTGTTGAAACATTAATTTCCTCTGCACTTGACATTATTTTTATATGACGTTTGTATTGAGAGGTAATTAGGCGCGGGATTTTTGTGTACTTTTGTGCGGTTAAAAAAAAACGAAATCATGCTTAAACAGTTTTTGATAATTTTCGGTTTTTTGGCACTTGGCGAACTCACTGTCTATATCACCGGCATAAAACTGCCTTCGTGCATAATCGGAATGGTGCTGCTGACTGCCGCTTTGAAATTGAAGTGGGTTAAGTTGGAGAGTGTCAGCAAGATAAGTAAATTTCTGCTTGACAATCTCGGATTCTTTTTTGTGCCGCCGGGAGTGGCTTTGATGCTTTATTTCGATCTGATTAAAGCCGAACTGCTGCCGATAATTGCCGCAACTGTCATCAGTACGGTTGTTGTGCTGATTGTCTCCGGTCATACGCACCAGTTAATGCGAAAACTTTTGAAACATAAATCTGACAAAAATGGAGTTCCTGAAAAATAATTTTTTTCTGCTTTTTATAACGTTTGCGGTTTTTTACGGCTCAAAAAAACTGCAACAAAAAACCGGTCTGATTATCCTCAACCCGATTTTGATAACAATCGCCGTGCTGATATGCTACCTTCTGAGCCTTGACATTCCTTACGAAGAATACAGCGAAGCCGGCAAAATGATAGAATTCTGGCTCAAACCGGCTGTTGTTGCCCTTGGCGTGCCGCTGTACCGTCAGTTGTCATCTATAAAAAAACAACTGCTGCCTTTGGCGGTTTCGTCGTTTGCGGGGTGCGTGGCGGGCATTGTTTCGGTGGTGCTTTCGGCGTATTGGTTCGGGGCTTCCGGACAGGTTGCCGTTTCGATGGCTTCAAAATCGGTTACAACGCCGATTGCTATGGAAATCACAAATTCTCTCGGCGGTATTTCGTCGCTGACCGCTGTCGTGGTGGTTTTTACGGGAATATTCGGCGCAATTTTCGGTTTCGCCGTGCTGAAAATCGGCGGCGTTAAAAACCCCATTTCACAAAGTTTTGCAATGGGCATGGCGGCTCATGCCGTCGGAACAAGCCGCGCCCTTGAAGTCGGTCCGCATTTCGGAGCGTATTCAAGCCTTGGTTTAACCCTAAACGGAATCATAACGGCTGTTTTCACTCCGGTAATTTTGCACTGGATGGGGTTCGTGTAAATCTTTTTAGTCGATTTCCTCCACGATTTCCGCGTTGACTTTCGGAATTTCTTCTTTGTATTTGGTGATTTCGGTGATTTTTCCGCGGTATTTCCATGTTAAGAAAATGACAGTCAAACCGCTGATAATCAAACATGTCGCTATGATTTGAGCCTGCGTTACCTCCATGCCAAAAAAGTGGAGTTTGTTGTTGACGCGGATTTGTTCAATCAAAAGCCTTTCAACGCCCTGCATGCTGAGATACGTTCCGAACAACATTCCAGGAAGATGTATTTTGTGTCTTAACCAAAAAAACAGCAACGAAAAGATTATCAGCATCATAATGGTTTCGTAAAGCGAAGTCGGATAAACAGCCGTCGCGAGTTCATGGCAGTGCTGATGACCGCAGTTGTCAATCGGCACACCGGCGTTTATGACGTTGTTAGGAAATTTTGACGACCATGCCCAGTCAGGAATAAACGACGGGGCAGGAGAGGTGTTTTCGCAGCCCCAGCAGCCGTCGCCGGAGAGTTGACAGCCTACACGTCCGAGTGCATAACCGAGTGGTATTCCGCAGGCGGCAGAGTCTAACGTATGAAAACTGCTCAAATGATTTTTTTTCAGGAAGATTGCGCCCGCAAAGCCGCCTACTATCAAGCCGCCGAAAAATGTCAGACCGCTGAAAGAAAACAATTCGCCTATCGGGTCGGCTACAAATTTGTCCCAGTTTTCAAAATTGTGAAAAAGTTTTGCGCCGAGAAGTCCGAAAATTCCTGTTACAACCAAAATATTTCCTGCTAACTGGTGTGGCATCGTTTTGAGAATCACTTGTTTAGGCTTTGGAAGGGCTTTTTTGTTTTTGTTGTTCCACGAATACCACGTTGCAGCGGCTGCAATCAGCAGACCGCCTATAAAATTTCCGCGTCCCGAAAGCAAAAAATCCTGAGCGTTTTCAGAAAATTCCCGGTAATTGAAAATTATTTCAACAAGTTTGTAACTTATTAAAAACGAGACGACAAACGTCAAAATAAAATCTTTGACAGCGGGTTTTTCTCCGATGGTTACAACCTTGTAAACAGCACCCATCATCCCGAGTTTTTCTTTTCTCTTGTATTCGATTGTCATAATCCAAGTGCCTGCTACAAAGGCCATTGCGACAAAAAAACCGTATGTCTGAACCGGCAGCGGAATATCCGCTCCGAAAATTTCCCTGATAAAATCGCTCAGAGTGGCGAAACTCAAAATCGTAAAGTTCATTTTCTCTTTAAAAAATATTCGGTAAAATTATCAATATTTTTTTGAACCCGCAAATTTGATTGCATAAAAAAACAAAAAAAGGCGGCTGCCTAAAAAAAGCAACCGCCTTAAATTTTTGTATGATAACCAACTACAACTTAAAGCCGGTAAGTTTTTCAAACTTGTACTGTGCTGAATCGCCGAGTTCTTCTTCGATTCTGATAAGTTGGTTGTATTTAGCCATACGGTCGGTTCTTGACATAGAACCAGTTTTGATTTGACCAGAGTTGGTAGCAACAGCGATGTCGGCAATTGTTGTATCTTCTGTTTCGCCTGAACGGTGTGAAGTTACTGTTGTATAGCCGTGTCTGTGAGCCAATTCGATTGCTTCCAAAGTCTCAGTCAAAGAACCGATTTGGTTAACTTTGATAAGGATTGAGTTAGCAACTTTGTTGGTGATACCTTTT
>JAFXUC010000113.1 GCA_017535325.1 Bacteroidales bacterium | reverse complement strand
GTCTGTTTTCAATCCTAATTCGGTAATGATTGCTATTGAAAAGAAAAATTACAACAGTCATTGGTCGAAATCCGCAGCCTACACCACCATCGAACATTATATAAAAATCGACAGCGATAATGTTCAGCAAAAAATAATCAAAATGCTTAATGGCGAAAGTGTTACGATTAAAACCACGAGTTTTCGCAACGACATGAAAAATGTCAACAATAGCGATGACGTTTTAACACTTTTGGCGCATTTGGGTTATTTGTCATACAACCCGGAAGATAGCACGGTAAGAATCCCCAATACCGAAGTTGCCGAAGAATTTGAACTCTCAATTGGTGAATCCGGGTGGGGCGAGGTTTCTGCTGCTCTGACTGATTCTTTAACGCTGATTAACAGAACGATAGCGATGGATGCGGATTATATTTCAGAGGCTTTCGACAAGTACCGTTTTGAATCGTCGTCAATCATCAAATACAAAGACGAAAATTCGATGGCGTGTGCGATAACTATTGCGTATTATGCCGCAAAACGTTACTACAAGATTTACCGCGAACAACCCGCCGGAAAAGGTTTTGCTGACATGGTTTTCGTTCCGCTTCACAATTCAACACGTCCGGCGATTGTTGTTGAACTAAAACACAACAAATCCGCCCAAGGCGCAATCGATCAAATCAAAAACAAAAATTATCCGTCAGCGTTGCAAGGCATTTCGCGACAGATAATTCTTGTTGGAATCAATTGGAGCAAACGTAAAGCAAAACACGATGTTAAAATCGAAGTGGTGGAGCCATGACAAGATTACATTCTTTGTTTTTCGTCGTTTCCAGCTCCCGTACCTTTGTATTTCGATTTCGCGGGGTTGAAACGGTATTTTAATGTAAGTGTTGCAAGTCTTGTTTCAAAAAGTTTGTCTTGATGTAAGAAAACATCATTGTTGTAAAAATCAACTTTTTGCGCTGATGTGTTGAAAATATCAGATACTGATAATTTTACATTTAGAGCGTCATTGAAGAAAGATTTTTGAATGTTGAAAGATGCTTTGAAAGTTTGATTCATTTCAACGTTTTCATAACTTCCCTCACTCATATAATCTAAATCCAAACCTACGATATATTTTTTCGGCAAAGAAAAATTGTTGTAAAATTGAACAATTGCCATCGGATTGTTCATTTTCTTTGTTTTACCGCAATATTCGGTTTTAAAAATTTGCCCAAAAATACCAGCGTTAAAAGTGGCTCTCCAAATTCCAACCGTCGGCTGACAGCCTACAAACAATTGATATTTGTTGAGTTTGTCAAAGTTTTTAATCGTTATATGCGTTATTTTGGAGTCACCGCCGTATGTTTGAGAATAATTCAAAAACGAATTTTTGTTCGCACTGTAAGAACCCATCAAATAATAGATTTTATAGACGACTTGAAATCCGAAATCATTTGTAACAGAAGATTTTAACATCGAATTTCCGCTGTGATACGTATATCTGTTAACATAACTCATACTATTTCCGAGCATATAATATGACGGTCTTTGTGTACGTCCCGTATAATTAATTGTCCAATAAAAATTGCCGTGTTGCGCTGAAAAAGAAAACGAAGGAAATATTTCGTTATATTTTTTTTCGGCAGATTTTTCACCAAAAACATAATAATCAAAGTCAATATGTTCGTAACGCAAGCCCGCTGCAATTCCCACATTTTCAGTTAAGTCGATATTATATTCAGCAAAAAAAGCATTATTGTTTTCTCTAACTTTTACATCGCTGTCGGAAATATAACCTTCTAAATTAGAGTATGTTTCGTTGGATTTTGATTTTGTAAACTCGTTACCACAATTTAATTTGCCTTTCCAAACGGGATAAGTCAAAATTATTTTCTCTGCGATTAAATTGTTATCGCGTTTTGATACGGAGTTAACATCGCGCCACCCGAAAGTTTGTCCGTATTCTTTGCCAGCTCCTACATTTTCATTTTTTACGGACATATAGTCGAAATTAAAATCAATGTCAAGGTTTCCCGCTTTGCCCGAATAGTAAAAGTTAGCGGAATTTTTCGGGTCAGTTGTTGATTTTTTATTGTTATTAATTTTTGTAAAATCGTACAAACTTCCGTTTGTTAAGACATCGGAGCCGGTGAATAAATAAGTTGTATATTCCTGATAATCATATTGATAAAATGCGCCGAAGGAGTTTTTCTCGTTAATTTGATAATTGAAACCGCCTTTTCCCGAAAAGTCGCAATTTTTTAAATAATCGTTGCCGGTATTGGTATTATAAAAATTCCAAACCGTATCGCCAAAATTCGTCTGCTGACAATCAACACCCGTTTTGGCTTTTCTTTTTTCGTAATAAAAATTGGTAAAAATATCAAGTTTATTTTTCCTGAAATTCATATTCAACTTGTCTCTTTGAGTATAATAATTCCCAAAAATATTATCGTTTGTAACGTCAAAAGAAAAGCCCTCTCCGACTGCATTTTTTGTTGTAAT
>JAFXUC010000012.1 GCA_017535325.1 Bacteroidales bacterium | reverse complement strand
TTTCAACCGCAACGGTCAGAAAGTGTATTCGTCAAAAAATCCCGATTTCAAATGGTCAGGCTCTGAATGCCGTCCGGGAACGTATTTTTACACGATTCTCTACGGCGACGGAAAGTCAGCAAAAAAATTATCAGGTTTTATCCACAAATTAAAATAAATTTTGTACCTTTGGGCGATATTTTAACCAATACACTAATATTAAAAAAAGATGGCTTCATTAAAAGAAAAAATTGGATATGCCCTCGGCGATGCTGCCGCAGGTGGCGTATCATGGAAAATTATGTCAATAGCGTTTCCGCTGTTTTTTACTAATGTCTTTGGATTGTCGTTTGCCGATGCGGGCGCGTTGATGCTTGTGGCAAGGCTTTTCGATGTGTTTACCGACCCGCTTATGGGCTCGCTCGCCGACCGTACACAATCGCGGTGGGGTACTTATCGCCCGTGGCTTATCATCGGAGCAATTCCTTTCGGATTAATTTTTGCTATGTTGCTCTACACTCCCGATTTTGGCGAAGTCGGCAAACGTGTTTATGCATACACCTTATATTTGTTGATGATGGCGGTTTACACTGCCGTTAATGTGCCTTACGGTTCGCTTCTCGGCGTTATGACCAGCGACGACAACGAGAAAAACCAATTCTCGTCGTTCCGTATGGTGGGCGCGTATGCAATGGGATTTATCACACTGCTTTCATTCCCCTACATTCAAAAGGCTATCGGCGGCACCGAACAACACCAATACGCAGTTATCGGTGCTGTGTTTGGAGGTATTTCGGCATTGATGACACTTGCCTGCGGACTTATGACCAAAGAACGCTTGAAGCCTGTCCGCGCCGAAAAATTCTCGTTTAAACAATTTGCCGACCTCGTGAAAAACAAACCGTGGATTTACCTTACATCAATTGGTATTTGCACCAACTTTTTCAACGGATTCCGCTATGCAGTAGCCGGTTACATGCTTACATACTGTTTGCAAGGCGATACACAAGGCGACATCGAACTTTGGGGATTAATCATCAATTACACCGTATTTATGGCAATTGGCGAGGTAACTTGTATGATTTTCGGCGGAGTTTCGCCCAAGTTTACCCAAAAAATTGGCTCTAAACGTATGGCATTTGTTTATTCGGCAATGATATGTTTGATTTGCTCGGTATTGTTCTTCTTTATACCAATGGATCGCAGTTATATGTGGTTGATGGTTTTGGTAGTGATACTTACATCTGTCGGTGTGGGATTATACTCTCCGCTGCTTTGGTCGATGTATGCTGACGTTGCCGATTATGCTACCGAAAAGAACGGAACATCGTCTACCGGTTTGATTTTCTCGTCGGGCACAATGGCTCAAAAATTTGGCGGCGCAATTTCGGGTTCGCTCATTGCATTGCTCTTGGGTGCAGCCGGATTGGTTTCCGAAACAGTTATAGAAATTGACCCCGCCACCGGCAAAGAGGTTGGCAAAACAGTTGTTTCTATCACCAATATTGACTCAGTTAAAACTATGATTTGGTGCTTGTTCTCATTGTTCCCCGCAATAATCGCTGCAATTATGGGATTTTTAGCATACAAATTCCCATTGAAAAAGTAGTAAAATTTTTAAAAAAACGACAAATAACAAAAAGAACCGCAATGTTTTTTATTTGCGGTTCTTTTTTATTGTTGTTAGCGTTGTGATTAAAACTGCATTGTTACAGTGTTTTTCAACTCTTTGTCAGTGAACTTGATAACTATATCAAAAGTGTATGTACCGGAGTTTTCGGGCTGTTTTTCAAAGTTCAAGAAAAAATAGTAATCAAAAAACTCTATATTTTTTTCTGCTATTTCTGATGCTTTGCATTTAATCAGTTCGTAAACATAACTTACACCTTTGGGTAAATTATCAAAACTCCGCTCACCCCATTTGTATCCTCTTTTGATATAATCAACAGGCGTAGATCCGTAAAAAGTCAAAATATCTGACACAGAAGAACCTTTTGGGTGTTCAGCATCGAAATCTTCGTTGCAAACAACATTGATTTCAGAAATTTTATTGACTATAGCCCTAAGTCCATTAGGAACAGGACGTACATGCGTGTTTGAATATGCCGTATCACCGAGTTGTTCGCTGTACTTTTTGTAGAGAGCCTCATTATCTCTTACCATAGAGGAAAGTTCGTCCGTGTTGATGGGAAGAACTTCATTATTAGCAGTAGTGTAGTGAGATGGTAAAGAACCGACACCTTTGTCATATACGAAAAATTCCGCACCAACTTTACGGGCATAATTGTCATAACCGCTAAGTCCTTTCCAATCATATACCATACCTTCCAAATAGAGACAAATACAAGGACATAGATTGTCAAATTTTGTACATTGAAAAACATTAACTGTGTCAGCATCAACATACGCTTGAATGTATCCCTCATATTTATTGCTGGGGATGATTTCACCCGAAACTTTACCATCGGGTTTGATTTCTGTATTGTTTTCTGTTGAAAATTCGGAATCCTTGTTGCAAGATCCGAATACGAAAACTACAAATCCAAGTAAATAAATGAATCTTTTCATAATAAGTCTCCTTTTTTATTTTCTTATACCTGTTACGGCTTTTATTATATATTGATAATAATTTTGTTTTCCAACTAATTGTTTTTTACTATAAGTATAAGTTTGAGGTTTATCATACGATTCAGGAAATTCTGGACCTTCACTTGCATCAAACACTTTGCTTAAATAATAACCATTACGCCAAGAGTATCCCCATCCCATATTGCACAAAATATAGTAATCTGTCGTTGTCGTCATACCGACAAATGTAGTATATTGTTGTTCTCCAATATAGTGATATTCATCTCTTGTCCTTATCATTAAACCTTGACCTAACCATTGATGTCCGCCATAATATATCCTATACGGTCTTCCATTTGCGGAAATTGTATCTTCATAAAATGAATGACCTGCAATTAATACAGGATAACCTTTTTTTAAATCGGCAGAAACATAATTGGTATTATAATTATCACATTTTCCACCATTTGAATATCCGAAATTTTTTAGCGTCCTTGGATTATTCTCAGGGAAAGCACCGCTACCATCTGAACTATCTATCGTACCATACTCTACATCCAAATTCTCTTTCTCTCCAAGTTCCCTCAAAAGCCATGCTATGTCATCAGAATTATTATTTACAAGCATATCATCCCAATTTAGGGTTCGACCTTGATAAGACTTTGGATAACGATAAATTGACATTAGCAAAGCACATGACAGAGGAACACATCCAACAAAAGCCGGTTTTCCGGCAGAATCACATTTACTATTGAAAGGCTCAAGTTGATGCCAATATGGACACAGCCCATTTTCGTTTTTGTAATATTCATTTCTATATGACGAAAATACAGACCACTTTTTTGTTTTTGAAGGCGTATAATTTTTTTTCAAGGAAGTAACTGAATCTTGAAAGATTGTATCTACATCATAATTCAGTTCTCCGTTTATCAGTTTTGCCTCCAAATTCGACATAAAAATGGCAAGTCCTGGATTATCAATTTCTTTGGTAGTGTCAAGGTTGCCACCATCGGTGATTGCAAAAATAGGAGGAGTTTCTCGTGTAGATGACATTATGGCAAAACCACCATCATCTTCGAAATTAAAAACGTAAACTTTCGCATCAGAACTATCAGCGGAAGATTTTGAGAGGGTCTTTTTCCCAAAATTCATAACAAAGCCGTCTGCAATTCGCTTTGAGCGGAACTCATTGGCACTTTTGCTGATTGATTGGGAATTGTCGCTTAAAAAGGCTTCCAATTCTTTTTTCGCTTCTTCGAGCGTTACAACATTGGAATACACCGTGTCCGACAAAAGAGAACTTTCCAAGTTGTCTTTTTGGATTTCACTGGCAGATGTTAAATCTTTGTCATCGCAAGCAATGACGAAAGCCAGTAATGTTAATAAAATACTACATCTTTTCATAAAAAAAAATATTAATAGGTTTTTAGATTAAGATGTTTCAAAGATAGTATTAAAAAATTATAACATCAATATATATATGTATAAAAAATGTTAAATGTATAAAATTTAACACACCTTCATTCCTTATAATTGGGCGGCGTTTCTAATGGTGGACGGAATATAAGGCTGTTTTAAAATAAAAATACAATCATATTTAACTTTTGAAAAACAAATTTTGATATATTTTTTAACTTTTGAATGACGATTTTTGATGTATTTTTTTACTTTTGAAAGTTAATTTCTAAAAAAAACTTGTTGAAAAGACCCGCAAAATACATATTTTGACAATTTTTACCAATGGTCAAAGTCTTAAAAATACATATTTTGATAACTTTTACCAATGGTCAAAGTCTTAAAAATATACATTTTGACAACTTTTACCATTGGTAAAAGTCTTAAAAATACACATTTTGACAACTTTTACCATTGGTAAAAGTCTTAAAAATACACATTTTATGGACTTTGACCATGGGTAAAAAAAAGAGATTGTCCAATTTGGACAATCTCTTTTTTACTATATTTGTTAAAAAAACGACCTATTTAGAAGAATTTTACTCTTCTGTCGTCAATGTTAACCAACTGATTGATTGCGTTTGAGATTTGATAAGATGCTCTGTAACGCAATTCGTTTTCCATTTGTTTTTTGTCGGTTGTGATGTTGAGCGGCTGAATCTCCTGAGAAGGCGTATACGAAGTATTCTGCAAGAGATATACAGCGTTGTTGCCTTTTATAGGAGCGGAAGTCTGGTTTGACTGCAAAGCCGAAGCCGCAGCAATTACTGCCGGCTCAAAACCGATACCCGGAATCTGAACCATTTCAAAGTTGACAGCGTGAGCCTCCTGAACCGGTTTGCCGAGCGAAGCCGCTGCTCCGTCAACACTCTGTCCTTGAAGTTTTTCAACCAATTTGTCGCCTTTCAAACTGTTTGCAACCTGAGCGGCAACAGATGATTTTACAGCGTCCAAACTTGAAATGCCTTTTTTATGAACACCTGTCAAAGCGGCAACGATGTATCTGTCGCCAAACTCCATAATCTGAGAAACCTCTTTTGATTTGTCGTTGTCGAAAGCCCAGCGTACAAGTTCGCGTGAATTTTCGATACCCGGAATCTGACGTGTATTTGAAGTCAAATTCGGAGCAATTCTGCGGATAAGTTTCTCATCTTCAATTGCTTTTTCAAACTCTTGGAGAGTGCGGTTTTTGCCCGAAAACTCGCTCGCTTTAACGTATGCTGCCGAACGGGTCTGTTTGCTCGGACGGATTTCTACGCTTACAAAACCTACCGAGGCTTTTCTCTTAGGCTGTGTTTTATCAGTAACTTTTATAATGTGATAACCGTAAGAAGATTTTACGATTGTCGTTTTGCCTTTTTCGGTGTCAAAACATGCGTTTTTGAACTCAGGAATAAAAGGCGTAGACTCAACAATCCAGCCCAAGTTTCCGCTGTCGCGTGCCGAACCCGGATCTTCCGAATTAGCAACAGCCAGCGCGCCGAAGTCGATGCCCGATTTCAAAACGTTCATCAAACTGTCCGCTTTTGCTTTTACAGAAAGCGAATCAGCAGGATTTCTGAACGCCAAAAGTATGTGTGATGCTTTTACTGAGTCTGCAAGTGTCTTGAAATCAATAAGTCTTGCGATTTTGTAGTATTCGCCTTCTACATACGGACCGTAAACCATACCGGGTGTGCCGCCGTTGAAAATCATCTCGTCAAGACCGGCGTTCTGAATTTCACCCTGATTGTAGTGGTAATCTCTGTAAGGAATGTTTGAACGTGAATTGATAAAATCCTGAACCTCAGCGGCTTCAACTTCTTGAAGACCTGCTTTGAGTTTTTCAACGCTCTCTCTGATAACAGCCGAATCCTCTTTTGAGGGGATAACGTCAAAACTTACGTAAGCCACGTCGCGGCTTTCCTGAGAACGGAAAAATGCGTTCTGGTTTTTTGAATAATAATCTTTCAAAGCCGCATCTGTAACAGAAATTTCATCGTCCTTGACCTCAGAAATAGGCAAAGCAACATATTTGAAATCAGAAATGTGGGTGCGGTTTTTAAATTCGGTTTCCACTTCCGCGTTGGTAACGTAAAGTCCCGAAGAAACCATTGAAATATATTTTACATATTCGCGTGATTCTCTGAGTTCTGTTTCCAGATTGTTCCAGATAAAACGGCTTTCCGGATCGGTCTGAGCGGCGTATGCCGTAACTCTTGCAGGCTCAAACATTCCTGTTTCGGGGTTTGCAAAAGCCTGACGCATAAACGGTGTAACGTTGCCGGTTTTTATCATAAAAACCAGTTCGTCGTCAGTTGCCTGAACGCCTTGTTTGTCAAGAAATTTGCCGACGGTGTTTTCTCTTACAGCCTGTTCCCAGCAATAATCGCGGATTTCCTCAGTGGTCTGAGCGTCAAGAGTACTTCTGCCGGTAGCGAGTTTCATAAAGGTTTCCCTTTGTTCTACTCTGCCCATAAACTCGTTATAATCTATTGAAGTGCCGTTAATATCACCGATTTTGGTCTGAGAAGCACCGAAAATCGTAGCACCTGAATTGATAAAGTCGCCTAATACAAAAGCGAGCAAGGCACCGCCTACGCATATTGCGATAAGTTTGCCCCTGCTTCTGATAGATTGTAATGCTGCCATTTAGTTTTTTCTCTACAATTTAATTAATTCTACAAATCAAAAAACCCCAATCCCGCTTGTGAATTGAGGGCTTTTTAGTTTTTTTAGAAAAAATTTTCTTTCAGATTTCTATTTTTTTCTTGCGTAAGGTTTTGTATTCATGTGGTTGTCATGATTGCTGTGGTGATAATGACCTTTGCAAGTAGCCTCATCGGATACTGTAAGTTTTTTTCTGCCTTTTTTGCGTCTTGCGGCCAAAACCTTTCTACCGTTAGCGGTTTTCATACGCTCTCTGAAACCGTGTTTGTGTTTACGCTTCTTAATCGATGGTTGAAATGTGCGTTTCATTTGATTTATGTTTTTAAAATATGTTTTAAAATTAAGTTACTTTGTTAATCCGAAAAAACGTTTTTTTTCGGTCTGCAAATTTACGGTTAAATTTTTATTCTAACAAATAAAATATCAATTTTTTTTGTTAATTTTTTTTCAGACGTTCATATAACTCAAAAGGGCGTTGTATCTTTCTTGCAACAAATCCGAATATTTGCTGTCGCCCTGATAAACGTTTTTGACGTTGTAACCGTGTTTTTCAAGTCCCTGAACCACGCTTGAAGTGTCCTGACCGTTGAGTTTTATGACTGCCCTCATTGTTTCCAAGTCTTTCGGACGGGTAAGCAGGCTCATTACTTTCAGGGAATTGTTTTCGGAAATTCCGGCAATCAGAGCCGGCGAAAAATTTTTCGTCTCGGTCTCGATTTCGATAATTCCGCCGTTTATAGAAGCGGAAGTTTCCTCCGCCATTCTTTCTATAATGTTTTTGTAGGTTAACGCGCCGGTGTATTTTCCTTTTGCGTCAACAACCGGCAAAAGCGAAACCTTCGTGCTTGAAACTATGTCCAAAACCTCCAAAATATGTTTGTCCTCGCTGACGGAAAGCCTTTGGAGACAGTCCGTTTCCATGACGGGCATTTTCGGGGAAAAGTCCTCTATATCGTCCTCAGAGATAAGTCCGATATACATTTTGTCCTGAGAGGCGGCCACCGCGAGGTGCGACACTTTGAAAGCGGTCATTATCTCAACGGCCTTTTTGCACGTATCGTAAGGTTCAAGATACGGTATTGTTTTATTGACGAATTTTCTTAATGACATACCGATATAGTTTCAGAGTGCAAAGTAAATATATTTTTTTGTGTTACAGAAAAAAGTGATAAAAATTTAATATTAAAAAAACATAAAAATTTTTAATATTGCACTTTCAATTAGATATAATTTTAGCACAAATGAAAACAATCAAATTCTTATTTTTGACACTTATTTTATTAGTGTGCACGAATTTTGGTTTTGCTCAGGTTACGACCTCTTCTATGACTGGTACTGTAACCGACGACAAAGGCGAAACACTGCCCGGCGCGACCGTTGTGGCCGTCCATCTCGAAACTTCCTCGCAGTACGCGACAGTTACCAACGCTGACGGAAGGTATTTTATTCAGGGTATGAAACCGGGCGGACCGTATGAAGTTACGGTTCAGTTCGTGGGAATGTCGCCCCAAAAGGAAACTAACGTTTTCCTGTCGTTAGGCGAGACCTATAAACTTAATGCGAGCCTTACCGACGAGTCAAAGGAATTGCAGGAAATCGTAGTTGAGGCAAAAAACAAATTTGACGCCAACAAGACCGGCGCATCAAGCCGCGTAACGGCGGAAGACCTTGAAAACATGCCGTCAATTTCGCACTCAATCGCAGACGCGGCACGTCTTAACCCGCAAATCGCAACAAACAACAATGGAGCAATCAGTTTTGCAGGCGTTCACAACCGTTACAACTCTTTTCAGGTGGACGGCGCGATGAACAACGACGTTTTCGGTCTTACTGCTAACGGCTCTAACGGCGGTCAGGCGGGTGCTCAGCCTATTTCGATGGAATCCATTGACCAGATTCAAGTAAGCGTTGCGCCTTTTGACGTGCGTCAGAGCGGTTTTACGGGTGGAGCCATCAACGCTATTACAAAATCGGGAACTAATGTTCTTCACGGAACAGTTTACGCTGACGGTCTCAACCAGAGCCTTATCGGTAAACGTTACGAAATGATGAACGGCGAAAACAGCGACAAATACGAAGACGAGGCAGAATACCGTGCAGGTTTTACTCTCGGCGGTCCTATTGTCAAAAACAAACTTTTCTTCTTTGCTAACTACGAACATTCAGACAAAACATATCCAAACAATTACGGAATCGGCTCTTCGGCTTCAAAAGTGGATGCCGAGGAAGCGCAAAAACTTCTTTCATATCTTCAATCGAAAGGTTATACGGGAGATTTTTCAAACCCAGACAACTATGTTAAATCCGATAAAGCGGGTTTGAAACTTGACTGGAACATCAGTACAAAACACAAAGCCTCAGTAAGTTGGCGTATGGTTAGTGCTAAAAAACTCAGCGGCAAAAGTACGGCTGCGTATCTTGACGCTTCTGACTACGCATATGATTTTGTTTCAAAAACCAACACTTTGGCGGCAGAACTTCAAAGCCGTTTTTCAGACAAAGTTTCTAACGAACTTAAAACCTCTTACGTCCGCGTAAGAGACAATCGCGAGCCTTACGGAATTGCTCCTTATATTCAAATCAGCAACGTAGGTAGCGGTAATGTTGCTTTTGGAACGGAACGTTCGTCAACAGCAAACGAACTCGATCAAGACGTTTACACGATAACGGACAATCTTACTTTGTATGCCGGCAAACACACTGTAACATTCGGAACGCACAACGAGTTTTACAAATTCAGAAACTTGTTTATCCAGGACGCATACGGCTCATACTACTTCTCTTCACCGCAAAACTTTTACGATTTTGCAGACGGTACAAATCCCAAAGGTCTTAAACAATACCGTTTTTGTATGGCTGACGAAAGTGTAACCGGCGACAAACGCTGGGCTGCTCAGTTCGGTGCGGCAGAACTCGGTTTTTATGTTCAGGACAAAGTTACGGTTTCAGACCGTTTTGACATTACCTACGGTTTGAGAATTGACTTTCCGTTGTTCTTTGACACTCCCGAAGAAAACAAAGAGTTCAATGAATACGCAGAGCAGACAGGCTGGGGTGTAAAAACCAACCAGAAACTCAGCAGCAATCCTATGTGGTCTCCGCGTTTCGGTTTCCGTTACGAACTTGATGACAACGGCGATTTCGTAGTACGCGGCGGTATCGGAGTATTTACCGGCAGAATCCCGTTTGTATGGCTTTCAAACAACTTCTCCAACACCGGTATTCAGTTGATTACATATAATGTCAACAATCCTGCAACCGGCGTGTTTATGTTGGATCCTTACAATCAGGCACCTATGTACGAAAACCTCAAAGCGGCAGGAAACCAGATTGTTAACGTTTTTGCAGACGATTTCAAATTTGCTCAGAGTGTAAAATTCAATCTCGCTTTTGACTTCAACTTGGGCGGAATTGACTGGACGGCAGAATGGTTGCTTTCAAAAGTTGTTAACGACATAGTTTACAGAGATTTGACAAGACACATGACCGGCAAGACTGTTAACGATGTTTTGAACATTGATTTTGACAGCCGTCCCACGTTTGAAAAACCCGTAACACCTTACGGCAAACTTTCAAACATGTACCTTCTTGACAACACAAACAAAGGTTATTCAACGAGCCTTTCAATCAAAGGCAGCAAAAAATTCAATTCGGGTCTCAGTCTTTCGGCATCGTATACGTTTACGAGGTCAAAATCGGTTAACAGCGCAACTTCTTCGGTTGCACAGTCAAACTACAATTACAACTACACGTACACCAATCCCAACGACCCGGAACTCGGATTTTCGGCATATAATCTTCCGCACCGCATAACGGCAGCCGCTACGTATTCCAAAACATACGCTGAGCATTGGACTTCAACTGTTTCGCTCATTTATACCGGCGTATCAGGCGACCCGTACAGCATATATTATTACGGCGACATCAACGGCGACGGCTCCAACGGCAACGATTTGATGTTTATTCCTACCGACGAGCAAATCGACAAAATGCCTTTCCTTTCCAACTACAATGAAAAGACAGGAAAAGGTTACACCGAAGAGCAGCAGAGGGAAAATATGAAAAAATGGCTCGGCTCTGAGGAATATTTGAAAGACCACAGAGGCGAATATTTTGAGCGTTATGCAGCCAACGAAAAATTTGAGAACCACTTTGATTTTCATTTTGCACAGCGTTTCAGTTTTAAAGCGGGCAAACAAACCCACGCAATTGAACTTTCGTTTGACGTAATGAACATTTCAAATATGTTCAGTGCAAAATGGGGACGCTACTCAGGCACATCTGGTTATTATTCGCCCGTAACGTATGACAAGAGCGGAAAATATCAGTTCCTCCAAAGCGGCGACTATCAAATGCGTTCATACTCCGACTACTACTCTCGTTGGAGAGGTCAAATCGGTTTGAAATACATTTTCTAAAATAGAAAATTCTCATTAAAATTTCTGTCAGAAATCAGCGAAATCTTGTTTTTTAAAGGACATTTCGCTGGTTTCTGACAGATTTTTTTACAGCAGCATTGCCGCCTGACGCAGCATTGTGATAAATTCTTTCGCGGAATTCTTCAAATAAGAGTTTTTCAAGGTGTGAATACAACCGTCCATGTCGTTGCCGGGCTCGTCAAGAAGCACTGCCCGCAAACCGTGTTCGTTCAAAACCGTTGACTCGCTCAAAACAGTAACGTACTGAGTGTTGCGTATCAGACGGAAAAGCATGTGGATATAATTTATCTCAACCTTTACGCGGAAAGAATAATTTTTGCCGTCGATGATTTTTTCAAAAGCGTGTCTGGCTTGAAGTCCGCGCGAGGGCAGTGCAAAATCATAACGTTCAAGGTCTCTGAAAGTTACAGTTTTCTGCTTTGCCAACGGGTGGTACTCGTTGACAATAGCGGAAAGGCTGTTTTTGAAAAGCACCTCACTGTTTATATTAGTATAACGCGCCGTCGGCTTAAAAGCCAGAACAAAATCCAAATCATGTTTCACAAGTTTGTCCATAAGTTCTGACATCGGAGCGTACTGAACGTTGATTTTTACGTTTGGATACCTGCTCAAAAACTTCAACATGGTCTCGCTCGCAATACTGCTGAAAGAAAACGTAACCCCGATGTTAAGTTCGCCCGTCTTCAAATCCTTCAAATCAAGAAGTTGCTGCTTGCAACTCTCCGAACCGAAAACTATCTCCTTGGCAAGAGGCACAAGCATACGGCCGCCCTCCGTCAACATCACGTTATGGGAATTGCGCTCAAAAAGCGGCTGACCAAGTTCCTGTTCAAGATTCAAAATCTGCTGCGAAAGCGTACTTTGTGTTACAAAAAGTTCTTTTGAGGCGACCGAGAAGTTCAAGGTCTCAGCCACCCGTAAAAAATATCTAAGTTGTCTTAATTCCATGGCAGTGTAAAAAAACGCCGCAAAGTTACACATTTTTTTTCAATCCGTTAACATTTTGCTATCGTTTTTAACGATAACAAGACATCAATTTTTGGAATGTCCTGCTATCGAAACAAACTATAACAAACGCTTGCACGGAAGTTTTTTTAGCCGTAATTTTGCGGCGTAAACTTAAAATTAAAATTAAAACATCATGGATTATAGTTGGTTTATTGTTGCAGCAGAAGTGCTGTTGATTTTTTTCGGTTTAAAATTGTTCATAAGACACGAGTATAAAAACGAATCAAAACCCAAACACAAAAACACTTCGCTTTAATTTTAAAAAAGTATTTAGACCCGCAGTTACCCATAGACGGCGGGTCTAAATTTTTTTTGGCAAAAAATTACTTGTTTTCTCAAAAAAAACAGTATATTTGCCAAATCTTACAACAATCAAAACACTTAATAAAAAATGGCAAACATTCCCGAATTTAAGTATGCCCCGATGTTTCAGTTGGGCAAGGACGAAACGGAATATTATCTCCTTTCAAAAGAAGGCGTTTCGGTCAGCGAATTTGAAGGCAAACCTATATTAAAGGTGTCGCCCGAAGCCTTGGAAAAACTTTCACAGCAGGCTTTTCACGACGTATCGTTTATGCTCCGCCGCGCTCACAACGAGCAGGTCGCAAAAATCCTCCGCGACCCTGAGGCCTCGGAAAACGACAAATACGTTGCTTTGACGTTTTTGAGAAACGCGGAAGTTGCGGTAAAAGGACAGTTGCCGCTTTGTCAGGACACCGGCACGGCGATAATCCACGGCGAAAAAGGTCAGCAGGTATGGACGGGCTTTTGCGACGAGGAATTTTTGTCCAAGGGTGTTTACAACACTTACACTCAGGACAACCTGCGCTACTCTCAAAACGCGCCGCTGAGCATGTACGAAGAGAAAAACACGCGCTGCAACCTTCCCGCTCAAATCGACATTGAGGCAACAGAAGGCATGGAATACCGCTTTTTGATGGTTACCAAAGGCGGCGGCTCTGCCAACAAGACATATCTCTATCAGGAAACCAAAGCGAGAATCCAGAATCCGGGAACGCTTGTACCTTTCCTTGTTGAAAAAATGAAATCGCTCGGTACGGCAGCATGTCCGCCTTACCACATCGCTTTTGTTATCGGCGGCACGTCAGCGGAGAAAAACCTCCTTACCGTAAAACTCGCTTCAACGCACTATTACGACACACTCCCGACCACCGGCGACGAGACAGGCCGCGCTTTCCGCGACGTTGAACTCGAAAAGGAACTTTTGAAAGAGGCTTACAAAATCGGTCTCGGAGCGCAGTTCAGCGGAAAATACATGGCTCACGACGTAAGAGTAATCCGTCTTCCCAGACACGGCGCAAGTTGTCCGATAGGTCTCGGCGTAAGTTGCTCGGCAGACCGCAACATCAAAGCCAAAATCAACAAAGACGGTATCTGGATTGAAAAAATGGACGACAATCCCACGGAACTTATCCCCGAAGAATTAAGAAACGCAGGCGAAGGCAACGCCGTTAAAATCGACCTTGACCAGCCTATGAGTGAGGTTTGCAAGATTCTCTCGAAATATCCGGTTGCAACACGTCTTTCATTGAACGGCACAATCATCGTAGGCCGCGACATCGCACACGCCAAACTCAAAGCAAGACTTGACGCAGGCGAAGACCTTCCGCAATACATGAAAGACCACCCGATTTATTACGCAGGTCCTGCAAAAACTCCCGCTGGAATGCCTTGCGGCTCTATGGGTCCGACAACAGCAAACAGAATGGATCCGTATGTTGACGAGTTCCAAGACCACGGCGGCTCAATGATAATGCTCGCAAAAGGCAACCGCACCGAAGCCGTTACAAACGCTTGCAAAAAGCACGGCGGATTCTACTTGGGTTCAATCGGCGGACCGGCTGCAATCCTGGCTCAAAACAACATCAAGTCAATTGAGTGCGTTGAATATCCCGAACTCGGAATGGAGGCAATCTGGAAAATCAAGGTTCAGGATTTCCCCGCCTTTATCTTGGTTGACGACAAAGGCAACGACTTCTTCAAACAGTTGAAGCCGTGTACAGGATGCACAATAATTTAATTTTTTATTTTTTCATATCAATATGGATTTAAGCCGCGAATCTTTTTGTTCGCGGCTTTTTTTATCAATCTTTTGTCCCCTCCTGATTTCTTTTTCTGCCGCTTGGAGCAACCAAAAACAATCCTTCTGTAATTTGTCCGTCATTTTCAACAAATTTTGACATCATATAAGATTGATGCAAGACAGAATCTGCATTTGTAACCTTGTATTCAATATCCCAGCCGAGTTTACTCATATAATTGAGGACTGCCATAGGCGAACAAAACAGCCTTTTACTGCCGTTTTCTTCACCAATCTTTTCATAACGGCCAAATCCGTCAGATTTTGACAATCCCAAATCTACCATAGCCTCATAGCCGCCGCCCCATTGATGAAACAAATTAAGTGTACAATACGCCTTATACTTGTTTTGCGCACTCAACTCACTTACTGTCAACAATGTTAACAATAAGACACAAAAAAATTTTACAGTTTTCATAGTTTAAATTATTTTTTTTAATTGCAAAGTTAATAATTTTTTATTACTTTTCAATTCTGTTTGCTAAAAATACATGGCTCTTTAATAAAAAAAATTATCACCGAATAAAACAAATTAAACAAATTGTATTACAATAAATTACATTAAACAAATGCCGCAAGCGGCGGCAAATTTAACGAATATAAAAATTCAGAAGTGTATTCGTTAAATTCGTAAAATTAAAAATAAACAAGTTTATTTTTAATTTATTGGTTTAATAAATTTATTAGTTTTATTTGTTTAATTCGGTGATAAATGAAATCGCCGTGTCTAAAAATAAAAACGAAGAAAAAAAATTTGACGGTTAGAAAAAAAATTAATAATTTAGCCCCTCAAATAATTGAATAAAATGTTACGTTCTAAACTGCCGGAGGGCAATTATACCCTGTTAAATCAAATATTTGACTACGCAGAAAAAGACGACGTGATTGATTTCGCATCGTCTTTGCCTGACTGTAATATACCGCAGGAAATCAAAGACCTCGTGGTAAAATACATAAAATCAGGCAAAAACCAATATGCACCGAATATAGGTATACCGGAATTAAGGGCTGCCGTTTGTGATTATTATTTCAAACGGTATTCCCACAAATACGCTCCGGAAAACGAAGTTACCGTTACCGAAGGCGCAACAGAAGCGGTTTGGGCGGCTATAACTGCGGTTGTCCACGAAGACGACGAGGTCATAATCATTGAACCCGCCGCTGAAAATTATGTACCCGCCGTTAGAATCAACGGTGGAATTCCTGTTTTTGTAGCAATGAAATCACCCGATTACACCATTGACTGGAACGAAGTAATCATGTCCGTAAATCAAAGGACAAAAATGATTATCATCAGCACGCCGCACATTCCGACAGGAAAACTTTTGAATGAAGAAGATTTCAGAAACCTTCAAAAAATCATCGTCGGCAGCAAAATAACTGTACTTTGCGACGAATCGTTTTCAAACATCTGTTTTGACGGACAATTTATGAGCATTTCAAAATTTCCGCTACTTGCAAAACAGACCGTTTTAATAAGTTCTCTAAGCCGCGGTTTTAATGCAACAGGCTGGAAATCAGGTTTTTGTATTGCACCACAAGACTACACCACTGAAATCAGAAAAATTCATAACTACATCTGCAATTCCGGCAATTCTGCACTTCAATATGCAATGACGGAACTTCTGAACACAAAAGCAGGTGTTTTTGACCTCATAAGGCAAGAATATAGGGCTAAACGTGATTTGTTATGTACAATGCTTCAAGGCAGCAAATATCAACTCACGCCCTCGCAAGGCACATGGTTTCAGACCGTTGACTGCTCTAATGCGACAGAATTAAGCAACAAAGATTTTGTGTTGAGGCTCGCAAAAGACTTCAACCTCGCAGTAATCCCGATGTCAGCATATTATCATGACAAAAACCGCTCTAACATCATCAGGATATGTTTTGCACGTCCCGATGAAGTTATAAGAAAAGGCGTTGAACGGCTGATTAAAGCACAGGAAAAATAAGAAAATTAACACGTTTTATATATATAAAAAATGGCACAACAAGAAGATCTCTTGAAAAAAATCATTTCGCACTGCAAGGAATACGGTTTTATATTTCCTTCAAGCGATATTTATGACGGTCTTGCAGCCGTTTACGATTACGGTCAGAACGGCGTGGAACTCAAAAACAACATCAAAGAATATTGGTGGAAGTTTATGACAAGGCTTCATGAAAACATTGTCGGCATTGACGCGGCAATTTTTATGCACCCTAAAACTTGGGAGGCTTCGGGACACGTTTCGGCTTTCAACGACCCGCTTATCGACAACAAAGATTCTAAAAAACGTTACCGCGCTGATAATTTGATAGAAGAATACCGCGATAAACTTTACGCCAAAATCGAAAAAGAAGTTGAAAAGGCTCAAAAACGTTTCGGCGACAAATTCAATAAAGAACAATTTGTCTCTACAAACGAAAGAGTTTTGGCAACACAAAAAGAAATCGACGAATTAACAGCCCGTTACGACAAAGCCCTCAACGCCAATGATTTGGAAGAACTCCGTCAGATAATAATCGACTGCGGAATCGTTTGTCCTATTTCAGGAACCAAAAACTGGACGGAAGTACGTCAGTTCAACCTTATGTTCCAAACCAAAATGGGTAGCGTATCTGACGAACAATCAACAATTTATCTCCGTCCTGAAACCGCTCAGGGTATTTTCGTTAACTATCTTAACGTTCAGAAAACAGGCCGCATGAAAATTCCGTTCGGAATCGCTCAAATCGGTAAAGCATTCCGTAACGAAATCGTTGCTCGTCAGTTCATTTTCCGTATGAGAGAATTTGAACAGATGGAAATGCAGTTCTTTATCCGTCCGGGTCAAGAGTTAAGATGGTTTAAATATTGGAAAACGATGCGTAGAAAATGGCACGAAGCGTTAGGTTTCGGCTCTGACAACTACCGTTTCCACGACCATGAAAAACTCGCTCACTACGCTAACGCCGCAACCGACATTGAGTATAATTTCCCGATGGGTTTCCGCGAAGTTGAAGGTATACATTCAAGAACGGATTTTGACCTTTCACAACATCAAAAATATTCGGGCAAAAAAATCCAATATTTTGACCCCGAACTCAACGAAAGTTATACTCCGTACGTTATTGAAACTTCAATCGGTCTTGACAGAATGTTTTTGTCAATTCTTTCAGGTGCTTACACCGAAGAAGAAATCAAATCGGAAGACGGAAAAGTTGATAAACGTGTGGTATTAAAAATTCCCGCAGCACTCGCTCCCGTAAAAGTTGCCGTATTACCTTTGGTTAAAAAAGACGGTTTGCCCGAAGTTGCTGAAAAACTTATGAAAGATTTGATGTACCGTTTTGATTGCCGTTACGAAGAAAAAGACACAATCGGAAAACGTTACCGCCGTCAAGACGCAATAGGAACACCTTTCTGCGTTACGGTTGATTACGATACGCTCAAAGACAATACTGTAACAATCCGTTACAGAGACGATATGCGTCAAGAGAGAATTCCGATTGACCAAGTTGCTGACCTTGTTTCAAAGAATTGCGATTTGAACAATATTTTGAAACATTTGGCTGACGAGGACATCGAATTGCCTGAGGC
>JAFXUC010000112.1 GCA_017535325.1 Bacteroidales bacterium | reverse complement strand
GACTTTTTCCTGCCACTTGTGGTATACTCTTCATGTGATTGAGTCCCTCTTTCGTTAGTTTGGTTGTAGTAAACTTATTCTAACAGGTCTCAATCACTTTTTCTATTCTTTTTTGTCTCACATCAATTATAACTCTACAAACGAATTTACAGAATCTACGCAATGATACTTGATTTTGAGACGCAGATTGTTTATAATGATTGAAAGGCTGTATGATCCGAGGTGTAAGATTTGAAAAAAATCATCATTCTGCTGACGGTGCTTTTGCTGCTGCTGACCGGATGCGGCGCAAAGCAGGCCGTGCAGCAGACGGAAACGACCGATGTGCCGACGACGGAGGAAAGTACTGACCTGAGAATGGTTGCGGACGAAGAGGCGGAGATCATGCTGCCGTTTGACGAGATCCTCTCCGCACCGGAAACATCCGCTGCGGCGGAAAAGGCGAAGCCGCAGACGACCGCTTCCGGAACGGTAAAGCAGACAACGGCGAAAGCAGCCGGTGAACAGACGACCGCGGCGGCAAACACGACCAAAGGGCAGACAATGACCGCAGCGGCAAACACGACCCAAGGACAGACAATGACCGCAGCGGCCGATACGACCAAAGAACAAACGACGGCTGCGAAGGCGGACACGACGACTGCTGCTGCGCCGCAGCGCACGGACGGCGCGTCTTCCGGTCAGGCGGCGCAGACAAAACCGATTGTGACGACGACGGAAAAGATAAAATCTGAAAAAACAACGGCGGAAATGGCAACGACGGCGGGTCCCGCCTTGCCGACTGTGGATTCGGGCAAGGGTCGGTACGAACTCCCGGCCATTCCGCTGCAATGATGCATAAGGAGGAGGAACGATGAAAAGGCTGGTTCCGTTTTTTGCTGCATTTTTGGTATTCGTTTCGTTCGGGATGGCGATTTTTGCCCATGCGGGCGAAATGCCGACGATTCCGCTGACAACGAAAAGCAGTGAGCCTGCGCGCGTTCCGGGAGATGCGGACGGCGACGGCAGCGTGAAATTACAGGATGCGGCAGTCATTGCGCGTTATCTTGCAGGCGGCTGGAACGTGACGATCGACGCGTCTGCCGCCGATGTGAACGGCGATCATGCCGTCGATCTGAAGGACGCCGTGCTCATCCGCCGTTATATTGCGGGCGGGTGGAACGTGACGCTGCAATAAGAGGAGTGTGTTTACTTTGAAAAAAAGCGTATCGTATATTGCCGTACTGTTGTTGACTGTTTTTGCATTCGGCATTGCTGCGTTTGCGCATGCGGGGAAACTTCCGGCGTCGTCGGCCGTTTTTGCGGCGGACGGCAGTAAGTACCCCGGAGGTCAGCACGGAATTCGAGGTCACGGTCCCGCTGGAGACGACGCGGGCGTTTACGCTGGAACAAACGCAGATAACGCTTAATTAATGCCTGCTGAACAAAGCAAAATGCATTATAAATCAACCTTTTGAACGCATTTTGCTTTGTTCAAAGTGCAAGGTTTTTGCAGTAAATACCGCAAAAACCTTGCACTTGCTGTGCGAACGCATCGCACAGCAAGCAGGCATTCCAATGGATACTGTTGTCAAAATCTGCGATTTTGACCGAAAAAGCGTTCGGAAACGCTTTTTCACAAATGCCGACGGCGTGTCGGCAT
>JAFXUC010000111.1 GCA_017535325.1 Bacteroidales bacterium | reverse complement strand
TATTTTCGCCCGCTTTTTCAACTTTGTTTTTAAAGCCGATAAACGAAAAAGTCAAATCATTGCGAGTATCCTGCATATTTAACTGAAATTTTCCGTCAATGTCAGTTATCGTACCGTTTTTAGTACCCGTTTCCACTACATTAACTCCGGGCAGCGGTTCGTAATTCTCGTCCGTAACCGTGCCGTAAACAAGATTTGACGACGGCGGAGTCCATTTTTTTGTGCTGTTCGGACGTTTTGCGGGCGGCAGATACATCGAATAAAATTCGGGCGCAGCATTTCCGATTGACGGGTCGCCGGTCGAAACAGTGAGTTTTACTTCGTTCCAGTCTTCGGTTGAGGACTGTTTGATATGCGCTCCGTAAACCATGTCCAAAGGCTTGTCGGTTTTATCAACACGGATTTCGTAAAACGGTTCCCAACTTGCGCTGAAAATTATGTAACTCATTGTGACAGACACATTTGAAAGCGCATTGTCAGTATGAATAACAAGTTTTACGCGGCTGTCTTTTTTCTGCAAGTTTTTTTGACGGGTCTGTTTTTCTTGCAAAAGTTTTAAGATTTCGTCCTTATATTTTTGAATTTTTTTGTTGACGGTGATTTTTTTGACGGCGATTTCCGAAAGTTCGTGTTTGTAAAAATCCGTCATCGCTTTTAACTCAGCCGTTGAAACGCCGTTTTGCTGTCCGCCGATATTGCGGTTTTGACGGATAAGGTCTTCTTCGTCAGAAAGAATCAAAGTTTGCGCTTTGAGATAAGACAAAGAATCTTTTATGACAGCAATCCGTCTGTCAGCCTCTATATCTTTTTTCTTAACATTCTCGTTATCAACAACAATTATTTCGTGCTTAACAGAAAGAATTTTTACGCCCCTGTTTTCGATTCCGATTCTAAGCGTATTCGGGTCAAGTTCTGTACTCAAATTATTGAGATACAACGTTGTATTACCTTTTTGAAGATTCAACTTTCCGATTCTCTCCACTAACGCACCGTTTTTGTAAACAGTAACCGCTTTGATTTTCGTTTCAACATTTTGCGCGCTGACATAAAAAAAAGTCAGACAAAACAGCAATAATAAATTCAGTTTTTTCATTTTTACTTTTAATAAATCAAAACAAATGTTTGTAAAATTCATCTTTATAAATATCCGTAACGTGAATAATTTCATCACCGATACAGATACAATCGTTTTTGTCAACGGATTTTATCTTGTCGGTAGCCACTATGTATGAACGGTTTACGCGCAAAAAGCCGTACGGAAGAAGCATTTCTTCAAGATTTTTCATTGTCATAAGCGAAATAACGGGCTTTATTGGCGGCCGAAAAACAAACTTGACATAATCTTTGAGCCCGCAAACGTACAAAAGTTCAGACAAGTTAACTCTAACCATCATTCCGTCGCTTTTTACAAAAATATCGTTGCCGGAATTTTTCGGCGCAGAGGTTTCCGCTGAAACTTTCATCTCAAACCATTCAAGACATTTTTGCGTTGATTTAAGAAATTTTGCATAACTAATCGGCTTTAAAAGATAATCCGCCGCACTCACGTCGTAACTTTCAAAAGCGTATTGTTTGAAAGCCGTCGTAAAAATTATCTTTGTCTGTTTCAGCACCATTTTTGAAAGTTCAAGTCCGTCAAGGTCAGGCATTTGAATATCCAAAAACAGTATATCAGGCGGATTTTTAATGATTTGCGAGGCGGCTTCTACGCTGTCGGTATATCCTGCACAAAATTTCAAAAACGGAGTGCGGGCTATGTAGTTTTTCAATAGTTCCACCGCCTGAGGCTCGTCATCAAT
>JAFXUC010000110.1 GCA_017535325.1 Bacteroidales bacterium | reverse complement strand
TATATATCCGCCTAAGAATCTGTCCGACGGAATCTTGGATCAATAAAAGAATCCTCGGTTTGTTTAATCAGGTCGGCAAGTTCCTGATGACAGGGCATAGTTAACTTGTATGTATCGCCAGCCGTGATTTCTACAATTGGACTATGACCACACACAGGGCATTGTAAACTTCTTATTGCCTTAACTATTTTAAGAGTGTTTAGATAACGTGTATTATTCATAATTCGCTACGTTTTTTAATTAGAAAACGGCGGTGAATATACAAATAAAACATTGTTTAACAAAATTAAAAAACGTAAAAAAATGGACAAAAAAAACACATATCCCCGCACAACGCGCCATACGTTGTTGGACACTACCATCAACGCTAACAGCGTACAGGAATTAAATGAGAAACTTGTCGCGTTCGATCTCACTGACGAGGCAGATGTAACAATCAAGGCGCATATTTACGGCATCAACAGAGAGGTAATCACTGAGGCTGAGTATCAGAAAGACTGCGAAGATGCCAGCAGACAAAACACTATCCGCCTTTTACGCCGTCAAGTACGCCATTTGAAAAGCCTTTTGAAGTCGAAAGACCGCGCAATGTTTGCACAAGAGGAGTTTTACAAATGTATGCTTGACGAATGTCAGAAACGGGAAGATGCTGCCAATAGAAATATTGAGGAATGGTTCTCAAACATGGTGAAAAAGACAGTCGAAAAAACAAAACACAATGGAAACAACTGAATTTGTAACAGTATTCCAAAATTTCGGCTTTCCGATTGCGCTGGTAATAGTTTTGCTTGGCGCGATGGGCTGGATAGCAAAGAAGGCTTGGGAATACGTAAAAAAGAGAGACGACGAGGCGGTGAGACTCCGGGACCAGTTTATTGCGTACTTGCAGCAAAACCATGTGGAACTGACAGGCGCAATCTTGGAAAACGCCACTGCCGCAAAGGAAAACGCCACCGCACTGAAAGAAAACGCGGCGGCACTCAACCGTTTTGCAATGATGGTTGAAAAGTTTGAGAAATATCTTAAAACAGAGAAATAACTATGGCTAAGACAAACATCGAACTGATTTTGGAGATGAAAGACCGATATTCAAAGGTTTTGAAAAAGGCGGACACTCAAACCCAAAACACAACCAAAAGCATAAAAGAGCGTTTTGCAGGTATTAAGGAACGGTACAAAGAACTTACCGACAGAATTGCGCAGAATACTGAAACGTCTGTCAGCAACATTAAACGGTATTTTAACGACCGTTCCTTCCGCCGTGCAAGTATCATAGATGCTTACGCGCAACTGCGTGTAAGCATAAAACAAGCGAAAAAAACTTTTGACGAGGCATACGAGGACGCACAAAAGAAAATCCCGGTTTTCGGTCAGGCGGTGGAGTTCTTAAAAAATCCGATAACGCTCGGTGTTTCGGGTCTTGTAGGAGTTGGAACGCAGATAAAGAACGCCGCAGACCTCGCAATGAACTGGCAAAAAGGCATGGCGGAAATCAACGTTACGGCAGGTCTTTCACAAAAGGAACTTGACGGACTAAGTAAAAAAATGCTTGAAATCGGTTCTCAGAATGTTGCGCCGTTGGAGGAAGTGCCGGGCGCGTTCAACAAAATTATTTCGGCAGGTCTTGACGCCAAGACCGCTTTGGCATCGCTTGACCCGACATTAAAGGCTGCAAAGGCGGGGTTTGTGGACATCGAAACCGTTGCAAAAGCGGGTACAAGTGTAATGAACTCCGCCGGAGTAAAAGACATTGTGGCAGAAAAAGACATCGTGGACGCTACCGGCAAAGTGATAACAAGAAAAGGCGAAGTTATGAAAACCGCCATTGAGCAAGTATATGACACCCTTTTTGCAACCATGCAGAAAGGCTCGGCATCCATGTCCGAAATTGCGGCTTATCTGCCGACGATAGTGCCGACAGCCAAAAACGCGGGTATTTCGCTTAATCAGGCATCTGGCGCGTTTGCTTTTATGACGGCTCAGGGTGTCAACGCGGCATCAGCAGCAACGCTTTTGAACGGTGCTTTTAATTCGCTCTCCAACCCCAAACTGTTGGCTAATTTCAAGGCGATAGGCGTTAACATTTACGATGCCAAAGGCAAAATGCGTTCTATGCCTGAAATAGTGGATGCCTTGTCAAAGTCTCTTGACGGACTTTCCGACAAACAGAAAGCGGCAAAACTTGCCTCTCTTGGCCTTGACCAGACATCTGCGCAGGCATTTGCGGTGATGACACAGAGTGCGGGCAAGTTCCGCGACACCTTGGACGCAACCGCCAAGTCGGAAGGCGCGTTGAAAGACTCTTATAACAACTCCCTCACTGCCCGCGACCAGTGGGGCATCGCCGCAAACAACATCAAAAAGTTTATGATTCAGGCGGGACAGTTTATGCTGCCTGTAATTACGAAAATGGGCGAATGGGCGGCAAGCCTGACCGGGAACATCGTTCCGGCGATAAAAGGCGTTAAAAACTTTCTGTCGGAATGGTCGCCGGTAATTTTGGGCGCAGCGGCGGCGTTTTTGGTTCTTAACGCCAACACCATAGCGGCAAGCGCGGCTTTGGCGGCTCATTCAGTATGGACTGGTATTTTAGCGGCTAAACAGTGGATTTTTAACGTTGCAATGTCGGCAAACCCTATCGGCTTAATTATTGTCGGAATCGGCATTTTAATAGGCAGTATTGTAATGCTCTGCAAAAAATATGAGGGCTGGACTTCCGTCTGGAACTTTGTAAAAACATTTCTTGTCAATTCGTTTTGGCAGTTTGTTGACGACTGGAAAGACGGTTTTCAGGGGTTGTGGTATTACATACAACTGTTTTGGCTTAATATAAAGAGTTTTGGGCAGTATATCGGACAGTTGTTTTCCAATATCGGTCAGGCGATAAAACTTGCTTTGACGGGCAACTTTTCGGACGCTAAGAAAATGCTGACAAGCGAAATTCACACCGACGCGGAAAACGAAATCGAAAAGTTGAAAGCGGAGCGCGAACAACAAAAAGCCAAATACGCTACCGAAACCAAACAGCGCATTGACGAGACCCAAAAGGCATGGAACGACGTACACCTGACAAAAAAGGAGACCAAAAGCGAAACCGAAGGCTCGGAAGACAAGTCTGTCTCAGACGAGATAAAAGATATGTTAGGCGGCAGCACTGACGGCGGCAGTTCGTCCGCAAGTTCCGGCGGCGGTTCGTCCTCTGTCATCGGCAGCGCGGATGCGGTGGCTGGCAGTGCAAAACAAATCAAAAACATTACCGTAAACATTGACGCTTTCAACAAAGGCGGAATCAATGCCGGGAACACACAGGGCTTGAACGGCAAGTCAGCAACCGACATTGACGAATGGTTTACACAAATGCTTTTACGGACAATCAGAAATCTTGAAATGTCATATTGATAATTGACAATTATGGAAACATTACAAAAATTGGCGGCGGCGTTTGACAAGATAGCGGCGGATTTGCCTCAACAAATAGGCACATTGGCGGTTAATTTTTCCAAGCAGCGTTTTGTAAGTCAAAACTGGCATGACAAAACCGCCGAACCGTGGCAGAGGCGCACACGCAAACGCCGTGGCGGGGAAAAACGTCAGAAGGGCGCAGTCTTGGTGGACAGCGGAAGGCTCAAACGCTCCATCCGCATAACCTCGGTTACAAAAACTTCTGTAACAATAGGCACGGACGTAGAATACGCAAAGATTCACAACGATGGTTTTGACGGCGTGCAGTCTGTAAGGGCGCACACGCGGAAAACCAAAAACAAAACGCAAAACGTAAGGGCGCACACGCGGAAAATGAAAATGCCTCAGCGCAGGTTTTTGGGTGAAAGTGCGGAATTAGAAAGATTAATAACGGAATTTATTGAAAACGAATTAAAAACGGCAATACAATGAAACGTGTTTACAACGAAATAATGTCCGCTTTGGAAAAACGTGCGGCGCAGTTTGAGATCTTGGGCGTAAAGCCGCCGGAGACCTTTGACGTGCATCTGAGTCAGGAGACCGCGCCCGAAGAGTTTGAGTTTTTCTTACCGGCGGTGTTTTATGATTACAGTATTGACTACACTGCCGAATACCTGTACGTATATCTTTATGCAATACAGGAATTTGAGGCCGATACGGAGAATTTTTCAAAAGGCAAGGAGAGCGGAGAAAGGTTTTTCGACTTTTTAACGGCGTTGAAACGGTGTTTAAACGGTCTTAAAATACCGGGCAGGGCGTTTGGAAAACTGCTTTTGTATCAGGAGCAGCCGCAGTCAAACGACTTTTATTATTGTCATCTTTTGACATTCCGCTGTCTTTACAAGTCTGAATTGGACGATGATTTGTATCCGGAAACACCGAAACAGGAGTATTATTTGACACTCAAAAAAGGACGTTTGCGGGACGGCTTAAAAGAATGACAGTTGCGCTGCTTTTTGCTGTTGAATACGTTTTAATTCCTTTTCGTAGGGGATTGTGAGGTAGTTGTAAAAAGTGGCGCGGCTTATGTGGAAACGGTCGCGGATATAGTTTTTGAAGATATACTCGTTGAACCAGCCTTTTGAGGCGTATTCTTTGTATACCTCGTTTATTTCCTTGACCCGTTGCAGAAAGTTGTTTTTGTTGTAAGCCATAACAGACACTTTTTTATAGTACAAAAGTATAAAATTATTTGATTATTAGCAAGAAAAACGCCGTTGAAAATTGCTTTCAGCGGCGTTTTTTCGTTTTTGGAGTGCGGGCGGCTCGCCCGCCTTTTGCAGGTTAACTTTCCGGGCTTCCTGTGGTTTTCGTTATCTTTTTCAGGACTTCGTGCAATTGATAATCCTGATTGAGTTTTAAGAGTTCCAAATCGGCGTCCTTCTTTGCCTGTTCCATCTGACGTTCAATAACCGCGTTTGCAAGTTTTTCGGAAAAGTCGCCGTCAGGGACTGGCTTTTTGGCGTAACCGTGTTTTTTCAGGACGTCATCTTCACGGAGGCGTTTTTCGTAGTAAGAGGCGGCACGCTCAGCACAGTAATCCTCAAAGGCTTTGACAATCCTCGGCATATTAATATCTGATGCCGTGCGGCGGATGTCGCCGAAAATAAGGTTGATGTCAGCGATATTTAAGTAGAGCCTACCTTTCAGACAGTCTGAGGCGCAGGTCTTGATGACGTTTTCTGACGGGTATTTTTTGCCGTAATAGTCCAAAATTTCAGTAATCCAAAGGCAGACAAAGCCGGTGAGGTAGTCCTCACCGTATTGCTTTTTGATGTCTGTCAGAGTCGGAACGTCTGAGCGGCGGGCGCAGTCAAGCGGAATAATGTCCGCCTGAAACGCCTTTACGCATTTAACCGGCGAAAACGCCTGCAAGAACTCTTTTTGGTTCAATTGGAGTGCGGGCAGCCTGCCCGCCTCACTTGCTTTTTGGCGGGCTGGCAGCCCGCATTCCACTATTTCAGCCATTCATCATTTGTGTTAAGAAATTCAACTTTTGCTGCTGTTTTTTGCCGAGTTTTTTCGTTTCGGCGGAAGCCAGTTTTTGATTATGCCGGATTAACTGGGCAATAATCGTGTTATAGGATTTGTGTATGCTGCCGAGGGTCATGTAATAATAATTGTTTTTCTCGGTCAGGTAAGCCAAAAGCCGCTGCCACATTCCGAGAATGGCATCGTCGGAAGGGATTGTGTTTGGGTTCTTGGCTTGGTACGTTCCGCGCAGCATGTTGAAAATGCCTTTCATCGTATTGTATTCAATAACGTAGGCGTTTTGGCTGCCGTATTGAACCGGGACACCGTTGCGGGTGTAATACCACTCACGGAACGTGTTTACCATACGGACAATTATGTCCTTTTCGTTTTCTGTTTTTTTCATGGTTTTTGGGGAATTAAAGCCGCATAAAAGCGGTAAGAATTAACATTACGGGCGGACACGCAGGACCGCCCTTGCATTACTTTGCGTCGGTGATTGAAAGCGGAATGGGGAGCCATTCGCCGTCTTCGCCTTTGATAAATGCGCGGATAAACTGCTTTGAAGGTATCGGCGCGTAAGAGTTCATAATGATTTCAACGCCTTCCGTAAAACGGTCGTCGTTAATCTTGTCCGCCATTTGGCGGAGTTGCAAAACGCGCGAGGCTTTGAGGTTGCCTTTCTGGTCTTTTGATAAGAGTTTTAAGACCATATCAACAAGACTTTGCGTTTCAGGGTCTTTGGCAAGTCCCTTGATAAACTCCTTAATCATGGCGATGCCGTCGTTTACCGTGTCTTTGTAGTTGTCCAACTGATAAAAGCCAAGTTCGATGCGGCTCTGACCGTCAGAACTGGTAAATGTGTGTGAACGCTGACCGTCTTTTGTCATTTTCATAATGTCCTTTTTCATGTCCAAAAGGGCACGGAAGTTTTCAAACACGGTCTTTTGGACGGTTGAAAGTTGCTCGCTGATGTCCTTTAATTCAGGAATAGCACACGCAATTTGTTCGTCAATCATGGCGTTATACATTTCGAGGTTCTGTTTGCGCTCGTCTTTTGCGCGTTTTGCGGCTTGTGCCGCTTTGAATGCCTCGAACTCTGCGAGTTCTGCGGCACTCATTGTTACTGTTGCATTTTCCATGTGTAAAAAGTATTTAAATGTTAATAATAAATTGCTGTTTTGGCGGGCTGGCAGCCCGCACTCCATGGTATTACGTATTCGTCAACGTCGGAGGTCCTTTGCTGCTCCGATGCACGGCGGCGGCTGTCGTTGATGTACATCTTAACAGAGAGCGCAGCACGGCGGCGGCAAAGGTCTTGAAAGACTTTGTAATCCTCTCTGTAATGCAGTTTTTCCAACTGAAAGTTGACAAACTCAAAGTCTGCCTCCGGGTCATAAAGTGGGTAATCGTGCGGCCAGAGTTTGCGCGGCTCTACGCCGAGGTAATCAGCGATTTTTTTCTTGACATTGGGCAAAGGCTCTGTCTTGCCGTCGCACCATCTTTCGACAGTGTCTTTTTTTACGCCGCAGAGGTCTGCTATCTCATACATTGCAACCTCCTTGCTGGACATTTCTTTATATAAAGGTGTAGCCATTATTTTATGTTTGATAATTTGTTTATTAACTTTACCAAGCCGGAAATGGTCTTGGCGATTGCTTTTACAGGGAAGCCGGCAACTATAACAATAGCCGTCCAAAGTCCCGTTTCGTGATTGTAGTATCCTTTCATGTCTTTAAGTTTTTACTGTTTGGGCAGGCGAGCCGCCTGCATTCCAATTTAAAATTCTGCGTTTGCGGTTTCAACAAATTCCTCGTCGATGATAAAGGGTTCGTAACTGCCACCGATGCGGCTATTAACAAACGCCTGACGCCCCGAAACACGGATTTTGACATCTGCAAAGCCGTATAACTCTTTGCCCAATGCACCGTCCGGCATACCTTGCTTGTCTTCGTGGGCAATGATGATAAACAGTTTTTCGGGAAAATCGTCAACAAGGCGTTTGTAGACCTCCATGCGGCGGCGTTCAAAGTATTTGTAAGAGTCGATAATAACCACATCGGGGCTTTGCTTTTTGGCAAGGCGAGCGGCTATCTCTTGCGGCGATTCCTTAACAGCCGTTAAGAACTTGTGTCCCACTTCCACCATGTTGTTGCGGATAAGTGCCAACTGGTAAGGGTAACTGTTGCCCATTTCGATACTGTTGAACAAAACCCGGTTTACAAACTTGGTTAAGTACTTGGCAAGTTGAAGGCAAAAGGACGTTTTGCCGTTGAAACTTGCGCCGTAAACGAGCCATAAGCCGTGAAGTTCCGGCGTTCCGAAACTCTTTTTCCATTCGCCATCGAAGGCTGCGGGATAAAACCGCATGGCAAGAATGTTGTTTGTTGTAAGTGCGCGTTTCATGCTGCTTTTTGTTTGAGGGTTGCCCAGACAGCACGTTTTACACGGCGGAAATCACCGTAACTGTCTGCATAAATACGGTTGATGTCTTTTTCGTTTGTAAGGTCGTTGGCAGTGCAAGCCGCCGCAATATCGTCCAAAGTTGCAGCCGTGATACAGATGAACTTACGACCGATACGGCTGTAAATCTCTTTGTAGCCTTTCTTGCAGTTCTTAACGCCTTTTTCGATGCGCTTTTTGAGGTAGTCGGTAGCCATAAGAACCAAGCCGCAAACGTCTTCCAACTGATTGTAGAGAGTGATAAAGAAGTACAAAACGCTGTCTGAAAGTTTGTCCGCCTCGTCAAGAATGATAAGCGGGGTTTCGGTGCGTTTTAGGGCTGAGGTTGCAGTGTCCATCATTTCGGAAACACTCAGACCGTCTGAACCGATACCGAAAGCAGTTAAGAGGTTAACAAGGAACTGTTTGCGGTTCCAATATTCTGCACAAGTGAGGACTGCAACGTTTTTGTGGCTGTTGGCGTATTCCATTGCAGTTGTTGTTTTGCCGCATCCAGCCTCACCGCAAACCGCACAGGCAAGAGAATCGTTTTGCGCATTCTCAAACACAAACATCAACTGTTTGTAGGTGGAAGTTTCGGCGGTGAGCCATTGTTTTTTGCCGCCGTTTGCGCCAGTCTTTGCGGCTAATACACGCCACATCTCGTCGGCAATGTTTTCGGTCTTTCCGTTCAAGATGTTGGAAAGAGTGGCAGCACTGATGCCGAGTGCGGTGGCTGCTTTGTTTTGTGAGCCTTTAACCTTGATGAAGTTTTTTAAGGCGTCAATGATGGTTGTTTTTTCCATTTTTAAACTGTTTAAATGGTTTATGAATATCGTTTAAAACCCGTTTAGAGGTGTTTAAATTGGCGTTTTTGGCAGGCGAGCCGCCCGCGTTCCAACTAAAACATATCGTAGTCGGGTGTATTGTTGTCGGGGTTGAAATCCTGTCCCGATGCCTCTTTTAAGGCCGCCAACTTCTTGTTGGTTTTGTGCTGTCCGTTGCTGTCTGTTATCAAAAAGCGTTTCAAGATGTCGTTTGCAGAGGGCAGACGGACAATTTTTGAGGTGTCATCAGCCATCTTTGTAAGATTATCAAGAACATGCTGACCAAGTTCCCTGTTGAAATCCCTAACCTTTTGCAGTTGCTCTGCGTCGCCCTCCTTACGATCTGCCAATGCCATTGGTTGCTCATACTTCTTTTCGAGGATGAAGCGGCGTGAACCGTCGGAATTGACTGCCAAAACGGTGTCTAAATCGTCGGGGTCGTACTTAACAATCCAATCAACAAAGGCAAGTTCACGGAATTGGATATTGAAACAGTCGTATTCGCGTTTTTCACCGAGAATTGTGGGTGTAAGACCACTTGCAGAGAGGCGATTTGTGTAGCCTGTTGTTTCACCGAAATAATACAGCCAATCTTCACGGCTGATGGTAAGTCGGTTGTCGTCGGTTAAGTTGGAATACATCTCTTTGAACTTTTCAACCTTTTTGCGGCGGTCGGTTTCAATCATTTGTTCTATCTGAGCCACAACGCCGTCGAAATCGGGGAAATCCTTTGTGCGGAGGTTCAAGACCTCGCTGTTGGGCTGTTTGGTGCGGTCGGTGGTGATACCGAAGCCTGACCAGTTGGAGCAAAACTGACAATACGTTGTATTCAAGTAGTTGAAAAAGCGTTCAATCGGTTTTGCCTTTGCGTTGCCTACACGCGCGGGCGTTACCTTGTCGGCAACGGCGGCATAAACGTTTTTCATAGCAGACATGGCAAAATGGTCGGACTGAATCTGCATTATCTTGTGCATAGTGCCAAAGAGTTGCTGAGAGTGTAAAAGAGCGTTTTTGAGTGCGGCGGTAATAAGTTGTGCATTTTCAGCGATGCCGATTGCGTAACCGATGATATAATCGCAACACGGATCGAGAACCACTTCCAAGACAAGGCGGTTGTAGTAGGTTGTACGTCCGTTTTTGGAGTCTTGATAAAGGAGCTCACAGTCCCAGCCGTCAAGAGACCAAAAGAGGAAAGGAGCGGTGGGGCGTGTACGCTTGATAGTCATAGTCTTTTCGTTGGCAAAAGTTTTGAGACCACGTCTGCCGGCAACCGTTGTGAGGTCGGTTTTCTCTCGCCAAACAGACACGGCACCGTCGGTGATAGGTTTCCAACCGTTGGCGGCGGCATACTGATTGTAGGCAGCGGCGATTTGGGCGTTGTTGAGATTGTTGGAGATAGCGAGAAGCTGTGTTAAAGTGCTTATTTGTGCATCGTCCTTAATCTTAGCCGCATTATTAGAGCAAAACTTATTGGAGATTAACACGCGGTAGCCGTCCTGCTTGTAGGCGTTGTATTTGCGCTGCAATTCACGGGCGTTGCGTGGCAGGGAATTAAATTCGCTGACAGAAAGGAGGTGTTCGGCGGCACGTTTCCAAAAATCGCCGCGTCCGATGACCTTTTTACCGAGTTTGCGGTTTAAGAGGTCGGACTGTGAAAGCATACGGTCGAAAGCGTTGAGGATAGCGGCGTTAGTTGAAAGTTCGCTAACCTTAGCCTCCGGCAGATGGCGGCCGTCATCAAGGATGAAACCACCGAAAAACTGCACAGCTGCATTGTCGGCAACGATTGTGAAGTTGCTCTGAATCTCTTTGTCGGGCATAGGGTACATTGCTAACACTTGTTTTTTGTACTTTTCGGGCAGGGAATCCACTGCAAACAATGCGGGATAACCCGGACACGCACGGCGGATTTGTTGAAGTTGTCTGCGATGACGGAGATTGTTTATATTACTAACCGTCATTACCGCCGTTAGTTCCTCGTGCGTGATTGCTAATGATTTGCCCAAGTACTGCATGATTTTTTACGCTCTTAAATTTTCGGCTTTTAACTGCCAATCGTAGATTTCTCTTGTTGTAATGCTGTCGGCGGTCTCAATCAATCTGCCTGAAAAGGTCAGAGTAACCAAGCCGTTACGCATATTGATAGCGAGGCGTGCGCCGTTTGGATAGTCCCAAGACCACACTTCGCCGGTGATTTTTACGTCAGCCGCGCCGGTATCTATACCGCCGAAGTTTTTAACCGCATTGTAGCGGATCTTGCGGGCGAGGGAGTATTCGTCGGGGTTGTCCGAGTTCTCGCCGTAACGCAGGGCTTTGCGGATTGTCGGCAGTGAAACGTCTAACCTTTCCGCTAATTTGTTAATTGCGCCGTGCGGCATTAAAATTTCTCTTGTATGATTCATAATTTATTGCTAATTTTAACGCTGTTTTCATTATTGAAAACGTTGCAAAGATATTCGCATTTTGCGAAATATCCAAATTTTTTTAAACTTTTTGCGAAATATTTTTATGCAATATGAATAAGAGTTTGATATTAAACGAGATAATAGATAAACTTTTTAATGGGTCTAAGAGTGATTTTGCGCGTAAACTTGACGTAAAACCACAAACGATTAGTACATGGTTGTCAAGAAATACCTTTGATATTGACCTTATATTCGCAAAATGCGAAGGTTTATCTGCGGAATGGTTATTAACAGGTGAAGGGAATATGTTTAAGAGTGAAACACCACGCAAAGACACTTCAAACGACATTTTAACATTAGCAAACAGCGTTTTAAATACCCTTATGACACCTTTGCTTGACCGCATAGAGGCACAGACAAAGGAGATAGCACGGTTAGAAATAGAGGTTGAAACACTAAAAAACGGCTCAAAATAACTTAAACAACTAATAACCAACACTTTAACCGTTTTTAACGGGTGTTTTTCTTTTTTTAATGCTGCGTTTAAGGGGGGCAGATTCTCCCGAATTTTCGGGTGATTCTTGAAAAATTAAGCGTTTAGAGGGTATTTAAACGGTTTGAAAAAGTGTTAAAAATGAATGCCCATTTGAAAGCCCATTGAAAGCCCATTCGACAATTTTAACACTTTTTGAGCGGGAGAAGGGCGGGTTTCCGGCTGCATTTTCAGCACTTATTCAGACACAAAAAAAGCCGCTTTTAAACGGCTGTAAGCAATATTAAAGGGTTATTAAAGGGATATTAAACATTTACGCGCTTTTTTGCCCAAAAATCCAACCAAAATCAAAGCAAATCAAACTTTTTGCAGGTTTGAATTTGTGGCGAGTATCGCTATAATAGTATGGAAATTAGAACGTTAGACGGATGTTGGATGGTAGGTTTGAATTTGAGGGGGGTAATAAATACAAGGAATTATTTCTTTTCCGTATTCATTTAACACACCACGTTTATTTCTGTCTGTTTTTGCATAGACACCTACTTTTGCAGAATAATCCCACCTTGCATATTCCAAACCTTTGATAATAAATTTTTCGTTTTTGTCTTTAAAACCATACTTGCCGTGTCCGTCATCAAATTCATAACCTCTAATTTGTGAAAATGCGACCAAGTGACAGAGACAAAAGGTAATAATCAATAATATTGCTTTCATAGTCCTTAAAATTTTAACGTTGAAAAATTAGGTTTTACTTGCTCTGAAACTTGAAGCCTCGGAGTTTGTTTTCCATCAAATGCCTTTAACGATTCTTTCATAGTGAAACTGATTGCTTCGTCAAGCATTTGTTTAACAGAGGTTTGTCCTTTCGACTGTTGGATTTGCTGCAAAATACCGTAGGTCAAAAGTCCGTGGCAATATTTTTTATCGGTCTTGACATTTTCGCTCTGAGTTGCCGCCTGACAGATTACAAGGCTGCCTTGCGGCGCGGTGTTTTTGGGCGAAAGCCTTACGCCACGGCCTGAGGCAAGCGGTTTGCCCGCTTTGTCGTTGCCTGAAAAGGGTACGTCCAAAATCAAAAGCGTTGTTTTGGTTTTGAGTGCATTTAGTTGAGTTACAAGTTCTTGAAGATTGTAGCCTGTTGTGCTTAAAGCCGACGGCGAGGCATCTGACGGCAAAATATATGCGTTCAATGTCTGCGGGTCAGTTGTTCCCAAACCTGAAAAATAAACCAATATTTTTGCGTCGCCGTCGTATGCGTCCGCTATGTCTTTTATTTTCTTCAATGCACCCACATAATTGCCGAAGGTTGCATCTTCGTAGTATTTTACGTTGCTTTCAGGCATTCCAATTGTCTTTAAGCAATATTCTTTCAAAACTTTGCCGTCGTTGATTGAATAGTCTGAACCTGAATAATTTGTGTAGTTTTCATTGGCGAAGATGAAAGCAAACCATTCGTCGTTTGTTTTATCAGTTTTAGGTATGTTTTTATCAACAGGAACAGAGTTTTCTCCGTTTGCAACATTCAAATTTGTTCCCGTCAAAGGATTGACTATGATTTTGGATACACCGTTTTCTGTTACCTGCGCTACACCGTCTTTAAAATCGGATGCAGCATCGTAAATGCAAGGGATAACGAGATTGCCATTTTTGTCGAGAAATCCAAATTTTCCGCCAATACATTTTTTTTGTGTTTCATCGATTTTACCTCCTTTATTACACAAAAATAATCCTTCTTTTCCGTATCCGATGTAATCATAAATACATGGAGCAATCTCATTACCTTGCAGTGTGTACATGCCCCATTTAGAATTTATATTTGGGGTACCAAAATCAAGTTTAGTGCCACCTAAATTTGCTATTATCATAGAATCACTCAATACTAAATTTGTATAATTAAACGGCAATATTTCATGAAAATCTTTGTCGTATAATGCAACTGTTTTATTTTCTTTGCTGACAATATAAAATGGATTTACCCATGATTTTTTTGACCAATCATATACATCATCAACGAAACATTTAAATGGAAATATTTGTTTTCCACTACCATTAAAAGCATAGCCACAATAGTCGGATGATGGACATGCTATATAAACGTTTTCGGGTTTATGTCCATCATATCCTTTGACAAGAATCATTTCGAAGTTAGGAGGAATGATTTCTTTTCCTGAAATATTACATATTCCTTTCTTATCGTTTAATGTTACTTCAAAATCATTATAAAACTCGTAATAGATATAATCATATTTCGGTTTTATTAATTCTATGCGTTCTTTTGTGTCATATATTCCGTATTTGTCATTGCTATTTTGTGTAAGGAAATAGCGATTTTCACTTGGAGAACCTACATGACTATATTTTATGGGAACAATTAAATTTCCCATTGTATCGCAAATACCTGTTGCTTCGTTTTTTGTAACCCAATAATATGAATAATCACGAGAAGAATTATAACTTACATAATCATACTTCTTATTCAACATCTCTGTTACCGCCATATCTTCCTGACCGTTAGCGAATAACGGCAGCAACATTATTATCCATAAAAGAATCTTTTTCATTTTTTTATCTCTATTGTTTTGATTATTAACTGCATATCTTTGTCTGTACGACGGTTTTTAACGAGCCAAGCGTTAAAATCGTCGAATGAGAGTTGGCGCGGAAGCGAAATTTCTGTTTCGTTGTCTGCTGCCTTTACAAATTCCGTTTTGGAAAAAACGATGTAAATACGGTTGAACTCCGCGCTGCGTTCCGTTGTCATAACATATTCATCCACCAAAAAACTTTCGTTTTGAGGAACTTCTTTTGCGGAAAAAAACACGTAGCGTTTTCCCGCTTTTACCTTGAAACTTCCATCTGTGGCGTTTCGGTACGGCAAAAGACAGAAAACATCACCGTTGCCATCAAGCAAATAGACCGTCAAAAATCCTTCAACCGGCGACAGAAACGATAAATACAAATCATCGCCGTGTTTGAAGACTTCGCTTTCGTACTTGTCGTCCGTGCCGTTGCGCAAAACTTTGGTTTTCAGGTCAATCGGTGCAGTCAATATTTCCCGCGCCTTGCCTTTTACTTTTGCTCTGATGACCAACATTCCGCCTTCGTATGTAATGTTGAGTTCGGGTTCGCCGATAGTTTCAATCCATTCGCCTTTGACCTCGCTTGTGGAAATCGAATTGAAATCCGTCTTTGAATCCGCAATTATTGTCGTGTTGTTTTGGGACAGAACCGTACCGAAATTGTCGGCAAGTGCTTGTATCATTGCACGTTGAACGGCAATCTGCCGCGCATTTTCAAGCGTTACGCTTTCGGGCGGATAGTACGTGTATTCGCCCGAAATGGTCTGAATTTTTTGCGCGTAAAGATTAAGGCTAACCCCAAAAAACAATATAACTATCAGCCGTCTCACCATCCCAAGAGTTTGTCAAGTTTATCTTGTAATGCTTCGCCTTGTTCCTCCAACGCCTTGTGTGCGGCATCTTTGGCGGCTTGTTTGCTCATTTTTGAATTGTAGGCAATGCGCACGAGGACTTCCTTATTCTTATTGCGCAATGTCCTATAACATTCCACAACAGGAATCACACGTCCGATACTTTGAGCGATGATGTTTTTGTTGGCGGCAATGGTTTTTGTAATTGAATTTGCCTCCTCCGCCGACAGTTGCTCGTTTGCAACCGTGGTCTCGATGAGCGAGGTTACCTCGGTTTGGATTTGTCCGGCGAGGTTCTGTTTGGCGAGTTCCAAGGCTTGAAGTTTGGCAGCGTCATAGTTTTCGCCGATGCTCTGACCTTCCGAAACGATGTATTTCGGGAACAAGTCCTCGTCGAATTCAAGTAGCATAAGATACGAGCGGTCAAGTTGTTTTTCAAGCGGCAACGCACCCGGCGAAACTGTCCAACCTTCTTTTGCCAATTCTTTCGCCTGTTTTGAGGCGGCTTTTGAGGCTTTGGCGTTGAGTTCCGCCTTTGAAAGTTTCATCGTAGCCTTGCGTTCTTTCATAATTTCTTTTGTCGTCTGCGAATAGGCAAACGGCATGGCTGCTATCAAACAGCAAATCAGAATGATAAATCTTTTCATTTTTTTCCTTTTTTAAGTTCAACAATCATTTTCTTTGACAGTCGAACACAAAAAAGAAAGGTGCAGACTTTTTCATAACTTTTCGGATGGCCGACCAAGACCACATTCTTATTATGAAATAAGCCCACACCCTATATGAGGATGTGAGCATTTACTTGAACTGATAAGAATGAGGAATTTATTTGGTCGTATTTCCGAAAAATCAGTTTCAAGCAAACGCTCTTTCAATTTTATGTCTTTAACTTTGCAATTATAAAGAGTTTTTCAAATTCCGCAAAATTTTTTGAAACTTTTTTTGAAAAGAATTTATAATATGTTAATTATCAATACAATAAGCATCTTACCAAAAAAAGTATTCATAGTGTAGCGGCATTACCACATCCCGATAAAAGTACCGTGCAGAGTTTTAACTTCCGAAGACTATATGAAATCAAGTCCTGAAAGGACGAAACATAATAGACGGGGGTGTGAACCCCCGGTACGATACGTATTTAATGCCTAATTCGTTAACTTTTTTTTCATAACATCAAAATACCTTACAGCCTGAAATCCACATCTTCCTTTTCCCACACACCTTTTACATCTGCGACTACGCATAATTCTTTGCGTAAGTTTTTGACATCGATTTTTAAAAATTCTTCGTGCGGAACGGCTAAAATTATTGCGTCGTATTTTTTATTGACCGGTATTTCATTTAGAATTAGTATAGAAGAATCTTTTTCGGCGATTGGGTCAACAACGTCGATAAAAGTTCCGTATTCGCTGAAAGTGTGGTAAATATCAATGACTTTCGTGTTTCTGATGTCGGGGCAGTTTTCTTTGAACGAAAAGCCGAGAATCAAAATCTCCGCACCTTTTATAAGTATGCCTTTTTTGTTCATTAAGTTGATGACTTTTTCCGCCACGTAACTGCCCATGCCGTCGTTTAACTGCCGTGCGGCGGTCATCACTCTCGGCAAAACGCCGTAAACTTTCGCCTGCTCAATAAGATAGTACGGGTCAACCGAAATGCAGTGTCCGCCGACAAGTCCGGGCGAAAATTTTAAAAAGTTCCACTTCGTAGACGCCGCTTTTATAACTTCCTGAGTGTCAATGCCTGCTGCGTTAAAAATCTTGGAAATCTCATTCATAAAGGCGATGTTGACATCTCTTTGACAGTTTTCGATGATTTTCGCTGCCTCGGCAACTCGTATTGACGGTGCTTTGTAGGTGCCGTTTTTTAAGATCGAATTGTACAGAGTATCAACTTTTTGAGCCGCAAAAGGGGAGGAGCCGGAAGTGATTTTCACGATGGTTTCGGTCGTGTTGATTTTGTCGCCGGGATTGATTCTTTCGGGAGAATAGCCGACAAAAAAGTCGAGGTTTAGTTTAAAGCCGCTTTCTTTTTCAAGGACGGGAACGCACTCGTCTTCCGTAACGCCCGGATAGACAGTGCTTTCGTAAATCACGAAGTCATTTTTTTTTAGACTCTTTCCGACGGTTTTTGAGGCTTCCAAAAGCGGGGTTAAATCGGGAAAATGTCTTTGGTCAACGGGTGTGGGAACGGCTATGATATAAAAATTACACCTTTTTATATCTTCGGAATCTGACGTACAGAAAAAAGGCGGATTGCCCGCCTTTAATCTTTTTATTTTTTCTGAGTCTGTGTCAAAACCGGTTACCTCGTATTTTTTGGCAAACAACTTGGCAAGCGGAAAACCTACATAGCCGAGTCCGACAACGCAAATTTTTTCCCTCATGGATTACAACTTAAATTCTTCCGTGCTTTCGCGGAAACGTTTTGCCTGATCGTCAAGTTCCTGCGCCGAAACCGCAAGTTCTTCGCTCGCAGCCGCGTTTGCCTGAATTGAATTGTTGAGTTGTTTTACGTTTTCATCGATAAGCGAAATTGACATTGCCTGATTGTTGCCCGCCTCGGCGATTTGGTTAATCATTTCGGCACTCTGGTCAACGTTCGGCAGGATTTCGGCAAGTTTTGAATACGCTTTTTCCGTAGACTGAACCGTGTTTTGTGCGCTTTCGATAATGTCTGCGGCTGAATTTTTACATTTTTCAGCAAGTTTTCTGATTTCGGCTGCTACAACCGCGAAACCTTTGCCGTGTTCGCCCGCTCTCGCCGCCTCAACTGCCGCGTTAAGAGCCAGAATGTTGGTCTGGAAAGCGATGTCGTTGATAATGTCAATTTTTTCAGAAATATTTCTTACCGCCGTCAGGTTGTCGTTTTGTGTAACCTGAATGTTCTTGACATCAACCTTGATTTTGTCTGCGATGTTGGCGGCAACCTGACGTTTTTGAGCGTTGCTGTTGATTTCGTCCAAAATGTAATTGATTGACTGTACGATTTGGTCGGCGGTTGCTGCCTGCTCGTTGGAGTTTTGAGAAAGCGAATGTGTGGTGCGGCTGATTTCCGTGCTCGAATTTTGAATGGTTTCAGAACCTTCAAACACCTTGTCAAGCATGCCTTTGAGATTGCCCGCCATTTTGTAGCAGGCAGACAGAATACCTGTTGCGCGGTGCGAGTCTTTTTCTGAAATTCTCAAATCGCCGTCAGCCATCTTGTTGACAACCTTCTCTACGTCTGATGGTTCGCCGCCGATAGAGCGCAAAATCTTGTTGACAAAGATGTTAAGAATGATAATCATTATCAAAATCACTCCGACAAGCGTTATAAAAAGTATGACGGAGGCTCTTTGTAATTTTACGTATTTGTCGCTCACGGGATATACAAACGAGATGTATGCCTTTGCGTAATCGTTGTAAAGGTATTGAACTTCGTAATCCTCGCCTTTATAATCGAAGATGATTGTTTTGATGTCTGTGCTCTGCGATTTTGACATTTCAGCATAAACGTTGTCGGGAATGTTGTTTCCTTTCTTGGTTTCAGAGCCGGCAACCTCGCGGTTTTCTCTTGCGCTCAGCCACAAAGAATATCCGTTGTCAAGAATGTTTGAGGTGGTGTATTCCTTGTTTTGAGTCATCAGAGCGTTCATTTCCGTACCCGTAAAATACATACCGCGGATTTCTCCGTTGATTTTTATGGGGATATAAAAGGCGAGAAATTTTTTACCGATGATGTCGGCAACGCCTTCAAATTTCTGACCTGCCTCTATTGTCTGCACAACGGGACTGTCAAAACCGAGCATTGTGCCAAGCGCGTCTTCGCCGTTGTCGTTTTTTATCGTTGTGGCTATTCTGACATAACCCGTACCCGTTTTTTGAAAAATCGTAAAATGGCTGCCGGTTTTTTGGGCAATCAGTCTTGCCAAATCCGAGTTCTGAACCGTGTGTCCGCCGAGTTTCCAAAGTTTTGTAACAGAGCCGTTTTGGGTAACGGTTTCGTCATACTCCTGAAAACCGCCCATGACGTTCTCTATTACTTCCGCGTTGGAGAGCAGAATGTTGTTTTTGTCGGAGTTCGACCTCTCCAAAGTGTTGAGCATAGCGGCGGTCGATTGAAGTTCCATACCCACAGACTGTTCTATCGCGCTTGAAAGTACGTTTCTTGTTATAGTCGTTACAATTGAAAAAAGGGCTATAATAAAAAGCACACCCATTGCTATGATAATGAGTGTAAGTGTCTGCTTCAAGCCCATACTTTTAACGTTTGCCATATTAACTTCTTTTAATGAAAACTTAAATATATTGCAATATTGGCAAATTCTGTGCAAAAAACCAAATTTTTAGCGATTTTTTTTTAAATATTTTTTAATAAAAAATTTCTGTTTTTTTAGTACAACGTAAAGAAATTATTTTTAAATTTGCAACCGTAAAAACTGAAACAATTTTATTTATTCATTAATTTATAAATTAATTAACAAAATGATTAAATTAGGTATTAACGGTTTCGGCCGTATCGGACGTATGGTTTTCCGCGCAGCAGTAGAAAACTTCGGTAAAGACATTCAGGTAGTAGGTATCAACGACCTTTTGGATGCTGATTATTTGGCTTACATGCTCAAATACGATTCAGTTCACGGTCATTTCAACCACGACATCAAAGTTGACGGCAACTTCATGATCGTTGACGGCAACAAAATCCAGATCTTCGCTGAAAAAGATCCCGCAAACATTACTTGGGGTGCTTTGGGCGTAGACGTAGTAGTTGAATCTACCGGTTTCTTCTTGACCGCTGAACTCGCAGAGGCTCACATCAAAGCTGGTGCAAAGAAAGTTATCATGTCAGCTCCTTCAAAAGATGCTACTCCGATGTTCGTATACGGTGT
>JAFXUC010000109.1 GCA_017535325.1 Bacteroidales bacterium | reverse complement strand
GAAAACACCTCCGGTCCGCTCGGCGTTGGACACGCTCTCGGTATCGGTGCGGCTATCGCTCAAGAATTTCTTGCTGCAAGATTCGGCAAAAGAGTTCAACACAAGACCTACGTTTACATTTCGGACGGTGGTATTCAGGAAGAAATTTCACAAGGCGCAGGACGTATTGCAGGTTTCTTGGGACTCAAAAACCTCATTATGTTTTACGATTCCAACAAAATCCAACTTTCAACAAAATGCAACGAAGTATCTGACGAAGACACTTACGCAAAATACAAAACTTGGGGTTGGAACGTTGTAAAAATCAACGGTAACGACGCTGCGGCTATCCGTCAGGCTTTGAAAAACGCTCAGGACGAAAAAACAAGACCTACCCTTATTATCGGCGAGACCGCTATGGGTAAAGGTATTGTTACCGAAAACAACGAAAGCTTTGAAGGCAAATGTTCAACTCACGGTCAGCCGGTTTCTAAATCGGGCGGCTCTTTTGAGATGACAGTTAAACATTTAGGCGGCAATCCTGAAAATCCGTTTGAGATTTTCCCCGAAGTTAAAGAATATTACGCTAAAAAACTCGCTGAAAAATCTGCTGCTGCAAAAGCTGAAAAAGAGGAAGAGGCAAAATGGGCTGCTGCAAATCCCGAACTTGCTAAAAAATATCAGCAATATTTGACCAACGATTTTGAAATACCGTCTCTCGAAGATCTTAAATTCGACAAAGCAACAGCAACACGTGGTTCACTCGGAAAAACACTTGCTGCAATGTACGGCAAAGTAGAAAACTTGGTTGTTGCTTCGGCAGACCTTTCTAACTCCGACAAGACCGACGAGTTCTTGAAAAAGACCAAAGCATTTGTTCCCGGCGACTTCTCAGGCTCGTTCTTGCAGGCTGGCGTTTCAGAACTCACGATGGCTGCTCTCTGCGTAGGTATGATGCTTCACGGCGGTGTTAAGACGGTTTGCGGAACATTCTTCGTATTCTCTGACTACGAGAAACCCGTTCTCCGTGTTGCTGCTTTGATGAAAACTCCGGCAATATTCCTTTACACTCACGACTCATTCCGCGTAGGCGAAGACGGTCCTACACACGAGCCGATTGAACAAGAAGCACAAATCCGCTTGATGGAACAAGTTGATAACCACGCCGGCAAGATGTCAACACTCGTACTTCGTCCTGCTGACGCTTACGAGTCTGTTGAGGCATACAAGATGGCAATCGCTAACACTGAATGTCCGACCGTAATGATTGGTTCAAGACAGAATATCGACATTCTTCCGCAAGGCAAAGCCGCTTCTCAGTTGGAGCGTGCCGCACAAATTAAGAAAGGCGGTTATGTTGTTTGCCAGACCGCAGAAGGCACACCTGACGTAGTTTTGGTTGCTAACGGTTCTGAGGTTGCTACTTTGGTTGGCGCAGCAGGCACTATCGCTGAAAAAACCGGCAAGAAAGTACGCGTAGTTTCAGTAATTTCTCCGAGATTGTTTGAAAATCAGGGTGAAGCATACGTTGAAAGCGTAATTCCTTCGTCAGCAAGAGTTCTTGGTATGACGGCAGGACTTCCGAGCGTTTTTGCAACGATAATCCCCGGCTTCAAGAAAGACGTATTCGGTTTGACACACTTCGGCGAGTCAGCACCGGCAGGCGTTTTGGACGAAAAATTCGGTTTCAAACCGGAATTGTTCGCTCAATGGGCTGTTGAAAAATTGAAATAATTTTTTATCATTTCTTATTTGTAGAGACGTTGCACAACACAACGTCTCTATTTTATTTTTATCCAATTATATGATTTAAGCAAATGTACGTGGATAAAAAAAATTGTGCTTTTTAAACAGTCCCATCCGATGACAGAATTTTTGCCTACCAATTTGCCTACCTACTTGAAAACGCTTGTTTTGTCGTAATAGTATTATTATTTTTGCATCAAAAAATATTAATAAACTTAAATATATGACACAAAAACAACAAGACAATTTTGAATGTCTTTTAGCATTTCTTGCCGGAGCGATTGTGGCGGCAATGATTGAGCGTGTGTTAAATTCAAGGAATAAGGCGGGCGGCTTAACGTTGTTTTCGGCAGCGGCGGGCGGCTGCGTTGGAATTTGGATTTATCAGAATCACAAACGTAAAAATCGCAACAACGGACAAGAATTCAATGTCCCCGAAAACCTTATCGCTTATAACGGCGACCCACGGGAATTCTTCAAAACAAAACTTTTCAAGACGATTATTTTCGATAATGTAACCGGTTACAAAAGTTGCAAAATCGGGAAATATTCTCTGCCTTATTGTAATGAGGCAGATTTACAATCAACCAGCAATCTGTTTTATTGTCGTTTTTTCGACATTGAAACTTACGAAAATTGCCTTAACGACTTGTTTAACAATGAAGCAACATTCAGAGTTTATAATCCTGAATATAGCGAAGACGGCTGGCAACTCGCCTCAGAGCGTGTTAAAAACGATTTGGCGGCGGTTACAACCACTCACCGCGTTAATTCGCCGTTTACAATCGCAAGTTTCATTAACGCTGACGAGCCGGAAATCGTTGATTTTTATGAGGTTGATTTAAGGGAAATGATTGAATGGCGCAACAAGAATTGGGCAGCAAGTTCGTCAATTATCACATTAAGCAAAATTTACAAACGCAAATTCGCCGCCGATTCTCTGAAAAACGGATTTCTTGATTTGGCTCGTTATTATGAACTTGACGGAAACTACTTGTACAGAATTACTTACGAAAATCAAGATAATTATCTTACCCCCGGCAAAATTTTGTTCAACGCCGAAGAACTTCGTTATTTTTCATACGGCTATATCTCTGCGAGAATGAATTTGACTTATTACGAGGCGTTGTTTGCAGCGGTCAATTTTTTTGGCAAAGAAAACTTTTCTGATTGCAATAATTTGAAATACAGCGAAATGCCGTGGTTGATAAGTGCGTTTTATTACGGCTATTATTACTTTTATAACCAAAAACGTGCTGTCGAACCTCTGAAAATAAACCATTACGAGCCGTATAATTTCAACAATGAAAAGGTAATTGATTTGGATTGGGATTTGGGTGATTTTGCGATTGACACGGTTTTAACACTCGGCTGTTTCAACGTCTTAAAAGCAGGGTATTCCGTCATGCAAATCTCAACAAAAATGACCGTCGGAATGTTGGTGGACGTTATAATACAGATAGAATTAAACAAACTTGACGGCACATCAACAGAAGATGCAATCTCGGCAGTCAATTGGTCAGACGCATTTTACAGCGGCGTTGAAATTCTGCACAGCAAGTGGCTGACTTCATCGCTTATAGCAATGCTGAGGACGGCATTAAAGGATGTTCCGTATATAAGGTGTACGGAAGATGTAAAAGAGATTGTTATAAAATGTGGAAAAACATTTGTATATAATTTATTAGCGAATTTCGTGGTAGAAAAGAATGATAGATTATCTAAAATTATACGTAAATGTTTAAGGAATAACGCATCAGAAACAATTAACGGACTTTGGGCGTTAGGACTTGACAAAGATACTGTTGAGTGGATTGTGGCTCGCTCTCTAAATGGAATAGACACGGAAATCACTGAATTAATCGAAAAAAAATATGAGCGGCAATAAAAAGAATAAGTGGTGGTGGAATCTGATATTGACATTTTTTGGAGCGTTAATATTAGTTGAATACAACACAAATTACGAAAATTACATAAAACATACAGAATACAGATCGTACAGAGAAGGCAAACCGTTTGAAGGCATTGTTTTGTTTCTTGATTATTTTGGAGGGAGTGTTTTCGTAAACTTTTTTTGCGTAGTGATAATTTTGTTTTCCCTTTGGCTTGCGTACAAAGATTACAAAAACCGTTTCGACGATTAAATACTGACGTTTTGACACTGACAGGTTGTTATACTTTATCTGATAAATTATGACAATCTGTCAGTTTTTTGTATTTTTTAGCAGTGGTATTAAAATTGATTAACTCCCATTATCCGAAATTAAAAACAAATGAAAACACAATGGAAGATTTAAAAGATATAATTTTTGAACAGATTGATAATGAGCAGGGGAAATCGTATACTATTGAAAATAACGGCGAAAAGATATTCTTAATCATTATTTTATTGTTGATATTTGCTTTTGGTCATTGCAGTCGGTTTTCCGTTTTTATTCAAAGGGTTTGCAGGTATTATTACACGAGAAAAATTTTCTCAAAAAACAATTTTCCGAAAATTCCAAAATCAAATTATCCAATCGATATTGATGTTTTACTGCAATCAGTAAACAAGTTGGAAAATAAACAACGCAGGTTTGTTTTTGACTGGTTGAAAGAATCCGTGCCGGAACTCAATACACAATTAATGGAAGAAAAGCGGTACAAAGATTTTAAAACGGCAATAAAAAATTTGTCATATAATGGCAGAACTCAATTTCGCCAATGTATGTCTGAGGTTGATTTCTTAATGAAAATCTATCGCTTGGAATTTCTTTTTGTAAGTCTGAAGTTTAATAAGAATCATTATCGTCCTACCAATGACTTATTGACAGATGTTATTGATATTCTTGATTTTATACCTGATAAAGACAGAGCGTTAGTAGAATTGAAAGATGATTTAATAAAGTTTACTTCGAGCGGGGATTTTGCACAAACAGATTTGAATGAAAGACTGTTTAAAATGTGGAATGATGAGCATTTTACCAAATTCATCGACAATTTTACAGCGGCAGAAAAGCCAATTTTCAAAAGTATGCAAATGCCTGAAAAATTTGACAACTTGAAATTGAAAAAATTGTACTGTGAATTGGTAAAAAAGGGTTGTCTTTTGCCCGACAATGAAGACGTTTTCATAAATATCTTCAATGATGGAATTTCAGCCAATCTATATGTTATTTGGAAAAGTAAAAACCGCTATGAATTTGTGTATTTCATTTTTGCCCTGTACAAAACAACATTCAAGAAAATAAGCGATGAAATAAAAACAATGATTCCCCAAATTTTCAAAGATAAAAACGGCAAACCGCTAAAAGTTTATAATAAAGGGCAAGGCGATGGTAAGAGATTTCGCGAAGATTTTAAGAAAATGGTTGAAGAATTGGTTGAAAAATGTCGAAATGATTAAAACGATTTTCCGCCAAATCTGATAAAAAAATCCAGATTTGGCGGATTTTTATTATAACTCTTTCATTTCCAAAAATTTAAGCAAATGTACGTGGATTATGCCCTCCTCAGAAACTTTGGCGAAATTTGGCGACATTGACACTACGTATTTTGGAAAATTGTCCTTAATCATTTTCAAATTACCAAACTCGCGGTTGATTGTCTCGTCGGAAAACAGAAGATAAGTAGCCTGAATATAAACAGGATTTGAGTTTTTGACGGCGACAAAATCTATTTCCGAATTATAAAGTTGTCCCACAAAAACGTTGTAACCCAAGTTTTTAAGATGAAGATAAACGGCGTTTTCGATAAGTTTTTCGATGTCCTTGGCGTGGTTGTGTCCCGTAAGGATGTTGCGTAATCCTAAATCTTCAAAATAAAACTTGTCGTTGTTTTCAAAGATTTGTTTGCCGCGAATATCATAACGGTTTACTCGGTTGATAATGAAAGCATTGCAAAGATATTCCATATAATTTAGAATACCGCTTGCTGATGCTGACGGATATGTTTGGCGAATTGATTTTGCAATGGAATTTGCCGAAATTAGTTTGCCTATGTTGTTGGCAATAAATGAGATAAGATTGTTAAGAACGGTAACATTTCTTATTTCCCTACGTTCAACAATGTCTTTGAGGACAATGGTATTGAAAACGTCTTGCAAATAACTGTAAATTAGTTCGTTGTTGCTTATGTTTAGTGCGCTCAACTGTGGCAGTCCGCCAAAATCCAAATATTTCAGCAACGAATCCTCGCCGTTTTGCAATCCGTGAAAATCCAAAAACTCCTGATAACTAAGACTTTGTATATGAAATTCTATATAACGCCCCGAAAGATAAGTTGCTAACTCGCTTGAAAACATTTTTGCGTTGCTTCCTGTAATCATTATGTGACATTCGTTGTCGGCTTGGAGACTACGAAGTGTAAGTTCAAAATTTTTGATGTTTTGTACTTCGTCAACAAAAAGAAAGTTTTCCTTATCTTCTTGTAATTTACTATTGACATATTCTCCAAACTCAACATTCGACACAATATTGTCAAAATCGCTTTTTTCTTTGTTGATATAGATAATGTTGTTGTTAGGATTGTCTTTTAACTTATTGATAATTAGTTTTATAATACAACTCTTACCGACTCTTCGCTGACCGGTAAGTGCTATAATCAATCCCTTGGTTACATATTCAAGGAGTTTGTCTGTGTAACGAGTTCTGTCGTGTAGTTCCATCTTTTTGCTTTTTATAGTTTATAAACTAAAAACTGCACAAATATAACAAAAATTTAGTTTATAAACTATAAATCAGAAAAAAATTTAAAAATTTAGTTTATAAACTAAATTCTTAGAAAAAAAACTATCTATAAGGTGTCATTTTTTTAGATTTGGCGGATTTTAACACTTATTTTCCGCCAAATCTGCTAAAAAATTAATTATGTTGTTCATTTTCCGCCAAATCTGAAAAAGCACCGTCTGCAAAACCAACTTACGGCGGAGGATTTGTTCTAAAAAACTTTGCAGTGTCAGAAATAAAAAATATATTTGCAAAAAATTACCAAAACTATTATGGCGACAGACACTCGTTGGATACAACGTTATTCCAATTATCACAAAGCCTGCACTTTGCTGACTGAACTCACAAAAGAAAGAGAGTTTGACTCATTGTCAAAATTGGAAACCGAAGGCCTCGTTCAGCGGTTTGAATACACCTTTGAACTCGCATGGAAGGTTTTGCAGGACATTTTGAATTTCAGCGGCTATGATTTTGCGCCAGGACCAAACGGAACTCTCAAAACAGCGTTTGAAGCCGGATTTATCACCGACCATGACCGGTGGCGCGAAATGCTGAAATCCAGAAATATTTTTACGCATGTTTATGACGAAAACGAAATACTTTCGGTTGCCGGAAAAATTTATACGGATTTTGCGCCAGTACTCAAAATCTTGGACGAAAAACTTGAACCTTTAACACATAATCCTGATTATCAATGAAATTCGGACTTTCAGATACGGTTGTAAACGAACTTCAAGACGTTTTTAAAAAGCACAAGGAAGTTGAAAAAGTACTGATTTTCGGTTCGCGGGCAAAAGGAAATTACCGTCCGGGCTCTGACATAGATTTTGCCGTCGCCGGTAAAAATATTGACAGCGGTCTTTTGCTGAAAATTGGCTGCGAAATAGACTCCCTCGAACTCCTTTACGGCGTGGATTTGATTGATTATCAAGACAAAAAAGATACTCCGATAGGTGAGCACATTGACAGGGTCGGTCAGATTTTTTATGAGAAAAAATAATTAATTAATAATTTTAAACGGATAAAAAATGTTAGTCAAGACATACGCAAGCGCGGTTCACGGAATAGACGCCACGACGATAACCATTGAAACGGAAATGTCGCCGGGACTTTCAATCGACATCGTGGGACTGCCCGACAACGCCGTAAAAGAAAGCCAACTCAGAATTGATTCCGCTCTGCGCTCTGTCGGTTACAGAATGCCCGGCGAAAAAATCGTCATCAACATGGCTCCCGCCGACATCAGAAAAGAAGGCTCACTCTACGATTTGCCGCTTGCCGTGGGCATACTTGCGTGTTCCAACCAGATTAACTCCGACCATATAAGCGAATACATAATCCTCGGCGAACTTTCGCTTGACGGCAGCATAAAAACCGTAAAAGGCGCATTACCGATTGCTATTCAGGCTGTTAAAGAAAAATTCAAAGGCATAATTGTCCCGAAAGAAAACGCTCGCGAGGCGGCTGTCGTAAACAATTTGGACGTTTACGGTGTCTCTGACATTCAAGAAGTTATAGACTTTTTCAACGGTACTTCCGACATAGAGCCTGTTGTTGTTGACACACGTAAGGAATTTTTTGAAAACTACGAGTCCGTAGACTTGGACTTTGCGGACGTCAAAGGTCAGGAAAACGTAAAACGCGCTTTGGAAATCGCAGCCGCCGGCGGACACAACGTCATAATGATAGGTGCGCCCGGCTCAGGAAAAACAATGCTCTCAAAACGCATTCCGTCTATTCTGCCGCCTTTCACGTTAAGAGAATCTTTGGAGACCACCAAAATACATTCAGTTGCGGGAACTCTGCCGAAAGACTCGGCTCTTATGACAACACGCCCTTTCCGCAGTCCGCATCATACGATTTCTGACGTCGCGCTTGTCGGCGGCGGGTCGTATCCACAGCCCGGCGAAATTTCTCTGGCTCACAACGGCGTTTTGTTTTTGGACGAGTTGCCGGAGTTCAAACGTCAGGTTTTGGAAGTTTTACGGCAACCGCTCGAAGACCGCGAAATCACAATTTCACGCGCTAAATTCACTGTGAACTATCCGGCAAGTTTTATGCTTGTCGCCTCCATGAATCCGTGTCCCTGCGGTTATTACAACCACCCCGAAAAGCAGTGCGTCTGCTCTCCGGCTCAGGTGAAAAAATATTTAAACAGAATTTCAGGTCCGCTTCTTGACAGAATAGACATTCACGTGGAAGTTGTTCCTGTTCCGTTCAAAGACCTGTCTGTAAGGCAGTTGTCGGAATCGAGCGCGGACATCAGAAAACGTGTTGTAAGGGCGAGAGAGATTCAGCAGCAGCGTTTTGCCGACTCGCCGAAAATCCACTGCAACGCCCAGATGTCAAGCAGCAAAATCCGCGCGTTCTGTCAGATAGACGAGAGCGGAATGGCACTTTTGAAAAACGCCATGGAAAAACTCGGACTCTCTGCCCGCGCCTACGACAGAATCCTCAAAGTATCGCGCACCATTGCCGACCTCGCAGGCGTTGAAAACATCAAGCCCGAACATATTGCCGAGGCTATTCAATACAGAAGCCTCGACAGAGAAAACTGGGGAATGTAATGTAGGGGTCTGTATAAAAAGTAATTTTCTTATTTTATATACAGACCTTTTATTTTTTAATGCAGGAACAATATAAAAAAAAGCGTTTTGCGTATTTGAACAAAAACAACAGCAATAAAAAAACACAGAGTATCATTTTTAG
>JAFXUC010000108.1 GCA_017535325.1 Bacteroidales bacterium | reverse complement strand
TGCTCCATATATAAAAGGCAATTATAAGGGCATCAAAGACGACCTTATTACAATGCTCTCGGGCGGAAGTGTGCCGGTTAACATAACTTCATTTGCCAACACGCTTTCCGACATAACTTCTAAGGACAAATTGTTTACGTACCTGATGCACACGGGTTTTCTCGCCTACAATCCCGACGAAAAGACCTGTCGTATGCCTAACCTCGAAACTCAGGATATATGGGGCAATGCCTTGGAAAACACCGAGTCTTTCAAAGTTTTGGGCGAGTTTATCAAAAACTCGGAACGGCTTCTCAAAGCCACGCTTGCCAAGGACGGCGAAACCGTTGCAAATGCCTTAGAAGTGCTTCACGGCGATGTAACATCGCATCTGAGTTACAACCACGAACAATCGTTGCAGTCGGCGATTGACATTGCGTATATGCACGCAAAGACGTATTACAGGCTTTTCAATGAGGTTCCTACGGGCAACGGTGTTGCTGACGTGGTATTGGTGCCGCTGTATCCCAATTGGCCCGCCATAATCATCGAATTAAAACGCAACTCGTCTCCCGAATCCGCCCTCAACCAAATCCGCGAAAAGAAATATTCTGCGCGGCTCAACGATTATAATGGACGGCTACTTTTCGTCGGAATTAACTACGATGAAAAGAAAAAGCACACTTGCGAGATTGTCGAGGTGGAAAAGTAATTGAAGAATGTAAGAGAACTTTAAAAATTTTTTCATATCTTTGCACCTTAAAATTTTGTAAACCAATGACAAAAAACTCCTCTACTGCGCTTTTGATAATTAATTACGGTACGCCGGAAAAGCCTGAGAAAAAATATGTAAAAAAATTTTTGAAGGAACTTCTTAATTCCAAACATGTTATGACTATGAATGCTTTTGGGAGAAGCCTTTTGGTAAACTGTATAATCGTGCCTTTCCGCATAAAACATTCCTTGAAAATGTATCAAAACCTAAACGCAAAACACGGAATGTTGCTCAAAGACATTTCCGAGAGTTTTGTGAAAAAGGTTCAAAACGTTTTGCAGGAAAAAGCCGATGTTTATCTTGCAATGACTGCGGGTTTTAATTTGGTGAAGGACGTTTTGAAAGAGGTTTTAGAAAAAAATTACCGCCGTCTGATTATCGCGCCGATGTATCCGCAATACACCGAATCCACTTGGGGAAACGCTTTGGATTCTGTTTACGGATTTTTTAAAGGTCGCTTTAACATTCCAATAATCAACACGTTAGAGGCTTTTTATGACAAACCGCAGTATTTGGAGTCCATGAAAAAACTTTTTGAAAAAGAACTTCAAGGCGTTGAGTTTGAAAAAATCGTTTTTTCTTACCACGGTATTCCCGTAAAACATCCGGGCAGTGAGGATTACGTTTTTCAGTGCGGGGAAACCACGCGGCTTGTCTGCGAAAAAACGGGAATCGCGCCCGAAAAAGCCGTAACATCTTTTCAGTCAAGAATGTCTGACGGCTGGGTTGCGCCTTTTACCGACAATGTGATTACGGATTTGGCAAAGCAGGGCGTTAAAAAAATAGCCGTTGCCGCGCCGTCTTTTACTGTTGACTGTCTTGAAACCGTTCAGGAACTCGGAGAAACTCTCAAAGAAAAATTCTTGAATACCGGTGGCACCGATTATAAACTTATTTCTTGTCTTAATGACGGAGATTTTTGGGTTGAAAATTTTTGCAGCTTAGTCTTTTAAAAAAATATACCGCAACGCTTGCCGCTACTGCTGCCGAAACCGCATCGGATAGCGGCTGACAAATTTCAACGCCTTTCATACCGATAAATTCGGGCAAAATCAAAATTAGCGGAATAAAAACTACGCCTTGTCGCATAATAGATGTAATGGAGGCTAAAACTTTTTGCCCGGTTACTTGTAACAGCATGTTAGTTAGAATGATAACACAGTTAAAGGGCAGGGAAATTCCATAGAAGAGAAAAGTTTCTGTTCCGATTTCGATAACCCTTGGCGAGTCTGCTCTGAAAAAACGCATTATCGTCTCTGCCTGAAAAATGCAATAAAGTCCGCCTAAAAACAAAATCGTCAAGCAAACCGACAGCGAAAACTGGTACGCTTTTTTTACCCTTGAAAAATCTCCCGCACCGAATGCAAATCCTACTACGGGCTGGTATCCTTGCCCAAAACCTCCTACTAATGAGGTGATTAAAAAACTTACCCTTCCTACAATGCTCATTGCTGCAACCGCCGCGTCGCCATATTGTGCGCCTGCTCGGTTTAGAAGTATGGTTGCTAATGCTGAGCAACCTTGACGGAATAGCGATGGCATGCCCGTTGACATTATCAGAAAATAAATTCCCGGATTTTTTGAAACAAATTTCGTGGAAATTTTCAGCATGGAGGATTCTTTGCAAAGGGCGGTCAGCATTACTAAAAAGCTGATTACTTGACAGATAACAGTTGATAGAGCTGCACCTGCAATCCCCATGTCAAAAACGAAAATGAAAACGGGGTCAAGTATGATGTTTATAATTGCACCTGACATTACGCCCGCCATGGCAAAAACCGCACGTCCTTGCGAGCGCAGTAAGTTGTTGAAAACAAAGCCCGTACACGCAAACGGCGTTCCCAGAAAAATTATCCTCGAATATTCCCGCGCATACGGTAGGATAGTAGGAGTGGAGCCTAAATGTTTTAAAATCAGTTCATTGCCGAAAAAGCCGAACAATCCGAGGCAAATGCTTATAAAAATAGTTAACAATACCGCCGAAGTTGCAACGATTGAGGCTTTGAAATTATGTTTTCTGCCTAAAAAACGCGAAATATTGCTTCCTGCGCCCATTCCAATCCAAAATCCAACCGCCTGAATCATCGCAATCAGCGGCAGACAAACGCCTGTTGCTGCCGTTGCCGAGTCGCCAAGTTGCGAGACAAACCACGTGTCGGAGGCATTGTAAATCGCAGAAGTCATCATTGACAGCATTGTCGGGGCGGCAAGTCTCGGAATGAGTTTTTCCACCGGCATTTGCGTCATTTTTCGGTATTGATTTCCGGAGGTTTCCATTATAAGTCGCTTTCCTTGATTTCCTCCAATTCCAACCAGCGCATTTCTTTTTCTTCCGTGAGTGCGAGAATTTCTTCCAAACGTTTTGAAAGTTTTGTAATCTCTTCAATTTCAGATACTCCGCCGGAAAGTTTTTCTTCTATTTCTTTTTTTTCGGCGTTTAGAGAGTCTAATTCAGCCTCTAATTGTTGGTGTTCTGTTTTGAGTTTAAAAGTAAAGTTTTTTTTACGTTTTTCGCGTGTATCGGTGTTTTGAGGCTTTTCTTTTGCTGACGTTTTTTCGTCCTCTTTTTCAGTAAGATAGACAGTGTAATTGCCTGCAAAATTTTTGATTTCGCCGTTCTCTTTGAAGACAAAAAGTGAGTTAGCAACTTTGTCCAAAAAATATCTGTCGTGAGAAACCACAATCAAACAGCCTGAAAACGAGTTCAAATAATCTTCTAAAACGTTTAGCGTGATGATGTCGAGGTCGTTTGTCGGCTCGTCAAGTATCAGAAAATTAGGGTTTTTCATCAAAACAGTCATTAGATAAAGTCTGCGTTTTTCGCCACCGCTGAGTTTTGCAACGGGAGAATACTGCATTTTCGGTTCAAAAAGAAAATATTCCAAAAACTGCGATGCCGAAAGTTTTTTGCCATCAGATAATTCTATGACTTCGGCGATGTTTTTTATAACGTCTATAACTTTCTGATTTTCATCGTATTGAATACCGCTTTGGCGATAGTATGAGGTTACAACCGTTTCACCAAACTCTGCCGTGCCTGAGTCGGGTTTTATGTTGTTCATTATTATATTAAGGAGTGTTGACTTTCCGCAGCCGTTAGCACCTACGATTCCGATTTTGTCGTTTTTTTGAAATGTGTACGAAAAATCTTTTATCAGAGTTTTTTCTCCGTAACTTTTTGAAATGTGTTTTAGTTCCAAAATTTTGTTGCCGAGACGGTGGGCAGTGCCGGTTGCAATTTCCACTTTTCTCTCGTCAATGCGGCTTTGTGCAAATTCTTTTAGTTTATAAAAATTGTCGATTCTGTATTTTGCTTTTCCGCCGCGTGCTTTTGGCATACGCGAAATCCAATCAGCCTCGCGTCTTAATATATTGTTTGCTTTTGTGATTGCGGCGTTAAAGTTTTCTATTCTTTCTTGACGTTTTCTTAGATAATAACTATAATTGCCTGTATATGAGTAGGTTTTGTTGTTGTCAATTTCTATGATGTTGTCGCAGACGTTGTCCAAAAAGTATCTGTCGTGCGTTACCATCAAAAGGGTTGTGCGGGTATCTTTGAGATATTTTTCGAGCCATTCGGTCATAAAAGTGTCCAAATGGTTGGTCGGCTCGTCAAGAATCAGCATGTCCGGACGTTCGATGAGGACATCAGCAAGTGCTATTCTTTTTTGCTGACCACCCGAAAGTTCGGAAATTTTTTGTTCAAGGTTCTCGATTTTTAGTTTTCCAAGAATTTGTTTCATCTGAACTTCGTAATCAAGTTCCTCAAAATCATGGATATGGCTTTTGGCTTTTTGAGCCGACAAAGCGATATGTTCTTTTATTGAAAGTGTCCCGTCCAAAACAGGCTGCTGAGGCAAATATCCGACGGAAATGTCGTTTTTAAAGACAACATTGCCCGAATCGGCAGTTTCTTTTTTGCCGATTATATTCAAAAGTGTGGACTTTCCCGCACCGTTTTTTGCGATTAAAGCCGTTTTTTGGTCTTTCATTACCGAAAAACTTATATTTTCAAATAAGAGGTTGTCGCCGAAACTTTTAGTCAAGTTTTCGACTTGAAGATACGTTATCATTCTGATTATCAAGTTATAATTATTGTTTGCGGAAAACCGCCCGCTTTACGGACTGCAAAATTAAATAAAAAAACTGCAAAAATATTTTTTTATCATATTTTTTTTCTCTACATTTGCATTTGAAAAAGAAATGTTTTTAATATTTTATGTTAGAACACGTCATTGTATTTTTAAAGGGCTTCTCTATGGGGCTTGCTAACGTTGTTCCCGGTGTTTCGGGAGGTACGATAGCATTGCTTACAGGTATATTTGAGAGATTCATCAACGCGTTGAAATCATTTGATATTCAAGCCTTAAAATTATTGTCAGCGTTCAAATTCAAAGAGTTTGCACAACATACTGATTTGTTGTTTCTTGTAGTTTTGTTACTTGGTGAAGGTATAAGTATTATTACTGCTGCAAGTCTTTTGGAATATCTTTTTCAGATTAACAACGGCATTTATGTTTGGGCGTTTTTCTTCGGTTTGATAATAGCCTCGGTTTATTATATTGGAAAGACTATAAAGAAATTCAATTTTGTTATAATCCTCTTTATGCTTGTTGGTACGGCATTGGCTTACGGTACTTCTATTATTACTCCTGCAAGCGAAAACGACAATCCGTTTTATTTGGTTTTTTGCGGAGCAATCGCTATTTGTGATATGCTCTTACCGGGTATTTCGGGAAGTTACACACTTATATTGTTAGGTAATTACAAGTTGATTGTAATTGACGCTGTTTCACACATGGAATGGCGGATTTTGGTGCCGGTTGCAATAGGAGCGGGAATAGGCTTTTTGGCCTTTGCAAGGTTTTTGTCGTGGCTGATGAAAAACTACGGTCAAGAAACAACCGCACTTTTGACGGGTTTTGTGTTTGGTTCGTTAGGTTTTCTATGGCCTTGGAAACATCCTATTATTCAGGTGGATGCCAACGGACTTGAAAACATCGACAAGCATGGAAAGCCTATTGTAGAGGGTTATGACAAATATCTACCGGATTTTTCTTCCGACACATTTATCGCTATTGCGCTGATAATTTTGGGCATAGTGCTTTTGTGTACGATAGAGGAAATATCGGCAAGAAAATTGCAGAAAGAAAATAGTAAAAAATAATCTGATAAAAACTGTTTGAAAGTGGAAGTCGAGACAATAAAAATGATTGCAACGACCTATGAAGGTTTGGAAGACGTTTTGGGTCGTGAGTTGATGCGCATGGGCGCAGAAGATGTTGACACTGATGTTTGCAGAGTAACATTTTCGGGGGATAAATATTTGCTTTATCAGGCAAATTATGAGTTGCGTACCGCTCTTAAAATTTATAAGGAGGTTTTGAATTTTGATTTTTCCTCTGCGGAAGATTTCTTCTCGCAGTTTAGCGGATACCGTTGGAGCAAAATCTTGAATATCTACAAAAGTTTCAGGGTTGAAGTCTCGTCAAAATCTTCCCTTTTGGGTTCGGATGCTGAAATAAAAGATACTTTAACGAAGATTATTCTTGAATATTTCAACGAGAAATCCCGCAAAACTCCGCCCCATGACAATTCTAATCCGTCGGTGGTTATAGTTTTGGAAATCAGTGAGGCAAACAATTGTAAATTCTTGCTTGACTCCTCAGGCGAAAGTCTTGCACGTAGAGGTTATAAAGTTTCAAATCCGTCAGTTGCCGCCTTTGATGAGGTTTTGTCAGCGGGAATTGTTCAACTTACGGGCTGGAAAGCCAATACTAATTTCGTTGACCCCTTGGCAGGCGCAGGAATTATGCTGATAGAGGCAGCGATGTTTGCCTACAACATTCCCTCTCAGGTTTGCAGGGAGAATTTCGGATTTTTCTCTTGGAGGGATTTTGATTCGGAGATTTGGCAAGACATCAAGTCTTCGGCAAAGGTAAGAATAAAACACAACGGTGAGTTTGCTTTCAAGATTATCGGTTATGAGGCTGACGAACACAACGTTAAAGCCGGTATTCAAAACGTTAAAAAAGCAATGCTTGACAAGTATATTGACATTCAAAAAGGCGATTACAGCGATATAATGCTGCCTTCGGGTCCTACGACGGCAGTAGTTAATGCTCCGAAAATCGATGTTTTCAAAAAAGAAGATTCAAAAGAGACAATTGATATGTTGTCAAAACTTGTTAAGAAGACTTTTAAAGGCGAAAAAACGTGGATAATTTCCGACAATACCGAGTTAGACAAACTTATCGGCGTTCAACATACGAAAGAGTGTGAAGTAAAGAATGGAAAATTTCCATTTATACTTGGTATGTATTAAAAGTGTAAAAAAATAAAATATTTTTGGAAAAAAGTTGCACAATTTGAAAATATATCATTATATTTGTGCAAAATAAAAAACGACTATTTTTTTTAACCATTATCCAGATATGAAAGCGGATATACATAGCCTTTATGAAAAGAGCAAGAAAGGAGACCTTGTGGCAACGCATGAGGGGGATATTAATTCCGACCTCATTACGCAGTATTTGAGCGGGGTTGAAAGTTCGCTTTCCGAGGCAGGTGAACTTAGTAAAATAATTAGAAAGGTTTACAATATATTGGTGGAGGCTTTGCAAAACCTTTTTCACCATTTAGAAATTCCGCCTAAGGAATATTTGGATAGCGTAAATCTTCCTGAAACTTGTCGATATGCTTTTTGTACGCTCATAAAGGAGGGAAAAGGCGCATACAAGGTTACTTGCGGAAATTTTGTTTCTAACAAATACATACAGTTTCTTAGGGACAGAATTGAGCAGTTGAATTACCTTTCGGCGGCCGAACTCAAAGAGTTGTACAAAAGGATTTTGAACAACGATGAGTTTTCCTCAAAAGGCGGCGGCGGTCTCGGTTTTATTGAGATGGCAAGAATGTCAGGACAAAAACTCGGTTACGACTTCGTAAAATACGATGAAAGTTACAGTTTTTTTATCTTGGAAATACGCATAGGTTAAAAAAAATAACAATATAGGACATAAGACAAATTAAAAAAATATTTTAAAAATGGATTCAATAAATATAGAAGGTACACCTAAAACTCCTGAGGTTTCGTTTGATGCAAAAAGCGGTCAGATTGAAATAAAAGGACGTTCTATTCCAGAAAACTCTATTGAGTTTTATAAACCTTTGGTGGATTGGCTTGACAAATACGCTGATATTGCCCAAGGTGTGGTTAATGTGGTGATTCAGTTGGAATATTTCAATACGAGTTCTTCCAAATGTATTCTTGATGTATTCAAGAAATTGGAAAATATACATAACAAAAATAAAATTGATGTTGTCATTAATTGGTATTATGAGGAAGACGACGAAGATATGTTGGAGGCTGGCGAAGACTATCAGTCAATATTGAAAATACCTTTCAAAATGGTGGAAATATCAGAATAAAATTTAAAAGATTATTTTTATTGGTTTCCATTTTTATCAGGTATTAGAATGTTTTAAAAAAATGCCGTCCTATGAGTGTATACTTTTAAGGATGGCATTTTTTATATATTATTATCTAAAATTGTACTACTATGAAACTTAAAATTATTATTTTTTCGGTTGTTTGAGCGCAGAATACAAGGTTATCGGTCTTGCAATCCGTCAGCACAAAAGTTGGCGTTACAACTGCGTTCAGGATTTTTCTGACAGATAATTTTTAGAAAAGACCGGCAGATTTTAAAAGCAGTAAAAACAGCATTATGGGTGCAATATATTTTATCATAACGGTGAAAAGTTTTTCGCGTGAAAACTTTTCACCGTTTCTTGTTACTTCGTTGATGATTGTTTTTGGCTTGCTGACGTAACCGATTAAAATACACGTTCCGATAGCGATTATTGGCATTAAAATATTGTTACTCAGGTAGTCCATCATATCAAGAAACTGTGCTTTTACGCCGTTAGGAAGAACAACCTCAAAATACATAATGTTATAACCAAAACATACCAAAAGCGCGAAAAATAGTGCTATTCCAAACTCTATTAAAGTCGCTTTTTTTCTGCCGGTTCCAAATTTATCCATAAAACTTGATACTATCGCCTCCAAAATCGACATCGCGCTTGTAAGTGCCGCAAACAAAACCATCATAAAGAAAAGTCCGCCGAGAATGTTTCCAGCCATTCCCATTGTCGCGAAAATTTTCGGAATGTTTATAAACATAAGTCCCGGCCCCGAAGAACTCATACCGTCATAACCCGTGAAAACATAAACCACCGGAATTACCATAACGCCTGCCAAGAAAGCCACAGCGGTGTCAAAAATTTCTATACGGTTGATGTTTTTTACGAGGTTGCTGTTTTCCTTGACGTAAGAGCCGTAAGAAATCATTATGCCCATTGCAATGCTCAGACTGTAAAAGAGTTGCCCCATGGCGTCCATTAAGACGATTGAGAATTTTTCCCACGTCATGCCCGTAAAATCAGGCACGGCAAAAACTTTCAACCCTTCCAAACCTGTTCTTGTAACGCCGTTAGAATCAGTATGTTGTATTGTTAGCGCAAAAATTGAAATTCCTATAACTAAAAGCAGTAAAAGCGGCATGAGAATTTTGGAAAATTTTTCGATTCCGTTGTTAACACCTCTGTAAATAATGCCACATGTTAGGGTCAAAAAAATAAAAGTGTAGACAACGGGTTCGGTAGTGCCACAGATAAAGTCTGAAAAATAGCCGTCGGAAGCGGTTTCAACGCCGCCACCTGAAAGAAATTCAACGGCGTATTTCATCACCCAGCCGCCGATAACGCAGTAGTAAGGCATTATCATCATGGGGATTATGCAGGCGATTATGCCGAGGTTTTTGAACCTTGGATTGATTCTGCGGTACGCCGAAAGGGGGCTTTTACGGGTTTTTCTGCCGATTGCGATTTCGGTTGTCAGGAGCGTAAAGCCGAATGTCAGCGCCAAAACTATGTAGACAGCCAAAAAAACTCCGCCGCCGTCTTTTGCCGCCAAATACGGAAACCTCCAAATGTTACCCAAACCGACCGCGCTTCCCGCTGCCGCCAAAACAAATCCTACCGACCCGCTGAATGAACTTCTTTCTGCCATTAACGTCAATTTTTTGGGCGCAAAATTAACAAAAACAATTTCATAATCCAAAAAGTTTAACTATTTTTACAGCATTAAAAAATCTGATTATGAAACATATACTTTTAATTTTATTTCTGCTTTTGCCGGTGATGACATTCGGGCAAAGCAACCGCGCAATGCTTTCTAATGCTAAACGCTTGGAAGCATTAGCCGAAAAAAATAATGATAACGGTAACTATGCCGAGGCTATCAGACTTGAAACCGTTGCAGCGGAAACCTACAAAAATGTTCTCGGCAATGAACATACAAAATATGCCGATGCTTTGCGGCGGCTTGCTCAATGTCATTATGCATACGGCAATTACACCGAGGGAATAGATTTCTGTACTATGGCTGCGGAAATTTACAAAAACGCTCAGGGTGAAGAATGTTTAGGTTATGTAAAAGCGATTAGCAACCTTGCCGGTTGTTATTTTTATGTCGGAAATTACAACGAGGCGTTTAGGCTTGAAAGCAAGGCAATAGAAATCATCAAAAAAAAATGGGGCGACAAACACCTTTATTATGCCTTGTCGATGAGCCACTTCGGATGTATGAATGATGCTGCTGGAAATTATAACGAAGCAATAGAGCAGTTATCCATTGCAATCGAAATATATAAAAAAGTTTGGTTTATAGGTGAAAAACACCCGTTATATGCCTCGGCGTTGATGGAACTCGGAATGGTTTATTCTGCGACAGGTAATTATGACGAGGCAATCAGGTTAGGAACAATAGGAACGGAAATTTTCAGAAAAAAATTGGGAGAACAGCACCCGCAATATGCTCATGCGTTAGACGATATAGCATGTCATAACGCTAAAAGCGGCAATTATGCGGAAGCAATCAGACTCGGTATTCTCGGAACTAATCTCCGTAAAGACATTTTGGGCAAAAAAAATCCCGACTATGCCGAATCGTTGAGACATCTTGCAAGTTTTTATCTTTCGGCAAAAGAATATAGTGAGGCGGAAGTCTTTTTCTCGAAGGGCTACGAATGTACAAACTCGTTCATTTTGAAGAATTTTTCTTCCATGACCAATAGAGAACGCTCCGATTTTTGGCATACGCTTTCCGGCTTTTATAGTGCGGAATTGCCTTACGCGGCATACAAACATTCTGATTCTGCGTTTAATACGCTTGCTTATAACGGTCAGGTTTTTTCAAAAGGACTGCTTTTGAATACCGAACTTGAAATTCAGAAATTAATAGAAAAAAGCGGCGATACGACTTTGGCAATGCGTTATCAGCGAATTAAAAATAACCGCTCCATGCTTGATGCGCTTTATCAACTTCCGCCGAAAGGAAGAAAAACAAATCCTGATTCTCTGTTAAAAATCATTGACAAAGAAGAACGCCTTCTTGTGGAAAGTTCCAAAGAACTCGGCGACTATACGAAAAATCTTTCGATAGATTTTAAAGATATTCAGAAAAACTTAAAAGACAATGACTTGGCAATAGAGTTTGCCAACTTTAAAGACACTGCCTTAAAACAGGAAATTTATATCGCCCTTGTCTTGAAAAAAGGCATGACCGCCCCCGAACTCGTAAAACTTTTCACTTTTGATGAATTTTTAAGAATAAATTCGGACGAATATTACAAAACGCCAAACCTTTATAACCTTGTTTGGAAACCGCTCGAAAAATATCTTGATGGCGTGGAAAACGTATATTTTTCTCCTTGCGGAAAATTTTACACCATCGGCATAGAATATTTGCCCGACGAAAGCGGAATAATTTTCGCTGAAAAATTTGGCGCATACCGCTTGTCATCAACCCGCGAACTTGCTCTTTCAATAGAAATTAACCCGAACAAAAAAGCGGCAACTTACGGCGGCATAAAATACGGCGGTGATAAAGCTAACGACGGCAAACGCGGCGTTGCAACTTATCTTAAAGGCTCAAAAATAGAATCCGACACCGTCGCAAAACTTTTATTATCAAATAAATACGAAGTAATTGCATTATCTGATACTTTGGCAACGGAAGAAAGTTTTAAAAATCTTTCCGGCAGCGGTTTAAAAATTTTGCATATCGGCACTCACGGTTTTTATTATGCGGCTGAAAATTTGGAAAATGCCGGATTCAGTTTCTTTTCTGACAAACAGCAGAGCGAAGAAGACAAAGCCCTCAGTTGCAGCGGTTTGCTTTTTGCGGGCGCAAACTTTGCTCTTGACACAGAAAACCGCAGCGCACGTCCCGAAGGCGATGACGGTATTTTGACGGCAAAAGAGATTTCAAGATTGGATTTTCAAGGCTTGGATTTGGTGGTTTTGTCGGCAT
>JAFXUC010000107.1 GCA_017535325.1 Bacteroidales bacterium | reverse complement strand
TCATATCTTTTTAATTTTCAACAAGATACGTATTTTTGATAAGTTTTCCAAATTATTTTGATAAAAAAACAGGAAAATTCACACAAAAGCGAATTTTCCTGTTTTTTTATTTGGACGAGGAACTTTTTAGACAGCCCCATTCCATTTTTTTAAAACCATTTGTGGAACATTATCCACCAGAGAAACTTTACAGACAGGACAGCGTTCCAAAACGTCGCTCTCAAAAATCCGAAATGCGAACACATTATTTTATAGCGTTCTTTCAGACCGGGAGCGATGGTTTTTGCCGTTCTGCCGCCTTCCAAAAAGTGCGAAACAGTTTTGTGCGAATTATAATTATGTCTTGACTTTTTCAAAACGTTGAGACACCAGTCATAGTCGGCGGCGTATTTGTATTTTATATTGTAGGGACTGCACAGAGTCCGCCGCGCAAAAAACGACTGATGACAGACAAGCATACCTTTTAAGTAGTCGGTGTATTTCAACTCTTCGGGCGGACGGTGCCGTCTTGAATGTATGACGTTGCCTTCGCTGTCGATTATGTCGGTCTCGCCGTAAACTACGTCCGTTTTTGAAAAGTCGTTATGAGGGCTGTTAAAAATTCCGCTCAAAACCTTCTCAGAGGAAAATTTGTCGCCGGAATTGATGAAAATTACGAAATCTCCCGACGATATTTTCAGTCCTTTGTTCATCGCGTCGTACAATCCGGAGTCTTTTTCGGAAATAATTTTTGAAATTTTGTTTTCGTATTTTTTTACAATATCTAAGGTATTGTCTGTGCTTTTGCCGTCGATGATTATGTATTCAAGATTGTTATAATCCTGATTTACAACACTTTTTATAGTTTCTTCTATATTTTCTCCGCCGTTGAAAACCACGGTTATCACTGATATTTTCACTTCGTTCATCTCTTTTTTGGGTGCAATATTAGAAAAAAAAAATTTACTTGAAAAAAAATTTGTTGGTTTGAATATTTTTTTATTACTTTGCCGTCTGAAAATTCTGTTAAAAAAAGCGGAAGTTTTTTTAGAAAAGAAATTAATTAATTAAAAAAAAGAGATAAAAGAAATGGCTCATCATCATTCAGCAAAAAAGAGAATCAGACAGAACGAAGCGATAAGAGTTCGCAACCGTTATTATGCTCTTACGATGCGCAACGCAGTAAGAAAATTGCGCGCTAACGAAAACAAAGAGGAAGCAGAAAAAGCACTTCCCGTAGTAGTAAAAATGATTGACAAACTTGCTAAAAAGAACATTATTCACAAAAACAAGGCAAGTAATCTGAAATCAAAATTGCAAATTCACGTTAACAAGTTGTCGTAAGTTTGTAAAAAAGAATTTAGTCGTAAAAAAGACAGGGGACTTCCATAAAAAGAGTTTTTTACGGACGTCCCCTGTCTTTTTGTAAATTTGCCGTGCCAAGGTATGGAAGTCGAGTGTATAAGACATAAAGATATTGATTATGACGGCTGGCAGGATTGCACCGACAATTCCGTCAACGCCTGTCTGTACTCGCGGACATGGTTTTTGGACAGTATTTCCAAAGACTGGCAGGGGCTTGTTCTCGGCGATTACGAGGCTGTAATGCCGCTTTTTGTTTCTCAGGGGAAAGTTTATCTGCCGGAATTTATGGATTTTACGGGCGTTTACTGCGGACGGCTGCCTGTAAAGGAAACCGTGCCGAAGTTTCTGAAATTTATCAGCAGCAATTTTAAATACGCCGACATCCGGCTTGACAAGTTTTCCGGCTTTCAGGACAAGGAAACCTCCGGACAAAAAATGCAGTATTTATACCAGTTTGATGCCGTCAACAGTCTGAAAGACCGGCTTCCCGATACTTCCGAAAGGGTCAAGAGGCTTATGATGAAACTCAGCGGAGACGGGTTTTGTTTTCAAAAGATTTCCGACAGTGTTTTTTTGGAGGCTTTTATGCGGGTAAACTCAAAACGTCCGTTCAAGCAGATTGACGCTGTCGGACGGATAGTCTCCGGCGCGGTAAAAAACAAATCCTGTGTCGCGTTTTTCCTGTCTGACAAAAACGACAATGCGGCCGGTATGGTAACGGCATTTTTTGACTCCAATTATATTTATGTCCAGCAACTTGACGTTGTAAGCACTTTTGAGGAGACGGCGGGGCAGATGATTATGCTTTATCATATTCTGACATATTTTGAAGGCTCGCCGCTTGTATTGGTTGTAGACCCTCACAAACTTCATGTCAGCGAGTCTCTGCTTCAAGGCATGGGAGCAAAAAAGTTCGGATATGTAAATTTCCGCAAAGACAGATTCTCTTTTATTAAAAAACTTTTGAAATTATGAAAATAGTATCATACAACCTCAACGGTATCAGGGCGGCTGTTACAAAAGGTCTTTACACCTGGCTCAAAGACGAGAATCCCGACATTTTGTGCATTCAGGAGACCAAAGCGCAAAACGGTCAGATCGACGAAGTGGAGTTCAAGCGTTACGGTTACAACTGCTACTGGTTTCCGGCAAAGAAAAAAGGCTATTCGGGTACGGGAATCGTTACAAAAGTGGAGCCCCTGCACGTGGAATACGGAATGGGTATCGAAAAATACGACGACGAAGGCCGTTTTATAAGGGCTGACTACGACGGTTTCAGCGTGGTTTCGGTTTATCACCCCTCAGGCACGAGCGGCGACGAAAGGCAGGCTTTCAAAATGCAGTGGCTCGAAGACTTTTCTGCATACGTTCAAGAACTAAGGAAAACACACGACAAACTTATTATAAACGGCGATTTTAATATTTGCAGACTTTGGATTGACATCAACAAGCCAGAAAACCACGAAGACGTCTCAGGATTTCTGCCGGAAGAAAGAGAGTGGTTTCAAAGGTTTATTGACTTGGGATATACCGACAGTTTCAGAGAGTTCAACCAAGAGGAAAAACAGTACAGTTGGTGGTCTTACCGTGCGGGGGCTTATCAGAAAAACCTCGGTTGGAGAATAGACTACAACATCGTAACCGAAAATCTCAAAGGCGAACTCAAAAACGCTTTTATCCGCAACAGTCTGAGATATTCAGACCATTGTCCCGTGGGAATTGAAATTTTTTAACAGCAACTAATGGAAGGTTTGGTTATAAAATCCACCGGCAGCAATTACATTGTCGGAATCGGGGAAAAGAGAATTGACTGTAAAGTCCGCGGCAGACTCCGTCTGGATATGCTCAGGACTACAAATCCCGTCGCCGTGGGCGATATTGTGGAGTTTGAGTTTCAGGAGGACGGCAAAACGGGCGTTATCACGGACATCAAAGACCGTAAAAACTGCATCGTGAGAAAATCCGTAAATCTCAGCAAGGAAAACCACATCATCGCCGCAAACGTAGACCAGTGTCTTCTTATCCTGACGCTTGTGATGCCCGAAACGCCTTTGGAATTTGTTGACAGGTTTTTGGTTTCGGCGCAGGCATACAAAGTGCCAGCCGTTTTGGTTTTCAACAAGGCTGACATTTATACCGACGGACTTGAAGACGTTTTGAAAGAGACGATGGAGATTTATCAGAACATCGGTTACAAAACCCTTGCCGTGTCTTCCGTCAGCGGAGAAGGGATAGAGGAGTTGAAAAAGATTTTAAAAGACAAGACAACTTTGCTTTCCGGAAATTCGGGAACGGGAAAGTCCACTTTGGTCAACACCGTAAATCCCGGACTCAACCTCAAAACCGCCGAAATTTCGCAGTATTCTTTCGCCGGAAAACACACCACGACTTTTGCGGAAATGTTTGACTTGAACTTCGGCGGCAGAATTATCGACACGCCCGGCATAAAAGGTTTCGGCCTTTCAGGAATGACGGAGGAAGATATTGCGCACAATTTTCCGGAAATGTTCAAGTATCTGAGCCGTTGCAAGTTTTACAACTGCACCCACACTCACGAACCCGGCTGCGCGGTCAAGGAGGCTGTTGACGAGGGGCTGATTTCGCCTTCGCGTTATCACAGTTATCTGTCGATAATTTCGGACAACGGTTCCACTTCCAAATACAGACAAAAATCCCGTTAAACTTTTTTTAAGACAATGGACAAGAGAAAAATACTGCTTCTGTTTTTGTTGCTGACTGTTTTTTACGGGACAAGGGCACAACGCTTTTATCAGCCGTTGGCACAGTTTTACGACTGGGAAATGCAAAGCGCGGCATTAACCGACAGCGTTGAAAGATTTACTTTATTTAAACCGGTCTTAATTCCTGAAAACGATATAGATACAGTCTGCAAACAAAAATTTACCGACTGGCTGTACACGCATTTTTTTGAGGACGATTTCCTAAAATTCGCCTCAAAGGATTTTTCTCTGACGGTAAATCCGGTTCTTGACATGGAGATTTTTTCTCAGGACAATGCCAAAGAGGACAAAGACTATTTTCTAAACACGCGCGGTTTTGAAATTTTCGGACGGCTCGGCAAAAGGATACATTTCAAGACGGAATTTTTTGAAAATCAGGCGAGATTTCTTCCCTTTACCGACAGCATTATAAAAAAGGTGAAAAAATCAATTGTTCCCGCACAGGGTCATGCAAAGGCTTTTGAGGTTGACGGTCTTGACTGGGCGGTCTCTACCGCGAGCCTTACGGTAGATGTCTGCAAAAATTACCGTGTGTCTCTCGGCAGCGACAGACATTTTATCGGTTCGGGATACAGGTCGGTGATTCTGAGCCATTTAACTTTTCCGTATCCGTATTTAAGGCATGAGGTCAACTACAAAAAGTTTTATTACAATCTGCTTTTGGCGTATCTGTACGGCGGAAGGTATTGGTACGTTGACTCCAAAAAACAGGGCTTTAAGTATTCAAGTTTTCATGTTTTGGGTTACAAGCCCTTGAAAAACTTGGAACTCGCCTTTATTCTTGGGACTATGCGGCAAAAATCCGACAAAAAAAACTCAGTAGGTTATGACATAAATTTTTCGCCGCTGAAAAACTTGAAACTTTATCATCAGGCAAATTATCAAGGCAAGGCGACTGAAAAAGACGGCTCTGAGACCACGCTTTTCAGTTATCAGGCGGGATTTCACGTTTTTGACCTTCTGTTCGGTCTCGTCCCGAAACTTAATTCGCATTTTCAGGCGGAATATACGGTGTCAAGGCTTGACAAAAACCAGACCGAAGCGGATTTCTGGTCATACAACTATCCTATGACAACGCCGTTTTTTATGGACCAAAACAACGGCGGAGAATTTGTCTGTTTCTTGAATTTGGAATATTACGGAGCAGGTTTCGACGTAAAATTCTTGGACAGAAATTCCTCGCGTTACAGAGACATTACGCTGAAGTATTTTTTAAACAAAAAAACAAAATGGAACCTTTTTGTCTCGTTTTCAAGACACGAGACTTCAAAAGAATATTACGGCGCAGACCGAAAGGACAATTACATAACCGCCGGACTTGCTATAACTCCGATGAATTATTATTATGACTTTTAAAACAATAAAAACAAGGAAAAATGTTCAGAAACAAATTATTTAATTTTTTAACAAAGTATTTTGACGCGCTCGAATCGCTTTTTATCGTTTTTTTGGCGGTATCGCTATTTTTGATGGTAAAAGAAGTCAGGTATTCGTATTACTGTGTTTATGCGGGACTCGGACTGCTGGCTTTTTTGTATTGGCTCATGGCGATACGTCCGTTTGAAAAACAGGTTGCAGGTATCAGAATCGCAATCCGGAGGGTGGTTTATGTGGCGTATCTGCTCGGCTGTCTTTCCATGCTTGCGGTTCTGAGGTTCGATTACGAGGTTGACCCCGTGCCGCTTGTTATAGCAACGCTTGTGTTTCTTGCGCTGGCGGTAATACTGCTGCTGATAAAAAAATATAAAATGAAAGAACCGAAAAAAGTTACGGCAAACATTATCCGCTGTATAATTTTTGCGGTGATTTTGATTTGGTTGAAGTTTATAATGGTAATCTAAAAAACTAAGGAAAAATGATAGAGGTAATGTCGCCTGCGGGCAGTTTTGAAACCCTTGCCGCCGCTGTAAACGCCGGTGCGCAGGCGGTTTATTTCGGACTCGGCACTCTTAACATGAGGGCCAAGTCAACGGTAAATTTTACCGAAGATGATTTGAAAACAATTGTAGAGATTTGTCAGAAGGCGGGCGTAAGGTCTTATTTGGCAATTAACACGATAATGTACGATGAAGACCTGACTCAAATGCGCCGTCTTGTGGATTTGGCAAAAGAAAATCACGTTACAGCGATAATTGCTTCTGACACAAGCGTTTTGCAATATGCACTTGAAAAAGGAGTTGAAGTACACGCTTCTACGCAACTCAACATTTCAAACGTTGAGGCGGTGAAGTTTTTTTCCAAGTTTTGCGACGTGATGGTTTTGGCAAGAGAGTGCAGTCTCGACAAGGTAAAACATATTCACGACGAAATCATAAGGCAGGACATCAGAGGTCCGAAAGGTGAACTTGTCCGTTTGGAAATGTTTGTCCACGGTGCGCTTTGTATGGCTGTTTCGGGAAAATGCTACCTCAGCCTTCATCAGATGAACCATTCCGCAAACAGAGGCGCGTGCCTTCAAATTTGCAGACGCGGTTATGAGGTAACAGACCTTGAAACCGGCGAACAACTCGCCATCGAAAATGAGTACATCATGTCGCCGAAAGACTTGTGTACGATAGAGTTTTTGGACGAAATCCTCGCTTCGGGCGTTGAAGTCCTGAAAATCGAAGGCAGGGCAAGACCGCCTGAGTACGTGAAACTTACGACGCAGGTTTACTGCAACGCCGTCAAGGAAATTTTAGAGAAAACATACACCAAGGAAAAAGCCAAGGCTGACAAGGAAAAGTTGAAAGATGTTTTCAACCGCGGATTCTGGAACGGTTATTATCTCGGTCAGCGGCTCGGCGAATGGACAGACATGCACGGCTCAAAGGCAAAATACCATAAAGAATTTATCGGCGTTATCAACAACTTTTTCTCAAAACTTTCCGTTGCTGAGATTTACTTAAATTCGGGCGTTTTGAAAAAAGGCGACACAATTTTTATTGTCGGACAGACAACGGGCGTAGAGGAGTTTGAGGTTACGGAAATCCGTTACGACTTAAAACCCGTAGACTCCGCGCATAAAGGACAGGCAATATCAATCCCCGTCCCGAGGCTCGTAAGACGGGGAGACAAGGTTTATCTTCGTGTTGAAAATCATTTGTAGAATACGAGCGCGACTGAGGCAATCAAAAGGATAAACGCCAGAATATGATTCCAGTGAAGGTTGAGCGAGCCGAAAAGAAGTCCTGAAACTACGGTGAAAACTATCAGAGAAAGGGCTTCCTGAATAACTTTGAGTTGAATGAGCGAAAACGGTCCGCCGTTGGAGTCAAAACCGATTCTGTTGGCAGGGACCTGAAAACTGTATTCTGCCAAGGCAATCAGCCAACTGAAAAGAATTACCGCGTAAAGCGGCATGTTGGAATATTTCGGAATTTGGGCAACCCTCAAATGTCCGTACCAAGCCAATGTCATAAACGTATTGCTGACAATCAGCATGAAAACCGTTAAAATACCTTTTTGTAACATTTTTTTTAATTAAATAAATAGGGTTTTGAGTGTTTTGTGTGTTATATATAAAGACCGAAATTACAACAAAATTATAAATGTGATGTTTAAGTTTACATTAAAAATATTAACAGTTTTTGCTTTGTTTACTGCTGTTTCTTGTGCCATGGAGGACGAAGATTCCGAAGTTGTGAATAACAACAAGAGTAATGACAGTTATTATGACGGCAATTATACAGACTTTTTGGTTACTTCCGCTGAAATGCTGAGCCTGACCGAACAGTCTCTTTATATGGACGCTGATTACAGCGGACAACTTGTTGATGATACCGCATTTTATTTTGATCCTTTTTCCAACGTAAGTTCGCGTGACACGGCGGGCGTTTTTCCTAATGACACCACGTTTCACAGCGGAGTAATGAAGTGCATAGCAAATTCTTACGGCATGGGATTCAGGATTGTTAACTCGCTTTTCAATCCCAAACTCAGAAAAGAAGACTGGATGAGTCTGACCACGCCGTATTTAGGAACTTTCACTTCGCCGCTTGATTCGAGAATCAAGCAGTGGGAAGTCCTTGAAGACGCTTCGTATTCCGGCGTTGATTATCAGTATTGTCTCAAAATCACCGACATGCCCGGCGGCGGTATGTCAAAAGACCTCACTCAGGAAAAAGATCCGAACAAGGACAATGCCGTTGAATTTTTTTACAACGAAAACCTTCAAAACGGCGTTATCGTGTTTTCGCCCGTCAATTACGACAGGGTAAAATATCCCGAATACTTTTTTTCAAAGGATATGAAATGCCTTTTGAGGTTTGTTTCAAACAAAGACTCCATTGTTAACGAACTTTTTATCACGGGATATTCTTCCGGCATAAAAAGCGTTTACGGCATCGACAACGTGTATTTGAAGTTTTCAGAAATAAGGGGAAGCGGATACATACGGTTTTTCTGTCTGATTGACATGCCAGGACTCTGGTTTGATGCGGTTGCAAACGCCGGTTATTGTATCTGCGTTGCAGGCACTGCCGACAAAGACAACAACTGCGCCGTTTTTTATACGGGACTTGTCAGAAACTCCTCTGCCGAAACTTCGGTTACAAAACTTATCGGCGAAAATCCTTCGGGATATGTTTTGGGACGGCTTTATCCGGCATGGTACAGAATGACTACCGGCGAAGTAGGCGCAAAGGATACCACGCTTTTTCAAAATCCGGCATATTACAGCAATTCGCTTTACAAAGGCTGCGGCAAAGCCGGGGCTGCGGTATATCAAAAGGCTGTGAACAATACAATAGATTTGCTGAACGGAAAAACGGACATTTCGCCTTATCAAAATTCGATAAACAAAGTCTTGTGGTAAGGGCATAAAAAAAGACCGGCTTTATCACAAAGGCGGTCTTTTCTGCTACCTTAATCAATTTAACCTAAATTTTTACCATTATGAAGAATTTTCTGCGTATATTAGTATATACGTAAAAACGCAAAAAAAGTTTCAAAAAAATGCACTTTTTTTTGCAAAAAAATGTAAAATTTCCTAAAAATCAATGATTTTCGTAAAAAAACGGTTATTTGGGCAATAAAATTTTGAAAGTTGTGCCTTTGTTTATCTGACTTGACTTTACAAAAATTTTTCCTTTGTGATAGTCGTTGATAATTCTCTGCGCCAACGACAAGCCCAAGCCCCAGCCGTGTTTTTTGGTGGAAAAACCGGGGCGGAACACTTTTTTGAAATTTCTTTTCGGAATTCCTTTGCCGGTGTCGGAGATTTCTATGCTGATATTTTTCTCGGTCTGAGAGAGTACAATCGTCAAAACGCCTTTGCCCTGCATCGCGTCAACGGCGTTTTTGCAGAGATTTTCTATCACCCATTCAAAAAGCGAAATGTTGAGCATTACCAAAATCTCCTCCTGAGGAATTTCCATAATGTAGTTGACATTTTTGGAAGTCCTTGATTTTAGATAATTTACCGAATTAGTAAGGACAGGACAGATGTTTTCGTATTTTAATTCGGGCTTGTTGCCGATACGCGAAAAGCGGTCGGTGATTTTTTCAAGACGCTTTATGTCTTTTTCCACCTCTAAGGTAAGTTCGGGATTGTAATTTTCGGCTTTAAGGATTTCAATCCATGCCAACAGCGAAGAAATCGGTGTACCCAACTGATGAGCCGTCTCTTTGCTCATTCCGACTAAAATTTTGTTTTGATCGGCTTTTGTGGTGTTTCTGACCGCCACAATCAGCAAAACGATTATCATAACCGAAACCACAAGTTGTATGAAAGGGTAAATTTTCAGTTGTTTGAGCGTTTTGCTGTCGTCATAAAAGAGAATGTCGTATTTGCCGCGCTTGTATTCTATCATAATCGGCTCGTGGCGCGAGTGCATTTCCTTTGACTTTGCCGTCAGAAAAGCCTCCGCCGACATTTTTGAAGTGTCGAGGTCGATGTTGCGGTAAGAGAGCAGGTTGTTGTCGTTCATCAGGATAACGGGGATGCTGTTGTTGTCAATGATTTTGTACGCCAAAAGGCTGACGTTGCCGTCCAAATCCACATTTTCAAACTCTCTGACAGCATCAGACCAAAGGGTCAGATAAAGGGTTTCCTTTTCTTCCAACTCTTTGGTCAAATGGTTGCTGTATATCCATACCGCTATGCTTGCGATAAAGGTAAGGGCATACAGCAAAATTCTTATGATTTCTTTCCTGCTCATTGTTGCGTTTTGTCTGAGTCGGCTTTTTCTTTTTTCTGGTTTTCGGGGTCGTATTTTTTGAAAAACATATTTGCAACTTTTTCAATAAACTGCAACAGATATTCCACGCAATATCCGCCTATAAACGCTAAAAGCATCGGCGAAAGTGACGAGAGTCCGAGTTTTTGCGCGTGTTCTATGTCGCCCCAGAAAAGTCCGACGCTCAGACCCGCTATCGCGCCGAGCAAAATTCTCAAAAGGTATTTTACGTTGCTGCCGTCAGAGAAAGTCATGTTTTTGATTTCCTCGTTTATCTCCCTCAGGACAAAGGTAAATCCGCCAATTACGCCGTAAAGCAGCGGCAGAATGTAAATTCCGATTATCCACACGTAACTTTTAGCCTCCTGAACGATGGCGGTGTTTGCCTTGTCGAAATCCTTGGAACTGAGCGATATGGAGTCGGTTTTCATCTGACCGGTAAATGTTACCGCCCTGACACGTTTTGTCCACGGTCTTAACATTTCGATATTGCTTTTGCGCTTTTCGTCAAGTTCGAGAATGTTGCTGAAAACCCTTTCGTATTCGTTGTTGACAGCCATGTTGTCGTCGTTGACCTCTTTTACCAAAAGCAGTTCGTTGAGGCGGGATTCTTTTGTCTCGATTTCCTTTTCACATTCGGTGATGTTTGCGAGCCTTGTAGAGCCTATGTAAAAATAGATTTGTATAAAAAGCAGACACACCATCGTTATAATAGTACCGATAGTGTAACCGCGTGCCGAAATATGCGAAAAGGCGTTCCGCTCTTTTTTGCCGACAAAACTGAGCATTTTTTCAAACGCGCCGTTGCCTGAAAGCGGTTTCGGTCTTGACGAAATCAGCGAGTCCACAGTAACGGGTTTGATGATTTTCGTCAACTCCTTGTAAGCCATACGGAATTTTACTTCGATTTCGGGATTCCATTTTTTTTGACGGCTCATAAATTTGCTGTCAACCACGGTTTTTACGAGGTCTTCCGAAATGTCAATGCCCTGGTTTATGATATATGACAGAACCAACTCCGCACGTTCGATGTTCATTGCGGTCTCGTTTGAGACGTTGTAAATGCCCTCCGGTGCCGGAATTATTGGTGCTGTTTCCTGATTCTGATGATTGTGCTCTTCCATTTTCATGTTGTTGATTGTTTATTATTAAAAACGTCAAAGATATAAAACTATTAGAAAAAAAACGTTAATAAAACAAAAAAATCCCCGTTTTAAGCGGGGATTTTTCTGAAAATCTCTTTTTCTTACGGCTTTAAAACTTGCCGTAATCCTTCGACGAATAGAAGTTGAATTTCATTTCCAACACGTCCTGAAAATCTTCTCCGTATTCCAAAAGTTCGTCATCATCATAAAACCAGTTGATGACAACTTCGTAGCCCGACTTTTTCAGCGTGCTGAAATATTCGAGAAATCTTATTAAATATTTTGCCGAGGAGGAGTTGAAATACTCGAAGTCAATTTTTACGACCGTTTTTTCCTGAGGCTGCTCTTTGTATTCCTCAATCCACTCAATCAGCGGACGGTAAACACTTTCTGTATTTTCCGGGATAGAACGGCCTCCGAGTTCAACGATACCCTTGTCCGGGTCGAGATTGACTCTCGGTGATTTCATATTTCCTGCGCTTACAATATGGTTCATAGCAGTTATTATCTTTTAAAAAGTAGTTACCTTATTCAAATTGCAAATGTATTGCATTTTTTTTGATTAGCAAATTTATTTTTGCAAAAAAATCAAAAAAAATATTTATACGGTTTTTTGTTAAAAAAACAATTTTTGCAGCACTTGAAGATTTTCTTCGTCGCTGTTTTTGCCTTCCGGGGTGTTCATTCTTTCCAAACGGTCTTTGTAACATTCCAAAACCTTGAACCTTACAACTTTCATCGTGGAATTTACCATTTTGTTCTGCTCCGAAAAACTTTCGGGCAAAACCGCAAAAACCGACGGAATCCATTGTTTTGGAAACTTGTTTTTGTAAGAATCATCACTTTGAAAAGCATAAAACGATTTTTTTACAACTTCAAGTATTTTTTTAGGTGAAGTAATATTATGCTTTGATATATAAGTCTTTATCCTTGTATTGTCCAATGTTATAAGAGCGCAGGTGTATTTGCAGTGGTCGTTGTAGAGAACACAGTTTGAAATATAATCCGAACAGTTGACAACAGCGTCCTCGATTTCTTCGGGCGAATATTTTTCGCCGTCCGCACTTATAAGCACCGCTTTTTCTCTGCCGGTTACAAACAAAAAGCCGTCTTCGTCTATGAAGCCCAAGTCGCCGGTGTTGAGCCTGCGGTCTTCTGAAATTACCTCAGCGGTCGCCTTTTCGTTTTTGAAATAGCCTTTCATTACGCTGAGCCCTTTTACAGTGATGTAGCCTTTTTTGCCGGCGGGAAGTTCGTTGCCCTCGGAGTCAAGAATTTTGCAGTCTATGCTTAGCAACGTGCCGCCCGAAGAGCCGAATTTGTGTCTGTGTCTTTGGTTTACGCTGATAATCGGAGCCGCCTCCGAAAGTCCGTAGCCCTGCATGACAGGAATACCGATACAGTTGAAAAACTGCTGCTGCTTGATGTCAAGCATTGCGCCGCCGCCGATGAAAAATTTCAGTCTGCTGCCGAAAGTTTTGCGTATTTCGGGGAAAACTGTTTTTTCGGCGAGGGCGTAAAACGGATAACGGAAGATTTTTTTCCAGACTGACGGCTTTTGAAAACCGTCGCCGAAATAGAGAATTCCGTTTTTGAGTCCCGTGTTGAAAATCCACTCTGCCATGCCGCCTTTTTGAGCCATGCCGTCTTTGATTTTTTTGATAAAATTGCCCGTTATGGCGGGAACCGTCAAAATAAAATCCGGCTCGGTTTCCTTGATGTTGAGCGGAATGTTTTTAAGTTGGTTTCTCATGCCGCCGCGTGAGTCGGTGAAATAGAGGCTCAGACTGCAAAGCGCGGCACAATAAATGCCGACCGTATGCGCAAAGGCGTGGTCAAGCGGCAGAATAATAAGCGTTTTGAGGTTTTCTTCAAGACGGAAATACTGAACCGCGTCATGAGAATTTGACCAGTAATTAAGGTGTGTCAGCATTATGCCTTTCGGGTTGCCCGTTGTACCGGAAGTGTAACTGATTGTAACAGTGTCGTTTTCTTCCACGAGAGAGATTCTTTGGTTTAATTCCTGTCTGATTTCCTGAAAATTCTCTCTGCCGCTTTCGAGCAACTTGTCGTAATAAAGCACATTAGAAAACTCCTTTTCGCCTGAATCTGGTTCGTCAAGGTAAATTATTCTGACACCCAAGGCGGAAATCTGCTCTTTTATTGCGAGAATTTTTGGAATGCAGTTTTTGGAAACTATGACGTATTTTGTTTCGGAATGTTCTATTCTGAAAGCGATTTCCTGAGATTGCAGTTTTACGCTCAGCGGTACGCATACGGCGCGGGTTTTCAAAATGGCATATTCTGAAATTATCCAACTGCTTCTGCCTTCCGAAATTACGGCTATTTTGTCGTCTTTTTGTACGCCCTCTTTTATGAGTGAGGCGGCAAAAAACGAAGAATATTCCTCAACCTGAGAAAACGAGAGGGATTTCCAGCCGCTGTCCGTCTTGTCGGAAACGTAAGTGTTGTCTTTGTAATTTACTGCCGCAGCGGACAGCATTTCCAAAACTGTTCTTTTCATATTTTTTATCTCGAATAAAAAACCTTTCCGGATATTTTGCCGGGGACTTTGTAGTTTACGCTTTGCACGGTGATTTTGTCAGAAATATTGTAACTGACTTTGGCATTGTCTTTTACTTCTATGTCAGCCGATATTGACGACAGGGAAAACTTGCCGTTTTTTTCTTCGTAACTTACCGCGCATTTTATAACGGCTGTGTTTTTCAAGTTCTTGTCCAAAAGCGACAGCGCAGTCGGTGAAAAGTTTTTGACTTCCAAAGTATAGGTTGCCGAAGTTACAGTGTGCTTATCTTTTCTGACCGTTATTTCACCGGAATATTTCTGAGGATAAAGTGCGCCGGTGTTGATAACCTTAGGATTTAAGCAATTAAACGCAATTACGTAATTTTCAGCGGTTTCGCTCTTGATTGTAAAATCAAAATCCTCCAAGTTGTAAGCGTTCATGACGTTCAACTCGTAGCGCATAATGTCGAACGAGGATATGAGGTCAAAATAATTGATTCCAGACTCAAAGTCGTTAACCTTGAAATCGCGTTTTACAGACTGAAACTTGTAATTGAGAGCCTCAAAAGCGCGTGAGGATTCCTTTGAAACATAACCCTCGGAGTCGTAGGCGTTGAAAGAATATACGGCGTTACGGGTTTTGCCGTCTTTTGTAACGGTGTTTTTGTATTCTCCGGCGTATGCAAAATCGCTTGAAACGTAGTTTTTGGAAAAGTTTTCCAAAACGTTTTTCAAGACTTTTCTGCCTGCCGCGCTCTTGTCTGTTACGACTACTTCGCTGATTTTGAGGTCGTGCGGCTCCATTTTTACTTCGATATGTCTGCCTGAGAGTTCCGAAACCTTAAAAGTGAGCGGCGAATATCCGACGGAAGAAAACGAAAGTTCCTTGCCTGTCATGTTTTCGGGGACTGAAAGTTTGAACTCTCCGTTGATGTCCGAAATTGTACCGGTTTTGCCGCCGGTCAGAGCGATATTGACAAACGGCATAACTTCGCCGGTTTTGGAATCCAAGACGATACCTTCAACGACACATTCCTGCGCAAAAGCGTTAAGGGACAAAAGCAGTGAAGATACCAAAAATAATTTCTTTAACATAACTAAAAAAATTGTACGTTCTAAAATTTTTTTCAAAGGTAGAAATTAATTTTTTATCAAAGAATATTTTTTTTATTAATCTTTGCAAAAAAAATTTACACTTTCAGAAAAAAATTATACTTTTGAGAAATTTTTTATTCAGAAAAATGAAAAAGACACTTTTTATATTATCGGCGGCATTGCTTTTAAATTCGTGCCTTGTTACAAAAAAGCGTTACGATACCGCCGTTATGAACGGTAAAAAATCTTTGGACTCTTTGAACAGAGTTTTTAATAAGACTGTCGAAGGTTTTAACGCCTCTACCAACGTCTTGAAAATCAGCAATACGGACAAGGATATTTCAGTGGATTCTTTAAACCGTGAGGTAAAAAAACTCTCCGGCGACAAGGCTTCTTTGAACCAGAGCCTTTTGAACACTATCAACGATTATAAGGAAGAAAAACAGAAACTCTCCGCCAAAACACGCATGGCGGACAGCCTTATGAATATTTTAACCCTTCAAGCCGCTTCTCAGGACTCTCTCAGAACACTTGACGAAGGTCAGAAAAAAGAACTCAACTCTCTCTTGGCTACTGTCAACAAGCAACTCAGCGGAACTAATCAGAGCGAGGCTTTTGCGCAGATTACCGGCTCTAATGTTACGGTAACTTTCAGCAACGACTTTCTTTTTAAGACCGGAACGGCGGAGGTTTCGGTAAAAGGTCTTGCGCTTTTGAAGAAAATTTCAGCGGTCCTGACCGTTACCGACAACTGCCGCGTTCATGTCATCTCCAATACCGACAACAACGGTCAGGCGAAGACGCTGTTGGATTTGAGCGCAAGAAGGGCGGCGTCGGTGGTCTCGACCATTGCGGCAAATTCTACGCTCGCAGGTACTGCTTACACAGCCTCAGGACGGGGAATGTACAGTCCGCTTGTAGCAAACGACAATGCCGAAAACAAAAAGAAAAACCGCAGAACGGATTTGATTATAATTAAAAACTGATTTTTTATGGTTAGCAAACAGGAAGCGTTGGATGGAAGATACCTCAGAATGGCAAGAATTTGGGCTGAAAATTCTTACTGTACGAGGCGCAAGGTCGGAGCGTTGATCGTCAAGGACAAGATGATAATTTCGGACGGTTACAACGGCACGCCCTCAGGTTTTGAAAATGTTTGCGAACTTGAAGACGGTACTACAAAGCCTTACGTTCTCCATGCCGAGGCCAACGCGATTACAAAAGTGGCAAAATCAAGCAACAATTCGCTCGGTGCAACGCTTTACGTTACAGCCTCGCCGTGTCTGGAATGTGCAAAACTGATAATTCAAAGCGGTATCAAACGGGTGGTTTACAGCGAGATGTACCGCCTTGACGACGGTTTGAGACTGCTTGAAAGGGCGGGCATAGAAACCGTGTTTATTAATATCGACCAAAAAGATGAACTCTAAAAAATATCTGCCGCTGAGGGTTTTTGCAGTGTTTTTGGCGGGTTTGTTAGTCGGAAAATTCTGTTTCAGTACAACGAGGGAGGGCGTGGGTATTTCGCTTTTCAACGGCAAGCCTTCAAAACTCCAAGCCGTTATCAACCTGATTGACAACCGTTACGTTGACGACATTGACATCGATTCGCTTACGGAGTCGGTGATTCCGGATATTTTCCTAAAACTCGACCCGCATACGAAATACGTTTCGAGCGAAAACCGCGACCAGAGCGAGCGCAACATCAAAGGACGTTTTTGCGGAATAGGAGTGGAGTATTCCGTTTTTAACGACAGTATAATCGTACTTTACACCGTTAAAGGCGGACCTTGTCAGAAAACCGGCATTCTGCCCGGCGACAATATTGTCAGCGCGGACTCGGTGGAGTTGACGGCTGAAAATGCAAAGACAAAACTTCCGCTTTTGATTACGGGCGAAAAAGGCACTCCCATTGTTCTCGGCATCAAGCGTCAGGGCGTTGACAGCATTTTGAGGTTTTCGGTCGTAAGGGACGACATTCCGCTGCTTTCTGTTCCGGCGGCTTTCAAGAGGGATTCCGTGACGGGTGTGGTAAAAATCACTTCGTTCGGAGAGCAGACTTACAGGGAGTTTTTGGGCAAACTTTCTTTTCTGTGTTCAAAGGACGGCGGTCTCAAAAACCTGATTGTGGATCTGAGGGACAACGGCGGCGGTCTTGTGTATGCCGTCAGGGATGTTATAAGCGAAATACTTTCTACGGGCGACACGATAGTCTACACCGTAGGCAGAAGCAGGGAAAAAGAATCGGTGCTTTTGGATACCGTTTCCAAACCGCTTTGCGCCGGAATGAGAATTGTCTGTCTGACAAATTACGGCACGGCTTCCGCCTCTGAAATCTTGTCGGGTGCGGTTCAGGACAACGACCGGGGACTTATAATCGGCAGACGCACTTTTGGAAAAGGACTCGTTCAGACGCCTTTTTCGCTTTCTGACAATTCGTTAGTAAGGCTTACAACTTCAAGATATTACACGCCTTCGGGCAGAAGTTTTCAAAAAAGTTACTCGGATTATTCCTCCGACTATACCAACCGTCTGAAAAAAGGCGAGTTTGACAGCGCATCAGCCTATACGGGCGACACTTTGAAAGTGTTTTTTACGAAAAACGGGCGCAGGGTTTATCAGGGCGGCGGCGTAATGCCGGATTTGTTTGTCCCGGAAAAAAACTCTTCAAAATCTCCGCTGCTCGCTAAATGCGACAAAGCGGGTCTCTTTTTGAAGTTTGCCGCAAGAAAATACAACGTTCTGTTTCAGGAGGATTCTCTTGCTGTTTTGCAGGGAAAGTTTGTTGACACGCTTTTTAGCGACGGAAAACTTCTTTCGGAGGATTTTTGGAAGTTTGCAGCCTCTTGCGGCATAGAGACCGATGCCAAAAAAGACAAAAAAGAACTCGCCGAAATAAGCGGCACGGTTCTTAACCTGATACGTGCAAACGCCTGTTATGTAACCGGCGACTGGGACGGATATTATGAGTATTTGTATTTGGATAATCCCGATTTGGATTCGGCGGCAACTTTGTTTGCGGATTCTCTGAGGTTTGAAAAAATGTTAAAGCCCGAAAAATAAAAAAATGCTCAAATACGTTCTTAAATATAAGGACTTGTCTCTCACGGTTAAGAAATATCCGGTTTCAAAGAGGATGAGGCTGATTGTCCACAGAAACGGGTCTGTAACGCTGACTTGTCATACGCGGACTTCTAAAAAAGAAATTGAAAAATTTATTGAAATTAATTACCTTTGGATTCTTGAAACCGTAAAAAAAAATGTATATTTGCAACCTGTCCGGGAATCTTTTGAGTCTTATGATATAAAAGACCTCAAAAAAAAGGCGGCTCTTTATATTCCTGAGAGGCTGGGCATGTTGGCAAGGCTTCATAATTTGGAGTATACGGAACTTTCAATCGGTTCGGCATCCACAAAATGGGGCAGTTGTTCGCGGGACAAGAGAATAAGGATTTCTTGTTATGTGATGCTGCTGAACAAGGAGCAGATTGATTACGTGCTTCTTCACGAACTGTGTCATTTGATACATTTCAACCATTCGGCGGCTTTTCACGAAAGGCTCAACCAAATGCTGCCCGGACACAACGAAAAACAGTTGGTAAAAGAAATTAGGAAAATATCAATACCAAGAAGAAAATAAAAAAAATGAAAAAAGCAGTCAGTATAAAAGTCAGCGGAAGGGTGCAGAAAGTTGCTTACCGTCATTATGCGCGTCTTGCGGCGCAGGATTACAAAATTGCCGGTAAAATTGAAAACTGTCCCGACGGCTCGGTTTATATCGAGGCGCAGGGCGAGGAAAACAACCTTCAAGATTTTATCGATTATTGTAAACAGGGTCCGTCTTGGGCAAGAGTTGACAATATTGAAATTCTTCCTATCGAAGTAAGGGAGGATTTGACGGACTTTAATTAAAAAAAATAATGTTTGAGGAAGAGGACGTAAAAATATTAATCAGGGCTTTAAAAGATTGCGGCGGCTATGATTTTAGCGACTACTCTCTTAAATCTTTTCTTAGGAGAGTGGAAAAAGTATTGTATGATAATAAAATGGACATCTATACTTTAACCAACGCAATTAAAATTGACAGTAACTTCCTCGAACAGGTTGTAAAGGACATAACCGTAAATACGACCGAGATTTTCAGAGACCCGTCGGTTTGGCAGATTATCAAGTACAGGGTTTTGCCCAAACTTCACGCTCAAAAGGAGATCAACATCTGGCACGCGGGCTGCTCTATCGGTATGGAGGTCTATTCCATGGAAATTCTGCTTTACGAGGCGGGACTTTTGGACAAGGCCAGGATTTATGCCACCGACATCAATTCCGACGTTTTGAAGACGGCAGAGGAGGGCGTGTTTTCTTACCGTTCAGCCTCGGAATATCTTGACAATTACCGGAAAGCCCTTTGCGTAAATCCTTACAACATGGACGAAAAAATCATCGTCCCGATAGAGAAGTATCTGGATTTCAACATACCGAAGGATACTCTGAAAGTAAAGCCGTTTTTGTTGTCGAAGGCGGTTTTCAAAAAGCATAATCTTGTTTCGGGAACAAATCCCTTCAACGTCAAATACGACATGATTCTTTGCAGAAACGTTTTGATATATTTCAATCAGACGCTTCAAAACAAACTGTTTATGGACTTTTGGAAGTATTTGAACGACGACGGCGTTTTGGTTCTCGGCATACACGAAAGTATTTTGGGACCCATGTCTTCGAAATACGATAAAAAAGGTTTGATTTATCAAAAGAAACTTTTTTGATGGAAGAATTGTTTAATATTTCGGAAAACGGTTTCCGCAAGATAACCAGCACTGTAAGAACTGCCGGCAGTCTTGACCTTATTCATTTTGAGCCGGTATTGTTGTGCCACAGAATCGAAAGGTTTATGCAGTTGCACGGCTATGCCTCGCCCGAAATGCTTGTGGAAAAAATGGTCAGGGACAAGAGTTTCGCCGATTTCTTTATCGAAGGCATGAGAGTCCCCACAACTGAAATGTTCCGTGACCCGCAGATGTGGGTCGAGTTGGAAAAAAACGTTTTTCCGAAGTTTAAATACGAAAGCGTCGTAAAAATCTGGGTTCCCGATATTTGCGGCGACGACGAGTTGAACTCTATTTTGATAATCTTGGAGAGGAACAACCTGCTCCAAAAGTCGATGGTGTATGCCACATGCGGTTTTGAACGCGGAATCGAGGACGCGAAGTTTTCGCAGACCGATTTGAAAAAAATGGAAATCTCAAAAGAGAATTACCGCAACGTGTTCGGCGATAACGGAAGTTTGGAGGATTATTTTACAAAGCGCGACAAGGTGTTTGTGTTTTCGCACCAACTTTCAGAAAAGGCTATTTTCTTAAAACACAACCTTATGACCGAAGCACCGCCCGACATGGGATTCAATTTGATACTTTTCCGCAACAGGGCTTTGTTTTACAGCATGCAGGCGAGAAAAAACTGCATCGAAAAACTTTATCAGAGTCTTATCGGCGGCGGATATTTTATAATAGGAATAGGAGAGACTTTACGGGGGTTGGAGCAGACTACGAGTTTTGTCCCGAACTCCAAAACGGAAAATATTTTTAAAAAGATTTAGTATGCTTTATGTTGTAATAGGCGGTTCGGCGGGGAGTTTTCCTGTTGTAACCGGACTTTTGGCTTCGCTTGACAAAAACTTTCCTTTTCCGATGTTTCTGTGCCTTCACCGGCTCAAAAACGTCAGAACGGGTTTTGTGGAGGCTTTGAGGCTGAAATCCGTGTTGCCGGTATCCGAGCCTTACGACCGTGAGCCGGTTTTGCGGGGGCATGTGTATCTTGCTCCGGCCAATTACCACATGTATGTTACAAAAAGCGAAACCATATCTCTTTCCACCGAGGAAGTCGTCAATCATTCAAGACCTTCAATTGATATAACATTTTCTTCGGCGGCAAGGAGTTTTGGCTCAAAATGTGTAGGTATTTTGTTGTCGGGAGCCAACAAAGACGGCGCACTCGGCATGAAGGCTATAAAAGAGGCGGGCGGTACGGCTATCGTACAGTCTCCTGACGAGTGTCAGGTAAGAACCATGACCACCGCGGCGATAAAAGCCGCCGATGTGGACTATATTCTTACCGGTGCTCAGATTATCAGTTATTTACAAAAATTAAAAGAGTAATTATTATGAAATTTGACAAAGGAAGACGGCAGATTGTCGTATTTTTGGTAGTATATCTTTTAATATCGGCAATGGTGTTTTTGACATCGTTTCCGTATCTTTCGTTCAAAACGCTTTCCGAAACCGCAGAGTTGAGGTTATATTCTCTGTTTTCGATAGTTGCGGCCTCTTTTGTGTTTTTTTATACAAAGAGAATGTTCAAGCACGCCAGTTCGTTTGAAAAAACCGTCGTTACCCAAAACGATACAGAACGCCGCGAAGAGGAGCGCAGAGAGCAGGAGCGCATCAATGCCGAAAACCGTAAGCGCAAGGCTGAGGCGGAGAAAAAAGAACTGACGGAAAAGGTTGCGGAAATTTCTTCCGGTTTGGACGGAGAGTCTCCTGAGAAATATTTCGACCAACTTCTTATCAATATGTCAAAATGTCTTGACATCGTTCAGGGCGTGGCGTATGCTTTGAGAAGCACTGACAGCAAGTATTTTATGGCAGGCTCATACGCTTATTACACCGAGCAGACCGACCGCACTTTTGAGGTCGGAGAAGGCATTCCCGGTCAGGTGGCAAAAGACAAGAAAATTCTTTTTATGGACAACGTTCCGGAGGATTACATCAGAGTTGTTTCAGGCTTGGGCAACGGCTCGCCGAGGTATCTGATGGAAGTTCCGCTTGTTTTTGAAGACCAGACATGGGCGGTTTTGGAACTCGCCTCTTTTGACAAAAAAGATTTTAACTACGATTATTTCCTTACGCTTCTCAACGGCGCGTTGGGCGAACTTACCTCTAAGAAAGTAAAAAGTTTATGAAGCGCGCAGTAATTATCGTTGCGGGCGGCAAGGGGCTTAGAATGGGTACGGAAGTGCCCAAACAGTTTTTGCCTCTTGACGGCGTTCCCGTTTTGTGCAGAACGGTAAGCCGTTTTTTGGAATACGACCCCGAAATCGCCGTTGTCCTTGCCCTGCCTGAAAATCATATCGGAGTCTGGAAAACGCTTTCCGCGCCTTATTTCCCTTCTGACAGGTGTACGGTTGTTGTTGGCGGAAAAGAAAGATACCATTCTGTGAAAAACGCTTTAAGTTGCGTCTCTGATGATGTTGATTTGACGGCTGTTCACGACGGGGTAAGACCTTTGGCGGGCGTTCAGATGATAGCGAGGGCGTTTACTGAGGCGGCTTTGAAGGGCAATGCCGTGCCGTGTATCGCGCCGCCTGAAAGTATCCGTTTTGAGGACTCAGACGGCGGCAATAACAGACCATTAGACCGCAGATGCGTAAAACTTATACAGACCCCGCAAGTGTTTTCAACTAAAATTTTAAAAGAGGCTTATCAAATTCCTTACTGTGAAGGTTTTACCGATGACGCATCTGTTGTGGAGAAATACGGCGAAAAAATATTTCTCGTTGACGGCGAAAAACAAAACATCAAAATCACGACATACGAGGATTTGAGTTACGCAGAATTTTTGCTTAGAAAAAAATAAATGGATTCATACCTTGGGCAGCGAAAGATACAATTTATTTTGAGGTGTCCTGTTTTGTTTTTGTAAAAAAATTTCTAAATTTGCCACAAAAATAAAACGCATTATGTCAAAATATTTCAATCCATATACAGACTTTGGTTTCAAAAAACTTTTCGGTACGGAACTTAACAAAGACCTGCTAATCAGTTTTTTGAACGCTTTGTTTGAGAAAAATCCTGAGATTCCGCACGACGAAATCACGGATATAACATATCTGAACTCCGAGCAACTTGGACGCACAGCCGCAGACAGAAAGGCAATTTTTGACGTTTATTGTACAACCAAAAGCGGCAACCGTTTTATTGTTGAAATGCAGAATGTTTTTCAGCAGTTTTTCAAAGACAGAAGCGTTTATTATTCCTCGTTCCCTATTCGCGATATGGCGAAAAAAGACAAAGAGGGAGAACGTTGGAACTACGAACTTCAAGCAGTTTATACTGTCGGCATTTTGAATTTCGTCTTCAAAGACAACGAAAAAAAAGACGAAAAAGGCGAAGTTTTGAACGAATTTTCCGACGATGATTTGTTGCATATCGTAATGCTTACCGACCGGATTACAGGAAAAGTCTTTTACAACAAGTTGGTTTATTTTTACCTTGAAATGCCGAAGTTCAAAAAGACCCGTGAAGAACTTGTTACGATGTATGACAAATGGCTTTTTGTTTTGAAAAATCTTTCCAAACTTATGGAAAGACCGAAAGAGTTGCAGGAGGCTGTTTTCAGACGTGTTTTTGAAATTGCTGAAATTTCGATGATGTCAGCAGTTGAGCATCTTGAATACGAAGAGAGTCTTAACGCTTTGTGGGACATTACCAATGCTATGGAAGATTCCGAAAAGAAAGGCTTTTTCAAAGGGAAAGAAGAAGGCGAGAAAATAGGTATGGAAAAAGGCGAGAAAATCGGTATGGAAAAGGGTTTTGAAAAAGGCCGTGCGGATGCAATGCGTGAAATGGCCCGCACTCTCAAATCAATAGGCAAAATGACCATTGACGAAATTGCTGACACCACGGGACTTCCTGTTGACGAAATTAAAACTTTATAATAAATTTGTTGTTGGGTTTTGAAAAAAAATATCCTACCTTTGTCCCGTTTTTAATAAAAAAGAGAGAATAAAAAATGTTTATGGAAGAGCCGTCGCGGAGCGGGAGCATCGAAGTGATAACGGGTTCGATGTTTTCGGGAAAGACGGAAGAATTAATCAGAAGGCTCAAAAGGGCTAAAATTGCAGGTTTGGAGACCAAAATCTTTAAACCCGAAACCGATACGCGCTATTCTGTCGAAAACGTAGTGTCTCATGACAGAAACCTTATAACTTCCGTTGCCGTAAAAAAAGCCGCTGAAATATTGCGTCTGAGTACAACGGCTGTTGTTATAGGCATTGACGAGGCGCAGTTTTTTGACGACGAAATTGTCAGTGTCTGCCGTCTTTTGGCTGACAGGGGTTCGAGGGTTATAGTCGCGGGTCTTGACATGGACTATTTAGGACGGCCTTTCGGACCGATGGGCTCGCTTATGGCGGTTGCCGACGAGGTTACAAAGGTTCACGCGATTTGTACGCGGTGCGGTTCGCTTGCGCAGTTCTCACACCGTCTCACCACCGACCAAAGGCTTGTAAGTCTCGGTGAAAAAGACACTTACGAACCTCTTTGCAGGGATTGTTTTACAAAGATTATGTTCCTTAGAGATGACGCCGGTAGTTTTGATTAAAAAACTTTTTTTGTTGCCCGTATATTTTTACAGGGCGGCAATATCTCCGCTTTTACCGCCTTCGTGCAGACATACCCCGACTTGCTCAGAGTATTGCATACAAGCGGTAATGGTTCACGGGATTTTTGTGGGAAGTTTTTTAACGCTTTTCAGACTCCTCCGTTGCCACCCTTTCGGGACTTCCGGAAGGGACGAGGTTCCCGCAAAAGGCGAAGTGGGAGAGTATCTCAAAAGTTTTTTCCGCCGCAAAAATTAGATTTCGCTGTAACAGTCCGCGCTTTCCATGGCAAGGGTTGCAACCATTTCCGCAAAAGACATGCTTTCGGCGATTTCAATTCTTTCAACATTCATTACGGCAGAATCAATAGCATTATTCGTGTTCATAATTAATACAGATTTTAAGGTTCAATTTTATTTACTTTTTTCAACTATATAACACATAACTGTGTCGCAACCCTATGAAAAAACAGTAAATTTTTTTAAAAATTTTTTAATTGAAACAAATCTGATATGAATCCTGGTTCGCGTATCTTATAATTTCGCCGGTTTTTTTGTTTTTTATCGTAACTTCCCACCAGCCGGTGCAGACGTTGTTTTTTTCGCAGACAAATTTTACGATTCCGTCCTGAGTGTCTTTGCTGCTGACGGCAATCGAATTGCTGCCCATAAGAGAGCGGCGCGTACTCATGTAATAGTACCATTTGACCTCAAAATTCACGGTTTCGCCTTTGTTGATGTCAGACATGTCGTTCATGGCAAACGAACATTCTATGCTTACGCTGCCTTTGTTCTGTGATTCGGGATAAATGCTGCGGGCGGTGTTTTTCCCCGCTTTCAGTGGCACGCCTTTCTGCGCCTCTTTCAGCGTTACGATTTCGCCGCCTTTGCCGCCGTTGCGCCAAATTACCTGGGCGGGTGTCTGCGCAAAAACTTCCGAAAAACACGTTAAAACCCAAAATACCAAAAATATCTTTTTCATAATCGTTACTCTCTTTTAAAAAAAATTAAAACCTTTCAAATTCACTGTCGTCAACAGCATTGTCTTTCAACTTGATTGTTGCGCCCTTGTTTATTTTCATCGGCTCGCTCTGAGGCTTGTTGAAGTTGAAATTGCTGAATTTCGGTTTTGCTTCAAGTGCCTTTTGCTGCGGTTTTTGCTGCGGAGCGTTGGCCGTAGGTTTTGTTGCCGGTTTTTGTGCCGTGGGTTTCAGCATTGCCGGTTTTGTTGCCGCCGTCATAGGTTTTGTCGTCTGACGGGGTTGAGCCTGCGGTTTTACAACCGGTTTTGCCTGAGGTTTCGGCTTTTCAGGCGCGGCTTTTTCGTCCGTCTTGAAAAACCTTACCGACTGTTTCAACTCGTCTGACTTGTCGGCAAGTTCGCGGCTTGTTGCGGCAAGTTCTTCGGCTGAGGCGGCATAATGCTGCGTTACCTCGTTTAATTGCTGAACCGCGCCGTTTATCTGCTCAATGCCGGTGCTTTGCTGACTGCTTGCCTCAGAAATCTCCCTTACCAAATCAGCCGTCTTTTCGATGTCGGGAATGATGTTTTTGAGCAGCGTGTCGGCATTTTCGCTTATCGCAACGCCTTCTTTCGATACTTTGTCGATTTCTGATGCCGCTATTGAACTTCTTTCCGCAAGTTTTCTTACTTCGGCGGCTACAACGGCAAAACCTTTGCCCTGTTCGCCCGCCCTTGCCGCTTCAACGGCTGCGTTGAGCGCGAGAATGTTGGTCTGAAACGCTATTTCGTCGATAATCGAAATCTTGTCGGCAATCTCTTTCATCGCCGCCATGCTCTGCTGGCTTGCCTCACTTGTCTGCTTGATGCTGTTGAGCGTTTTTTGTGCGATTTGCTCGGTGGCGCGTGCGTTGTCGGAGTTTTGACTGATACCCGCGCTCATCTGCTGTATCGACGAGGAAACTTCCTGAGCCGATGACGCCTGACGTCCCGCGCCGTCGCTCATAATTTCTGAGGTGTGGGCAATCTCGTCGCTGCTCTTGCTGATTTCGTCGGCGTTGCGGACAATCTTGTTGATGGAGGTTTTCATCTGACCCGCCAACTTGTTGATGCTGCGAGCCATGTCTCCGAACTCGTCGTCGGTGTTGATGTCCACTTTTGCGGTAAGGTCGCCGGTTGCTATTACGTTGATGCCTTCAACGGTTTTTCTTGCCTTGCCGCCGAGAAGTTTGCTGATAAGTATCGTGTAGAAAATACAGAGAATTATCACCACAACTACCATAATAATGAAAATATCGGACGTGTCGTTCAGAGAATGTTTTACGGCGACAAACGTATTGCCTGTGTCTTTTGACCTCTCGCGGCTTACCTGCCGTGAAAGTTCCATGATTTTGCGGCCGTTTTCCGTAAGTTCCCTGTTGAGAGACTGAGTCTGTGCAAGAAGCGAATAATATTCTTTTGCGCCTTCTTTGTATGCGTCAAAATGAGAGGCACATTCGCGGAATCTGCGCGAATACGCTCCGTATGTCGGCGCAAATTTGGCTATTTCGTTAAAATTTTTGTGAACTTCGCTGAAAACTCCCTCGATAAAGGCTCTGTCCTGCATTCTGCCCTTTGCGGTTTCTACTTTGCGTATGGTTTCGGAGCAGAGTTTTACTCTTTCTCCGACGGTTTTGGAATTTTTGGAGCCGCAGTTGATGATGTCGCGGCGCAAATCTTCGAGCAGGTCAAAGAGAAACTGTTTGTGTCCTTCAAGTGCGCCGTATGCCTGTCCCATTTTCTGACGGTAAACACCCATTTGCGCTCCGCCGGAAGTGTAGAGGTCTGCGCATTTTTCGATTTCTTCAATTATTTTTTGATCGGCCGGGGAAAGTTCTGTTTTTTTGAGTTCCTCGGTTTTTTGCCTGAGAGCCCTCAGATTTTCCGCTGACTTGCTCAAATCCGCCTCTTCGTGCGAATACGAATAACTGCGCGAATGAAAGACTGTCAGCAAAATATGATGGCTTACATCGTTCCAAAGTTCGCTCTGAGGCAGGGCTACACGCGAGGTGTATTCTACGTTCTGGTCGGTTTCTTTAAAGGATTTTATGATGATTGCCGAGGTAATGAGTATAACCAAGCCTATGCCGGTGAAAATCCATGCCATTTTACCGGCAATTTTCATATTTTTATAATCAAAAATGTTCATTTACGTATATGCTTTTGAGTTAGTAATAATGTGGTTACAAATATCTTGCAATTTTATATATTTTTTTCAAAAAAAAATATTTTTTTGAGTTTTTTTATATATACGCCAACTTTTGATTATCTTTGCCGCTTGAAAATTTTGTTTTACAAAAAGAAATTATGAACTCTGTTTTTCAAAAATACGGCTTGACGGGAATACTTTTTGCGGCATCGTTTGTTTTTTGGGGCTTTTTTCACCCCGAACTGCTGTTTTATCACGAGTATTACCAGATGTTTTTGACGACTTCCGACTATTTTTTTGAGCGGCTGGCTTTTGTAGGCGGTCTTGCCGACTATTTGGGCGAATTTGTAACGCAGTTTTTCTTCTATCCTGTGTTGGGAGCGGCTTTTGTGGCTCTTTTGTATGCCGGTTTTCAGATTGTAACGGAACAGAGTTTTAGAATTTTCGGCGTTGACAAAAATTTTTATCCGCTGACCTTTTTGCCGGTTGTTTCTGTCTGGTTTTTTATGGGAAGCGAGAATCTGCTGCTGAATTTTTTTATGGCGGTGTTTCTTGCCGTGTTTATCTTTGTTTTAACTGACCGGATAAAACTCTCTGTCATAAAACCTGTTATCGTCATAATACTTTATTATCTTATCGGTCCGGCGGCTCTGATTACGGCTCTGATGTATGCGTTAAGAGGTTTTAAAGAAAATAAAGTTTTGGCGGTTTTGACGGTTTTAAGTTTGCCTGTTGAGGCTTGGCTGTTTTCACGCTCGGCAGAGTTTCCTACAAAATCATATTTTGTGGGGATTGATTATATAAGGTTTCCGTTTAAGAGTTACGGTCATTTGATAATGTTGTTGATAAGTCCGCTTTTGCCGTATTTGCTGAGCCTTTACAAAAAAGAGTTTTCAAAGAAAAAATGTTATATTGCCGCTCTTTCGGTAACAGCGTTTGCGGCGGTTTTGATTCCGCAAAGCACTTCGCCGGTTGCCGTGCAGACGATAAAAATGTACAGCCTTGTTTATAATCAAAAGTGGGACGAGGCGGTGGAATATTACAACAAGGTCAGGACGGCAAATTCGTATTCGGTTCAGTGTCTTAATCTTGCCTTGGCGCAAAAAGGTCTGCTGACTGAAAATATGTTTCACTATTATCAGCCCGGAATACTCGCTCTGGTCTCTGACTTTCAGACCGATATGTTTACCTCGCTGATTAGCGGCGAAGTGTTTTTCCGGCTCGGTGCTTTCAACGTGGCTCAGCGTTACGCTTTTGAGTGTCAGGAAAATATTGCAAATTTCCGTCACAGTTCAAAACTTTTTTTCAGACTTGCCGAAACTGCGGTTATGAACGACGAGTTTACCGTTGCGAAAAAATATCTTTTGCCGCTGAGCAAGACTATGTTTTACAAGGACAAGGCGCGTGAGTATATTGAGCTTTTGTATTCCGGCGGCTCTAAAAATAACATTCCTGAATTTGCGGCGGGCAATCTGATAAAACTCGAACAGGACGGCGCGCAGGAGGAGTTGAACGCGACGGTCATTTTCAAAAACCTGCTCGTAAAAAATCCGCACAATCTTTTGGCGTTGCAGTATTATTCGGCGTTTTCGCTTTTGACAATGGATTATGAAAATCTTGGCAATTCGCTGGATTTTTTTGCCGCCAACAAGGTAAAAGAACTGCCGAAACATATTCAGGAAGCCTTGCTTTACTGTTATTACGAGCAGAATAAAACTTTGAAAAACGTGCCGAAAATAATTTCGCCGGGCGTGGTTCTCGCCTTTGAAAAGAAAAATATTGAAGACACTTTTTGGAAATACATAATATTTGTCAGCAAACAAAATAATGGAAAATGAAGAATTGGTTATACATATTGCTTTTTACGTTTTGTGTTTGGGGCTGTGGCTTGGATGTTAAGAGTGTAGTAAATCTTGATAAAACACCTGATATATGGCCTGATTACAAAGACGTTACCGTTCCTTACGAAATTGCCCCGATGAACTTTGATTTTACAGGCGGGGAGTATCATTACGTAAAATTGAAAATAAAAGGCTCTGTTTCCGGTGAAATGGAAACCTCCGGCAAAAAAATCGACCTTGACATTTCTGAATGGCATGCCCTGACAGAAAGCAACAAGGGCGGAAGTTTGGAGTTTTATCTTTCGGCGGTAAGGGACGGCGTTCAGTATGATTATCTGCCTTTTAAAATGTACGTTTCGGAATATCCTTTGGACGAATACGGCTTAACTTACCGCCTTATCGCGCCCGGATACGTCTCTTACGGCAAAATGGGAATTTATTGCAGAAACCTTTCAAATTTTCAGGAGACCGCAATTTTGGAAAATTCGGCGGTTTACGGAATCTGCCTCAACTGTCATACCGCTAACAAAACCGACCCGAAGGAGTTTGTGTTTCATGTCAGAGGGCATGAATACGGCGGCACGGTGATTCAGCACGGCGGCAGACACAAAATTTACAACACCAACACTTCCAAGACTTTGGGCGCGGCGGTTTATCCGTATTGGCACAAGGACGGACGGTTTTTGGCGTTTTCCACCAACAAGACTTTTCAGGTTTTTCACACGGCAAACCCGAAACGAATCGAAGTTTTTGACAAAAATTCAGATTTGCAGATTTACGATGCCGAAAAGGAAGAGTTTGTGCTTTCGGACGGCATTAAAAACGATTCGCTTATGGAGACGTTTCCCGTTTTTTCTGCTGACGGCAGTGATTTGATTTTCTGTCAGGCGGATTTGCTGACACCGCCTTATTTTTTGGAGGATATAAAATACTCGGTTATGAAAGCCGCTTTTGATGATAAGACTGGGAAAGTTTCGTCAGAAAAAGACACTTTGATTTGTCATAAGGGAAAATCTGCAATTTTTCCGCGTCCTTCATACGACGGAAAATATTTGATGTATACGGTTTGTGATTACGGCACTTTTCCGATTTGGCACAAGGAAGCCGACCTTTATCTTTATAATTTCGCGGATTCCACGGCGAGGGCTTTGACGGAGATTAACAGTGACTGTTCGGACAGTTTTCATAATTGGAGCGAAAACTCTAAATGGTTTGTTTTTACTTCACGCAGGATTGACGGACTTTTTACGAGGCTTTACATCGCTTCGATAGGAGAGGACGGCAAATGTACAAAGCCGTTTTTGTTGCCGCAAAAAAATCCGCTCGAATATTACAACTCGCTTTTTATGTCGTATAACACGCCGGATTTTACCAAAACGGAAGTTGATATTTCAAAGATTTCGCTCAGAAACGAAATCAACGCAACTGATGAAAGGGCAAATATCGGCGTAAGGGAGTAAGGTAACTGGTCTTTCTCCCGACGAAATTAAAACTTTGCAATAATTTAATATTTAACATTTGTTAAATTATTTATTTTCTATTTTCTTTGCGCTGTGAGAAAAAACAACCAAAAGTGCAATTTAATGTAAATTTACAATGAAAAAATTGCAAAACTCAATAAAAAATCGTATCTTTGATACGCAACGCAACGGTATCTTTATACCTTGTTTTAGACACTTTACATACATTTGATGATATACGAATCCCTTGCGGACGGAATTTCTAAATTCTGTCTGCAAGGGATTTTTGTTTTTGTATTATCGGGTGATGTATTACCGGGGGTTCACACCCCCGTCTATTGTGTATCACCCCTCCGGGGTTTGGCTTCCGAATGCCATCGGAAACCAAGTCCTGAAAGGACGACACATAATAGCCGGGGTGTGTAAACCCCCGGTTGAAAGGACGACATACAATAAACGGGGTGTGTAAACCCCGGTCGACACAATTAATATTTTGTTTAACATAAATTTTTTATTATGCAAAAATTTAGTAATGAAGTCGT
>JAFXUC010000106.1 GCA_017535325.1 Bacteroidales bacterium | reverse complement strand
TCTTTTATAAGGTTCAACATCCTCTCCACTATACTTAGAAAACAAAAGTATGATACAATGGGCGGATTGTTTGAAGAAATAACCAAAGACACTCTCGAACTAACGATAAATGAACGTATTATTCTATTTATCAGAAATTTAATCGAAAATATTAAGGAACAATTATACAATTATAAGAATACTTTACTTGTTGATTTAGATATTGATAATCAATCAGTTAGAAATGTCCGAATTGAGTTCAGAAACAAATGTGTTGACCGTGTCCTCTTTTGACTGAGAGTTTTTGCCGTCAAAATTGTACGCGAACTCACAAAAACATTCACCGCAATTCTTTGCGCCGTGTTTGTCGAGCCATTTGTAGAGCCCCTCAAAATCGCTGCCGTATGTCAGGTCGTAACTCAAATATACTTCTGTCTGCATATTTTTAAGAATTAAGTTTCACAAAGATATATATTTTTTTGGTTACAGGATCATTTTTTATGCAGAATACATCCATACAGCCGCATATTTTTGCGAAACACATAAATCCTTAACGTGAAAAAAATTTGCAAGGAGTCAAATAATTTTTTACCTTTGTCCCAAATTATTTGAAGAGAAATGATAACAGTATCAAATTTGGCCATTCAGTTTGGCAAACGTATTTTGTTTCAGGACGTTAACCTGACTTTCAACGATGGCAACTGCTACGGTGTAATCGGAGCAAACGGCGCAGGAAAATCCACTTTCTTAAAAATTATCAGCGGCGATTTGGACTCAACACGCGGCACCGTTTCCCTCGGACACGGCGAAAGGCTTTCAGTCTTAAAACAAGACCACTTCGCTTTTGATGAGTACACCGTTCTTAACACCGTTATAATGGGACACAATGAATTGTGGAACATTATGCAGGAAAAAGACGCTTTGTATGCAAAACCCGATTTTTCAGACGCTGACGGCGAAAGGGTCGGCGAACTTGAAAACCGTTTTGCCGAACTCGACGGTTGGAACGCCGAAAGCGATGCGGCGGCTCTTTTGTCAGGTCTCGGTATCAAAGAGGAACTTCACGAAAAACTCATGAGCGAACTTTCTGGTAAAGAAAAAGTCCGCGTACTTTTGGCTCAGGCACTTTTCGGAAACCCTGACAACCTGCTCTTGGACGAGCCTACAAACGACCTTGACCTTGATACTGTCAACTGGCTCGAAAATTATCTTTCCAACTTTGAAAAGACGGTTTTAATAGTTTCGCACGACCGCCACTTCTTGGATTCTGTCTGCACGCACACTGTTGATATTGACTACGGCAAAATCACAATGTTTGCCGGCAATTATAGTTTCTGGTATCAGTCGAGTCAACTTGCACTCCGTCAGCAGGCTCAGCAAAACAAACGCGCCGAAGAAAAGAAACAAGAACTCTTGGAATTTATCCGCCGTTTCAGCGCAAACGTTGCAAAATCCAAGCAGACAACTTCGCGCAAGAAAATGTTGGAAAAACTTAATATCGAAGAAATTAAACCTTCAACAAGGAAATATCCGGGCATAATTTTCACGCCTGAACGCGACCCCGGCAACACTATTCTTTCGGTTAAGGATATGACCGCCAAAATGGAAAACGACGTTCTTTTCCGCAACGCAAGTTTTACAATCGAAAAAGGCGACAAAGTTGTTTTTCTCTCGCACGACCCACGCGCAATGACGGCTCTGTTTGAAATTATCAACGGTCATCAAAAACCCGAAACAGGTTCTTATGAGTGGGGCGTTACAATAACAACTTGTTATCTTCCGCTTGACAACAGCGAATTTTTCCAAAAAGACATCACGTTAAAAGACTGGCTCGGACAATTTTCTGCTGACACCACGGAAACTTTCTTACGCGGATTTTTGGGTAAAATGTTGTTTTCAGGCGAAGAAATTTTCAAAAAGGCCAACGTATTGTCAGGAGGTGAAAAAATGCGTTGCATGATTGCTCGTATGATGCTTCAAAACGCTAACTGCATGATTCTCGACACTCCGACCAACCATTTGGATTTGGAAAGTATTCAGGCGTTCAACAATACTTTGACGAATTTCAAAGGCATAATTTTGATGTCTTCACACGACCATGAGTTCATTCAGACGGTTGCCAACAGGATTATCGAACTTACACCTAACGGTATCATTGATAAGCGTATGGAGTATGACGATTACATAACTGACGAAAAAATTCAAGCAAGAAAAGCAGAACTCTACGCTGCACAATAAAATAGTTTCTTATCCCTAACTACTAAAAAAAACGAGTTAGGGATAAGTAGTTTTAAAAAAAATTATTATAATTCTGTGTCTTCATCACATCGAACAAATTTTTCCGTCTAAAAACCAAAACAAACAAATCACTACGTATAACCTTAATTACAACCCTCGGTGTAAAACCAAATATGTATTCATCGGTGGTACAAAACGAAGTGATTTTAGATGATTTGTTTTTGCCGTAAAAAAAAATTTTGTCAAGTTTGAGAAAATATGTAAATTGCGCAAATTTTTTTACAAACCATAATACAATGAAAGGATTTAAAATTATTGTTTTAATGAAGCAAGTGCCAGACACCCACAATGTCGGCAAAGATGCTATGAAAGAAGACGGTACAATGAACCGCGCCGCCCTTCCCGCAATCATAAATCCTGAGGACTTGAACGCTCTTGAACAAGCCCTTAGAATCAAAGACAATTACCCAAATACGCAAATCACAGTATTAACAATGGGTCTGCCAAAAGCCGCAGAAGTCTTAAAAGAAGGCCTTTATAGAGGTGCTGACAAAGGTATCCTCTTAACCGACAGAAAGTTAGGCGGCTCTGACACATTGGCAACAAGTTATGCAATCGCTCAGGCAATAAAAAACGTCGGCGATTATGACATGGTACTTTGCGGACGTCAGGCTATTGACGGCGACACCGCTCAGGTTGGCCCTCAGGCGGCTGAAAAACTCTCAATCCCGCAAATCACTTACGCAGAAGAAATCGAAAACTTAACGGAAAGTTCAATCACAGTACGCAGACGTTTGGAATCCGGTATCGAAACCGTAAAATGTCCGTTCCCCGTTTTGATAACGGTTCACGGTTCGGCCGCTGCGTGCAGGACTCGCAACGCCAAATTCTATATGAAAAACAAAAACGACGAAAGCAAAATCATAACTTGGGGTGCTGACGATATTAAAGTCGAAGACGACAAAGTCGGAAAGGCCGGTTCGCCGACCACCGTTAAAAAAATCGATTCAGTTGTCCTTCAAGCAAAAGAATCAAAAAAACTCACTGATTCTGATGGCGACATCGACGTTTTAATTAAAGATTTATTGTCTAACCACATTTTGGGATAATATTGAAAATGAATAATTTATTTGTATTTTGCGAAACAGAAAACGGCGTTGTGGCAGATGTCAGCCTCGAACTCCTCTCAAAAGGCAAAAAACTTGCCCAAACCCTTGGTTGCAAACTCGAAGCCGTTGCCGTTGACTACAATTTATATAATATCGGAAGACAAATTTATAAATACGGCGTTGATGTCATTCACGTTGCAGACGATAGAAAACTCGCTCCGTATCAGACACTTCCAACTCAGAAAATTATTTGCGACCTCGTTAAACAAGAGCAACCGCAAATTATGCTTTTCGGCGCAACAAGTATCGGACGAGACTTGGCTCCAAGAGTTGCTTCGGCGTTAAGATGCGGTCTTACAGCCGATTGTACATCGTTGGAAATCGGCGACCATGAGGAAAAGAAAACCACAAAAGATCCTCAGACCGGCGAACTCACTCAAACCGTTACACCTTATAAAGATTTGTTGTATCAAATTCGTCCGGCTTTCGGCGGAAATATCATCGCAACAATCTTGAACCTTCATACACGTCCGCAAATGGCAACCGTCAGAGAAGGCGTTATGAAAAAAGAGGTTTTCGACGAAAATTACAAAGGCGAAATCAAAAAAATCGACTGGCAAAAATCCGTTACCGACCTTGATTTTGCGGTTGAAATCATTTCACGTCATATCGAAAAATCAAAAATCAACCTTAAAGCCGCTCCTGTTATTGTTGCCGGTGGTTACGGCGTTGGCTCAAAAGAGAATTTCCAACTTCTTCATGAATTGGCAGATGTTCTCGGCGGACAAGTCGGCGCATCAAGGGCTGCCGTTGACGCAGGTTTCTGCGAACATGAACGTCAAATCGGACAGACGGGCGTTACTGTCAGACCCAAACTTTATATTGCGTGCGGAATTTCAGGACAAGTTCAGCACAGAGCCGGAATGCAGGAATCATCGATTATCGTGTCAATCAACACGGACGAAAATGCTCCGATAAATGCAATCGCTGACTACGTTGTAACGGGCGACGTTGCAACCGTTTTGCCCAAAATGATTAAATATTACAAAGCAAATTCTAAATAACGGAAGAAAATGGCAAATTTTTATACTGACAACGAAGATTTGAAATTTCATCTCGGACACCCGTTGATGAAACGCATCATAGACCTTAGAGAAAACGAAGACTATTCCGACAAGGACAAATACGATTACGCCCCAAAAAATTTTGAAGACGCTTTGGACAATTATGACAAAGTGATGGAAATTTGTGGTGAAGTCTGTGCTGATGTTATCGCACCAAATGCTGAGGGCAACGACCTTGAAGGTCATTCAATTGAAAACGACCACCTTAAATACAACAAATACGCTACGGAAGACTACGAGGCTTTGAAAAAAGCGGGCGTTTGGGGAATCACCATGCCAAGACAGTACGACGGTTTGAACATGTCAAACGTTCCTTACATGATGGTCGGCGAAATGGTTTCGCGTGCTGACGGCGGTTTCTGTAACTTTTGGGGCTTGCAAGATTGTGCTGAAACGATTTTGGAGTTTGCCTCTGACGAAATCAAAGCAGAATACTTACCGAAAGTGGCTCAGGGTGCAACCTTGTCAATGGTTTTGACCGAGCCGGATGCGGGCTCTGACTTGCAGTCGGTTCAACTGAAAGCCAAATATGATGAAGAGTCAGGAATGTGGCTTTTGAACGGTGTAAAACGCTTTATTACCAACGGCGATGCTGATATTCAACTCGTTTTGGCGCGTTCAGTTGAAGGCACAACCGACGGACGTGGTCTTTCACTTTTTGTTTATGACAAAGACAAACATTGCGAAATTGTCCGCAGAGTAGAAAATAAACTTGGTATTCACGGTTCTCCGACTTGCGAAATGGTTTACAAGGACGCTCCTGCGAAACTTGTCGGCGAGGAGAAACTCGGACTTATTAAATATGTGATGTCGCTTATGTACGGCGCACGTTTAGGCGTTGGCGGACAGTCAGTTGGTATTGCAGAGGCTGCATATCGTGAAGCATTGAAATATGCCGGTGAGCGTGAGCAGTTCAAGAAAGCGATTATCAATTTCCCGGCTGTTTATCAGTTGCTTGGCAATATGAATGCTAAAATAAAAGGTATGCGTTCGTTGCTTTATGAAACAGCGAGATTTGTTGATATGTCGAAACTTTTGACCGAAAGAAAGAACAAAGGCACACTTCCCAAAGAATTACGCAACGACTTGAAATATTTTTCAAAAATGGCTGACGCTTTCACGCCGCTTTTGAAACTGTTCTCGTCAGAATGGTGTAATTCAGTATGTTATGACGCTTTGCAGATTCACGGCGGTTCAGGTTACATGAAAGATTTCCCCGTTGAAAGAATGGTTCGTGACGCGAGAATCACGACGATTTACGAAGGAACATCACAGTTGCAGGTAGTTGCGGCGATAAAAGGCGTTACGACGGGCATTTTTGCAGAGCGCATGTCAGAATACGACAAAATGCTTGAAGGTCAAGAAAAATATGCGGCTCAAAAAGCGAAATTGTTGGAAATGACAGAAGATTTCAAGGCGGCAGTTGCAAAGGTTACTGAGTTGAAAAATCAGGAATATCTTGATTTTCAGGCTCGCAACTTGGTAGAAATGGCTGGAAACATTGTAATTTCGTACTTGCTTTTCACCGACTCTTTGCGCGGCGAGCAGTATGAAAAACCTGCTAACACATTCTTTAAACTTGCAGTAGCCGACAACGCTCAGCGCAAGACCTACATCGACAACGGAAAAGTTGAAGATTTGGAGAATTACAGATAAAATTTTTTTGTAAATGTCGGGGCGTTGCGGTGCAGCGTCCCGTTTTTTTTCTATAATAGCAAAAATTTATTTTTTTGCCCCGTTGATTCTTGATTTTGCGCTGTAATATGATGTTTCCTCAAACGACATTATCAACATAATTTCTTCAATCGTTTTTCCCATATCTTCAAGAACGAGAATTATTTTGTAACGCGGCGAAAGTTTTTTATAACCATTGTCCAACGTTTCAACAAAATCAGGTTTTAAAGTGCGGTAATATTCAATGAAATTTACCATGTCGGCAGTTGTCCATGTCGAAATTGATTTATTAGTAAGGACCTGATAATAAAGTTTTTCGCCGTTGTTATTCAAACTCTTTACCAAATCAAGTTTATTTTTCAACATCAAAATTTCCTCATCTTTTTGAGAAATCATTTTTTTCAGTACGCGTTGTTTCCTAAAACTTAAAAACAATAAAACCGCCAAACCAAAAGACAATATTATAAGACAAATCAAGCCGCTTTTGTTATCATTCCGTTTATATTGCAAGATTGCAAATTCCTTATTTTCAACGTCTAATGCTTCTAATATTGAATCTTTTTGCGAAACAATTTCAGAGGCGGCGTTATAAATTTCGTCTAAATTAATTCCATAAAGTTTATAGAGTTTATGAAGTTTATGTTTTGTCTCGTCGTCATTCGGTAAAATGTCCGACTTATAATTTCTTTTCTCAGAATCATTTTGTAAAATAGCAATTTCCGTGTTTTCTACATCGTTTTCAAAACACGCCGTTGTTACAAGAAATGATATAAAAATTACAACAATATTTAACTTTTTCATTGCTTTAAATTTTCCGCCGCAAAATTAGCAAAAAAAAATCTAAATATCAAAAAATCATACATTTGCAATTCTGCAAGATTTCTTGCAACAATGCAAGATTTTTTTACAAATATTGCAATTTAATCTTACATAAAAATGCAAACAACTGATTTATTGATTATTAAACAAAAATCATGCAAGGTGCATAAAAAAATATTTTTTTCCCTCCATAATTTTGCAACCGTAAAATTTTTAAAAACTTTTAGAAAAAAATGAAAAGAATTTTGTTAATGATTTTAACAGCGGTTTTGATTCAGTCAGCCGCTTTTGCACAAAAAATTTCAGGCACGGTTTCGGACAAAAACGGTGCTAAAATTACGTTTGCAAACGTTGTACTCTTGCAAAACGATTCAACTATTTTGTCAGGCACAATCACCGACGAAAACGGAATTTTTAATTTTGCTGAAACGCAAAACGCTAACGTTATAAAAATTTCGTGTATAGGTTTTGCGGATTTTTCAAAAGTAATCTCAGAGACCGAAACCGTTATAAACGCCGTTTTGGAATTTAGCGACGTAAATCTTGACGAAATCACCGTTTCCGCACGCCGTCCGTTAACGCAGATAAAAAACGGTGCAATGGTTACAACCGTTGAAAATTCACTTTTGTCAAAAGAAGGCAACGCTGAAGACGTTTTGAAAAAAATTCCCGGCGTTATAAAAAATGGAGAAGAAATTGAAGTTTTCGGACGCGGAACGCCCGAAATTTACATCAACGGTAGAAAAGTTCAGGATAAAAACGAACTGACACAAATCAATTCCGAAAACATTAAAAACGTGCAAGTTATCAGAAATCCGGGCGCAAAATATTCGGCAGAAACTAATTCTGTAATCATCATTACAACAAAAAATGCAGTCGGAGAGGGCTTTTCTTTTGACGTTACAAACGATAATATTTTTG
>JAFXUC010000105.1 GCA_017535325.1 Bacteroidales bacterium | reverse complement strand
CATATCTTTTTAATTTTCAACAAGATACGTATTTTTGATAAGTTTTCCAAATTATTTTGATAAAAAAACAGGAAAATTCACACAAAAGCGAATTTTCCTGTTTTTTTATTTGGACGAGGAACTTTTTAGACAGCCCCTTTGCTAAACCATTATTAGGCAATTAGAATTATGAGCAAACACACCACCGGCGAACTTGATGTACAAGACCAAGTTATAAAAAAGTTTTTCACTGACCAACTATATTACCGTTGTCAGCCGTCTAATCTTGTAAATACTCAAAATTGGATTTTAGAGGCAGATTTGCGCGAATACCTCTCCGAAACCAATATCAACCGCGAACCTTGGAAACGCGCTTTGCGGTCGTATGGCGGCAACGATTCTAAGATGTGGGCTGATATAAAAGACCAACTCACCGACAAAATGTACTCATATTCCAATATGGCGATTTTCTTTAAACAGATGCAGTCGTTTTCATTTGCCGGCGAAACATTTACACTTTATGCACCCTCGGGCGCAACCATCGGCGGAGATGCCGATTTTGAGCAAAATATTTTTTCGGTGGTTTTTGAACTCACATTTTCAATCAATTATGAAAAACAGTCGTTTCGTTTCCGTCCCGACAAATCGTTGTTTCTCAATGGGTTCTTTATTGGTTATAGCGAGTTGAAAAGCAATTTCAAAGGGCAAACGGCGCGTACCAACGGTCGCAAAAAGGTAATTACCGATTACCTTGAAGCCGCGCAAGCATACCTTAATGTGGCGCAAAAAAACGACAAAACCGAATATATCCGCCGCCGTATGCTTTTCCCGTTTGAAAAAGGTATCAGCATCACCACCACCGACATCAACGATACGTATGTAATCCGCAATATTGGCGATATGCTTGGGCTTATTCGCGACGACATTGCCAACGGCCGTAATTTTGACCTTTATCGTCAAAAAGCCGAAAAGTTTTTCAAGCCCTTGCCGCTCCGTTGTCCCGAAGCCGATGAGCAACAGCGTTTTAGCGAAGCAATGCACACTATGTACGACAAAAAGATGATAGAGCGCGAAATTCTTTATTACAACTTTTTGAAATACACTTGGATCGAAGACCCTCACAACCGTCATAAACTTATCCGCCGTGGCGACAATACCGGCAAACTTATTGCGCCCCGTCCGCGTCAAAAATTTGGTTGCGAAAAAATTATCAACCGCATTCCAGAATTTATAGCCCACGAAGATGACCCCGAGTATTATCTCCGCAAACTTGAAAAAGAACTCAGAGACAATCACGTAAGCGAAGCCGATATAATTAAACGTGTAGACGAACGCCGCAGTTATCAAAACAACAAAAATATCTATTCGCTACTTTTGCAATATGCCGCCGGATTTGGCAAAAGCAACATTATTGGCTGGACGGCTTTGATGCTCAAAGATTTAACAGACGACAAAGGGCAAAAAGTTTACGACAAAATTATCATTGTGCCCGACCGTGTGGAACTTCGCGGGCAACTCGATGAAATGCTCTACAATATGAACATCGAAAAATCGCTCTTTGTAGAAGCCACCGACCGCAAATCTTTCCGCGAAGCCATTCTCAACGATTTTAAACCAATTGTGGTAGTTAATATTCATAAATTTGGTGCCGACGGTTTGTTTGCTCCCGCCGATTTGCAAAGTTTTGCATCCAAGCGTATATGCTTCATAATCGACGAAATTCACCGAAGCAATTCAGGCACAATGCACGAAGATATGATTTCGCTGTTTGATGTTTTGCAATCATCTTTCGACAACAACAAAGCCTATTGCAACACCAATCACAAAAAGAATCTTATAATTGGTTTTACCGCTACGCCCACCGAAAACGCCCTTGCTCGTTTTGGCGAATACAAAACCTTTGCCGAGGCTGGCAAACAGTGGGTTCCGTTTGATTGCTACACAATGCAGGAGGCCATCAAAGACGGTTACATTCTCGACCCCACTCAGCGGATTATCCCTGTGTCGGCCAAGATGTTTTTCTATGTTGACGACCCCACTGATTACGATTCTATCGATGGCGATTCTGTTGAGGCAGACGAAGAAAACACCAAACGTTATGCCCTTCGCAAAGAAAAAATATACTCAGAACCTGAGCGTATGAAAAAAATTGCTCAATTCATAGTAAAAGAATTGTGCGAAAAAGTTTACGGTAAAATCCGCGGACAAGGCAAAGCAATGCTTGCTGTGTCGTCTATTCCAAATGCAATTGCTTACAAAAAATTGCTTGATGTAGAATATCCGCGTTTTATTGCTCAAAACGGCAAAAAATACGAAAAGTATAAAGACGCGCCCATTTATATAGTTTATTCCGATTCGCAGGATCACGAAACGGCGGCTTCGCTCAACAACGGATTGTCGGAGCGCAAAGTTATTGAAGAATTCAAGCGTCTTAAAAACGGCATTATCATAGTGGTTGACAAACTGCAAACCGGATTCGACGAACCTAAATTGCATTCTCTTTTTCTTGACAAGGAGATTTCGGGCATCAATGCCATTCAAACCATTTCGCGGGTTGATAGAAAATGCGATTACAAAATCGATTGTTGCATTTACGATTTTTCGCATCTCAATTTCAATGTGAAATCCATCAAAAAAGCGATGGACAAGTATTCAGGTATGGCTATTTCGGATTTCAATCCCTTTGATATGAAACAAGATATGGTGAATGCCTACAATACACTAAAAGGTCATATCTTGTTTGAAAATTGGTTCGATAAGTACAAAACAGCGGTCTTTAACAACAACGCTGCAATATTAGTTGAAATAGAGAGCGCAATGCGTACCTACATCACCACAGCACTAGCCAATGCCGAAACGTCGCGCAAAAACGACCCGCACTTTGTTGACGAAGCCACCAACACTAAACATAATGTTTCAGTATATTTCCACGCATTAGACGTTTTGCAATATATTTTGCTTATCGAAGATGAGTACAAAGAACAGATGTTTATCAATTTTTGGTTGATGTATAGCAAATTGTATACTCAAATCACAAGCAAATTTATTGACCCTGCCGACGATATTGAAGTATATTTCGATGAAAAATTCGGCATCTCCACACAAGACGAAGAACCTGAGCGTGGCGGCGGAGGCGGCAATCATACACCTAACGGCAAGCCTAAACCAACCGACATTGCAAGGTTACTTGAACTATTGAACGAAAAAGAAGAAAACACCGACGCGCTTATAACTGAATTTAAAGAGCACGTTCAAAAATTCTTTGAATTTATTCGCAAGCAACCCGAAAGCGGACGTTTTATCGCCAAACTCAACGACCCAAACAATGTGTTTAGCGTTGAAAGCATTGAGCGTGAGATGAATCTCTTTAAAAAGAAATTTGATCTTCGCGAAAGGAGTTCCGAAAACAAATCGCACAAATTGTTTATGGAAGTTTATAAAAACGACAATTATGCATTGCTTGAACGGTTTAGATTATGGCTGAAACCTGAGACTATGTAAAAAAATCAGGCAAACTGCAACATTTAGACAAAAATTTGCAACATTTTTATACTTTATTTTGTACCTGAAATTATACATTTGCAGCAAAATCATTAATAATTATATTATGAAAAAAATCCTTACAACTTTTGCGGCTCTTTGTACCGCATTAAATCTTTCCGCGCAGGAAAAAATCGAAAATCCGATGCTCTGGGCTGACGTTCCCGATCCCGATGTTATTTGCGTCAGGGACACTTTTTATCTTGTCAGCACCACAATGCACCTGATGCCGGGTGCGCCGGTTATGCAGTCAACCGATTTAAAAAACTGGGAAACAGTAAGTTATGTTTTTGACCGCCTCACCGATTCGCCGAAATACGACATGCAGGAAGGCACGGTTTACGGTCGCGGACAATGGGCGACTTCGCTTAAATATCATAACGGAAAATTCTACGCACTTTTTGCTCCGAACGAAGCCGGAAACATGGGCGACACTTACATCTGCTCAGCCGAAACAGCAAAAGGCCCTTGGAAATTAGTTTCAAGAATGAGACATTTTCATGATTGTTCGCTCTTTTTTGACGATGACGACAGAGTTTATGTCATCTACGGAACCGGCCAAATGATGGAACTAAAAAAAGACCTTTCTGACGTTATCGAAGGCACTCACAAGCGTATTTTTCAGCGCGAGGCAGACGAAACGGGACTTCTTGAAGGCAGCCGCATGATAAAAAAGGACGGCAAATATTACCTTCTGATGATTTCGCACGTCTGGGCTCCGGGCAGACACCGCCGCGAGGTTTGTTACCGCGCCGACAACATCAACGGCCCTTACGAAAAAACAACGATTTTGGAATCTGATTTCGGCGGTTTTCCATACGTCGGACAGGGAACGATTGTTCAGGCGGGAAGCGGCGACTGGTACGGAATTATTTTTCAAGACAGAGGCGGTGTCGGACGTGTTTTGACGCTTTCGCCCTGCCGCTGGATTGACGGCTGGCCTATGATTGGCGATGAAAACGGCAAAGTGCCAGAAACAATGCGTCCTTACAAAAGCAATCAACCCGAAAAAAATATCGTTATGAGCGATGATTTTTCCGCTTCAAAACTCGGTCTTCATTGGCAGTGGAATCATAATCCGGTAGACAATGCGTGGTCTTTGACAGAGCGTCCGGGATTTTTAAGGCTGAAAACTTCAAAAGTTGTTAATAGCATTTTCACTGCGCCTAACACTCTGACACAGAGAATGGAAGGCCCAACATGCAGCGGCATTATAAAACTCGACCTTTCAAAAATGAAGGACGGCGACTGCGCGGGATTTTCGACTTTCAACGGCAATTCAGGACTTTTGACAGTAAAAAAACTCGGCAAAAAACTCGTTCTTGAAACCTCCGAGCAGATTGTCGCATTAAACGAAAAGACCAAAGCCGTAGAAAATGTCGAAACCAAAGTCGTTAACACTACCGACCTTAATACCAATGAGATATGGCTCAGAATTGACGGCGATTTCCGTCCGGGCAAAAACGATGTTGCAACGTTTTATTACAGTCTTGACGGCAAAAACTGGACAAAAACTCTCGAAAATTACAAGATGATTTTTGATTACCGCAGATTTTTCATGGGCTCAAAATTCGCAATTTTCAATTACGCCACCAAAAAAGCGGGCGGAATGGTTGACGTAGATTTTTTCGAGTATAAAAAAGAAGAAAAATAAGTTTTTTTTATGATTTTAAAAAAATTTGTTTTCTTTGCATTGTAAAATTTACACTTAAAATTTATGAAAAAACTCTTATTAATTTCTGTATTTGCGCTTTCGGCGGGACTCTCCGGGGCGCAAATCCCCGAAAAAATTTCGGCGTTCAAGATTTCTGACGTCAAACTTACTGAAAGTCAGTTTCTTAAAAACCAAAACGCTGACATTCACTACATTCTCGGTCTTGACGCAGACCGCTTGTTAGCCCCCTACATGAAAGAGGCAGGCCTAAAACCCAAAGCCGAAAACTATTCAAACTGGGAAAACACAGGTCTCGACGGGCACATCGGCGGACATTACCTTTCCGCGCTCTCGTACATGTATGCCGCAACAGAAAACCCTGAAATCGGCGCGAGACTGGATTATTTTCTCTCGGAACTCAAACGCTGTCAGGACAAAGACGGCTATCTTTCAGGCGTTCCGGGCGGCAGAAAAATCTGGCAGGAACTTCATGACGGAAATATCCGCGCAAACTCTTTCGGTCTTAACGACCGCTGGGTGCCGCTTTACAACATTCACAAGGTTTTTGCGGGTTTGAGAGACGCGTATCTGATTGCAGGCAAAGAAGATGCAAAACAAATGCTCATACGCCTTACCGACTGGATGATTTCCGTTGTTGAAAAACTCTCTGACGAGCAAATCCAGCAGATGCTCGTTTCGGAGCACGGCGGCTTGAACGAGACTTTTGCCGACGTTTACGGCATTACCGGCGACAAAAAATACTTAAAAATCGCCCATCAGTTTTCTGACAAAAAAATGCTTGACCCGCTTTTGAAATCTGAGGACAATCTCACCGGAAAACACGCCAACACTCAGATCCCGAAGATTATCGGTTATAAAAGAATTGCGGATTTGGAAGGACTCCCGGACTGGGACAAAGCCTCAAAATTCTTCTGGGACGTGGTTATAAAACAGCGCAGCGTTTCAATCGGCGGCAATTCCATGCGCGAACATTTCAACCCGACAAATGATTTTTCCGCGCTTTTGGCTTCCGAACAAGGCCCTGAAAGTTGCAACACTTACAATATGCTGCGCCTTACAAAAATGCTTTATCAGACCTCTGCCGACAAAAATTACATGGACTATTACGAGCGTGCGCTTTACAACCATATTTTGTCGATATTGAACCCCGTTCAAGGTGGATTTGTGTATTTTACGCCCATGCGTTCGGGACATTACAGAGTTTATTCTCAGCCGCAGACTTCGATGTGGTGCTGCGTTGGAACGGGTCTTGAAAATCCTGCCCGTTACGGCGAAATGATTTACGCCCACGAAGGCAATGATGTGATTGTCAATCTGTTTATACCGTCGGTTTTGACATTCGGCGATGTAACTTTGACGCAGACCAACAACTTTCCGCAAACGCCGTCCACCGACATTGAAATCGGCGTTAAGAGTGCCAAAAAATTTGCCGTTAAAATCCGCAAACCCTCTTGGTGCGACAACGTTACTATAACTGTCAACGGTCAAAAAGCGGATGTCAAGGAAGAAAACGGCTACTTAGTGGTTTCGCGCAAATGGGTCAATGGCGACAAACTTCACGCCGACCTTCCGATGCACCTCATGGCGGAGACGACTCCCGACGGCAAACCTCAGTATTCGTTTCTTTACGGTCCTGTGGTTTTGGCGGCAAAGACGGGAACAGACCGTCAGGAGGGAATGTATGCTGACGACTCACGCGGAGGACACATCGCAAACGGCCCGCAAATTCCTACATATCAGATGCCTGCCGTTATAGGCGACAAAAATTCGGTGCTTTCGCATTTAAAACCCGTTGAAGGCAAACCGATGACTTTTGCGCTGACGGGTCTTTCGCTGCCGCAGTTTGAAGGCATGAATTTAGTACCTTTTTACACGCTTTACGAGTGCCGTTACCAGATTTATTTCCCGCTCTATTCCGAGGCTGACTGGGCTACGGAAAAGCAAAAAATAGCCGCCGCTGAAAAAGCCGCCATGGAGTTGGAACAGAACACGCTGGACAAGATTTTCTGCGGCGAGCAGCAGTCCGAAAGCGACCATTTCATTCAGTCAGAATGGTCTTGGAACGGCTCTGACGGCGGTGTTCACTGGCGCACCTCGCGGGTAAGATTCGGTTACAAAATGCGTGCTTTAAACGCTAAAAAACTTCTTGTCAAGGGTTTTAACGAAGGACGCAAAATCGTAGTTTTAATCGACGGAAAGACCTTGGGAACGTTTGATTTTTTCAAAAACGGACAGTTTGAGGCAGCACTGCCGGAGGAATTAAGCGAGAATTTCTCGTTGGAGTTCCGTCCCGAAGAAGGAAAAGAAACCGCAAGAGTAAGCGAAATCAGGATATTGAAATAAGAAAAAAACCGGTTGCGAAAACAACCGGTTTTTAATTTTTTGTATTCAGCGGAGAGAGGGGGATTCGAACCCCCGGTAAGGAATTTAGTCCCTACGACGGTTTAGCAAACCGTTGGTTTCAGCCACTCACCCATCTCTCCGGGAAAATACTGAATTTGTCTAACTTTTTTGTCGGTCTCCAGGGAGTCGAACCCTGGACCCACTGATTAAGAGTCAGTTGCTCTGCCAACTGAGCTAGAGACCGAAACATCTTTGTTTTTTTGACGTTGCAAAAGTAGAAACAAAATTTCAAACTGCAAAATTTTTTTGAATATTTTTTTCTAAAAAAAATTATTATGTTTAATTTCGCACTGAATTTCAATCAAGTAAAATATGAAACACATATTGTTTTTAACAGCATTTTTAATGCTTTTCGGCGGAATTTCCGCGCAAAGACAGACAAATATCTGGTATTTCGGGGACAATGCCGGCTTGGATTTCAACGCTCCCGAAGTAAGAATCTTAACCGATGGCGCACTGAGCAATTATGAAGGCGTGGCAAGTTTTTCCGACTCGCTCGGCAGCCTGCTTTTATACACCGACGGCAGAACCGTCTGGAACAAAAAGCACGAAGTTATGAAAAACGGCGACAACCTTCTCGGACACGAGTCAAGCACCGAATCCGCAATCATCGTACCGCTGCCCGAAAGCAAAACAAAATACCTGATTTTTGTGGTTGACGAGCAGGGAAAAAGCGGCGGACTCAGTTATTCCGTAGCGGACATGGCTTTGGAAGACGGTCTTGGCGCGATAACCGAAAAGAAAAACATCATCATCGAAAACCCCGTCTGCGAAAAAGTTACCGCAATAAGGCACAAAAACAACCGCGATATATGGCTTTTGACCAAATCCGCCGCATCAAACGAAATCATCGAATGGCTGATTACAAAAGACGGCGTTGAAGAAACATCGCGCAAAAGTTTTCCCGTAAGTATCATAGATTTCAGCGAAATGCCCGACGAAGTGTTGGACAACAACGGCAATATGACCGAAAACCAGATAAAAAAACTTTCAACCGGCGGTTACATGAGGGTCTCCCCCAACGGCCAAAAAATCGCCTGCGCAAACATCGGCTATTATTCCACCGGAGAAAAAGGCAGCGCCCCGTTTTCGATTCTCGAAGTCTTTGATTTTGACGCTTTGACGGGAGAAATCAGTTTCGACTTTTACGTCCCGGATTATTACACAAACCTCTACGGAACTGAATTTTCAAACGACGCCTCAAAACTCTATTACACAACGCAATACGTTGAACTAAAAGACGAAGGCGGCTTAAACAAGGTCGCAAACCTCGTCTATCAATTAGACCTGACGGCAGGCAGCACGGAAGACATCGTAAACTCAGCCGTTATCATCGGTGAATACGTCAGCAAAAACGGCACTGACCGTCCGGGTGCGCTTCAACTGTCAACCTCCGGCAAAATCTACGTCGCGCAGGACAATTTCGGCTGGCTCGGCGTTATCAATTTTCCAAGAAACAAAGGCACGGACTGCGGATTTGTTTCCGAGGGACAATATCTCGGCGGAAAACTCTCAAGACTCGGTCTGCCGAATTTTATACCGTCGTATTTTTTGCCGCCAAATTTCAGCGTAACCGACGTCTGTTCAAACGATTCCGTAGTTTTTAAATGTACTGACGACAGAGAAATCAGCAAATACGAATGGCGGATTTTTTCGCTTTCCGGCGAACTTTTACACTCATCAAACAAGAAAGATTTCAAAGAAAAATTCCCAAAAGGGAAATACAGGGTATCGCTCACAATCACCGAAAAAGACACTCACGAAGAACATTCTGAATACAAGTTTTTTGAAGTTTTTGACCCGCCGGAGTTTTCTTTCGGCTCCGACATAGAAATCTGTCAGGGCGAAAAATCGGAAATCAGAGCCGCAGAAAAAGAGGACTGTAATTTTTCATGGGATAACGGCTCAACGGACAAAATTCTGTATATCACTGAAAACAAAACAGTTATCGGTACGTTGACCGACATTTATACGCATTGCAGTTTTACGGACGAAATCAGCGTAAAAGTGAACCTTCCGGAAGAATTTTCACTCGGAGGAAAAGCCGAATTTTGCGAAGACGAGGAGTTGACAAAAGAGTTTGAAGTGGCAAATCCTGAAAAGTTTTCTTCTTTTACGTGGCTTGACAGCAAAGAAACCGGCTTAAAACGGACTTTCCCGAAACCGGGCGTTTATACGCTTGAAAGTCAGGACATTAACGGCTGTTTTTGGCAGGACGAAATCACCGTCATAAAAAATCCGCTGCCCAAAATTGACTTTTCAGCCGACAGCGTTTTTTGCAACAACAAGGACAATTTTCTTGACTGCAAAGTCCCTGACGCTGAATATTTATGGTCTACGGGCGAAAAAACGCAGATTATAAAAGTGTCAGACTTCGGAAAATATTCGGTAAAAGTTACCGACAAAAACGGCTGCGTTTCCACGGATTCGGTTGACCTCATTTACAAAACGCTGCCGGAGGTCAGTTTCAACGCCGACACGTCATACTGCGAGGGCGAAAGTTTGGTTTTGAATGCGGACTGGAAAGACGCTTTTGAATATATTTGGCAAGATTTTTCTTCCGCAAAAGATTACGAAGTTACAACGCCGGGCGTGTATAAAGTTGATATTCAAAATGTTTGCGGCATTGTTACGGCTAAGACAAACGTCCGGGAAAGATACTGCGGAGAGATGATAATCCCCAACATCATAACCCCTAACGGCGACGGAATCAACGATATTTTCAAAATAAAAGGCTTACATTCGGGCTGGCATTTGGAAATTTTTAACCGCTACGGCACAAGAGTTTTTTCCTCGGACAATTATCAAAACGACTGGACGGCAAAGGGAATCAAAGACGGCGTATATTTTTACATAATGGAAAAAAACGGCGTACAGCACCAAGGAAACATCACCGTATTTTCAAATCCGTGATAAAATCCTCACCGACAATCTCGTTTAAACGCCCGATTATCACGGTTTTGTGCATTTTTACCTCGTTTCTTACCAAGGGACTGCGGAATCTTACTTCAAGAATGCCGTCTTTGAAAGTAATCGCGGAAGTATTTTTCGCGATTACCGGACCGACGGTTTTTTCCCAGCCGTTGAGCGCACGCATTTCCTTGATTTTTTTGTCAAGACCCAACGCCTTTAAATACTGGTCAAGAACATTGTCCAAAGTCTCCGCCTGTTTTTTCTGCATTTTCTTTTTCCTGATTTTCGTTCAACGCTTTCACTTTCAATGCAATACCTATTAACATAGAGTCGCCTTCAAGAGAGTTTTCAAAAAGCAAAGCCTGCTCTTTCATCGGCGCGTTAGCGTATTTTATAAACATCTGACGCGAAAAATCCGTGCCGGTTTGAAGGTAAATTTTGTCGTCTTTTTCGATTTCAATTGTCTGGACGGAATAATTTTTTCTGTGTCCGAAAGATACCGCAAAATTCATCTTGTCGCCCGTAAACTCGTGAACGTCAACCTCTTTGCGCGAAGTTCCCGGATAAGATTTTCTGACGATGCAAAGATTGGAATACGCCCCCGAAAACTCCAAGGTCCTCTCCCGCTGGTTAATAATGCAAAGCGAAAAATTAATCCGAGAAGAATCCTCCAAAGAATTATTCTCCAAATGCGAATATTTTTCTCTGAGCATGTCCAAAATATCGCCCGAAGAAATTTTTCTAAGGTCGCTCTTTTCCAAAATCTCGTCTAAGAAAACAATGTTTAAAATGCTTTTAACCAAGCCGTTGACGCCGGAATTTCCGCACCGTCCGCAGCAGGCAAGCAAATAATCGCCCTGACGGAAAAATTTATAAAAATCCTTGTCCTGAGCCCTTTCCAAAATAAAAAACTCCGGGAAAAAAGATTTTACATAATTTTTCGGCGTCAAAATATTGCGCCTTAAAAAACTGAGCGAAGACTCATAATCCGCATCCTGCTTTTTCAAGGTTTCCAACTCGGAATTAAGAGCCTCTGATTTTTTTTCAGAATCGCTGATTTGGATTTGCAACGAACTTAAAGACAATAAATTACGTTTCTTTTCCCTTTGCAACAAAACAAAAGAAAATATCAACCCTAAACTTAAAATAATAATTATAGCAACCGTCATTTTGTGTTTTTTACGTAAAAAATCGCTGCAAAATTAATTCTCTTATTTCAGAAAAAAAAATCATTAAGTTTTTTTTATGAAGTTTTAAGGTTATACGCTGATTTTCAAACTTTAATTATTCCAACTAAACTTTACATCAATAAAAAACTTTAAAATATTGCTAATAATGCTTTACTATTTAAAAAATAATTTATAATTTTAGCAAAAATTTTGGAAGGGCTGTTTCCAACCTGAAAAAAATTGGCATGTATATTGTTTTGTTAGTAGCGAAACTAACTTTTAATTTAATTAAGAACAATGCAAAGGGCAGTCAAAAACGTTAAAAATACTTCGTTATCAATAGTTAAAACATTGATAATGAGATTTTTGTTTGTTCTCGTAATGATGACGGGAACAGGCGTTTTGTCACACGCCCAGGTTGCCCCGGAAATTTTGAGGGCTTATTGGATTGTTACAAGTTGTGAAAGCGCGGAATGGAAAAATTTTAAGTCGCCGAACGATTTTACCATCGGAGTTTACGGTTTTATGGCGGAAGAAATCAATTCTTTGAACGAAATCGCCACCGAAAGAAAGATCAACGACAGAAATCTTGTCATAAAACATTTCCGCAAACTCAAAGACATCACCCCGACGGACGTACTTTTTGTCAACAACCACTACAACGAGGAACTTGAACAGTTGTACAGCATAGCGGTTGCAAACAAAAGTCTTCTTATGACAGACCACGCACCCTCCGACAGATACTTTATGATAAACCTTCTGCTCGAAGGAAAGGAAAAAGAATACGAAATCAACGCTGAAAACGCCGCTGTCGCCGACATAACTTTCTCGGAAAAAATGTCAAACCAAGGCGGTTCTACGCTGGATTTGAGGGAAATGTACGTCAAAAAAGACAAGGAACTCAAAATCAAAGAGGAATAACTTAAAGTTCAAAAGGCGCAACTCGACGAAAAAGAAAAAGAGTTGAAGCGTCAGATTGAAGAAAACCGTATCATCACCGAGCAAAACAGGCAACTTGCCGACGAACTCAACAAGACGGAGGAAGAAATTGAGGTTCAGAAAACAAAAGCCGCAATTTTGATGGATCAGGTGAGAGACCAGCAGGCAAAACTCGCTCAGAACCAACTCAAACTTTCAGAGCAAGAACACGAAATAAACAGCAAACAACAGCAAATCGAAAGTTCAAACAGCGAGTTGAGGGAAAAGGAAAGCCAACTTACGGAACGCGAGGCAAAAATCAGGGAGCAGGAATCTACAATCAGGGTAAGAAACACCGCCATTGACCAAAACTCCACCGTTATCACCGGCATTATTATTTTCATAGGCGTAATTGCATTTCTTGTCGTCCTGATTGTCAGGGCAATGAGATTAAGAAAATTAGCAAACATCGCCTTACAGAAAAAGAACTCCGAGTTGATGCGTCAGACCGAAGAAATCAACAATCAGGCAAAAGAACTTGAAAAAGTAAACGTGGAACTCGAAAAACTCTCCATCGTGGCGGGCAAAACCCAAAACGCAATCGTCATCATGGACAGAAACGGCTACTTTGAATGGGTAAACGCCGGATTTACAAGGTCTTACGGCTATACTTTGCAACTGTTAAGAAACGAAAGAGACGAAAACATCGTCAACGTATCTTCAAACAAGAGCATCAGAAACATATTATTTAAATGTGTGTCCAACAAACAGACCATCGTTTTTGAATCGTTGGCGGAGACCCGTTACGGACAAAAAGTGGCAAGTCAGGTTACCCTCTCCCCCATTCTCAACGACAAAGGCGAGGTTACGCAACTCGTTGCGATATATTCGGACATCAACAAGTTGAAAGAGCAGGAAGCGGCTATCCGCAGTCAGAACGAAGAGCTGCTGCAACAAAAAAATACGCTTGAAGTTCAGAAAAACCAAATCGAAGAACAAAACAAGCACATCAAGGCAAGTATTTATTATGCGCAGACAATTCAGAAGACCATTCTGCCGCCCGTGGAACAAATCGAAAAATATTTCGAGTGTTTCGTACTCTTCCGCCCGAAAGACATCGTCAGCGGCGACTTCTACTGGTTTTCGGAAGCGCAGGACGACGGACACAGTTACCAGTTTATCGGCGACCTTGACTGCACGGGACACGGCGTGCCGGGCGCGTTCATGAGCCTTATCGGAAACAGAATCTTAAACGAGGTGATAAACGTTAAAAAGACGTATTCGCCCCGCGACATAATGGACCAACTCAACAAAAACGTCATCAAGGCGTTGAAACAAGACCAAAGTACCAACAATGACGGTATGGATACTTGTTTTTGCAGAATTGAAAAAATCGGTGTCGGCGATTATTCGGTTACTTTCTGCGGCGCAAAACGTCCCCTGTATTACTTCACCTCAACAGAAGAAGACGTTAAAATGCTGAAAGGCGACCGCAAGTCAATCGGCGGAACGCAGCAGAAACGAGGCAACATAGAGTTTACAAATCAGGAAGTTATCATGCACTCGGGCGATATAATGTATCTTTCGAGCGACGGTATAATAGACCAGAACGATGCGGACAGAAAAAGGTTCGGAACAGACAATTTCTTGGCAATGCTCAAAAAGTACAAAAACGAACCAATGAGCCGTCAAGGTGAATATTTTGCCATGACACTCGACAATTACCGCAAAGGTGAGGAACAAAGAGACGATATTTCCGTAATCGGTATTAAATTTAAGTAGAATGTTAAAGAAAAACAACATATTGCTTTTTAAAACGGCAGTCTTTGCGGCTGTTTTGTGGCTGATGGTTTTGAACTGCTCAAAATCATCAGCGCAAATCACCTCGGAGGCTCTCAGGGCGCACTGGCTTGTAACGCTCTCGGAATACGTTGAATGGCCCGACGAGGACAGAATCCAAAAGTTCACAATCGGAGTCTACGGCTACAACGCACCCGAAGTGGAGGCTCTCGAAAAGGCAAGAGAACAGAGAAAATTCAAAAACAAAGACTACGAGGTTATTCATTTTAAAAAGCCGAAAGACATATATCCCACTAATATTCTGTATATTAATCCGGGTTACAACAACGATTTGCCGTTTATCAACGACAAGTTGAAAGGCGAAAGCACTCTCGTTGTAACTTACGGTATTCCGAGAGAAAGCCCGTTGCAGGACTACTTCATGTTCAACATTCTGCTCGAAAGCCGCAACAACCAGTTTGTGGTCAACAGCAAAAAGGCTGAACAGGCTAACCTTGTTATCCCCGACAAAGTGCTTGCACGAGGCGGTACAAAGGTCGATCTTCAAAACCTTAACGAGGCAAAAACAAGGGAGTTGCAGGAAAAAGAAAACCTTCTGACACTTCAAGAAAAGGAACTTGAAGACAAGGACAAGGAACTTACCGACCAGAGTCTTCAAAACGACATTCAAAGAGAGCAGAACCTTATCCACAAGTACGAACTTGAAGCCAAGGAAAAGGAAATCGAAGAACAGAAACTCTTAGCCGACAAACTGCTCTCAAACGCGCAAAAACTGAGAACCGTTCTTGAAGAAAACAACGTAATCCTCAAACGTCAGGAAAACGAAATCGCTGAAAAACAGCATCAGTTGAACATGTCTTCCGACCAGTTGCGCAGTCAGCAGGAAAGAATTTCCGAAAGGGAAAAACAAATCAGCGAACACGAAAAACTTTTGCAGCAGCAGTCGGGACAAATCAGCAAACAGGAGAGAATAATTCTTTACGCGCTGATTTTCAGCGGAATCATTGTTACGCTTGTCATCATCACCACGGTGAGCAGTATTTCAAGAAAACGCAAAAACCGCCAACTCGCAAAACTTAACGACGAGGTTGACCGTCAGAAAGACCACATAGAGGCTCAGAGCCGTCAGTTGCTCCAAATCAACAAGGAACTCGAAAAACTCTCAATCGTGGCTGCCCAGACGGATAACGGCGTTGTTATCATGGACAAAGAGGGAAACATCGAATGGGTGAACCGCGGTTTTACAAACATGTACGGTTTTGCGTTCGCAGATTTGCAAAATAAGAAATGCGACACTCTGACAGGTTTCTACTCAAAAAACGCAGATATTTCGGAAATCAAAAACGAATGTCTGAAAACCAAAGAATCAAAGGTTTACGAAACCGAAATTCAGACCAAGGACGGCAAGTATATCTGGACACAGTCCACTCTGACGCCTATTCTTGACGAAAACAACGAAATCGGAAGGCTCGTTACCATTGACACCGACATCACGCAAATCAAAGAGCAGGAAAACGCGATTTTGGCGCAGGGTCTTACCCTTGCCGCCCAAAGGGACGAACTTGCCATGCAAAAAGAATTTATCGAGGAACAAAACTCGCATATCAATACCAGTCTGACTTACGCCAAGACAATTCAGGAAACGGTGATGCCGTTGGAGGTGAACATTACGAAATGTTACAAATATTTCGGATTGTTTATCCCGCTGCAAATCGTAAGCGGCGACTTCTACTGGTTTGCAAGGGTTCCCGACAACGACAAAATGGCTTTTACCGCTGCCGTAGACTGTACCGGACACGGCGTTCCGGGCGCGTTCATGTGCATGATTTCGACACGTCTGTTGAACGAAATCATCGTGGAGCACAAAATCTACGACACAAAACAAATTCTGAACTCCCTCAACACGGGACTTGTTGCCGCCCTGAAACAGGACACAACCGACAACAACGACAGTTTGGAAATCTGCCTGTGCAAAACCGTCCACAAAGACAACGGTGATTATGACCTGACGTTTTCAGGCGCAAAACGCCCGTTGTACATCTACCACGACCAGACAGGCGAATTTGAGACACTGAAAGCCGACAGAAAAACCATCGGCGGTATAATGTCGAAACGCAACGCAACGGAGTTCACATCCACTGAAATCTGTCTCAAAAAAGACGACAAAGTGTATATGACAACCGACGGTTTTGTCAACCAGTTTGACAAAGACAACAAAAAATACGGTTCTGAAAAGTTTGTAAGCCTGCTGAAATCAATTTGCAGCAAAGACTTTAAAGAACAAAAGGAAATTTTGGAACAAGAGTATTACAATTATAAAGGTGAAGCCGAACAAAACGACGACATCACAATTTTTGGAATACAGTTAATTTGATAATTCTAAAAAAGTAAAATATATGGCATCTATCAACAGCAAAGAAATTTTTGAAACGATGTTCGACAACAACGTTGTTATCTCGTACATCGGACCTTTTGACGGACAGATTCTATCGTTATTGGCCTCCAATATCGAAGATTCGCTTTGGGAAGACAACAAAAAGGTCGGCAAAAAATTCTTCAAAATTTTTATCGAACTCAGCCAGAACATTTACCTCTACTCCAAGGAAAAATCCACGGGTATGGGGCTTGACCGTTCTGCCGGCGTAGGTCTAATGCTTATAAAGGAGTATCCCGACCATTTTCTGTTTATTACGGGCAACCTCGTAGGTCATGAGGATTACGTAAAACTGACTGAAAAATGCGACCAGATAATCCAAAAATCAAAAGACGAACTCCGCGAATTTAAACGTCAGCAGCGTTCAATGCCGCAATCAGGACCAAACGGCGGCGGAAACATAGGAATCATTCAGTCCACAATTCTGAGCGGCTATCCGCCCTCGTACACTTTCCACAAAATGGACGATGACAACTATTTTTACGTTTTGTCAATCAGAATTGATAAATAATATCAGACATTTTACTTTTTTGGAAAAACAGCAAACTTCTAAAAAAAACGGACAGATTTTTTTTTCTGCCCGTTTTTTTTATTTTCCCTCAAAAGGATTTCCGTCTTTGTCGAAATCGGGACGGTAATTTCCACTACTTTTCAACTGCTGAAACCACCCTTTAAAAAGCCCTAATTCTTCCGCCGCATTGCAGACCTTTTCGTATTCTGTCGCGGTGATGTTGCGGTTTAATTCCGGCATTTCCAAAGCCTTAAATTCGGGATAATACTGCGCCATCAGCGACAAATGTATGTTCGGCGAAATCTCGTAGGCAATATTTTTCAAGGCGTTGACGGAATTTTCAACACAATCCGGCAAAACAAAGTGCCTTATTATCAAGCCGCTTTCCGCTATGCCGTCATCGTTTAAAACAAGGCGCGAACCTTTTTGATAATACATCTCTTTTATCGCCGCCAAAGCCTTTTGAGAATAACCGGGCGCAGAAGAATATTTTACAGCCAACTCATCATCGGAATATTTGTAATCCGGCAAGTAAATGTCCACATAATCAGCGATTTCGCGTAATGTTTCCACGTCGTCGTAAGCGTTTGTGTTGTAAATAACAGTTGGCTTAAAACCTCGTTTGTGAAGCAGGTCTATTATCGTCCGCATCTGAAAAACCTGATGCGAGGGCGAAACAAAACCGACCGTATTAATCCCCTCTTTGCACATATAATTGGCGATAACAGTTGCCGCCTGAGTGCAACTCGTAATCTCTTTTTTCGAGGGCTTCTGCTGGCTGATTTGATAATTCTGACAATAAACGCAACGCAGGTTGCACCCGCTGAAAAACACGTTGACAACACCTTTTCCGCCGCCAAGAACGGGTTCTTCGCCACGGTGAACGCATATTTCAGAAATATGCACGTGCGAGTCTGTGCCGCAAAAACCCAGAGTTTCTAAGGCTCTGTCCGCACCGCATTTGCGCGGACACATTTTACAATTATGAATATCCACCTGAAAATTACGAATTATGAATTATGAATT
>JAFXUC010000104.1 GCA_017535325.1 Bacteroidales bacterium | reverse complement strand
TGCTGATTTGGCGTTTGAATATTCAACTGTTGATGCTGAGATTTCAGGAGAGGTAACAAGCGTTAAAAATCCAAAATCCGGCAAAATCATTGCGGACTCAATCGGTGAGGTTATTTTGGACGAAAACATAAAACAACCGGCTGATTGTGAAATAAAAACCAAAAAGTTTCTTGCATAGAAAAAACTTTTTTATCTTTGCGAAAACATTTTTTGTTATGAAAAATTATTTACGACAAGTAAACCGCAGAAATACAAACTGTTACAAGTGGGACAGCATAGAAGACAACAAAGATTTGATTCCGCTTTGGGTGGCTGACATGGAGTTTCAGACCCCGAAAGAAATCGTTGACACCGTTGTAAAACGCGCTAAACACCCCGCTTACGGATATGTCAGAGTGCCGGACGAATATTATTTCGCAGTTTGCAACTGGTTCAACGAGGTTCATAATTGGCGTTTTTTGAAGACCGATATAATTTATACAACAGGTGTTATTCCGGCGTTATCCGCTGTTATTAAGGCTGTTACAAAGCCTAACGACAATGTCCTGATTTTTACACCGGTTTACAATCATTTTTATTCTTCAATCAAAAACAATGATTGCAACATAATTTCTTGTCCGCTGAAAAGAGACGAAAATTTTGTTTATCATATTGATTTTGACGATTTTAAGGCGAAAATAAAAAACGCGGCGGTTGTGCTTTTGTGCAATCCGCACAATCCTGTTTCAAGGGTTTTTACGGAAGACGAACTCTCAGAAATTGCAAAAATTTGTAAAGAAAACAATACTTTTGTGATTTCAGACGAAATCCACTGCGAAATCGTTATGGACGGTTTTAAATACACTCCGTTCGGAATTGTTGCAGACAAGTTTAATTTGAAATATGCCGTGTGCAGTTCACCGTCAAAAACCTTCAATATGGCAAGCCTTCAAATCGCAAACATCGTCTGCAAAGACACTGAATACCGTCAAAAAATAGACCGCGCAATCAACATAAATGAATGTTGCGACGTTAATCCTTTCGGTATTGAGGCACTGATAACAGGTTATACCTCAGAAGGTTGCCGCTATTACATAAAGACACTCTGCAAGGTGGTTTACGAGAATTTTCTTTCGGCAAAACGTCTTTTGGAAAAAGAATTGCCAAAGGTTAAAATCACGCCGCTCGAAGGCACGTATTTAATGTGGGTGGATTGCAGCGCACTTAACAAAAAGTCAAAGGAAATTGAAGACGAACTCCTGAAATTTTACAATCTCTGGCTCAGCGCGGGAACATTGTACGGCGAAGAAGGAGAGGGGTTTGTCAGGATAAATCTGGCTTGTCCCGAAGAAATGCTCATAAAAGGAATTAACAGATTTATAGCGTATTACAAAGAAATTGAAAGCAAAAAATGATAAAGTTTGCTTTTACGGCGGTGCTTTTTTGGGCGGTTTTGTTTGCCAAGGCGCAGGAATTTTCAAAAAACGCTTACGGCGAAGGCCTCTCTGATGCAATGAGTTGTCAGACAGGAATTTACGCTTTGGGATACAATCCTGCCGGCTGCGGAAACGAAAAATTTGCCGCCATGGTTTCTTATTTTGACCGTTATCAGGTAAAAGAAATTTCACAAAAATCCGCCGGAGTAATTTTACCCGCTTTAAACGGCTGTTTTTCAGCGGATTTCAATTATTACGGCTTCAAACTTTTCAACAGAATTTTAACCGGCTTGGGTTATCAGATGCAACTCTCCGACAAAATAAAAGCAGGCATAAAATTAAATTATCACGGACTTAATGTCGGAAATTCAGAAGAAAAATACCATGCCGTAACAAGTGAAATCGGCTTTATATTATCACCTCTAAAACATTTGGAATTAGCAACTTACATCAAAAATCCTACTAATTCGCAGTTCTCGGATTTGGACACAATAATCGCTGTGGATTTTCAGACGGGAATAAGATACACGTTTTCTGAAAAAAATTTCGCGGCTCTTGACATCGAAAAAAGTTCGCTTTACGACAAAATCAGCGTAAAATGCGCAGTTTCAGGAAGTTTGAACAAATATTTTGACATTCAAGGCGGCTTTTCCACTTTTCCTTTTACCGTTTCGGCAGCCGCGGGATTAGTGTTTGAAAGGCTGAAAATCCAAACCGCCGTCAGAAGAAACGAGTTTTTGGGATATATGCCCTCGGTAAGTTTGGTGTTTGAAATGTGAAAAATAAAAAAAACTTTGCGTTTTATTAGTCAAATAAAAAAAATTCTGCTTATATTTGCAAAAATTTCTATAAAAGATAAGATGGAAAATTTAGATACCTTAACGGCGGAATATTTGCTGAAAATCAACGCCGTAAAACTGCAACCTGAAAATCCCTTCACTTGGGCTTCGGGTTGGAAGTCGCCTATTTACACCGACAACCGCAAAACCCTTTCTTACCCCGAAGTAAGGACGTTTTTGAAAAACGGTTTTGCCGAGATTATTAAAACGCAATATCCTGACACAGAGTTGATTGCAGGTGTTGCAACGGGAGCAATCGCGGTCGGCGCGTTAGTGGCTGATGCTCTCGGACTGCCTTTCGTATATGTAAGAAGCGCAAACAAAAACCACGGTTTGGAAAACCTCGTGGAAGGCGTATGCAGCGCAGGACAAAAAACAATCGTAATTGAAGATCTTGTTTCAACGGGACAGAGCAGTTTGAAGGCTGTCAGCGCGTTGAGAGATTTGAAATGCGATGTCAAAGCAATGCTCGCTATTTTTACTTACGGTTTTCCCGTTGCGGAAAACGCTTTCAAGGAGGCGGGTTGCACCCTGAAAACCCTCAGCAATTACAACGCTCTGATTGACTTGGCGTTGAAGACGGGTTACGTGAAAGAAAGCCAACTCGAAACTTTGAAAAACTGGCGGAAAAATCCCGAAAATTGGTTAAATTAAACTTTTGAAATTTAAGATGATGAAATCAATGACCGGTTACGGCAAAGTTTCTGAACGCCTTAACGGTAAAAATTTTGAAATAGAAATCCGCTCGCTCAACGGTAAAACATTGGACGTCAGCACAAAACTGCCGTCTAATTACAAAGACAAAGAACTTGATGTCCGCTCCCTTATCGCCTCTAAGTTGGAGAGGGGAAAAGTGGATTTTCTTATGTCTTACACCATCGAAGACCCCGCTCAGGAGGCTCTGAAAATCAACGAAAGCCTTTTGGACGCTTATTACAACAAGGTTTTGTCGTTAACGGAAAAGTATGGTTTTCAGGCGGATAAGAACCTTATCTTTACTTCGCTGCTTAGAATGCCCGACATTCAGAGGCTCGAAGCCGAAAAAGTAAGCGAGGAAGAATGGTCTGAAATCGAAAGACTTATCACAAAAACGATTGACAATCTTGACAGTTTCAGGACGCAGGAAGGTCAGAACCTCAAAAAGGATTTTATCAAGCGTATAAATCTGATTCTCGGATACTTAAACGAGGTAGAGCCGCTCGAAAAAAACAGAATCAACATCATCAGGGAAAGAATCATTCAAAAATTTGAAGACCTGAACTCCACGGTTGATTTCGACAAAAACCGCCTCGAACAAGAACTGATTTATTACATCGAAAAACTCGACATTACCGAGGAAAAAGTGCGCCTTAGAAATCACTGCGCATATTTTATCGAAAATCTTGACTCTGAGGTCTCATCCGGCAAAAAACTCGGTTTCATCGCCCAGGAAATGGGTCGCGAAATCAATACTTTGGGTTCTAAGGCAAACGATGCTGAAATTCAGAGATTTGTCGTTATGATGAAAGACGAACTTGAAAAAATTAAGGAACAAGTATTAAATATTTTGTAAAAATGGATTTATTAAAAGGTAAAACGGCTGTCATCACCGGTGCAGCCCGCGGAATCGGAAAGGCTATCGCCTTGAAATTCGCCGCAGAAGGCGCAAACATCGCTTTCACGGATTTGGCTATCAACGAAGATGCCGAAAACACCAAAAAAGAAATTGAGGCATTGGGCGTAAAAGTAATTGCTTACGCTTCCAACGCGGCAGATTTCGCTCAAACAGAACAAGTTGTAAATCAGATAATTGCAGATTTCGGAAGTTTGGACGTTTTGGTTAACAACGCCGGAATCACAAAAGACGGTCTTATGTTCAGAATGTCTGAGGCTCAGTGGGATGCAGTTATCAACGTAAACCTCAAATCCGCTTTCAACTTTATCCACGCCGCATTGCCGCAGATGATGAAACAGCGCAAAGGCGCAATCATCAACATGGCAAGCGTTGTAGGCGTTCACGGAAACGCAGGTCAGGCAAACTACGCTTCTTCAAAAGCAGGTTTGATCGCCCTCGCAAAATCCGTCGCTCAGGAAATGGGTCCCAAAGGTATCCGCGCTAACGCTATCGCGCCCGGATTTATCGAGACCGCTATGACCGCCGCTCTTCCCGAAAAAGTAAGAGAGGAATGGAAAAAACGCATTCCTTTGCGCAGAGGCGGCACACCGGAAGACATCGCCGAGGTTGCAACGTTCCTCGCAAGCGATATGTCGTCTTACGTTACCGGTCAGGTAATCCAGATTGACGGCGGTATGAATATGTAGAGAATTGACAGTTGATAATTGACAGTTGACAATGTGTTTTAAGCAATCGTCAATTGTCAATTGTCAATTGTCAATTGTCAATTATTAATTGTTAATTACTAATTCTTAATAGACTATGGGCTTTTTTTCATGGCTTTTCGGCGGCAAAAAAGATTCGGTCGCCGAGGTAACTTCCAAAACAAAAGGTATGGTAACGGCAACGCTGCTTAACGCAAGAAAAAAGCCGAACGCCACTGCCAAAGTCTTGTACCAACTCAAAAAAAACACGATTGTAACCGTTGTTTCTTCCGAAAAGGACAAGTGGTACAAAATCTATACGCAACTCGGTTTTGCGTATTGCATGAAAGATTTTATCCAAATAAAAGAGACGATTGAAAAAATTGCAGTCGATGCCAACGTGCTGAATGTCAGGTCGTATTATTCTACTGACAGCACCGTTTTGGGAAAAGTTAACAAAGGAACGGTTTTAATCGTTCTCTCAAAACATGCAGGCTGGTACGGTGTGGATTTCAACGGACAAAAAGGCTTTGTCAGCGCGGATTACGTTACGCCTTTGGAGGATTACGCGGAAAACAGCACCAAAAAATCCAACGACACAACCAAAAAGACAACCAACAACACAACCAAAAAAGAACCCGAACAGCAAAGGGTGTTTTTTAACTCGCGCAAGGATTTGGCTACCGTGGAACTCGCCCCGAAAAAGAAACTTTCGGACGACGGTCTTGACAAATACGGCAAAGTCGCGGTTAAGACATGGAACAATTACGGCAACCTTATCTCCGTGATTAGCAAGGAGTTGGGTATTGACGTAGAAATCGCTTTGGCAGTAATTTGCGTTGAAAGCGGCGGCAGCGGATTTTCTTCGGACGGAAAGATGATTATCCGTTTTGAGAACCACGTTTTCTACACTTATTTCGGTGCTAAAAGCGACGAAGACAAGAAAAAATACGACGAACATTTCACCTTTGATCCCAAAAACCGCCGCGAGGGTCATAAATACCGCGCAAAAAAATCCGACGAGTGGAAAACTTCGCATAGCGGTCAACTCTCAGAATGGGAGTCTCTTGAAATCGCACGCTCGCTTTCGGAGACCAACGCACTGTATTCGATAAGCATGGGCGCGCCGCAGGTTATGGGTTTTAACTACAAAATCATAGGTTATTCGTCAGTAAAAGATATGTTTGAGGCTTTTTGTAAGGACATCCGCTATCACATCATGGCACTGTTTGACTTCTGCACGGCAAAAAGCACGAGGGTACAGTATCTTTTGACGGGAGATTTCCTCTCGTTTGCAAAAGAATACAACGGTCTTACAGCACCTGAGGCTTACGAAAAACGCCTTAATCAGTATTACGAAATTTATAAGAAGATTTTGAAATAATGACTACGACTATTGTTTCGGATTATGCTTGGTATTTTCCTGTTTTGTGCTTTGTTGCAGCGGCTTTTTTGACGGGACTCTCATATTACAAAAACAAAAAACTTGCAGAATTTCAGCCGTACAAAATTTATATACTGTCGGCTCTGAGGTTTTCGGCACTGTTTCTTTCAATGATTCTGCTGCTGAACATTTTTATAAAAACAAATAACAAACGCATTGAAAAACCGGTACTTGCAATAGCGGTTGACAATTCCGAATCAATAGTTTTGCGCTCAGGACAAGAGAGTGCAGACAAGGTTTTGGACGAAATTTTTGCCGCAAAAGAAAAATTGGACGAAAAATACAACGTCAGATTTTTCAAATTCGGCGAAAGTTTTTCCCAAATCTCAGAGCGAGGTGCTCTTAATTTCAAAGACAAATACACCGATTTTTCCGACATGTTTGAGGCGGTAAAATCGGTGCTTTACAACACAAATTCCGGCGCGGTATTGACGGTTTCGGACGGAGTATGCAACAAAGGTCAGAATCCCGTCTATTCCGCTGCGGAGACCAATCAAAAAGTTTATACTCTGACTATCGGTGATACAACCTCTTACAAGGATTTGAGCGTTTCAAAAGTCCTGTACAACGAGTCGGCGTTTTTGGGCAACGAATTTCCTTTGGAAATAACCTTAAATGCCAAAATGCTGAAAGGCAAAAACACTGTCTGCCAGGTTCTTAGAGACGGCAAAACAGTATTTCAGGAGACATTTGAGGTAAAAAGCGACAACTATTCCAAAGAGATTTCTCTGAGCCTGAAAGCCGACAAAAAAGGTCTTCAAAAATACACCGTTTTGTTGAAGCCTGTTGCGGACGAAATCACCGAGGTAAACAACTCGAAAGAAATTGTCATAGAGGTAATTGACGACAAATATAAAATCCTTTTACTCAGCGCAAACGCTCACCCTGACGTTGCCGCTTTCAGAAACGCGCTGTCAAAAAACCTGAGTTACGAAACGGAAGTTTTTACGGTTGAAAATTTTACGAAAAAAGCCTCCGGATACGATTTGGTGATTTTGTTCGGACTGCCCTCAACAAAGGTAAACGCCGACGGACTGTTTGAAGAAATCTCGTCAAGAAACATTCCGACGCTTTATGTTTTGGGCTCGTCAACTGATTATCAGAAGTTTAACAGGATTAATAAATGTCTTGAAATAACTCCGAAAGGCAACAATTTTGACGATGCCGGCTTAGGTGAAAATCCGAAGTTTCCGCTTTTTAGTTTTGAAAACGGCGTGGACGAAATGCTCAGAAATACGCCGCCGCTCTCCTGTGTTTTTGGCGACTACAAACTTCTTGCGGCTACACATGTTTTTGGTTATCAGATAATTAAAGGCGTTACAACGCAAAAGCCTTTAATAGCGGTTTCGGAGCCTCAGAAAGCAAAATCGGCGGTGATATTAGGGCAGGGGATTTGGCGTTGGAGAATGGACTGTTACAGAAAATTTTTGAACCACGAGAAGTTTGATTTGTTAATCGGGCGTCTGGTTCAGTTTCTTTTGAAAAAGTCCGACAAAGAAATGTTTACGGTGGCTTATAAAAAGATTTTCAGCGAAAACGAGCCGGTGTATTTCAACGCAAAAGTTTTGGACGAGATGTTTCAGCCGGTGTCGGATTCACAGGTTACGATTGAAATTTCGGACGAAAACGGCGTGAAAAAAGATTATAAATTTGAGAACACGGGTTCGGGCTATTACCTTAGAATTGACAATCTTTTGCCGGGAAATTACAGTTTTACGGCTAAGTCTTCGCATAAAAAATCGGTTAAAACCGGCGTTTTTTCGGTTAAGGAAATAAAGACGGAAGCCGAAAATCTTACAGCCAACCTGTCGGTGATGAAACAGATAGCCGCCAAAACGGGCGGAAAAAGTTTTTTGCCTAATGAGATTCCGGCATTGCTTAATGACCTTTTGGAAAACGCCGCAATAAAGCCGACTGTTTATAACGACACGGTTTCCTCGCCGCTAATGGGCTGGAAATGGCTGTTTTTCATCATCCTTGCACTGCTTACCGCAGAATGGTTTTTAAGAAAGTTTTGGGGAACGGTGTAAAAAAAACGGCTTTTTTCTACTGTATTATTGAACTTTTTGTATATTTGCACTGAAATTTAATTACACGTTTTACACTACTAAAAATATGCAAAAAAAAACATTTACCGCTTTGACATTTGCTGCGCTTTTGGCGGGCTGCTCAGGCGGCGTTAACAACAATCAGGCGGCTCAAAACGCTGATTTTGAGCGCATAAAAGCCGACCAAATCGGTTACCAGACCAACACCGCAAAAATTGCCGTTATCCCCGAAACAGGTTCGGAAGATTTTGAAATCGTGGATTTGGTCTCCCAAAAAACCGTTTACAGCGGCAAGGCTTCAGAAATAAAGGAGTGGGAATTTTCCAAAACCAAAGTCCGTCAGGCGGATTTTTCGGACTTCAACCAAGACGGCATTTACTTCCTAAAATGCAAAGGCGCAGGTGATTCTTATCCGTTTGCCATCGGAGAGGGTATTTATGACGACCTTGCGATCAAAGCCATGAAATCGTATTATTTTGCGCGTTGCAGTCAGGAGATAAAACCCGAATACGGCGGCAAATACGCCCGTCCCGCCGCTCACCCCGACGACAAAATCAAAGTTCACAAATCCGCCGCAGGTCCTAAACGCAAGGAAGGCGACATTATTTCTTCGCCGGGCGGCTGGTACGATGCAGGCGATTACAACAAATACATCGTCAACTCCTCGATTTCGGTCTGGGAAATTCTCAACACGATAGAACTTTACCCCGATTACTGTAAAAAACTCAATCTCAACATTCCCGAAAGCAAAAACGCCTTGCCCGACATTTTGGACGAAGTTTTGGTGAATTTGCGCTGGATGCTTACAATGCAGGACCCTGATGACGGCGGTGTCTATCACAAACTTACGGCACTCGGTTTCAACGGAATGATTATGCCGCATGAAGACAAGGACGAGCGTTTTGTTATCAAAAAATCCACGACTGCGGCTCTTGATTTTGCGGCTGTCTGCGCTAAGGCTGCAAGGGTTTTGACAAAATACGAAAGCGAACTTCCGAAACTTTCTGACACCTTGAAAAACGCGGCTGTTTCGGCGTGGAATTGGGCGCAGAAAAATCCCGAAATCCTTTATGACAAAAATCCCGAAGGCGTTTTTACGGGCATGTATAACGACACCGAAATCCGCGACGAGTTCACTTGGGCGGCTCTTGAAATGGTGCTTTTGACAGGCGACAAAAATTACTTAAAAAACATCTCCGAAAGCGATTTTGCTTTTAAAGTACCTTCTTGGGATTCAACGAGTTGTCTTGGAATAGCCTCCGTATTAAACAACCCGAAAAATGCCGAAAAATTCGACGAAAGTTTTTATACTTTCTTCAAAAACGGCTTTATAAAACTTGCTGACGGCGTTTTGAAAAACTACGAAACTTCGGCTTATGCTACGCCTTTGACATTTTTCCCGTGGGGTTCTAACTCGGTTGCGGCAAATCAGGGTCTTATCCTCGTAACTGCTTATAACACAACGGGAAACACCAAGTATTTGGAAGCGGCTCAGGCGGATTTGCATTATATTTTGGGACGCAACCCTCTGGATTACTGTTTTGTAACGGGGTTCGGCGGCAAAACGGTTAAATACGTTCACGACCGCAGAACCGTGGCTGACGGCATTGATTCTCCTGTTGCGGGTTATCTTTGCGGCGGACCTTACGCTCATGCGGGCGGTGACGTTCCTGACTCGCTTTACACTTCCACTGCACCCGCAATGCGCTATCTTGACAATCACAACAGTTACACAACCAACGAGATAGCAATCAACTGGAACTCGGCACTTGTATTTTTGGTTTATGCGCTTCACTGATGTTCATACGCATTTTATAAATCCTTCCAACGCCTTTGTGCTTGATATTTCCGACAATTACGCAAAGGCGTCGGAAGCAGATTTTTTTTCTGTTGGCATTCACCCGAAAACATTAAAAACGTTTGAGGAGTTGACGGATAATTTTTTGGCTCTGAGTTCGTTAGCAGAAAAGAAAAACTGCGCCGCAATAGGGGAGTGCGGTTTTGACAAGTTTTCGCCGCTAAACGTAACGGAGCAGGAAAAAATCTTTTCAGCGCAAATTCTTGTTGCCCAGCGTTTTAAAAAGCCTCTTATAATCCATTGCGTAAGGCTCTACAACGAGGTGATAAGATGTCTTAACAAGGCGCGTTTTTCTCTTCCCGTAGTCTTTCACGGCTACAACGCGGACTCTCAGACGACAAAAAATCTGTTGAAATATCCGAACATAAATTTCTCTTTCTCAGAAAGAACTCTGACGGGTTTTAAATCGCTGCCGCTGATTCCGTTGGATAGAATTTTTGTGGAAAGCGACACCGACGAAAAAACGGATTTTGCAAAACTGATAAATAATATTGCAGGTGTAAAAAATGCCGGTTTTGACGAAATCAAAGCCGGCATTGAAAATAATTTTAAGCGGTTATTTTGCTAAATGCAGATGATAATTTTCCGCAAAAGAGGCTTGTACCGCTTGAAGTTTTTTGTCAGCCTCTTTCAACTTTTTATCAACTTCTTTGTATTTGTTTTCCCACTGAACGTGCATTTCGGGAGAGAACTCGTTTTCAGGCACTTTGTAAAGTCTCACAAGTTCGTCAGCCTCGTTTTGAGCCACCGAATTGTAAATTTCCAAATATTCCAAAAGCGCGTCTTTTAAAAATTCGCCTTCTTGAACGGGAACAGTTTCCCTGACATTTCTAATCGCATCAGTGGTCTGCGTCTGAAAGTCCAAAAGCGCGGAATCCATTTTCCGGGGAACGTAACTGTCGTAAGTTTCCAACAAACCGTCGTATGCCATAACGACTTTTTTCTGCTCTGACATAATCCTGTCGTTAAAAGCAGCCGCCTCTTTCGGCGAAGGTCTGCACGAGGAAAACAGTGTCAGCAGCAATGCGGGAATGTATATCAGATGTTTCATTTTTTCAATTCGTTTTGAATTTCGTTATACGCGCTTTCCACGTTTTGGGAAGCCTGGGAGAGTTTTTGTTTGACGCTTGTGTCCAAGTCGTTCCATTTTTTTATCAAGTCTTCCGTAAAAACAGAGTCGGGAAGTTTGTAAATTCTCACCTGCTCGATTGCCTCGTTTTTGGCAACTGATTTCATAACGGAGATTTTTTCCTCAATTGCGCCGGTAAGTTTTTGGTTTTGGCTTAACGGCTTGATTTGCTGAATTTTAGACTGGGCGTTGTCAAGATAAGCGTTAAGACCTTCCAAAGCCGCGTCCATGGTTGCGGCGTGATAAGACTGGTATGCGTCATCAAGTATTCTGTAAACGCTGTCAAGTTGTTTGTTGACAAGCAACTGCTCCTCTGCGGAGGCTTTTATCTCTTCTTTCGTAGGACCGCTCTGACACGACAAAAGTCCGGCAAAAGACACTGCAAGTAATGTTAAAGATTTTAATGTTTTCATTTTTGAGATTTCCTTTTTTTTTAAATCCGGCGCAAATTTACAAAATTTTATAATACCTGCCTTATGCCTTTTTTAAAAAACGTTAATTTGAGCGAAATTTTACAAAAACTATTGGCAGTGAAAACCTAATTTTCTAATTTTGCGTATCAAAAATTTTTAGTGACATGACACAAGTTGTTGATATTAAAGAATTAAACGAAAAAATTAAACAGGAAAGTTCCTTCATTGACCTCGTTACTATGGAAATGGGAAAAGTAATCGTGGGTCAGAAACAACTTACCGAAGGACTTCTTATCGGACTATTAAGCAACGGACACGTACTTTTGGAAGGCGTGCCGGGTTTGGCTAAAACTTTGGCAATCAAAACGTTGTCCCAAATTGTGGAGTCCAAATTCAACCGAATTCAATTTACGCCGGATTTGCTTCCTGCCGACCTTTTGGGTACGATGATTTATTCGCAGAAAAACGAAGAGTTTGTCGTAAAAAAAGGTCCCGTGTTTGCGAATTTTATCTTGGCGGACGAAATCAACCGAAGCCCCGCAAAGGTTCAGAGTGCGCTTTTGGAGGCTATGCAGGAGCATCAGGTAACAATCGGCGAGGAGACTTTCAAACTCGACGATCCGTTCCTTGTTTTGGCAACGCAAAACCCGATTGAACAGGAAGGTACTTATCCGCTGCCTGAGGCTCAGGTAGACCGTTTTATGCTGAAAATCATCGTTTCATATCCTAAAAAAGAAGAAGAGAAACTCATTATCCGTCAGAATATTACGGGCGAATTTCCCAAGGCCAACCAGATTCTCAAAGCCTCTGACATCGTTCACGCAAGAGAAGTGGTAAAGGAAGTGTACATTGACGAAAAAATCGAACAATATATCGTTGACATAGTTTCGGCGACAAGAAATCCTGAGCAATACAACTTGCAGCAGTTCAAAGAGTTGATAAGTTACGGAGCATCGCCCCGTGCAGGTATTTCTCTGGCAAAGGCTTCCAAGGCATACGCTTTTATTAAGAGAAGGGGCTATGTTATCCCCGAAGATGTCAGAGCGGTTTGCCACCCCGTGTTAAGACACCGTATAGGTCTTAGTTACGAGGCTGAGGCTCAGAACATTACGACAGAAGAAACCGTCAGCGAGATTTTAAACGCTGTTCAAGTACCGTAGTTAAAATTCATAATTCAATATTATGGAAACTTCCGATATTTTAAAGAAGGTAAGGAAAATTGAAATCAAGACCCGCGGACTCAGCAACCATTTGTTTGCCGGTGAATATCACAGCGCATTCAAAGGCAGGGGTATGTCATTCTCCGAGGTAAGGGAGTATCAGTACGGCGACGATGTCAGAAACATCGACTGGAATGTTACAGCCCGTTACAACCGTCCGTATATCAAGGTTTTCGAGGAAGAAAGGGAACTGACGGTGATGATGCTCGTTGACGTCAGCGGCTCAACGGATTTCGGAAGCGTGGAAAATTCTAAACGCGATTTTATAACCGAAATCGCAGCGTGTCTTTCCTTTTCGGCAATTTCCAACAACGACAAAATAGGCGTAATTTTCTTTTCGGACATCATCGAAAAGTTTATTCCGCCGAAAAAAGGCCGCTCGCATATCTTGCGTATTATCAGGGAGTTGCTGACTTTCAAACCCGAAGGCAAAGGTACAAATCCCGCCCTCGCGCTTGAATATCTGACCCGTGTCATAAAAAAACGGAGTACCGCTTTTTTGATTTCGGATTTTATCTGCGGCGACTTTTCACAGGCTCTGAGAATCGCAAGCCACAAACACGACATGATGGCTCTGAACGTTTACGACCCGAAAGACATGCAACTTCCGGATGTCGGACTCGTAAGTATGCTTGATGCCGAAACGGGCAAAAACATACTCGTTGACACTTCAAACGCAGAGGTCAGGGCGGCTTTTGAAAAGCAGGCAAAATTGCGCACCAAAAAAACGGAAGAAGTTTTCAAACATGCAGGCGTGGACTGTGCCGTTATCGCAGATGACGAGGATTATGTCCAACCGCTGATAAAACTGTTTAAATCAAGATAATGAAACTGAATTTTTTTATATTAGTTTTCATTTTTATAACCTCTTACGGCGTTAAGGCTCAGACTGTTAAGGCAACGCTTGACTCCAATACGGTAGAGTTTGGCAATCCGGTGAGACTGACCGTTACCGCCAATGTAACTTCGGGGCAGAAAACGTATTTTCCGAGTTTCAAAAACGGAAAAATCTTTGGCCGTCTGGAACTCATAGCCGAATTGAAACCCGATACGGCGGTTTCTCAGGACAGAAAGCAGGTAACTTTTACGCACACTTATCTGATAACCTCGTATAAGGACACCGTGCTTTATGTGCCGGCACTTCCCGTGAGGATAGGAGGGGACACGCTCTACACCGACTCTTTAAAACTGACTTTCACGCTGTTGCAGGGCGTAGATTCTACTTTTACGGCAGAAATCGACACCACAAAAATGATGAAGGTTTTTGACATCGTACCCGTTAAAAACACGCCTTGGACTTTTGAGGAGTTTTGGGCAAGATTTTCCAAACTGATTCTTATCCTGCTGATTGTCGCAGTCTTAGCCTCAATCGCAACTTATATGTATATCCGTTGGAAAAACAACAAGCCGATTATCCCCGTCTTAAAACCCAAAGAGCCTTCCGACAAGGTCGCATTGAGGGAACTGATGAAATTAAAAGACGAAAAACTCTGGCAGCAAGGCAGAACAAAAGAGTATTATTCGATTTTGACGGAAATTTTAAAGCGTTATATATCAGACCGTTACGGCAACTCCGTAATGGAAATGACATCTGATGAAACTTTGAAAGCCTTAAAAAACGACCTCTCGGAAAAAGAAGAAAGTTTTCAGGGCTTGAAGTTTATTTTCGGCATTGCGGATTTTGTGAAGTTTGCAAAGCTCGAACCGCTGCCGGATGAAAACGACAATTCAATGAGTTGCGCTCTAAAATTTGTTGAAATGACCAAAAAAGTTCCCGTTCAGGAAGAAACTTCCGGCAACGAAATTAAAAAGGTATAGAAATGTTTGAGTTTACACAATTTGCATATCCTAACCGCTTGTGGCTGCTGATAGTTTTGCCGCTTTTGGGGGTGTGGTATTTTTTCAAACTGAAAGGTTATAATCCCGCGTTGAAGTTTTCGACTTTGGAGGGTTTTGGCGCGGAAAGAATGACGTTTAGAAAATTTATCGCTTACGTTCCCCTTGTGCTTAACTTTTTTGTCATAGGACTGTTAATCATCGCGATAGCAAGGCCTCAGACCACAAGCGAAAACGAAAAAACCGAAAAAGAAGGAATCGACATTGTTTTGTCAATGGATATTTCCGGCTCTATGGAGGCGTGCGATTTTAAGCCTAACAGACTTGAAGCCGCCAAAAACGTAGCCTCGGAATTTATTCAGGCGAGAGAAAACGACAGGATGGGAATCGTGCTTTTTGCCGGCGAAAGTTTTACGCAGTGTCCGCTCACAAGCGACCATCCGACGCTTGTAAACCTGATGTCGCAGGTCAAAAACGGCATTATCGAAGACGGTACGGCGATAGGTCTCGGACTTGCAAACGCGGTTGCCAGAATCAAAAACAGCAGCGCGAAAAGCAAGGTGATTATCCTTTTGACCGACGGTATGAATAACTGCGGTGAAATAGAACCTATTACGGCGGCTGAAATTGCTGCAAACTACGGAATCCGCGTTTATACAATCGGTGTCGGCACCAACGGCGAAGCACCTTACCCGATGGTGGACGCATGGGGCAGAAAATTTTATCAGAATGTCCCCGTAGAAATCGACGAGTCTACGCTCACTAAAATTTCGCAGATAACAGACGGAAAATATTTCCGCGCGACCAACAATCAGGCGTTGAAGGACATTTACTCCCAAATCGACAAACTCGAAAAAACAAAAATGGAGTCGATGACCATCAGCCATGTCAACGAAAAATTTTATCCGTTTTTGGTTTTGGCGTTGGTGTTGCTGGCTCTGAAAATAATTTTGCGGTACACAATCGGCAGAATTTTGCCGTAACGGTATTTTTTTTAAGACACTTTAAAGAAAAATGGAAATACAGTTTGCAAATAAGGAAGTTTTGTATTTTTTGTTCGTGATACCGGTTTTTGCGGCGTTTTTTTTACTCTGTCTCAACCGCAGAAAAAAAGCCATGGAAAAAATCGGCTCACGCAAAGTGATTTTGCCCCTGATGGAAGAATATTCGTCAAGTCGTCCGATTGTACGCGCCGTGTTTTTGCTTCTGGCACTTACTTTTATGATTATCGCCGTGGCAAGACCGAGAATGGGTACAAAACTCAAAGAGGTTTCGGCGGAAGGCTCTGAAATAATGATTTGCCTTGACATCAGCAATTCGATGCGGGCAACGGATATGTATCCCTCGCGTCTTGAAAACACCAAAAACGCAATTTCGAGCCTTGTAAAAAAATTAGTTAACGACAAGGTCGGTCTTATAATTTTTGCGGGAACGGCTTTTGTTCAAGTGCCTCTTACTCAGGACTTGAAAGCGACTGACATTTTTGTTCAGTCTGTCAGTTGCGACATGATTTCAGAACAGGGAACGGCTCTTGGCGCGGCACTTGATTTGGCTCTGAAATCTTTCAATTACGACAACGACATGGCAAAATCCGTGATTTTGATTTCGGACGGCGAAAATCATGAAGCCGAACCCGACCCGATGAAACTTGCTTCTCAATGTGCTGAAAAAGGCGTTACGGTTCACGTTATCGGTACGGGAGATGTGCGAGGCGTTCCGATTCCAAAGCGCGAAGGCTCTAACGACTATATAAAAGACAACAGCGGAAACGTCGTAATCTCAAAACTCGACGAGGCGTCGTTGCAGAAAATAGCAGAGATTGGCGGCGGCGTTTATGTCCGCGCAACCAACGGAAACTCAGGCTTCAACACCGTTTACGACCATATTTCCAAAATGAAAAAAGGCGAGTACACCTCGTTTGCGGAATATGACGAAAAATTCAGCATTCCGGCTTTTGTTGCGCTTGTTTTCTTTTTGGCTTATTGTCTGACACTTAACCGTAAAAACCGTTGGATTAAAAAGTTAGGAATTTTTGAGAAATGAAACGTTTATTAATTATATTATTCTGTCTTTCTCCGGTACTGGTTATGGCTCAAAGCGAAAAACCGTACATCAGAGAGGGAAACGATTATTACAAGGAGTTGAAGTTTGAGGACGCGGAAGTTCAGTATCAGAAAGGCGTCAACGAAAATTCGTCTTCTTACGAGGCGGCGTTCAATCTCTCGAACGCGCTTTACAAGCAGGGCAAGTTTGACAAGGCAAAAGAGCAACTCGTAAAACTTGCAAAATCCCAGACCGATCCTAAAAAAACAGCTGAATGTTATTACAACCTCGGCAACACGGATTTGGGACTCTGTGAGCAGTTGCTCGGCAAACAGGACATGCAGAATGCAATGAAGGCGGCAGAAAACGCTTTGGCGGATTACAAAAATTCGCTCAAAAGCAATCCTTACGACAAGAAGACAAAGTACAATTATCTTTACACCGAAAAGTTGATTGAGATGCTCAAAAACAATCAGCAGCCTCCTCAGCAAAATCAGCAAAATAAACAAGACCAGCAGCAGAATGAGGACAATCAGAATCAGGATAATCAAAACAAGGACGGCGATGCCGACCATGACGGTATTCCCGACAGCACAGAAAAAGGCGAAAACCAAGACCAGCCTCGCGATACTGACGGCGATGGTATTCCCGATTATCGCGACCCCGATTCTGACGACGACGGTATTCCCGACAACGTAGAAGCGGGAGAAGACCCGAAAAATCCCAAGGATACCGACCAGGACGGCACGCCCGACTACCGCGACACCGACTCCGACAACGACGGTACGCCCGACTCGGAGCAGGCGAGAATAATTCCTCAGGATATGGCTGAAAGAATTTTGGAGGCAATCAACAAGGCTGACGAAAAAGTTCAGCAGAAGGTTAAAGACGAGAAAAATGCAAAAGGCTCAGTAAAACACGAGAAACAATGGTAACAATGAAAAAGATAATATTAGGTCTGCTGTTTTTGACAACAGTTTTGTCGCTGAACGCTCAGGATTTTGAAATTTCGATGAATGCTCCGTCTGCGGTTCAGACAGGTTCGCCGTTCAGATTGGAGGTCTCGGTCAACGCTCAAAACGCAGATTTGCCGCAGCCGGACTTGAAGAATTTTCAAGTTCTCGGACGGTCTTCTTCGTCGAGCATGTCGTTTGTCAACGGCGATATGAGCGTAAAACGCAGCATAATTTACACGCTGATTGCCGAAAAAGCAGGCACGTTTACTGTTCCGGCGGTTACGGTGAGTTACAAGGGCAAAAACTACACTTCCAACTCCCTTTCAATTACCGTCTCCGGCGACGATGTGCAGCAGGGCGGCGGCTCTCAAAATCAGCAGAGTGCCGAGGCAGACACACCCGCTCCGCAAAACGCTTCAAGCAACCTTTTTGTCGATGTCAACTGTTCCAAAAAAGAAGTTTTTGTAGGCGAGCAGGTGATAATTTCGGCGAGTGTGTATTCAAGGTACAACATTTCGGGAGTGGAAGACGTTAAAACGCCGGGCTTCAAGGGCTTTTGGGTTCAGGACATTTTCAACCCGAAAAACATAACCTTTGACCGCAAATACATCGGAAACAAAGAATATCTTTATACGCTCTGGCAAAAAAAGGCGTTGTTTGCGCAAAAAACCGGAACTTTGGAAATTGAGCCGTATGACATAACTTTCATCGTCTCTGACGGCTGGGGATTCAACCGCTCCAAAATGTCGGCAAAAAGCAAAACCGTAAAAATCAATGTCAAACCCCTTCCTGCGGGAAAGCCTGACGGTTTCGGCGGCGCAGTTGGAAATTTTACGGTGTCAATTTCGTCAGACAAAACAGAACTCAACCTCGACGAGCCGATGACGGTAAAAGTTACCGTTCAGGGTTCGGGAAACTTTAAACTGTTTGAGACTCCGAAAGTGGATTTTCCGTCGGCGTTTGAAAAATTTGAGCCGAAAAGTCAGGAAAACATTTCCGCCAACAACAACGGCATTTCCGGCACAAAAACGTTCAGTTACATGGTGATTGCGCGTCAAAACGGCGAATTTGAAATTCCGGGCGTTAACTTTTCGTTCTTTGACCCCGCGTCAAAATCGTACAAAACGGTCAGCACAAAACCACTGAACATCACCGTCAAAGGCGAAAGGGATTCCACTTCGGCGGCTGTCAGCACGGTTATGAAATCGGACGTTGAAAACCTCGGTTCGGACATCAAATTCATCAAAACGAATTTCAGCCTTGGAAATTCAAACAAAAAATTCTTCAACTCGTTTGAATTCTGGCTCATAATAATTCTGCTGTTTGCGCTGTTTGCGGCTGTGATTTTGTGGCGTCTGCAACAGATTAAAAACAATGCCGATGTTATCGGAACCAAAAACCGCAGGGCAGGAAAAACCTCGCGCAAACGCTTGAAAAAAGCCGCTGAATTTTTGAAACAAAACAAAAAAGACGAGTTTTACGTTGAAATTCTTTCCGCGCTCTGGGGCTATCTTTCCGACAAACTTGCGATTCCGGCGTCGGATTTGTCAAGGGAAAACGTCAGCGAAAAATTTGCGGAAAAAGGCATAAATGAGGAAGTTTCAAACCAAGTAATCGAGGTTTTGGATACGTGCGAGTTTGAGCATTACGCTCCCGAAACCATGTCAAAACCGATGGACGAGGTTTACGCTATGGCAGCGCAGGCAATTGAAACTTTGGAAGTTACGATTAAATAATTTAAGGATTATGAATTGTAAAAAATTAATTATATTATTGATTTTGACGGTTTTGGGTCTAAAAAATTACGCTCAGAACCAGGACGCCGAGGCTCTTTTGAAGAAGGCCAACGACGAATATCAAAACAAGGATTACGTTTTGGCGGCGCAGTTGTACGAGCAACTTTTGAGTCAGGGTTATGTAGCAGAGGAGTTGAACTTCAACCTCGGCAACGCCTATTATAAAAGCGAAAACTACGCTCTCGCGATTTTGAATTACGAGCGTGCGATAAAGCAAAATCCCGATTTTGAGGACGCTAAAACGAATTTGAAATTCGCGAACCTTCATTTAAGGGACAAAATAGCCTCGATTCCGGAGTCAAACATTTCGGCGGTTTTCAACTTTTTTGTCAAGAAAGTGAGCCTTAATGTCTGGGCGGGTTTTACGCTTGCGTTTTTGATTATCGGTTTGGGATTGTTTCTGTGGTACTTTTTCACGGAGGATTACAAACTTAAAAAATTTGCGTTTTCGTTCGGAGCGGTGTTTGTGATTTTATCGTGTCTGACGCTTTGCGGCGGTTTTTATGCCGAGGGCGAAAATGCTGAAAGCACCGAGGCAGTGATAATTTCGCCGGTGGTAACGGCAAAAAGTTCACCTGACGATTCGGGAACGGATTTGTTCAGGGTTCACGAAGGCTTGAAAGTTTCGATTAAAGACAAGTCAGCCGACTGGATTGAAATCAGGATTTCTGACGGCAGATCCGGCTGGGTCAAAATGTCGATGTTGGAGAAAATATAAACGTCAAAAAATGTAAACTATATGGCAACAGCAGTTACATTCAACCACAATCCGGAAGTCGGTCTTTATTGGAATCTGCTTAAAGGTTTGAGTGTTTCGGTGAAAACCGAACTCGTAAATCTTTTACAAGGTTCTCTAAAAACTGACAAGGCGGATAATGCAGCCCGAAAACAGCAAAAAGACTATTATGAAATTTTGGATAAGTTTTTGACTTACAGCAAATACACAGAGAAATGGGACGGAGAAAACGCCGTTCCGCTTACTGAAAAAGTCAAAAATAATTTTTCGCTGTTGCTGAACAAAATTGATAAAAAATTGTTGGCGGGCATAACCATTTTCCCCGAAATTAACGGCACTTTGCTTATTGATTCAACAATAAAAGAGGCGGGAATTTGTTTGGGCAATGATACATTTTCGTACTATATCACAGAAAATGACGAAGTTTCAGGGCAGGATAACATTCCGTTTTCCGTAAAAAAATTGATTGATACAATAAAAAAAATTAACGCTGAAAAATGACTCAAATATCTGACATTGAAAATGTTGTGAGGATAATTTTTCCCTCGACGATGATGAGAGACGGAGAACTGCTGCCCTCAGCCTTTAATTTGAGGGAATTGAAAGACGGTTCTGAAAAATGTATTTCCGTTTTCCGCAGATTTCATGTCAGTTTTGAAAGCGATATAAAAAAATTTGACCGTAACAGAAATTTGCCCTGCTGTGTTTTAAATGTCGGTGATATTAATACTATCAATCTAAAAATCAATAATATAGTTGTAAAATATATGGTTGATGAAGCCAACTCGGATATTTATCCGTCACATTGCGGAATTTTTATAACGCTCAACAACATACCATTAGAAGGCAGCGGAAAAAAAGTTTTTGAATTATTGAAAGTAGGAGAGTCTGCAAGTTTTATTTCGATGGCAATAAGACGCCGTTTAGTGGATATTGCAAAGCGCAAAATAACAAGCGTGATGTATCTTTTTTGAAAAAAAATCTAAAAATTAAGAAAGTTTTTATTACCTTTGCGGTTGAAAAAAAATAGCGAAAAATTATATGGCAAAAAATACGGAAGTTCTTGAAACTTTATTTCAAAGACATTTCGGCAAAAAAGCCGACAAAATAGACAAACTGCCCGAATCGGGTTCAAACCGCGAATATTATTACATGGCGCATCTGGCTGAGGACGGCTGCGAATGTATCGGCACTATCGGAAAAGAATACAAAGAAAATCTTGCGTTTATAAGTTTTTCAAAGTCGTTTCTCTCGCAAAATATGCCCGTGCCTGAGGTTTTGGAAGTCTCAGACGACAATCTCGCGTACATTCAGACGTATATAAAAGGTGTCTCGCTTTTCGAGTATTTGGAAAATCACCGTCAGGGCGACTATTCGCTTGATGCCCAGACCGTTGAATATTACAAAAAAGTGCTGGAATTTTTGCCGAAATTTCAGGTGAAATACAGCACCGCGCTTGACTATTCAAAATGTTATCCCAGAAAAAAGTTTGACGCTCAGTCAATTATGTGGGATTTGAATTATTTCAAATATTACTTTCTGAAAACCACCCACACGGTTTTTGACGAGCAGGATTTGGAAAAGGATTTTATGACCCTGACCAATTATATCCGCACAGCCGGCTCCGACTATTTTATGTACAGGGACTTTCAGTCAAGAAATATAATCATCCGTGAAGACGGCAAACCGTATTTTATTGATTTTCAGGGCGGAAGAAAAGGTCCGTTGCAGTATGACGTAGCCTCGCTGCTCTATGACGCAAAGGCGTGTCTGAGCCCCGAATTAAGGGACGAACTTTTGGATTTTTATCTTTCGGAACTCAAAAAATACATCGAAGTCAACGAAGAACAGTTCAAAAAAGCGTTTTATGCGGTGGTTTTGATAAGGATTTTGCAGGCGTTCGGAAGTTACGGTTACAGGGGCTTTTTGGAGCAGAAACCGCACTTTTTGGCAAGCATTCCGCCCGCGCTTCAAAATGTCCGCTATCTTATTGACAATCATAAACTTGACATCAAGATTCCGCAAATAAGAAAATGTCTTTTGGCGTTGATGGAAAACCAGGAACTTTTGGGCGGCAGCACAGAGGAAACCGTTTTGACTGTTAAGGTGCAGAGTTTTTCTTACCGCAGAGGCATTCCGTACGACCCGACCGGCAACGGCGGAGGCTTTGTCTTTGACTGCCGCGCCATTCACAACCCCGGACGCTACGAAAAATACAAGGAACTCAACGGCAAAAGTCCCGAAGTTATAGAGTTTTTCTCGCACGAACCGCAACTGACCGAATTTTTGGATTTGACGCAAAAAACGGTCGCTTTGGCGGTAAAAAAATACATTCAGCGGGGTTACGAGAATTTGTCGGTGAATTTCGGCTGCACCGGCGGACAGCACCGGAGCGTATACTGCGCGGAAAAAACGGCGGAGTTTTTGCGGGAAAAATTTCCCTCTATCAATGTCGTTATCAAACATTTGGAACAGGAAAAATAAATTTCTGATTCAAGAGACAGTATTTAACTCACTGATAATCAGATTAAAAATAAAATAGTAAAAAAAAAGCAAAAAAAATTTGCTTAATTGAATAAAATTTACTTATTTTGCAACCTGAAACTAAAAGAATAACAAGAAAAAAATCATATAGTAAAATGTCACGTATTTGCGAAATTACAGGTAAGAAGTTGCAGAGGGGAAACAACGTTTCTCACTCGCACAGAAAAACGAAGAAGGCTTTTATGCCGAACTTGCACGTTAAAAAATTCTATTTGGAAGAGGAAGACCGTTGGGTAACGTTAAAAGTTTCTGCCTCTGCCATCCGTACAATCAGTAAAAATGGTCTCAAAGCCGCTATCGAAGAGGCTGCTAAAAAAGGCTATTTGGTTTATTAATCACTAAAAAAAAGAAAAGGAATAGAAAATGGCAAAGAATAAAAACAGAGTTCAGGTAATATTGGAATGTACCGAACAGAAAGAGTCAGGAGTTCCGGGAATGTCGCGTTATATAACGACCAAAAACAAAAAGAACACGACACAGCGTCTCGAACTTAAAAAGTACAACCCGTACTTGAAGAAATATACCATTCATCGTGAAATTAAGTAAAAACTAATAGAAAATGGCAAAGAAAGTAGTCGCAACCCTTAAAAAGGAAGACAGCGCAGCAAGCGCATTGACAAGAATCGTTAAAGCCGTTAGATCACCCAAAACCGGTGCTTACTGCTTTAAAGAGTTGATCGTGCCTCAGACAGAAGCAAAAGAGGCTCTCAAAGATTTGAAATAAGAAACCATAAAAAATGGGACTTTTCGGATTTTTTTCAAAAGAGAAAAAAGACAGTCTGAACACCGGACTGGCTAAGACGAAGGAGAGTGTCTTCAAGAAACTTCAACGCGCGGTAGTCGGCAAGTCAAAAGTTGACGACGAGGTGCTTGACAATCTTGAAGACGCGCTTATCACGTCTGATGTCGGCGTGGATACGACTGTGAAAATTATCAAACGCCTTGAAGAAAAAGTCGCTCAGGACAAGTATCTTAACACTTCCGAGTTGAACAAAATCTTGAAGGACGTGATAATTTCGCTTTTGAACGAAAATCCGGCTACAAATTTTACTGACAGCATCACAACCAAAGACGGCAAACCATACGTGATTATGGTTGTAGGCGTTAACGGTGCGGGAAAGACAACAACCATCGGAAAACTCGCTAACCAGTTTAAGCAGGCGGGCAAAAAAGTTTACTTGGGCGCGGCTGACACATTCCGTGCGGCGGCGGTTGAACAGTTGGACATTTGGGCTCAAAGAGCAGACGTTCCAATCATAAAACAGACGATGGGCTCTGACCCCGCTTCGGTTGCTTTCGACACTTTGAACTCGGCTGTTGCAAACAAAGCGGATGTCGTTTTGATAGACACCGCAGGAAGGCTTCATAACAAAATCAATCTTATGAACGAACTTTCCAAAATCAAGCGCGTGATGACAAAAGTGATTCCCGACGCACCGCACGAAGTGCTTTTGGTTTTGGACGGCAGTACGGGTCAAAACGCTTACGAGCAGGCCAAACAGTTTACTTTGGCAACTGACGTTACGGCATTGGCACTCACAAAACTTGACGGAACGGCAAAAGGCGGCGTAGTTATCGGAATAAGCGATCAGTTTAAAATTCCGATTAAATATATCGGTGTCGGCGAAAAAGTTACCGATCTTCAACTTTTTGACAAAGACCAGTTCGTGGATTCGCTGTTCAGTTAAGAGAAAAAATCTGAAAATGGAAATTTATTTTGCACCGCTTCAAGGTTTTACGGATTTTGTTTTCAGAAATTCCCATGCAAAATATTTTAAAGGCGTGAATAAATACTTCACGCCTTTTTTGCGTGTTGAAAACGGAGAAATAAGAAAAAAAGACATCAAAGATTTGAGCCTGTCCACAGTCCCGAATCTTGTGCCGCAAATTATGGCAAACTCGTGTGTGGACGTTGAAATTTTGGTTCAGTGCGTTAAAAATCACGGATTTAAAGAGTGCGATTTGAACTTCGGCTGTCCGTTTCCGCAACAGTCAAAACATTTTTACGGCGCAGGTATCTGGGACAAGCCCGAAAAAGTTTCAGAGGTTTTGTCAGCATTGAAAAATTTTCCCGAAATTTCGTTTTCACTGAAAATGCGGCTCGGAAACACAGACGTTTTTCAGACTCTTGATTTAATTGAAGTTATCAATTCCGCTGATTTAAAATTCGTTACAATTCACCCGCGTTTGGGAAAGCAGATGTACAGCGGAGAAATTGATTTTAAAACGTTTGAAACTCTTTACGAAAAACTCTCGTTTCCAATTGTTTACAACGGAGATTTAAAAACTCCTGCCGACATTGAAACCCTCATAAAAAAATATCCGAAATTAAAAGGCGTTATGATCGGGCGCGGACTTTTGAGCAATCCGTTTTTGGCTGAGGGTTCGCCGTTTGACAAAAAGCGTTTTATGGAGTTTCACAACTCTCTGATTGACGGATATTCGGAAATTTACGGCGGAGCGGAGTTTATGGTTTTGGACAAGATGAAAACGTTTTGGACGTATTCAGACAAGGATAAAAAGGCTTTAAAAAAGATTCAGAAATCAAAATCACTGTCAGAATATATTGCAAGCGTCGCAATGGCAGTACAAAATTAGCGAAAAAATAGTGTTAAAATATCTTAATACAAAACGGTTAACTAATTGGAAATTAGTACTTTAATTTAAAAAAATCTTCAAAAAAGTCAGCCAAATTCACGATTTTTTGTTGAATTTGGCTGACTTTTTTTGAATTTTATGAAAAAAACACTATATTTGTAACAGATTTTTCAGCATAAAAATTATGAAATCTGATGTAATTATAGGCAGAAAGCCGGAAATTGAAATTTTAAACTCGCTTTTAAAATCTTCTAAATCCGAATTTGCAGCCATTTACGGGCGGCGAAGGGTCGGAAAATCATTCCTTGTGGAGGAGGTTTTCCGGGGAAAAATCGCCTTCAAAATAGTCGGCACATATCTCAAAGCACCCGATGACGGAACTTATAAGTCGCTGCAACTCATGCACTTCTATAAGGCTCTTATAGACTGCGGCTACAAAACTTCCGAGTCTGTACCGGACAATTGGCTCGACGCTTTCAGAATGTTAAGAAAATACCTCGAAACGCTCAAAACCCGCCGCAAAGTTCTGTTTTTTGACGAATTGCCGTGGTTAGCCGGGCGTCAGTCGGCGGAACTGATTGCGGAATTGGGGTATTTTTGGAATTCTTGGGCGAACAGTCAGCGGAATATCGTGTTGATTGTCTGCGGTTCGGCAACGAGTTGGATGCTTGATAACGTTATCCGCGACTACGGCGGCTTGCACGGACGGTTGACAAAAATGATTCATCTGCTGCCGTTTTCGCTGAAAGAGTGCGCGGAATTTTTCAAAAAGCGCGGGTTTCATCTCTCGCAGTACGAGACGGCTGTCTGCTATATGGTTATGGGCGGGATTCCGTATTATTTGGACAAATTGCAGACTGACAAGACGTTAACACAAAATATTGATGACATTTTTTTCAAAAATAAATCCGTCCATCAGGAATTTGAGGACGTTTATACGGGTCTTTTTTCGTCAAACGAAAGGTATGTTGACGTTGTAAAAATCATGTCCGAAAAGTTTTACGGTATGACACGCGGAGAAATTGCCAAGGCTTCCGGTCTCAACAGCGGCGGCACTCTCAGCAAAATCATCAGCAACCTTTTGCAGTCCGACATTATCCGCGAATATCCGCGCATCGGTTCTTCAAGAACGGAAAAAGTGTATCAGTTGAAAGACTTTTTTACGCTGTTTTATTTTAACTTTCTGAGCAGCAGAAGTTTAAGTCATAACGGAAACTGGAAAGCGGTTCAGCGTACGGCGCAGTTTTACAGTTGGGCCGGCAACACTTTTGAACTTTTGGTAACCGACCATATTTCGCAACTGACCGAAGCGTTGAAAATTGCAACTGTCAGCAATTCATTTTGTTACAGCGGAAAAGCATCGGACGGCACGGGTGCGCAGATTGATTTGGTGATTCAATGGGCTGGCGAAAGGACTGACTATCTTTGCGAAATGAAGTTTTCCGAAAACGAGTTTGTCTTTACTGCTGATTATCAGAAGAATATACTCAACAAACTTGACGCTTTTATTAATTCAAAGCACCATACCAAGACCCATTCCGTTCAGATTGTTCTCGTTACTACATACGGTCTCCGCAAAAACGAATATTCTTCGCCGGTAAATCAAGTCGTAACTTTTGAGCAGTTATTTAAATAAAATTTTGTGTTAAAATATATTAATACAAAATAGTTAATTCATTGAATATTAATGTTTTAGTTTTTAAAAATCTTCAAAAAAGTCAGCCAAATTCAATAAAATTTCGTGAATTTGGCTGACTTTTTTGGAAGATATTCTGCAAAAATTTTATTTTGATTTTCCCGATAAAAAATATAATTTTGCAGCATAAATCTTAAAAAAATATTATGAAAAACACATCATTTCTATGCTGCTTGTTAGCGGCAGGTCTGTTTGCCGAATCCTGCGGACAAAAACCCGCTGAAATTAACGGCTCTTGGACAGGAACTTGGGGTACGGCCGTTCAACTCACCGAGCCGCACAATATGCCGCCCGCGCCCGGTTTGTCTCAAAACACTATCCGTCAGCGTTTTAAAGTCTCAATCGGCGGCGACAGTCTTAAACTCCGCCTCTCCAACGAGTTCGGCGACACGCCTTTGAAAATTATCGCTGTAAGCATCGCTCCCGCTCTCGAAGGCAGCAAAATTGACGCTCAAAAAGCCGTCAAGGTCAAATTTTCTGGCAGCGAAAGCCTTGAAATTCCTGTCGGAAAAAACGTCTTTTCTGATGCTTTCGCTTTCAAGACTTCCACAAGACAGGATTTGGCAGTAACAATCGCTTACAATGCCGTACCAGAAAAACTTACGGGACATCCCGGCTCGCGCACAACGTCTTACATTTTGGAAGGCAACCAAATTGACAACGCCTTGTTTGAGGGCGCAACAACAACCGATCATTGGTATTCAATTGAACGTTTGGATACTTACACCCCCGAAAAATCCGCTTCTGTTGCTATTATCGGCAATTCAATTACGGACGGTAGAGGCTCTACAACTAACGCTCAAAACCGTTGGCCTGACATCTTTGCAGAAAGACTTCTCAACAATCCCGAAACAAAAAATCTCGGCGTTCTTAATATGGGAATCGGTGGCAACTGCGTGATTTTCGGAGGTTTGGGTCCTACGGCTTCAACACGTTTTGAGAGAGACGTTCTTAGTCAGACAGGTGTAAAATATGTCATTATTTTTGAAGGTGTCAACGATATAGGTCCGTCAAGAGATACCGAAAAAACAAAAGCCGATTTGATTGAACATTATACAAAAATGGTTGATGCGGCTCATGCAAAGGGGCTTAAAGTTTTCGGCGCAACAATAACGCCGTTAAAAAAGTGCTTCTATATGGAGCAGGGTAGCGACGAAAAAGAAAAATGCCGTCTCGAAGTCAACGAGTGGATTCGTACTTCCGGCAAGTTTGACGGCGTTATTGACTTCTCAAACGCAATCTGCGGAAAAGAAACGCCCGATATTATGGACGAAAGCCTTCACGACAACGATTATCTGCATCCTAATGCTCAGGGACACAAAACGTTGGGAGAATTTGTAGATTTGAATTTGTTCAAATAAAAATTAAGAAAGAGGTTGCTTAAAAAAACAACCTCTTTTTTATAATTTGAAACTTTCTGTAACAATCGAAAGCCCTTCTTTGAAATCTTCGTTAACATCTACCGGCAATTTTCCCAAAAACGGCAAAACGCCGGTAATCATTTCTGCCGAAACGGTTTTCGCTAAATCCGTATCATCGTATGAAATAATGATTGAAGTAATGTTTTTATAATTTTGAAACTTGTTGACGGCAAGCGGCGAACAAAATAAGTCTAAGATAACTTTTTGATTTTCAGAGAGTTTTTTTACAAATGCAACGGCATTGTCCGTTAACCCGAAATTTTTTGGATAGGAGTTAACGTCATGCATACCAACTACAACCATGTCAAAATCCTGCAATTTATTAATCAAAGTATCAAAAATTTTAATATCGGCAGTTTTGGAAATTGAAAATAATTTTACATCCGCAAAATGCTGAAAACTCTTTTCAAAATCCGTTAAAACGCCGTCTTTTGAAACTGATACAACCGCCACGTTTTTCTCCGGCAAATTCCTTACCGGCAATACCGACAAATCGTTTTTTATAAGCGTAACGGCGTTTTCGTACATGGTTTTTGCTAATAATTTTGCCGAGCCTGAGTTCAAATCATTGTACAGATTATACGTTTTGACGTTTGAAAAGCGGTTCAAGCCCATGCGTTTTTTGGCGAGTAAGACTTTTTTGCAGCGGCGGTCAACCTCAGCCTGCGATATGCGTCCCGATTTCAAAGCCTCTTTCATAGCCTGAAACGATTTTTTACAATCAGATGGCATCAAAAAAACATCAACTCCCGCTTCAAAAGCCCTTACTTCAAGTTCGCCGGAAGCATAATTTGCAGAAACGCCCTTCATCTGCAAAGCGTCAGTAAACACCAAACCGTTGAAATTCAACTTCTTAATCAACAGTTCGCCGATAATGTTTTTTGAAATGCTTGACGGAGTTTTTTCGTCGCCGTCGTCAAAGGCAGGAATAAAAAGATGTCCTACCATAACACCGCCTATATTGTTGTTAATCAGATATTTAAACGGATAAAGAGCCGACGAGTCTATGCGCTCCCTGCTGTCTGAAATAAGCGGCAATGCTTCATGTGAATCAACGTTTGTGTTGCCGTGTCCGGGAAAATGTTTTGCTGTTGTAAGTATCTTATAATCAGTCATTCCCGCAACAATAGAGGAGGCTTTCTGAGCAACGTTTATAATATTTGAGCCGAAAGAACGGTTTGCGATAACGGTGTTTGAAGGGTTGTCGTAAATGTCAACGCACGGCATAAAGTCGATGTTAACGCCGAGACGGTTGCACTGACGGCCGATTTCGCGTCCCAATTCGTAAATCAGTTCATTGTTTTTTATTGCGCCCAAACAAAGGTTCCGCGGATAGACAACGGTGGAATCAAGCCGCATTGCAAGTCCCCATTCGCCGTCCTGAGCAATCATAAGCGGAATTTTTGCCGCTGATTGAAGTCTGTTTGTCAACTGCGCCTGTCTTACCGGACCGCCGTAAAAGAAAATAACGCCGCCGATATGATAATCCCTGACAAGGTTTTCAACGTTTAAAAAGCGGTTGTCGGTCTCTGCCCATTTGCTTGAAACCTCAGCCATAAAAAGTTGTCCGAGTTTTTCGTCGTCGGTCATCTTTGCAAAAACCGAATCCACCCAGCGGTTGTGGATTGCCGAATCGCCGTTAGGAGAAAACGAAATGTCCTGCGCATATCCGAAAGGAAACGTAAAAAAAATCAATCCCGACAACAACGGTATGAATATCAGGATTTTAAATATAAATGTTAAAGTATTTTTGAACATTTTTTTTGCCGCAAATATACAACTTTTTCCGTTAATCCAAACAAAAAAGCCCCGGTAATTTCGGGGCTTTTTATAAAAAAATCTGATAAAAAACTATTGTTCGTTTTTCAAGATGTCGTGGAGTTGGTAAATGTCGCCGCCGGCATTTACAATCTCGCGTGCCGAGAAGAAGAAGAAAATCTCGTTCAAAGCGTTTTCGTCAGAATCGCTTCCGTGAACAGCGTTGTGCTGTACGCTTTCAGCATATTTCTTTCTTACAGTGCCTTCTGCTGCTTTTGCAGGGTCAGTTGCGCCCATCAAAGTACGCCACTCGGTAACTGCGTTTTCTTTCTCCAAAACTGCCGCATAAATCGGACCTGAGGTCATAAACTCTACCAAACCCTGGAAAAACGGTTTGCCGGCATGTACACGGTAAAAAGCCTGCGCTTCTCTTTCAGAAAGTTGTAACTTCTTCTGAGCCAAAATTTTAAAACCGTGGTTGTGTACCATCAAAAAAATCTCATGCGCAAAACCGTTCTTTACAGCATTCGGTTTTATCAACATCAATGTATGTTTTCCTGTCATTTTTTTGTATATTTTTAAATTATTTGATTAAATTTGCAGTTTCAAAAAACCGCGGCAAAATTACAAAAAATTTTACGCAAAACAAAACTTTTTATAATGGAAATATTTAATAAAATTTCAATTGACAAAGCAAAAGAACTTATTTCGGAGGCTAAAAAAATCGTTTTGACGGCTCATTTGAATCCCGACGGCGACGCATTAGGCTCTACGCTTGCACTTTACAACATTTTTAAGTCAGAGAAGGAATGTAAAATAATTCTGCCGAACAACATTCCCGACACTTTTAAATGGATGCCCTCGTGCAATGAAATTTTGATTTGGAACCCTTCATACGAAAACCTTATAAAAGAAGCGGATTTGATTTTTCTGCTTGACTTCAACAATGCTTCCCGCGTGGACAAAATGCAGAAGTTTTTGGAGGAAAGCCCCGCAAAAAAAATCATGATTGACCACCATCCTCAGCCGCAAGAAGGTTTGTGCGAGGTTTATTTTTCTTTTCCTGAGGCGGCTGCAACCTGCGAACTCGTCTACACGTTTTGCAAGGAATGCGGCATTAACATCAACATTGAGGCGGCACGCTGCATTTTTACGGGTTTGGTAACCGATACGGGCTGTTTTCAGTTCAACTGCACGGGACAGAGGACGTTTCAGGTGGCATCTGAACTCGCCGTCATGGACTTCGACCGTTCGGAAATAATTCATCATATTTACGATTCGTACACCGAGGGGCGTATGCGCTTGGAGGGTTATGTTTTGAGCAACAAGATGAAAGTTTTTCCCGAATATCATACGGCGTACATTTCGCTTTCGCTTGCCGAGGCTGAAAAATTCGGCTACAAGGTCGGCGACACGGAAGGCTTTGTCAACCTGCCGCTTTCGATAGAAAACGTGAAATTTTCGGCGTTTTTTATGGAAAGAGACGGTATTATAAGGTGTTCTTTCCGCTCAAAAGGCGGTTTTAAAGTCAACACGATTGCTGAAAAATATTTCAACGGCGGCGGACACGACAACGCGGCGGGCGGCAAAAGTTACAAATCTTTGGAAGAGGTTGTCAGCCGTTTTGTGTCGCTCATGCCGAAAGTTACAAAAGAATTGCAATAATGATGAAGAAATTTTTTTACCTTTTTTTGACGGCGGTTTTGTGGTCAGCGTGTTCAAGTCCCAAAACGGAAGAAAGCGGTACAAAATACAGTATATGGAACAAAAACATAATCACCGCAAACAAATACTTGGTCAAAGAAGATGCCGAGAGAATTGCTAATTATATAAAGCGGCGCGGTTGGAAGGCTGCGGAGGGCGAAGGCGGATTAAAATACATGGTCTTTTCTTCCGACGGCAAAGACAGTCTGTCTTTAAACCCCGAATTTTCAATGCATTACAGGATTGAACTTTTGGACGGAACCATCTGTTACGACGACGAAAAACAGATGGTTTACCCCTCCGGCGAAATGGACGCGGGACTCAACCACACTTTCGGAAAATTCTGTCACAACGACAGTTTAGTTCTTATTCTGCCGCCGCATTACGCGAAAGGACTGATAGGCGATTTGGACAAAATTCCGCCTCATTCGGTCATCGTTTATTACGTCAGAATAAAGTAAAAAAGGAAAAAGTTCCAAAAAAATTTCTTTGAACCGATAATTATACCTAAATTTACAACGGAATTTTAAAAAAAACTTATATATAAAATGAAAATAGACGTATTATTAGGCCTTCAATGGGGCGATGAAGGAAAAGGCAAAATCGTTGACGTGCTTGCCCCGAAATACAACATTGTAACAAGGTTTCAAGGCGGTCCTAACGCGGGACATACTTTGAAATTTTCGGGCAAAAAATTCGTTCTTCACACTGTTCCTTCGGGAATTTTTACTGACGGGGCAATCAATGTTATCGGCAACGGCGTTGTTCTTGACCCCGGAATTTTCAAAAGCGAAATCGACGAAATCGCAAAAGAAAACCCCGAAATCACAAAATGCCTTAAAATCGCAAAACGCGCAAACCTCATTCTTCCCACTCACAGAATCCTTGACGCGGCAAACGAGGCGGCAAAGGGAAAATCCAAAATCGGCAGCACTTTAAAAGGTATCGGACCTGCTTACACCGACAAAATTTCAAGAAACGGTTTGAGAGTCGGCGACATTCTTTCGCCCGAATTTAAGAAAAGATTCGACGCTTTGACGGCAAGACATTTGCGTGAAATTGAAAGCCTCGGCTTTAAGGATTTTTCGTTGGAAGAATTTACGAAAGGCTGGTTTGAAGGCATTGAATGTTTGAAACAGTTTGAATTTGTTGATTCAGAGATGTTTATCAACGAAAAACTCGACGACAACAAATCAGTTTTGGCGGAAGGCGCACAAGGCACGATGCTTGACATCGACTTCGGCACATATCCTTTTGTAACGAGTTCAAACACGATTTGCGCCGGTGCATGTACGGGAATGGGCGTTGCACCTCAAAAAATCGGCGAGGTTTACGGTATTTTCAAAGCGTACTGCACAAGGGTAGGAGCGGGACCTTTCCCGACGGAACTGTTTGACGCTACGGGCGAAGAATTGCGTTCAAAAGGTGGCGAGTTTGGGGCAACGACCGGAAGACCGCGCAGAACGGGCTGGCTCGACCTCGTGGAACTCAAATATTCTTGCATGATAAACGGCGTTACGCAACTTATCGTTACAAAGAGCGACGTTATGAACGGTTTTGACACCATAAAAGCGTGCGTTGCTTACGAGATTAACGGCAAACAGACCATGTCAATGCCTTTTGACAGTTCTGAGGAGGCAAAACCGGTTTACAAAGAGTTCAAAGGCTGGAAAACCGACATTTCTGGCGCAAAAACCGAAAAAGAACTTCCGAAGGAACTTGTTGACTATTTGGCATTTATCTCCAACTTTGTTAAAGTTCCGATTAAAATGATTTCAGTAGGACCTGACAGGGCTGCTACGATTGTAAGATAATGGACATACTTTTCACGATAAGACACTTTATATATTCGGGGCATTGGAACGGACACCGTGTCCATTCCCCGAATATTTTTAATTTTTTCAAAGACGCAATTTTTTTTAAAGGCGGTGTTGATTATTCTTTAGCGGAAAATTCGCGGCAGAATTTTATCAAATCCGAAGAAAAAATCAGCGTGCTTTCAATCGGCGCAAAAGGCGACGGCAAGACCTTGAAAGAGAAAAAAATCGCCGAAATTGCGCGTTACAGTTCTTCATACGGAAAATACGGACGGCTGTTGCAGCGCATGAGCCGCTATTTAAAACCTAAGAAAATACTTGAACTTGGAACTTCAATCGGCATAGGAACGCTCTATCTGTCAGCGGGATGTCCGTCGTCAAAGGTTATAACGGTTGAGGCTTCAAAAGAGACTTCAATGTTTGCGGAAAAGAATTTTTCAAAGCTCGGTCTTAAAAACATCGAGTGCGTAAACGCCTGTTTTGACGACTGTTTGGAGAAAATTTTAAAGGAAAATCCTGACATAGAATTAATCTACGTTGACGGTAATCACACAAAAGAGGCGACGTTAAAGTATTTTTCCATGATTGCACAACATTCTAAAAAAGAGACTGTTGCGGTCTTTGATGATATAAACTGGTCAAAAGAGATGTCCTCTGCTTGGAAGGAAATAAAAACCTCCGCCGCAGTTTCCGTGTCAATCGAAACGTTAAGAATGGGAATCGTTTTTTTTGACAAGACACTGACGGAAAAAAGTTATATCGCAAGATACTAAAAAACTTATTGAAGTTTTGAGGCGATAAACAGCGTTGAATAATCGTCGGGGGAATTTTCAAAGATTTTGCGGCAGGAAATATTTCCGAAACCTGCTTTTTCCAACATCATTGAAAATTCTCTGTCGCCGTACCAATGCGTTTTGCTGACATCAAAACGGACGGACGTAAGTTCACCGCTTGTGAAAATTTCGTATTTGGAATGTATGGTTCTTATTTGGGCGGACAAATCAAAATCGTCAAAATATGAAAAAACGAACTCTTCGCCTGTTTCTTCGTTATATTCCATACCGCCGACCTTCCAGACTTTGTTGTCGCTGGACATAATCCGTTTCCACGGCACAAAAATATCCAAAATAAGGGTTCCGCCGTTTTCAAGTGCGGAGGCGACATTTTCCAGGCAGTGAACCGCTTTGTCAAAGTCGTCAATAATACAGAATGAACCGTTGGGAATAAAAACGGTGTTATATTTTTTAGGAAACGTAAACTCCGAAAAATCAGCATTAAACAACTGAGCCTGCCAACCCTCTTCAACAAGTTTTTGGTTGCAGACATCAAGTTGCTCGGCAGAAGCCTCCAAACCGTCACAATAAATGCCTGAATTATGAAGCATTGTCAGTATTTTTCCAGTACCGCAGTTGACCTCCAACATCGGCGATTTGTAATCCTTTAACAGCGTACTGTAAAGGTCGGCAAATCTGTCTTCCCATTTTTCCGCCTTGGAATACCATGCGGTAAGTTGCTCTTCCGATATTGTTTCTGTCGGTTTTATATTCGGTGTCATTCAATTTTTTTTTATACGCGATGGCAAAATTAATAAATTTTATTATATCAGTATCAAAAAAATTGATTATTTTTGCTTAAAAATTTTAAAAACTATGAAACAAGAACTTTATAATTACATTTTTGAACTTGAATTTAAGGTTCGCGATTACGAGTGCGACCTTCAAGGCATTGTCAATAATGCTGTCTATCAAAACTATCTCGAACACACGCGTCATGAATTTTTGCGCAGTGCAAACAATGATTTCGCCGAAATGCACCGTCAGGGCATTAACCCGGTAGTCATAAAGTCAGAACTTGAATACAAGGCTCCGCTTACAAGCGGCGACGAATTTATAGTAAAACTCGCTTTAAGGAGAATCAATTACGTAAAATTTCAGTTTATCGAAAATATTTACATGAAAGACACCAACAAATTGGTTCTCAACGGTTTGATAACCTGCGCTGTAACAATGAACGGCAGACCCGTAAAAATTGACACTCTGCCGCCCGCAATTTTCCAACTGATGGAAACCAGCGGTGATGAACTGCCAAAAACCGTTTAGAAAAGTGGAAAAGTATTGTTTTGATACCTTTAACGGGCATACCGTTTGCGCTGGCTTTTTTGAAGAAAACAAAACCGCCGTTTTTTATGACGGAAAACCTTTGGAAAAAGTGCCGGAAGATTTTGTATGCTCGTTAAAACTTTATAAATCAGACCTTTATATCGTTTATCAGAGAGCGGTGCTAAAAGTTAAGGACATTGAAAACGGAAATTTTGTCCCAGAAGACGGCTTTACTGTTTCAATGCTTGATTATTACAGTTACGAATACCCGCAACTGTTTGATTTTAAAGGAGAAAAACTTTTTGCCCATATCGGCGGAAGACTTTTTGAATTGGACGAAAAAAATGATAAATGGATAGAAAAAGCGCGTTTTTTTATCGGCGAAGAAAAAGTCCGCATTTTGGATGACGGAGTTTTTGAGTTTTCCGCCAATCTTCAACAAGACGAAGACTGGAACGCAAAAAAAGTTTACAGAATTTAAAAATTTTTATATAGAAAGCAATGAAACATATTTTATTAATTATCACCGCTTTTTTGTGTCTCGGCACAAGCAGTGCCCAAAAAGCAAGCGTTATAAACGGCACTTGTCCTTTCAAAGACGGCGACTCTGTCTATTTGGCTTCAATAGCAAGCGGCGGACTTGTCCCCGTGGATTCGTGTCTCGTGAAAAACGGCAAATTTACGCTGAAAGAAACTGTCAACGTAACGTCTCTCAGGGCTCTGCTTGTCATAGAAAACAAAATGCCTGTTGCCGCTACGGATTTTATAATCGAACCGGGTGTAACCCTTACTGTCAGTTTCAAAAACAACAGCATCGAAATCCCGAACTCCAAGTCAAACGAAGTCTGGTTCAAACTCAGCGATTACGAGCAGGCTCAGACAAAAAAAATTGAGCAGATGTGGTCGCAACTCTCTGACAGCACACTCAGCATACAGCAGAGACTCAGCGCAAAACAGAAGATTGACTCAATCACTTATTCAACTTATTCCGAGTATGCAAAAGTGATTTCGGGCAACATTCCCTCAAACATCAGCGGTTTTTTGCTCTGGCAGCATTATTCCAAACTTTCAGAAAGCGACCTGAACAAAATCATGGAGCAAATGAAGAAAAAATCGCCGTCAGACCCTTATTACCAGACCTTGGCGCAAAGGTTTAAGGCAGAAGAAGAAACCTCTGTCGGAAAGGATTTTAAGGAAATTGCCTTGGTGGATATGAGCGGCAACATGAAACGCCTTTCCTCTGTCGTAAAAGAGAACAAACTCGTTTTGGTGGACTTTTGGGCTTCATGGTGCAGACCATGTATCGCCGAAATGCCTAACGTCAGAAAGGTTTACGCCGCTTATCACTCAAAAGGTTTGGAGATTTACGGCGTGTCTTTGGACGAAAACCAACTCAACTGGCAAACCGCCGTCCAGAGACTCGGCATGAACTGGATTCAGGTTTCAGACCTCAAAGGCTGGCAGTCAAAAGCCGCCCAGACATACAACATTCAAAGCATTCCGTCAACTTTGCTGATAGATTCCAACGGAAAAATCGTCGCAAAAAATCTGCGGGGCGAAGAATTGGAAAAGAAAATTGCAGAAATTTTAAAATAATCACAATATGAAAAAAAATTTAATAACGTTAATTTTGATGGTTTTAACGGTTTTTACCACGTTTTCTTCATGCAAACCGCAAAAGGCTGCTACAACTACCAACGGCGGCAATCCGATGTCGTTTTCCACTAACGGAAGTACGGTTACGGTAGTTTTGGAAGGCAACACAACAACCGGATATTCATGGGGTTACAAAATCAAAAACAACACAGTTGCTGGTTACGTTTCCGACGAATACAAGGCCAACAACACAGATCCCAACCAAATGATGGTAGGCGCAGGCGGAAAACACACATTCGTTTTCAAAGCCTTGAAACAAGGTACGGCATACGTTACTTTTGACTACGCCCAGCACTGGAAAAAAGGCAACAAAGCCGGCGTAAGAATGTTGATGATAATGGTTGACGACAAACTCAACGCCACGGCGGCAGAAGTCAAAAGAGGAGAGTAGCCGGAAATGAAATATTTTGTTATTTCGGATATTCACGGCAGTGCGACGGCTTTGGAAAATGCTCTGTCGCACTTTTATGCCATGAAATGCGACAAGATTATATGCCTGGGCGACATACTTTACCACGGACCGCGCAACCCTTTGCCGGAGGGTTACGACAACAAAAAAGTATGTGAAATCTTAAACCCGCTTTCGGATAAAATCATCAGTTGCAGAGGAAACTGCGAGGCGGAGGTCTGTCAGATGGTCTTAAATTTTCCGACAATGTCGGATTACAGCCTTATCGCAGACGGCGGCAAAACCATTTTCGCAACCCACGGTCATATATATTCGCCGGAGGGAAAAATGCCGGAGAATTTTGACGTGTTTTTCTTTGGACACACGCACATTCAGAGCCTTACGCGGGACAATAAAGGCAGGATAATCTGCAACCCCGGCTCAACGACGTTTTCAAAAGGAAACTCGCCGAAAGGTTTTGCAATATATGAAAACGGAGAGGTAACTCTCTATCAGATATAAAAAAATGCCGCAACATTTGTGCGGCATTTTTTTTAATAATGCGTTATCACCCTGAAAGTCATTGTTGCGGGCTTTTCGTCAGTGTAAAAGTCCGAATTGGTAACTATGAAAATAATTTTTCCGGGTGCATATTCGTAATCAATTGTCTGACTGTAATAAAACTTCTGACCGTTCTCCTCATACGAATGAAATTTTGTACTCGGCAGCGGATTTTGATAACCGTCATCGTATACAAAATACGCGCTGATTATTCCTATATCACACATTTCGTCCGTAAGTTCATTGTAATCAAACTCATAACGGTAATATCTTTCGTTGGGCTTGTCATCAGGAGCGCGGAGCTGCCAGTCTGCTGACTCCACAGTAAAATCGGTTTTCTGGTAATAAACAAGACCGTTTTCACCGTCCAAACCGTCTTTTCCAGCCGGTCCCGCAGGCCCCATCGGACCTTGGTCGCCCTCACAACTATAAAAAGTTGCCGCCGACAATACTGTCAGCAAACTTAAAAACAATTTTTTCATAATTCTTTTTCTTTTGGTTTATAATCAAGAATCGAATCAATTTCCGAAATAAATTCTTTCGCCTTCGGATATGCCTCTTCGATTTCATCTTTTTCAACGTACACAAAATCGTCATAATCACTGCGCTGACGGAACTCAAATAAAGTCGAATACACTTTGCCGCTGTTTTTGGAGATAAAACCTTTTGAAATAAAATGTAATCCCAACATAGTTTTAACACCTGCGTGAGAGTTTGCCGTGATGTTGTTTTTAACCAACAATGCAACGGCAGCGTAATAACACGCATAATACAAACGGCTTGCTGCTGTGTTGTAATATCCCAAACTCATTAAAGTCGGAATTTCGTCAAGGGTTTCATGCGCCCGCGTAAGGCGGTATTTTGACAAATCGTTGTAGGTTCCCTCGTTCATAACAAAATGCCCTCCCTTTTGACGTTATCCTGAAACGGTGTCGCAAACGGACGGTTTTCCCAATCCTTGCGCGGTAAAACTAACGTACTGATTATCACACCTGTATCGAGTTCTATATCAAACAGCGGCGAAATAATCTTGTCGTGCAAAGCATAATTAACTTTTTCCACATCAACAAGCAGCAAAACGTCGATGTCAGAGTCCTTTCTGGCATCGCCGCGAGCCTCCGAGCCGTAAAGTATAGCAGTAACTTTCGGCTCGGTCATATTCTTTACCGCCGTGCGGATTCTGTCAACGATTTCGGGTCGTCTCATAATTTCACAATTTTTTTGAACAAATCTTTATTTTGACTCACTTTGTCTTCACCGCCGAAAACACATACCGCAGGAGATTTCAAAGCCTCCCTTATAATGGTTGCAAAATCGCGGATATTTTGAGCGGTGCAGGAAAGAATTTCGTCTCTCTCACGCTGAATATCCTCAAATTTTTCGCCCTTGAAATACCGCATAACAGCCTCTGAACCAGCCTGCTTTACCGTTAAAGGACGGTCTTCATTCGACAAAGTGCCGATTATGTACTTTAACATTTCGTCTTCGTCAGCCGAAAAATTCTCCAAATAATCCGCCGCCTGACGGTAAATTTCAAGCGTTTCCTTCAAGTTGGGGTCTCTGTACGAAGAGAACGAAAGATAGCCGTCGTCAGTAAAACCGAACCAACTGCCGTATGCGCCGCCTTTTACGCGGACGTTGTTTTGAAGGTAGTCGGACGAGAGAATTTTTTTCAAAACCGAGTTGTAGCCGCGGAATTTAAAGCCGTCTTTCATCATGTCAGCACCTTTTATCACGTACTGAACCTTGCTGTCGGCAACGAATGCCTCGTTTTTGATTTCAGGTTTAATATTCCATGATAAAAACTCTGATTTTTCGGCATTTAGTTCCGCCATAAAACTTTTGAAAGCGTTTTCAAAAACCGGATAATCCTCTTTTTCCGCAATTACGGTAACAAGGCAAGTGTCTTTTCTGAAAATCAAATCCTTGACTTTTAAGAGGTTTTCAACGACACCGTCAATTTTTTCGTCAAAATTTTCGTCCAAATCCTTGACAAAAAAGTAAAAATCAAAGCCGTCAAGAAATTCGTTGATGTAACTGTCTTCCAAAAAGTAAGAACTTGCGCGGTCTCTAACAGCAGAAAACGGGTCGGAGTCAAGACTGTTTTTCATCTGACAGTTAAGTCTGGAAACCAACTCTTTAAGCCGCTCTTTGTCGGTCAAAACCGTGTGGTTTATCATCTGCTCTATCAGCGAAAAAACCTCCGAAATCTTCTTGGTCAAAAACTTAGTCCTAATCTTGAACTCAGGCACGGGAACTCTCTGGTTGTCAACAGTTTTATTGTAAACGCCGGTTACCGTTGAAAAACTTCCCGTAAGCAAATCCTGCAAATTGTCGAACTCCGCAAAACCGTATTTTTCGGTCGGCATATTGTCCAAAACTTCTGCCAAAAGTCCCGCGTAAGGCAGCATTTCAAACGGCAAAACCCGCAAATCAAAATGCAAAGTCGCGTAAATAATGCCGTTTGTAAAACTCTCGTACCGTACTATGTTGTCATTAACAATTGCCTTATAATCAGCGGCTTTGGTGGTTAAATCGCCTCTTGTAAGGTGCGGAATACATTTCAGGGCTTCGGGGCTGTCGGGAGTGTTCATAAAAATTTCCAACTTCTTGTTTTCTTCGATTAACTCTTCGATTTGAGCCTCGGAAAGCGATGAAACATAATCGTTTAACTCCTTTTGTGTTTTTTCGTTTATCTCGGCGTTGAGACCTTTTTGCGGCACTAAACTCAAAAGCAAACTGTGATTGTTGTTAAGAAAATACTTTTTGATTAAGCCGGTTAAAAATTCTGACGTGATTTTCGGTCTCAACTCGTCAAACTCTATGGTTTTCAGCGGATTGTCGCCGGCAAACCAACTGTAAAGTCCGCTTTGAATGATTTTCATTCCGAGTTGGGCGTCGGCAAATTCCTTGTAGAAAAATTCAAGACGGTTCATAACCGCGTCAATCGACTGAGAGTCAATACCTTGCTCTGCAACCGCTTGAAGACATTTGAAAACAAGTTCCTTGAAATTTTGTGCGCAGTCTTTTTCGCAGCCGTAGGCAATTATCATTGCCACAGCCTGTTGCGATGGTTCAACGGCAAAACTTATTTCATCGCCCAAACCCGACTGTGCAAACGCCTGACGGATAATGCCGGACTCCTGCTCAATCAGGATTTCGCCCAGAGCGTAAAGCCCCATAAACTCCTCAACGTCAGTGTTTTTGCAGGTTACAAAGTCAAGCGAGATAAAACTTGAATCCCCGCTTTCTGACGGATAAGGCACTGAAAGGACTTTCGGACTGTCAAAAGGCTTTTGAAAAGGTATATCGTAATTACCGTTTTGTTTAGTAAACTTAGAAAGATAATTTTTATCCAAAAAGTCAAGTTCCTTTTCCAAATCCGCGTCGCCGAAAAAGTAAATGAAAGAATTTTCTGGGCGGTAATATTTTTGATGAAAAGCCTCAAATTTTTCCTGCGTCAAAGTCGGGATTTTTTCAGGGTCGCCGCCCGCGCATTTGCCGTAACAGTTGTCCGGGAAAAGCGACTTCATCATCTCGTAATACATCAGTGTCTGCGGGTCAGAAAACGAGCCTTTCATCTCGTTATAAACCACACCTGTGTACTGAGGAACTGAATTTTTGTCTTTCAACAAAATTCTCCAACCTTCCTGTTTCAAAATACGTTTGTCGCTGTAAATAAGCGGATTAAAAACGGCATCCAAATACACGTCCATCAAATTGAAATAGTCTTTTTCGTTTGTTGAGGCGCATGGATACATCGTGAAACTCTCCGCCGTCATTGCGTTCAAAAACGTATAAAGAGAGCCTTTTATGAGTTGGTCAAAAGGGCTTTTTACGGGGTATTTTTTTGAGCCGTTGAGGACAGAATGTTCCAAAACGTGCGGCAGACCCGAATCGTCGTAAGGCAGGGTTTTGAAAGCGATGCAAAACGTCTTGTTCGGATAATCTCCCGCAAATTTTACTATACGCGCGCCGGACTTTTTGTGAAGTAAAAAGTATCCGTCGCAGTTATAACTTTTTATATGTTTTTTCTCTATTAACTCGTAATTTTCGTTCATGCGTTGATTAATTTTGTTATTGTTTCGACTTTTTCTTTAAGCATTTCCGAGGTTTTTGCCTCGCACAAAAGTCTTAAATACGGCTCCGTGTTAGACATTCGGATATTAAACCACCAGTCCTGATACTCAACGCGGTAGCCGTCAAAATCGTAAAAAGCCGACGGTTTTTCTTTTTCGACAAAGAAGTTTTTTACGCGCTCCATCGCGCCTTTTTTGTCCTCGATTTTGAAATTGATTTCACCGGAATTGTAATAATGCGTGATTTCGTCGATTAATTCAGAGAATTTTTTGCCCTGTTTTTTCAAGTTTGCGACGATTGAAAGCACGATTGAGGCCGCCAAAATGCCCGAATCCGAGAAGAAAAAGTCGCGGAAATAATAGTGTCCGGCAAATTCGCCGCCGTAAACGCCGTTCAATTCCCTGAGTTTCGGGGCTGCGTTTGCGCGTCCGACTTTCCACATCGCCATTTTGCCGGAGAATTTTTCAACGTATTCGCCGATGGATTTTGAAGTCCTGATGTCCTCTAAGACAATGCCTTGCGGATTGTTTTTCAAGAAATATTCCGCCATGACAGCAATAATCAAATCGGGTTTTACGTGCCTGCCTTTGTCGTCTGAAAAAACAACCCTGTCGGCATCGCCGTCAAAAACAAGACCGAGGTCAAGATTTTTTTCCTTAACCAAGTCTCTTATTTGCTGCGTGTTTTCCTCCATCAGCGGATTCGGCGAATGAGCCGGAAAACTGCCGTCCAAAACATCGTTTATGTAAAGGAAACTGTCCTTCCAAATATCTTTTATGATGACGTTTGCCGCGCCGTTTGAGACGTCAACGCCGACCTTCAAGCCGCCAAAATCCGTTAAAAATTTTTGCTGAAACTCAATGTAATCCTGACGGATATTTTTTTCAAAAACTTTGCCTTTTTTGTCAGCAACGGTTATAACTCCTTCTGTTGCAAGTTTTTCCAACTCTGCCAAACCGGAATCGTAACCGACGGGAAGAGCGTTTTCGCGGGAGATTTTCAGACCGTTGTACTCTTTCGGATTGTGAGAGGCGGTGATTTGAACGCCAGCCTTAAAACCGTAATTCGCGGTCGCAAAATAGACCATCGGCGTAGTTGAAAGCCCGATGTCGTAAACGTCAGCACCCGCGTCGGTAATGCCTTTTAAGAGTGCGTCGTGGATTTCGGGCGACGAGTTTCTGCCGTCCCGTCCGACGATAATTTCCTTTGTATTAAGTAGTTGCGGAATAAAAAAGCCGATTTTGTAAACGTCTTCCTTATTGAAATCCTTGTTATAAATTCCGCGTATGTCGTATGCGTGAAATGCGTTTTTCATAATTTTTTTCCTCCTTTAAATTACTGCCGTTCCGTTTTCAGCGGTTGCCGCGTAAAATTTACATTCATGCTGGAATTTTTCTACGTAAAGCGGTAAAATTGTTGCCTTGTATTCTTCCAATTTGTCCGCTTTGATAAGGCTCAAAGTGCAGCCGCCGAAACCGCCGCCCATCATTCTCGAACCCAAAATGTAATCCATTTTCTTGGTCTGGTCAACTAAGAAATCAAGTTCCTTGCAGGAAACCTCGTAGAGTTTTGAAAGTCCGTTGTGAGAGAGATAAAGAAGTTGTCCGAAACGGGTTAAATCATTGTTGTTAAGAGCGTTGCAAGCCTCTATTACGCGGTTGTCCTCCTCGATGACGTATTTGCAGCGGTTGTAAACAGTGTCTGAAATCTCGCCGATAACGCTTTGCAACTGCTCCACCGTGGCATCGCGCAAAGCCTTGATTCCGGGGTATTTTTTTTGCAACGCCTTAACGCCGGTTGCACATTCCTCACGTCTTGTATTATATTCGCTTGAAGCAAGAGAATGCTTAACTTTTGTATCGGTCAAGACAAAAATACAGTCCTTTAAGTCAAGTTTTGAATACTCGTAGTCAAGACTTCTGCAATCAAGGCGGACACAGTTGCCGTCTTTGCCGAAAATGCTTGCGAACTGATCCATAATTCCGCATTTTACGCCGACGTATTCGTGTTCGGATTTTTGACCGATTTTCGCCATTTCCATTTTGTCAAGGTTAAGGGAGAAAAGTTCCGAAATAGCAAGACACAAGCCGCTTTCGAGAGCCGCTGAACTTGACATTCCCGCTCCGACAGGCACGTCGCCGCCGAAAACGCAGTTAAAACCCGAAATCTTATAGCCTTTTTCCTGAATGATTTGCGTGATTCCGTAGAGGTAAGACGCCCATTGCTCCCTCGGGCGGTCTTTTTGCTTAACGTCGAACTCGCAATAAGAGCCGTAATCGTATGAGTTTAAACATACTTTGGTGTCGCCGCGTTTTTCAGCCGCAAAATAAATCGCGGGGCTGACGGCACACGGCAAAACAAAACCGTCGTTATAATCGGTGTGTTCGCCGATAAGGTTGATTCTGCCCGGAGCGCGGATTAAAAGCGGTTTGCCGCCGTAAAGTTCTTTATACTTTTTTTCAATTTGTGCTAACAACTCATTATTCATGATTATTTATGTTTTTTATGTTTGTATTTTTATTAAAACGTACAAAGGTAATAATTTTTTCAATAAAAAGTATGTTTTTAAGTTTTTTTGTTAATTTTGTGCGGCACAAAAAAAGCGGAATATGATATCACATCACATTCCGCCCAAAAAAAATGAAAAATGAAAATGAAAAATATTTATTTACTTTTAGTTTTTAATACCGCTTAAAAGTAAAACATAAACCGTGCCATTTTTTAGTTTTTTTTACATTTATTCTAAACTCTTTTTTTATTAATGAGAACGCAAACAGAAAAAAATCACACACATTTTATTATATTTTCAACAGAAAAACTCTTTTGACAATCTTGATTTTGGGCTCAGGAAACAAAAAAATTATTGATTGTAACTTTTACAATATTTACAAATCATTAAGTAACAATATCTTAACACTGAGAAAAATTTTTGAAAAAAAATGCCTAAAAATTAGGCTGTTAAAAAAAATGATTGTATTTTTACACTCAAAATTTTCACATTCTTTTAACAGAAATAAAAATACAAAGTAATGAAAAAAACTCAATTTAAGTTAATGTTAAGCAGTTGCATTTTAGGTGCATCTCTTTTTGCGACATCGTGTCAAAAACAAAGTGCGTCATTTGTAGACCCCGCCAAATTTGACACAACAGTTGACGGAAAAAAAACAGGTCTCTATTTCCTGAAAAACGAACAGGGTACCACTGCCGCTGTCACAAACTTCGGCGGACGTTTGGTCTCTTTCGCAATCCAAGACAAAAACGGTGATTTCAAGGACGTTGTTCTCGGTTTTGACAACATCGAATCCTACATCAAAGTGCCTTCTGACTTCGGCGCGTCTATCGGACGTTACGCAAACCGTATCGACAGCGCATGGTACGTTCTTAACGGTGATACCGTAAGACTCGAACCCAACGACCGTCCCAACAGTCTGCACGGCGGTTTCAGAGGCTGGCAATACAAAGTTTACTCGGTAAAAGAGACAACTCCCAATTCTATAACCCTCGTTTATAACAGTCCCGACGGCGACGGCAAATTTCCGGGCAACGTTACGGCTACCGTTAAATACACTCTCGGCAACGACAACGCTCTCGAAATCGACTACACCGCCACAACCGACAAACCGACCGTTATCAATATGACAAACCACAGTTATTTCAACCTCAACGGCGATCCCAACACGCCTATTAATAACTGTCATCTTTATATTAATTCTGACACTTACACCCCGATTAACGACCACATGATTCCGACCGGCGAAATCGCTCCCGTTGCAGGAACGGCTTTCGACCTCAACAAAATGGAAGAAATCGGCAAGAAAATCGACGATTTTTCTGACGCTCAGGTTAAGACGGGTAACGGTTTCGACCATAACTGGTGTTTGAAAACTTACAAAAACGGCGACGAAAAAGCAATCTGTGCATCGCTTTATTCTCCCGTAACAGGTATTCAGTTGGACGTTTACACCAACGAACCCGGTATTCAGTGCTATTCAGGCAACTTCCTCAACGGAACTGTAACCGGCAAAAAAGGCATCGTTTACAAGAAACACGCCGGTATCTGCCTCGAAACGCAGAAATATCCCAACTCGCCCAATATGCCCGAATGGCCTTCGGCAACTTTGAACCCCGGCGAGACATATCACAGTTATTGTAAATTCGCATTCTCAGTAAAATAACACTTTTATAAATTAAGAAATGGAAAATCAATCTAGTATTTGGGACGCGCTCAGCAACAACGGTTTTACGGGCTGGGACTACGGCGTTTTTATCCTTTACATCATTATCCTCGTCGGCATGGGTATTTTCTTGTCGAGGGGCAAAAAAGGCGAAGAAAAAACTTCAAAAGACTACTTCCTTGCAGGTAACACCCTGACTTGGTGGGCTGTCGGCGCATCGCTTATCGCCGCTAACATCTCCGCTGAGCAGTTTATCGGAATGTCAGGTTCGGCTTTCGCTTCGGGTATCGCTCAGGCGGCTTACGAACTTATGGCGGCAGCAACACTTTTGGTTGTCGGAAAATTCCTTTTGCCGCTTATGATTGAGAAAAAAATCTTCACGATTCCCCAATTCTTGCGCGAGCGTTACAACTCAGGCGTAGGTCTTGCTTTCTCAATTCTCTGGCTTTTCCTTTACGTATTTGTAAACTTGACTTCGGTTGCATGGCTCGGTGCATTGGCTATTCAGCAGATTCTCGGTTTGCCGACCGACCACATCGTACACGTTATGGGTATGGACGTTGACCAGGTAAGACTTGTCATCATTCTTGCTCTCTTCCTCATCGCAGGTATTTATTCTATTTACGGCGGTTTGGCTTCTGTGGCTTGGACTGACGTTATGCAGGTTACGTTCCTCGTAGGCGGCGGTTTGATTACTGCTTATTTCGCTCTTGACGTTATCGGTCAGGAAGTTTGGGGAACAGGCGCAATGGACGCTCTCGGAAACATTTTCGACTGGTGCAAGAGTCAGCCCGGCGACAAACACTTCAACCTCATCGTTACCCGAAACGAGGAACTCTATCCCGTAATCAACGGCGTTACAGACGCGGCAGGCAACATCACTCAGAAAGAAGACCCGTTCTTTACCAACCCCGGTTTGGTTTTGGTGTTCGGCGCATTGTGGCTTACAAACCTCGGTTACTGGGGTTTCAACCAGTACATCATTCAGAAAGGTCTCGCTGCTAAATCTTTGTCAGAGGCAAAGAAAGGTATGGTTTTCGCAGCCGTTTTGAAGATTTTGATTCCCTTTATCGTTTGTATTCCGGGCGTTTGCGCTTACTTCATCATGAACGGAAACGTTGACGGTACACCCATCATCGACAAACTCGCAGGACACCTTCACGGTACAATCGGACGTTCTGACGACGCTTATCCTTATTTGATTAGAAACTTTACTCCGGTGGTAATCAAAGGTTTGTCGTTTGCGGCTTTGGCAGCGGCAGTTATTTCGTCGCTTGCCTCGATGTTCAACTCGACTTCAACGCTCTTCACGATGGATATTTACAAACAGTTCATCAACAAAAACGCAAGCGAGACAAAACTCGTTAACGTCGGCCGTATGACCTCAGTTACCGCTTTGATTATCGCTTTAATCGCCGTTTATCCCTTGATGGGCGGTATTGACCAAGCCTTCCAGTTTATTCAGGAATACTCAGCATTTGTATATCCGGGCGTGGTTGTAATCTTCGGCTTGGGTCTTTTGTGGAAACGTGCAAGCGGAACGGCTGCTATCGTTGCCGCAATCGGTACTTTCGCGTTCTCTATCATCTACAAGTTTGCGTTTCCCGAAATGCCGTTCTTGGTACGTTCAGGCGTTGTATTTATCACGCTTGTTATCCTTTTCGTATGGCTTTCGCTCAGAAACAAAGACACCGAGGCTGCTACCGAATTGTCGGCTGACGATGTTAAAACTCAACTTTTCTGGAGCAAAATTATGTTCGCTGTTGCCGGCGTATCGTTTGCGTTGTTTGTTGCAAGTTTCTGCTCTGACACGCTCCACATCTACGGTATGGAAGGCGCAATGGCATTCTTTGCTGCATTGATGGGTACAATCGGATATTATTTGCGTTCCAACGCTTTGGACAAAGTTCAGGACAAGAAACTCGTTGCAATCGACCTCGACATCTTCAAGACCGACAAGACTTTCAACATCGGCGCGGCTGTCGTAATCGCATTGCTGACATTCCTGTATCTCGCTTTGTGGTAGGATTATTAATTGACAGTTGACAATTGACAGTTAACAATTAGTTGCGCTGCCATTGTCAATTGTTAATTGTTAATTGTTAATTGAAATGAGTTATTATCAAGAGCACCCCAAGTTTTACATCTCGACTGACTGCATTATTTTCGGGTATTTTGACAACAAGTTGCACGTCTTGATACGTCCGAGGACAATGCAGCCCGGTTTAGGTGAACTTTCGCTGATGGGCGGTTTTGTGGACGACGACGAAAGCGTTGACAACGCCGCAGTGCGTGTCGTGGAAGAACTCACCGGCTTGAAAGATTTTTACATTGAGCAGGTCGGGGCGTTTGGAGCGGTAGACCGCGATCCGGGCGAAAGGGTGGTTTCAATCTGTTATTATGTTCTGATAAAGGCTGCCGATTATGACGGGGAGTTGAAAGAGAAGTTCAACGCCGAGTGGGTGGAGATTTCCAAAGTGCCGGCACTTTACGGCGACCACAACGTCATGATAGAAAAAGCCCATAAAATTTTGCAGGAGAAACTTTCATGGAATCCGATAGCGTTTTATCTGATTCCCGAAAAATTCACCCTGACGCAACTTCAAGTTTTGTACGAAACGATTTACGGCGAGGCTTTGGACAAGCGTAATTTCAGGAAGAAATTAACGGAAGAGAACCACATCGTAACCACCGGCGAAATCGACAAGACAACATCCAAACGCGGTGCAACCTTGTTCCGCTTCGATTTTGACGGTTATAAAAACGATAAAATTTTTAAACTTTAACATTTACAGCACGACAAAAAAACACGATTTTTTGTCGTGCTTTTTTTATTTTTTTACCAAAGCAAAAAATGATTTCGTAATAAAAACATTTTTGCAGCATAAAAACATTTTTAACAAATAATTTTTTATCTTTGTATTTCAAATAATATAAATGATGATTATGCAAAAACCGCTTGAAATACTCAGCAAAATATACGGCTACAATAGTTTCCGTCCTATGCAGGAAAGTGTTATCAATCAAATACTTTCGCGTAAGGATTCTCTTGTACTGATGCCTACCGGCGGTGGTAAATCCATTTGCTATCAAATTCCGGCAATTATTTTGGACGGATTGACGGTGGTGGTTTCTCCGCTTATTTCGTTGATGAAAGATCAAGTGGACACATTGAAATCCAACGGCGTAACAGCCGAAGCCCTCAATAGCAATAATTCTGAAATAGAGAATGATAGGATAAAAAATGACTGTCAAAACGGCAACATAAAGATACTTTATATTTCTCCCGAACGATTGCAAAAGGAATTGCAATGGATGCGAACTAATATAAAAATATCACTTTTTGCAATCGACGAGGCGCATTGTATTTCACAATGGGGACACGATTTCAGACCAGAATATACACAGTTGTCAAATTTACACGATTTATTTGCGGATGTAACAATTGCTGCATTTACCGCAACCGCCGACAGCCTGACGCAAGAGGACATTGTTAAACAACTGAAACTTACTGATTATAAACTTTTTAAAAGTTCTTCTGACCGTCCAAATTTAAGTCTTGATGTCAAGTCTGGTTATAGTGAAAAAGAAAAAATCGCCGAGATCGTTTCGATAATCAGACGGCACAATAACGATTCAGGCATAATATATTGCTTATCGCGGAAAAATACAGAAAAAGTTGCGGAACTACTTAAAGCACAAGGAATTAACGCCGTTGCGTATCACGCCGGAATGTCAACTGAAACTCGCAATAAAGTTCAAGACGATTTTTCAAACGACCGTATAAATGTGATTTGCGCCACGATTGCGTTTGGAATGGGAATCGACAAAAGTAATGTAAGGTTTATAATACATTTCAACTTGCCTAAAAGTATCGAAAATTTTTATCAAGAAATTGGACGAGGTGGCAGGGACGGACTTCCGGCAGAAACAGTTTTGTTTTATAACATTCAGGACATCATTACTTTACGGAGATTTATTGATGAAAGCGGGCAGAAAGAAATCAACCGTGAAAAACTAAATCGAATGCAGGAATATGCGGAGGCGCAAGTTTGTAGGCGAAGAATTTTGCTGAATTATTTTGGTGAAAATAATGCTTGCAATTGTGGCAACTGCGATGTCTGCAACAACCCTCCAACGCTTTTTGACGGCACAATTATCGTTCAGAAAGCATTGTCAGCAATAAAAAGAACGGATGAAAAAATCGGTTTTACACTGACAATTGACATTTTGAAAGGCACTCATTCGCCTGATGTCCTCAAAAATGGCTATGAACAACTGAAAACATTTGGCGTAGGAGCCGATATGCCCGCAAAACAATGGTATGATTATCTATTGCAAATGCTCCAACTTGGCTACATTCAGATTGCATACGACGACTATAACCATTTGAAAATCAACACATCGGGTTACGACATTCTTTTTGGCAAAAATACAGCGCAACTTGCCGTACCTGTCAAAAAAGAATACAAAGCGGTTGAAAATCAAAAGATTGCACCCGCCGACACATACAGCGACATTGATAAAAACTTGTTTGAAATACTTCGCAATTTGCGTAAAAATATTGCAACAGAAAACAATTGGCCTGCATACGTTGTCCTGCCCGACAAAACTCTATATGAACTTGCTAAAAATAAGCCTGTTACGATAGAACAATTTGGCAATACATACGGAATCGGACAGCGAAAAAAAGAACAATTCGGACTGCGTTTTGTAAAAGCAATTGCCGATTATTTGCACGTTGAATTTAAAGACGAGCCAACGGAAAATCCATTCGACGAGTTTGTCAAAAAGGATGAAATGTCGTATATGGAACGTCAGAAACAACTTCATTCTCAAGCATATCAACCGTGGACAGAAGACGACGACAAAAAACTTTTGAAACTTTTTGAACGTGGATTCACAGTTGCAGAACTTGCTGATTTTTTTGAACGCGGCAGGGGCGCAATTACTTCACGTCTAAAAAAACTTAACATTTTTAACGAATAACACCCTATGCGCACCCTCGTTTTCATAGACCTTGAAGTGAATCCTGAGACTAAGAAAGTTTTGGATTTTGGGGCAGTCGATGCTAACGGGGAAACTTTACACACTACGCAAAAGATTGATTTTGAACGGTTTATAAGCAACAGCGATTTTATTTGCGGACACAATATTTGTCATCACGATTCCAATTATTTCAACCGTCCCGATGGAACGCAACTTATTGACACATTGTATCTTTCGCCGCTGATTTTTCCTGAAAAACCTTACCACAAACTTTTGAAGGACGACAAGATAATCACCGACGAACTCTCTAATCCCCTCAACGACTCCATCAAGGCTAAGGAATTGTTTTATGACGAGATTAACACTTTTGCAACGCTTGACGAAAATTATAGGCAAATACTTGTAAATCTGTTGTTTGACAAACCTGAATTTAACGGTTTCTTCGAGTATGTGGATGTAAAGCCAAAGGGTGATACGGTCTTAATGATAAAGGAATATTTTTATGGTAAAATTTGCGAAAATGCACCAATTGACTATATCTCTGCCAACAATTCAGTGCCGCTTGCATACGCTCTCGCCATCATTACAACTGAAGACAAGACTTCAATAATTCCTCATTGGGTTCATCACCAATTCCCTTTGGTAGAGACAGTTATGAAACTTCTAAGAAACAATCCGTGTCATGGCTGCGAATATTGCAACACACTTCTTGACGCTAAAAAAAATTTGAAAAAGTTTTTTGGTTTCGACAGTTTCCGCAAATATGAGGGCGAACCATTGCAGGAAAACGCCGTCAATGCTGCAATTCAAAATCGTCCGTTGCTTGCAATATTTCCAACCGGCGGCGGCAAAAGTCTCACTTTTCAACTCCCCGCGCTCATCGCTGGCAATACGCAACGTGCTCTTACAGTGGTGATTTCGCCGTTGCAGTCGCTGATGAAAGACCAAGTGGACAACCTCGAAAACCGCGGAATTGTTGATGCAGTTACAATCAACGGTTTGCTAAGTCCGTTGGAGCGTCAGGAGGCGATAGAACGTGTGGATTCGGGGGTTGCATCGATACTTTATATTTCGCCAGAATCGCTTAGAAACAACACGATAGACAAACTTCTGTTGTCTCGTCAGATTGCGCGGTTTGTGATTGACGAGGCGCATTGTTTCAGCGCGTGGGGACAGGATTTCAGGGTTGATTATCTTTATATCGGCGACTATATCAGAGAGTTAGCACGTAGAAAGGGAATCCGCGAAATTCCTGTATCGTGTTTCACTGCCACTGCCAAGCAAAAGGTTATCAGCGACATAAAGGATTATTTCAAAGAAAAAATTGGTTGCGAACTCCAAATTTTCGCCACAACTGCATCGCGTACCAATCTACGTTATCAAGTACTTTTTAAGGAAAACGACGACGAAAAATATCTTTCTCTCCGCGATTTGATTGAAACTAAAAATTGTCCTACAATAGTCTATGTTTCAAGAACTAAGCGAACATTTATGCTATCAGAAAAACTTTCTAAAGATGGCATTTCTGCACTTCCATACAATGGCAAGATGGAATCGAAAGAAAAACAGAAAAACCAAGACGCTTTTATCCGCGACGAGGTTCAAGTGATGGTGGCAACATCAGCATTTGGTATGGGTGTTGACAAGTCAAATGTCAGATTAGTAATACATTACGACATTTCTGATTCACTCGAAAACTACGTTCAAGAGGCGGGGCGTGCAGGTAGAGACCCAAATCTTGATGCCGAATGTTACGTTCTATACAACGATACCGACCTTGACAAACATTTTGTACTCAACAATCAAACACGAGTTTCATACGCCGAAATCGACCAGATTTGGAAAGCGGTTAAAAGCCTTACTCGCAAGCGCAAAAGTTTCTGCTCGTCAGCATTGGAAATTGCACGCGAGGCAGGCTGGGGACATGAATTTATGGACGTGGAAACTCGTGTAAAAACTGCGTTACAGGCTCTCGAAAATGCTGGTTACATTCAGCGCGGAAAAAATTCGCCAAGAATTTACGCTACAAGCATACTTGTCAAAAATTTTGAAGAAGCGCAACGCAAAATAGATTCGTCACCAATGTTTCTGAGCGACAATGGCAAAACAAACGCAAAACGAATCATTAAATCTTTGATTTCAAGCAAATACATTGCACAAGCAGGCAACGACGATGCAGAAGCGCGTATTGATTATCTCGCTGATATTTTGGGTATTACCAAAGAAAATGTAATTGATGCCGTGCAAACAATGCGTCAAGAAAACATTCTTAAAGACGACCGCGACATTTCGGCATACATCGATTCGCCAAAGGATTCGCCAAAAATTCTGAAACTGTTTAATAAAATTGTTTCCCTATTGTTGGACAAACTTATTGACAGCGACATTTCGCTGAATCTCAAACAGTTGAACGAGGAGGCGGAAAATTTGCAGATAAAGGCCGGTGTGAAAAATATCAAGACAATTTTATTTTTTTGGAAAATTAAATCGTACATCAAACTCGTTCAGGACACTCCCGACAGCGTTGTAATTCAACCTCAAATTCCTGTGGCATTGTTGAGAGAAAAACAGAATAAGATGTTTTCGCTTGCTTCATTCATAATTGATTTTCTAATAGAAAAATATAACAATTCAGTTAAAAAAGATGATAATCTTATACTTTTTTCTATTATTGAACTTTGGGATAGATACAATAATTCGTTGATGAAGGAGTTTACGCCCGACATTCACGACATAGAAGACGCACTGCTTTTTCTTGCTAAAATCAATTCTTTAAAACTTGAAGGTGGTTTCCTCGTGCTTTATATGGGTCTGAATATCAACAGATTGAAAGAAACTCGCGAACGTTACAAAAAAGATGATTACAAGCAAATGAACGAATTTTACCGTCAAAAAATTCAGCAAATCCATATTGTTGGAAAATTTGCTAATATCATGGTAAGAAACTATAACGATGCTTTGAAATTCGTAAGCGATTATTTTAATCTTGATTACAAAAAATTTATTTCAAAATATTTTTCTGCCGACGAACAAAAGGAGATTGAACGTAACATAACATCGAAGAAATATCACGAACTTTTTGATACTCTGTCAGTTACTCAAAAGCAAATAATTGACGATTCCACATCGCCACATATTGTTGCAGCGGCGGGACCGGGCAGCGGAAAGACGAAAGTTTTGGTTCATAAACTTGCCTCATTGTTGCTTTTGGAGGATGTCAAACACGAACAACTCCTGATGCTAACGTTTTCGAGGGCGGCTGCGTTGGAGTTCAAAAGGCGACTGACGGTTTTGATTGGTAACGCTTCCAACTTTGTGGAAATCAAGACTTTCCATTCATATTGTTTTGATTTGATTGGACAAATTGGCAAAATTGAAGACGCGGGCGACGTGGTGAAAAAAGCCACAGAAATGATTAAAAATCAAGAGGTTGAAGCAAGCAAAATCATCAAAAAAGTGCTTGTGATAGACGAAGCGCAAGATATGGATGCCGACGAGTTTGCTCTCGTGGAGGCTTTGATGGAAAGCAATGACAATCTGAGAGTTATAGCCGTTGGCGACGACGACCAAAACATTTATGAATTTCGCGGCTCGTCGTCGGAATATTTTTGGAGATTGATTACACAATATGACGCAAAACAATATAATTTGGTTGATAATTATCGCTCTGACAAACAGATAGTTGCGTTTGCAAATAGTTTTGCAACGACCATCAATCGCAGAATGAAAACCGCCGCCGTTGTCTCCAAATCCGCAAAAACAGGCAAAGTTGTTATGGTAAAGCACACTTGCAGCGGAAGTTTTGAAACGGCGTTAGTCAACTCTCTGAAAACCAATCATCAAAGCGGCACTTGTTGTGTATTGACTTCAACGAACGCCGAGGCACTTTCAATCCTCGGAATCCTTCTCAAAAACGGTATCAAAAGTAAACTTATCCAAAGCAACGACGGTTTTGACCTGTCGAACATTGCCGAATTGAGATTCTTTGTGAAAACAATCAACAAATATCTCCAAACGCCCAAAATCAGCATTGAAATTTGGGAAAACGCCAAAAATCAACTGTCAGAACATTATTCAAACAGTGCGTGTCTGAGCCTTGTTTTGGAAATTATAAAGACGTTTGAAGAAAATTACAGTGAAAGGTATCTGTCTGATTTTCAAGCGTTTTTGCGTGAATCGGCGTTGGAGGACTTTTACCGTGCCGAGAAATCGTTTGTTACGGTTTCTACGGTTCACAAGGCGAAAGGCCGTGAATTTGACAGCGTTTATATGTACCTCAACAACCTCAATTCCGCCACCGACGAGGAAAAACGCCGCCTCTATGTCGGTTTTACTCGCGCCAAAAGTTTTCTGCACATTGATTACCGTGGAATACTTTTGGACAATTTCAAGGGGTATGCCTCTGTTTTTTCTGTTGACAACAATGAATACCAAAAGCCTGAGCAACTGATAGTTGCACTGACGCATAAGGACATTGTATTAAACTTTTTCAAAAATCTAAAATCCGAAATCTTGAAACTCCGCAGCGGAGACTTTCTCAGCGTTTCGTCCACGGATTATCTGTATCACAATCAAAATGCCGTCTTGAAATATTCCCAAGCCTTCAAGGAAAAAATCGTTGAATATCAAAAACTTGGCTATCAACCTCAATCCGCAAAAATCCGTTTTGTTCTCGCTTGGTACTGCGAGGAAGATGAGCAAGAATACGCAATAATTTTGCCGATGGTGTATTTTGGCAGATTAGACAAAAAATTGTCTTAAAATTTCACTTCTTCTCTTGGTGCAAATGCCTTGGGT
>JAFXUC010000103.1 GCA_017535325.1 Bacteroidales bacterium | reverse complement strand
CTAGCGTTTATCCTGAGCCAGGATCAAACTCTTCATTGTATAAAATTTTTATTTTTTTACTTGACGTTGGTTTTTCTTGTTCTCTTTATTTACGCCTTGTGCTTGCTGTCAATCTTTTCAAATATCGTTCTGCAAATTCGTGTCAGAATCGCGGTGCAAAGTTACTAACTTATTTTCTAACTACCAAATCTTTTTAAGTTAAATTTCTGTTAAGAACTTCGTCGCGAGTGCTGATTTTTATCAGCCGAAATCGCGGTGCAAAGTTACTAACTTATTTTCTAACCACCAAAATTTTTTAAGTTAAATATTTGTTAATTACTTTTTCCTAATCTCTTAAAGAACCTCGTTCCTTTCGTTTTGCGGGTGCAAAGGTAGAACATTTTTTATATCAACTCCAAATTTTTTTACATGTTTTTTTGAAATATTTTTCTATATATTGATTAAGTGAATGTTACAAGGAAAGAAAAAGAAGAAATTTTGTATAGATTAAACGTTTCCCCAACGAAAACCGTCATTGTCCACACCAAGCAAATCCAAGATTCTGAAAACAACAGTATCAACCGCATCTTCTATGGTTTGAGGTTTTGAATAAAACGACGGACACGCAGGGCACACAACTGCACCCGCCAAAGTCAGTGTTTCCATATTTCGGATATGAATAAGGTTGTAAGGCGTTTCCCTTACAACCAAAACAAGTTTTCTACGCTCTTTTAACATAACATCGGCAGCCCGCGTTATCAAAGAATCCGAAACGCCGGAGGCTATACGTCCCAATGTACCCATGGAACAAGGACATACAACCATGGCATCACACAAAAAACTGCCGGAAGCAAAGGGGGCGTAAAAGTCGCCGTCGTCATAAATTTTTATGTTGACAGCCTCTTTTAAAGCCGCCCCGGTTTCTCTCTCATAAATTTCTATTGCATTTTTAGAAAAAACTGCTAAAATTTGATTGTTTATTGACAAGTATTTCAGCAGTCTTTCCGCATAAACGCTGCCGCTTGCACCGGTTACCGCTACAATGATTTTCATTGTTTTATTCGTCTATCCTGTTGCCGCGCTGGTCAATGTAGAAATAAACGGTGTCGCTGTCGGCAACTTTAAGACAGACTTTCGCACGTCCGTTATAGAATGTCTCGCCCTGACCGTCCATTGTACGGTAGTTGAAGTCGAAGAGCGGCGCAATCACCACGTTGCCGAGCGTGTCAACAAAGCCGAATTTTCCTTTTGTCTTGTCTTCCGTGTCGTAGAGGTATTTGAAAAGTCTCAAACCTTCCGTCGGACGGCGCATACTGAGGAAATATTCCGCGCTGTCGGTAGAGATATGCTGCTGAACCTGATTAATATAGTCAGCCATAGCCTTGCACGCAGTAAGATACCCCTTCTGAGCAGCCTCGTCCGTATTGTCAATTCTGACAGCCCGCTGATATGCCACAATGGCGGAGTCAATATAATGCGGGGTTTCCGGCGTAATCTTCTGCATATAATAATCACCCCGGCTGATCTGAATTGTAAGCGGAGTAGACGACCTCTCAGCCTTGATACCGTCTCCGGCAGATACAGAATCCGCAATACTGCGTCCGAACAAGAACAGCGCAAACGCCGCTCCGAGAAGCAGAATAATCAAAAGCAGCCCCCAGAAGGCACGGCGGCGCAGTTTTTCCGCTTTTTCCAACTCCTTGATTTCGGGGTCGATTTTTCTCGCCCTGAAATAATAAAAAGGCGCGGTGAAAACATTAAGCCACGACAGCCATTTGGATTTGAATTTGTTGGTACCTTTGTCGAGATAAACCGCCAAATCATAACGGTTCTGTATTTTTCCGTTGGTATTGTCCTGATCCAAGGCAAGTTCAAACTGCTCGGCAGCCTTGCTGAACTCGCCTACTTGAAGCAGTGCCTCGCCGTAAGCCTCATAATATTTTATAAGTGCCTCGTTGTTGCGCATAAGCGTGGTACAGGTGGAGGCGACAGACATGTCTGACTCGTATTCTTCAAGCGTTTCCTTGTAAGAATCCACGATTTCGCAAGCCTTGTGATAAGCCTCTGACGCATTGATAAAATCACGTTTTGCAAACAGCAAATCGCCTTTTATCATATAATATTTATAATTCAACTGAAACTTGCTTTCGCTGACACCGCGGCGGTAGTCCTCTTTGAGAGTGTTGTCTACAAGACCTTTCTTTTCTGTGTACTCATAAATATAGAGTCCGCGCGAAAACTGCTCGTTGTTGACATAAATCTGCGCTTTTTTAATAAGGTCTTTTCCACTAAACTGCGACAAATCTCCGAAGACAAAATCGTTGAGATAATTTTTTACCGTACTTTCGTCTCTGCGTCCGTCAAAAACCTTGCGCTGGTTTTCGGGCAAATCAAGTTTCTCTGCTTCCAAAGCCTCAAATTTTGTCTTATAGTCGAATGTTGCGAGCAATTCCTCCAAAACCGGTTCAGGCACAGGCTCAGGCTCTTTTTCTTTCTCAGGCTCAGGATTAGGTTCGGGTGCCCGCACGGAGGCGAACACAGGCGCAGGTTCTGCTTCCTGCTGCACTTCAACAGAATCGTCAATAAGTCCAAAATCCATTACATCATCTTCAACAGGCGGCTCAGGTGTTTTTTCAATTGTTTCAAGCCCCTGAAAATCAATATTGAACTTGCCGGCAAGAGCAGCGATTTCATCACCGAGTTTTACAACCGGGGTAACACCGTTCTCCTGCTTGATTCTCAGCGACCAGTTTTGCCACCACGAAGACTCCTCAGCAGAAAACTGCAACGGCATAAGCAATACCCATTGAGTAATCTGGTTTGCCTTCATGTAGGGCAGATTTTCGTTGAGGGATTTTCTAATCTGACCTTTACGCGAGTTGGAAACCCCGTCAAGAAAATATTTCGGCAGATAAACTATACATTTCTTTTTCAGGCTGCCGTCTTTTTTGTTTTCATTTTCAGAAATCTCATCAGAATATTTTATGGTGTAATCGGGATACAGTTTCTGCATCAACAAATCACATAACTTTATAAACCCCTGACGGGCTTCCAATTCATTCTTGTACGCATTTTTGAAATTTTCCCAATTGAATTCCATAGTTTAGACTCGTATTTTTATAATAAGAAAAAAACTTCTATACATTTCATTTTTCAAAGCAAATGTATAAAAGTTTTTCCGTGTAAAAAAATTTTTTTTCAGTTTTTTCTATTTTTCCGCATTCCTAAAATCTTCTGAAATTTTCAGGAACTCGTTCCATACGTTTTCAGGAATCGGAATGCCGGAAATTTTTCTTTGAGCCATAATCCTTTTTTCGGGGTCGCCCGCCACCATTACCTCTTTGCCTAAAAGCGGTTTTAAGCCTCTGACCCTTTCAACAAGGTTTTTCATGCGGGCGGCAAACTTCTTCGGATTGGTAAACTTTGATATGTCAACCGCCTGAAAATAATGCGAAATTCCGCGGTTTTTGCTCATGTCAGAGCCGAACATAGGCTGCAAATCGTGTCCTATTTCGCTGTCTGTCAATACGCTGCACAAAATCTCTATCATCATTCCCAAGCCGAAACCTTTGTAATCTCCCACCGGACGCACACATTTGGCTTTGAACGGGTCGGTTGTAAACTCGCCGTTTTCGTCATACGCTACACCGTCTTGAAGCGGAGTGTTTGACACTTTGTGGTTTCTTACATAATTCCAACTGATTACCGAGGTCGCCATGTCTAAGCAGAAAGGCTCTTCGCCTTCAATTGGCGCAGAAAAACATATCGGATTGGTTCCGAAAAACGGTTCTACCGCGTTGTGGGCTTTTACAAGCGAATTTGTGTTGGTGAAGGCAAAACCGAGCATGTTGTGTTTTGCGGCGTATTCGGTAAAGAAATTGGCTGCCCCGAAATGTGAGGAATTTTTTACGGCGACAATGCCCGCTCCGTTTTTGGCAGCCATGTCGATACAAAAATCCATCGCAAAAATGCCGGCATGATGACCGATTGCGCCGTCAGCGTCAATAAGTTTTGCTGAGCCGTTGTCTTTTATAATCCTGAACTGAGGATCTTTTTTCAACCTGCCCTTCAAAAAGCCTTCGTAATAGTGCGGAAACAAGGCAAGTCCGTGAGTGTCAATGCCTTTCAACGAGGCCTCAACCACACTGTCCGTCATACTGCCAATAGAGGTTTCATTGACTTTCAACGCCTTCAAAACCTTTGACATCTCATTCTTCAATCTTTCTGCATCGACGTATACCATAATTGCAATTTTAAGAAAATTACCTGCAATTATTTTACCAAAGTTCCAATTTTTTCACCGTTAATTATTTTTTCGAGGTTTCCGCACTTTGTCATGTCAAAAACCATCACAGGCAAATTGTTTTCGCTGCACAGCGCAAAAGCCGTTAAGTCCATGACTTTCAGGTTTTTCTCTATTGTTTCCTTGAAAGAGAGTGTTTCAAATCTCTTTGCATTCGGATTTTTTTCGGGGTCTGAGTCGTAAATGCCGTCAACACGTGTGCCTTTCAAAAGTATGTCGGCTTTTATTTCCACACCTCTTAATGCTGCCGCGCTGTCGGTGGTGAAAAACGGATTGCCCGTCCCGCCTGAAAAAATTACCGTATAACCGTCATTCAACGCCTTCATTGCCCTGTCAGCGGAAAATCTTTCGGCGTAAGGCTCCATGAGAGTAGAGGTCAAAACCTTTGCCTTGCCGCCCAACTGCTGAATCATACTTTCGATGGCAATAGCGTTAATCGTGGTTGCGAGCATACCCATAGAATCGCCTTTTGTGCGGGAGATTCCCTTCTTCATGCCTTGAATACCGCGGAAGATATTTCCGCCGCCAACAACGATTCCGACCTGAACGCCCTTCTTAACAAGCGCAAGAATCTCCTTGCAGAACTCTTCCAAAACCTCTGCGTTGATACCGTATTTGTCTTTTCCGGCGAGTGCTTCGCCGCTGAGTTTCAGTAATATACGTTTATATTCCATTTTATCTTTGACAATTAAAAATTATTGTTTAATTTTACGGCTCTAATTTACGTAAAAAATTTTTGTCTTGAAACAGAATATTCAAAAAATTATTGAGGAGGAACTTGTAATTTCCAAAACGGTGAGCCGTCCCGAAACTTTTTGCCATGGTTTCGACGAAGACGGTTTTTTGTGTTATGACGATATAAAAACCTTAAACACAATGACTTGTGATTTTTTGGGAGGGTCCTCTGAGCAAAAAACTTATTCAAATTATTATTGCGGACAGAGCAAAAACACGGCAGTTTTGGAAGAAAAAATTTCGGAGTTTCTTCAAACGCAGGACACTTTTGTAACCGGCTCTTACGAGGGGCTTTGTGTGGAGATATTTGAAGATTTGTTGAACAAGGACGATATAATTCTCTATGATTCAGCGGTTTCGCCGTGGCTGAGAAAAGGCATCAAAATCTGCGACGCAGACAAGAAGCGTTTTTTTCATAACGATTTGGCATCGTTGGAGAATTTTTTGAAACTTTCCGTTATGAGCCGTCTGAAAGTGATTGTTACGGACGGTATTTTTTACGATTCGGGAGAGTGTGCCAATTTGCAGGAAATCAGAATGTTGGCTGACAAATACAGCGCATTGGTAATTGTTGACGACAGTTTCGGCTTTTTGACCTGCGGCAAAAAAGGACACGGCGCGGACGAGGTTTGCGGCGTAAAGAATTTTCAGGATTTGAAAATTGTTAACATGCAGAACTCTCTCAGTTGCAGCACGGGAGCCTTTGTCAGCGGAGATAAAACTTTAATAGAACTTTTGCGGTTAAGGTCCAAGACCTTGAAAAACACTTTGTCAACCGACGAAACGAGCATTCTCCGCGCATTAAAAATACTTCAAGACAACGATTCAGAGCGTCAGAGGCTTGCAAAAAATGCTTTAAGGCTTTACGAAATTCTCAAAAGTTTCGGTTTGAACCCTAAAAAACCTGTTGCGGGCATAGTGTCTTTTGTTTCGGAAAAGTCGCCGGAAGAGATAAAAAAGGAGTTAAATTCGCATAATCTTATTGCCGCGTTTTCCAAAGCGGGAAAAAGCACTCTGGCGTCGCTGAAAGTCTCGGCAAAATGGGATATATAAAAGGTGTTAAACCCTTATCCCGACGAGCGTTACGTCGTCGGTTTGAGAGCGGTTGTTTCGCCAAGTGTTAAAAGCCTTTTTGATGCTTTCTTTTTGAGATTCCATGGGCTCTGAGGAAATTTCCGCCAAAAGCGCAACGAGATTTTTTGACATGAATTTGTGTCCGAAATCCGAATCGTCGCCGCCTAACTGGTCTTGAAAACCGTCCGAAAACATATAGACGGTATCGCCTTTGCAGAGTTTTACGCTCAGAGTCTGAAAATGCTCTTTTTCAACGAGATAGCGTCCGACAGGCATTCTGTCGCCTTTTAGTTTTATGCTTTCGCCGTTTCTGATTATGTATGCTGACTGATTGGCAAGGGCATAACGGAGTTCCATGTTTTCAAAGTCGAAACAGCAAATCGTCATATCCATACCGTCGTCAACCGTTTCGTCGGTTTTGGAAATCAGCGTTGTCTTGATAAAGCCGCGCATTCTGTCCAAAACCGTTCCGGGAAATTCAGCGTCGTGTTCGGTTGCTAAAAATTCTTTCAGCGACGAGATTCCGAGCATTGATAGAAACGCACCCGGAATACCGTGTCCTGTACAATCAGCGGTTACCATAACGGAAAATTTTCCGCACTTTACCGTCCAATAATAATCGCCGCTGACAATGTCTCTGGGTTGATAATAGATGAAACTATCGGGGAAAAGTCCTAAAACCTCGTTTTGTGAAGGTATTGCCGCCCGCTGAATTCTTTCTGCATAGCGGATACTGCTAAGAATTTCGGTTTTTTGTTGCGAGAGCAGGTCGTTTTTTTCTGAAAGAATTTTGTTGGCATTGCGTTTTATTTTCCACATTCTGTAAAAAAGTGCAACAACCAGCACGACAAGTCCCAAACCGAAACCAAGCGCAATGGAAATGGTTTTAAGGTGTTTTTTTTCGGCGGCAAAAACCTTTTCGCTTTCTTCGAGTTTTATGCGTTCCACTTCGGCGGCTTTTTGCGCCTCGGCGTTTGCTATTGCGCGGGTGGTGTTGTCGTCGCTGATTTCTCTTTGAAGGCGGAATTGTTCTGTGTTGGCATTGTGCGCGTTTTTGTAATCACCGAGCATTTCATAAACGTAGGTAAGTTTTTCATAATAAAACCTCATGCTGATTTTACTTTGTTGAAAACTTGAAACGTTTTTTTGCAGATATTCCAACGCCTTGTGGTATTGCTTAAAATAAATCATATAATCAACATCAAGCGAAACGATCATCGGCAAAAATGGGGTGTAAGGAGCCGCCTCGCAAAATTTTTGATAATAAAGTGTGGTGCTGTCGTCCATTTTTTGCCACATATAATATTGTGTTGCTGCATAATACGCATTAAATCGGGAAAACACGTCTCCGTTGAGGTGCAACGTCTTTTTTACTTTATCCATGGCTTTGTCCCGAAAAGTAGTATCATCGGGATTGTCGATATATTGTATTCCGTACACTAATCCGAGAAAAGAAAGATTAAGAGCAAGTTGTCTTTCGTTGCCGGTAATAGAATCCAAATGTACGGCTTTGCAGAGATATTCCTCTGATAGTCTGTAAAGTCCGCGGTTAAAAGTTTCAGCACCGAGATTTGTATAACAGCCTGACATTGCCGCCGTATCGCGTTTCAAAATGCTTATTTTCAGGGCAGAGGTATTGTAGTAAAACGAACTGTCAGGAATGTTCAATAATTGGTAGGCGTTAGCAAGGTTGATATAATTTGAAATTATTTTGGCGGTGTCGTTGGAGTTTTGAGCCTCTTTCAAATTTTGATAGAGTTGCGGCAAATCCTTTTCTGCCCACTGCGCAAAAATGCTTTGCGGAGCGGACAAAACAATCAACAAAAATATCAGCCTTGCAATCCGTTTCATTTTTTATCTCCTTACATTGATTCCTTCTTTTACGAGGTACTGCTTCAAATCGGGAATCGCGATTTTGCCGAAGTGAAAAATACTTGCCGCAAGTGCCGCGTCCGCCTTGCCAACAGTAAAAACGTCCTTGAAATGCGACATCTCCCCCGCCCCGCCAGAAGCAATAACGGGAATCGTCAGAATTTCAGAAAGTTTAGCAAGGGCTTCGTTGGCAAAACCCGTCTGATGACCGTCATGGTTCATCGAGGTAAAGAGAATCTCTCCCGCGCCGCGGTCTTCGATTTCCTTTGCCCATGAAAAAAGTTCCTTGTCGGTGGGACGCTTGCCGCCGTGTGTGTGGACAATCCACTTGCCGTCTATCATCTTGGCGTCTATGGCGGTAACAACAAACTGACAGCCGAATTTTTTGGCTATGTCGCTTACCAACTGCGGATTTTTAACAGCCGCCGAGTTGACGGAAATCTTGTCGGCACCGTAAATCAAAAGGTTTTCGGCATCGCGGATGTCGGAAATTCCGCCGCCTATTGTAAAAGGTATCGAAAGGTTTTGAGCCACCTTTTCAACAAGCGAATAAATCTGTTTCCTTCCCTCGTTGGTTGCCGTTATGTCCAAGTAAACCAACTCGTCGATGCCCTGCTCCGAATACGCCTTGCCGAGTTCAACAGGGTCGCCCGCATAACGCAGGTTCTCGAAACTCACGCCTTTTACCGTCTGATTGTCTTTTACGTCAAGACACGCTATTATTCTTTTTGCCAGCATTTTTTTATTCCGATGTTATTTCCGCAAGTTCGGCGAGCGAAATACGGTTTTCATAAACCGCCTTGCCGACTATAACGGAATCTATGTCAATTTCGTTTAACTTTAACAAATCCTCTTTTGAAGAAACTCCGCCGCTTGCCGTAAAACGGATTTGCGGGAAATCCCTTTGCAGCCTTTTGTACAAATCAATGTCGGGACCGCTTAACATGCCGTCGCATTTTATGGAAGTAACGCAGACTCTCTGCAAACCGTCGCCTAAGAATTTTTCTATCAGCGTATTGATTTTCATGCCGCTGTCTGACTGCCAGCCGTTGATTCTGACCTCAGAGTCCAAAACGTCGGCACTCAGAATTATTTTTTCGCCGCCGTATTTTTTAAGACAGGAAGACATTATTTCGGGATTTTTGACAGCCGCACTGCCGAGGTTTACCGCGTATGCACCGAGCGAAAACAGCATTTCGACATCGCCCAGGGTTTTGATGCCGCCGCCGCAGTCAATTTTGAGCGAGGTTTTCTGCGCGACAAAAGAAAGCACTTCCGTATTGACAAGCGCACCTTTTTTCGCACCGTCCAAATCCACGAGATGAAGCCGTGAAAGTCCCGCCTCTTCGTATCCTTCGGCAACTTTTACCGGGTCGAGGTCGTATTTTTTTACGTTTTCGTATTTGCCCTGTTCAAGTCTGACACAACGGGCGTTAATAATGTCGATTGCAGGAATTATTATCATAATTTTATAAAATTTTCCAAGATTTTAAGACCCGTGTTTCCGCTTTTTTCGGGGTGAAACTGCGTTCCGAAAAAATTATTTTTGGCAATTGAAGCCGAAAATTTTTCCGCGTAAGAACATTCCGCCGCCGTAAACTCAAACACGGGAACCATATAACTGTGAACAAAATACACAAACGAATTTTCGTCAACTCCCTGATACAAAGGCGTTTTGAGATTAAAAACATTGTTCCAGCCCATGTGCGGGATTTTTTCGCCGGACTTCGGAAGGAATTTTTTGACGGTAACATCAAAAATTCCAAGCCCCTGAGTATTTTCTTCCTCCGAAAAGGCACACATAAGTTGCATGCCGAGGCAGATTCCGAGGACAGGCTGTTTCAGTTGGGGAATAAGCGTGTCAAGAGACTCGCTTTTCAGGGCTTCCATTGCCGCTCCCGCGTTGCCGACTCCCGGAAAAACCACCTTGTCCGCACTTAAAATTTCGTTATGATTTTTTGTCAGGACAGTATTGCAGCCTAAACGCTGCAAAGCCGCCTCCACCGACTTTATGTTGCCGGCTTTATAGTCTATAATTGCAATATTCACGGTAAAAAAAACTTTTTTCAGGGGCAAAGTTAAAAAAAATATCGGACTATTTAATTAATTTTGACGAAAATAAAAAACTAACTTCATTTTGAGAATGTAATTCCTTGCAAATCCCAAAAACAAATGTTAACTTTGCAACCGCTTAACACTTAAAAATTATGCCAGAATGTTTTTTACTAAACTTTCGCAAGTGATTTAAGTGATTAAAAATCAATAAAAAAAGGCAGCAAGAATTTTGTAAATACACTGAAAATCAGTATATTTAAGTGTCAAAAAAAAATCATGCTGCCGGACAAAATTACCAAAAATTTCAAAGAACTATCAAAATTTTTTGTCGAAAATTTCGATAATTCAGCCAGTGCCATTTTCACGGTACTTGACATGCTGAAACTTAACGATAAAAGCCTCTGTTTTTCAACCAATTACAATGCAAAATACAGTCAGACTGTTAAATTCATATTAATCCTCCTG
>JAFXUC010000102.1 GCA_017535325.1 Bacteroidales bacterium | reverse complement strand
GTCAAGATAATGCAGCAGGCGATCAACGACCAGCGCGAGATGCTCGCCCGCAATATCAAAAAGCCAATCGAAGAAATTCCGCAGGTGCTTTGCACTTACGAGGAAGTTTTGGACGCTTACCACAACGGCTTGAAAATTCCCGACGACGTAACTCTCTTATGGTCAGACGACAAGCACGGATATTGCCGCAACCTCAGCAACCCCGACGAACAAAAACGCAAAGGCGGCGCGGGCATTTATTATCATTTGTCGTATCACGGCGACCCGGCAAGTTGGATTTGGCTAAGTCCGTTGTCGCCGTCGTTCCTAAGTACCGAACTTACAAAGGCTTACACATTTGGCGCGAGGAAAATATGGGTGTTCAACGTCGGCGACATCAAGCCTGCCGAAAAGGAAATTTCGTTTGTAATGGATTTGGCTTGGAATCTCGACAAGTGGAAACCGTCCAATGCCCACAATTACATCAAATATTGGGCAGAAAAAACTTTCGGATGTGCTGTGGCTCAGGACATTGCAGATTTGATGGAGCGTTATTACAAATTGCAGGCAGGCGGCAAGGATGCCCACGTTTGGTTTGTGGATTATGACGAGGAGGAACTCGCGACTCGTCTGCGTGAAGCGCGTTCATTGAGCATTGAGGCAGAATTGTTGGCGGAACGGATTCCACAACATCTGCAAAACGCTTATTTTGAGTTGATTAGTTATCCGATTAAGGGCGCGGCAATGCTCAACGAATACACACTTTTGGCGCGTAGGAGTATGGCAAACGGCACTTTGGGCGACAGTCTCGGCTCGATGGCGGACGCTGCCCGCGTTCAAAAGATGTTCAACGAACTTAACAATTGGACTAATCATTATAATAACGAAATCCTCGGCGGCAAGTGGCAAAACTTTTTCAATTGGCAACCTTACCATTGGTTTCGCTCCGAAAAAATCGACCCGCCAATTTGCACGCCCGATTTGTTTGTCAAGACCAAAAAATCGCTTTCGCCGCGTTTTGTGAACGTTGACAGCGCATTATCGGCTGTCGGCGCAACGATTGTCAGCGACGTTGATTGCGAAATTCCGCTGTGGATAAAGGCTGTGTCGCCAGTCAGGAATTTTTCTAAGGAAAAGGCTGACAATGTTTTTTGCAGCGTCGATTTTGACGGCAACGTCTTCGAGGCGTCGGCAACACCAATCAACAATATTTGGCATTCGCCGATTATTGGTCCGATGTGGAGCAACGTCGGGACATTGCGCATCAAAAAAGGCGTTAACACCCTAAAAATCAACAATCTAAAAACCAATGCACGAATCGACGGAATTTTCATTGGACTTTGGCACCCATTTAAATGTCGTCCAAATCAAAGGATTGCCGCCAAAAATTTCAGCGGTTTGCACGAGGTGGACGACAGCAAAATCGAGGTCGTAAAAGGTCTTGGTTATAATGATGGTGTTGTCGTACAACCCTTTGACACACCGAGTTACGAGGTTTCCGCTGCGCCATACGTTGAGTACGATATTGACATCAATCCCAATAACAAGGAAATCGAAATCCGCACCCTGCCCACGCTTCACGTTTATGAAGGTCGCGGCGCAAGATACGCGGTGCAGTTGGGCGGCGGCAAGGTTCAGGAATTTTCGATTCACGAGGGCGATTTCACGTCAGAATGGCGGCTCAACGTGCTGAGAGGCTATGCGACACGCACAATCAAGATTCCCGACGGATTGCAAGGTCGCACAAAACTCCGCATCTACCTGCTCGACCCCGGAATTGTGTTGGAAGAAATTTTGGTAAAATAAATTTTTTTATCAGCAAAAATTAATTGATATAAGCGGCGCAAAAGTTTTTTCTGCGCCGCTTTTTTTTTTACTATTTTTGGAAATACACTCTCAAAACAACTTTTGATTCAGACGGGACTTTCGCATTCAACACAATAACCGCGTATGAGCCGTCATGAAGTTGACATTTATAAAGCGTTCCGCGTTTCACATCGTGCAAACCAGCACCCAAATCCTGACCTTCCAATTCCATTCTCACCTGAGACCAGCCGTCCTCCGTCCCGACAACAGCATCCGTTACATGCAAAGAATTGTTGATTGCCTTCGGATTTACATAACCGATTTTCGTCTCCCTGAAAGTCAGATACCCTTCTTCGTACGGCGGCAAAATCTTGTTGACGCTCTCAAAATATCCGCTCAAATATGCCTGCGCGTCAGGACTTATAAACGACAATCCTGACATACCCATAGTGGTATAAAAAATCCTCTGCTCGTTTATAAACACCAAATCAAAATTCTGCGTGGCAAATTCTGTATATTTGTAGGCACATTTGTTCTTTATGTCAAGCAGACAAGGCTGGGCAGGGTCGGCACAAAGTTCAATGTCAAACGAGTCAATTTCAGGATACACAAACTTATATTTCAAAGTTCTGCGGGCAAAAACCGAGTCGTTTTCTGTATACGCCATAAAAGTAAGTTTATAAGTAGAATCTGGCACTTCGATAACAAAACCTTTTTCATGCACAAAATTCAAATTAAACTCGGCATCATGCGTATAATTCTTAAAAACAGAATCCAAATGCCACCTCGGCGGATCACAAGACATCTTAAAGCCGACCAATTCCTCCTCACAACTGATTTTGACGTTGACAGAGGCTGTCTGTATCTCCGAAAAATAAATCAAATCATTTTCCGAATAACTCACCGTCATTTCCGGCACAGAAAACTCGTCAACAGGTTTCAAACAGCCGCAAAGCGTTGAAAACATGAGACATACAAATATCAAACAATTTTTCTTCATATTTCTGATTTTTTTTAAAGTGTGCATAAAAGCAAAATTATTATTTTTTAATAAAAACGGCAAAAACTTTGCAATTATTTAATTTTTTTTATTAAAAAATCTATATAACTTTGTGCGGCAAGCAATAAATAATAAAAATGATTTACACAGGTATTTTTTTCAAGCATAAACTGCTCCAACAATGCCTTGAAAACTATATATCCTCCACTGACGACATCAAAAACGTCATTTCCGTTACGGACAAAGACTCGTTGTTTGAAAAAATGCAGGGAAGGATAGTTAATGTTTTGATTATCAACTTTTTTGAGATTACTCATAACGATTTGGACATGATAATCGCTTTGAGAATGAAATTTCCCAAAACATCGATTCTCATTGTTGCGGACTCTCAAAGGGAAGATATTGTGGCAAAGGCAATTAAAGCGGGAGCAAAAGGCTTTCTGACAATTGATTCCGAAGCATCGGACTTGATTCAGGCAATTTACACAATCAGAGGCGGACACGATTTTTACAGCGAATCGATAACGCACATACTTCTCCAAAAATACATCAATACGATGAAACCCGATTCCGGCAACGAAACGGACGAGTTCAACGACGATTCGTCTGCACTTTCATCGCGGCAAATCGAAATCCTAAAACTTTGGGGCGACGGTCTTACGAATCAGGAAATAGCGGACAGGCTTTTCATTTCAGTCCGCACGGTTGAAACGCATAAAAACCACATTATGCAAAAACTCAACCTCAAATCCAGCGTCGATTTGATGAAGTTCGCAATCAGAAACAATATTATAACGGTGTGAATTTCACACCGTTTTTTGATTTCAAAAAACATATTCCTCCAACAAGCCGTTTTTTGACTCTGACAAATATTCTTTCAACAAATTCAACAAGTCTTTATCGGAAATACTGATTTGCTGTAAAGGTCCCCTCTTAGGATAAATGTCTAAAAAAACGACTTTATCAACATCTTTGTACGTCAGATAAATAATGCGGTAGCCGTTACTTTTTGAAAGTTTCTGCTTCTTGTCAGGCAACCGCAATTTGATAACAATAAACGAATCCTCCAACAAAATCATATCATTGTTAACACGGAGTTTGGCAATATCCGCAGACGAAAATTCCCTTGCAATTTCGTCCAAAACTCCCGCATAAACCTTCTTCCTGACTGTAAGCAAAGCGGTAAGCCGTACCCTGAAATTTTGAATCGTAAAATAAAGCGGCATTTTATTTCAAATATTTTTCAACATTGACATTACTTCCTGATATTCCGGATTCTTAAAAATTTTGACACGGAAATTGTAAATATCGTTGTCAATTTCCTTCAAATCCGAAATATTAGTTTTCAAAATTTCTTTTTCCTCAAAAGAATAACTGTTTTGATACGCCTTAAACAATCCTGTCAAAGTCTCTATCAACAAAGACAAATACGGTTTTAAAATTCCATAATCTTTTTCTGTTATCGTAGAGAATTGAGTCCGCAGATTTTTAGTCAGTTTTTTTATCTGCGCGTTAAGCCTTGCCAACGAATTTTCTTTGCGGCTGTCTGAAAGCAAATCAATCCTTTCAGCAAAAGTTCTTCTGCTCAGCCTAATCATTGACTTTGAAATTACCGAAACTTCACACATAATTTATTTCGATTTTTAATTTTTTACGGCGTAAATTTATAAAAAAAAACGGTATCGCAAAAAAATTTGTGATACCGTTTTTTTTAAAACTTTTTATTTTTAGAAGTTGATACCGAAATCAACTGAGAATACGCCGTTACGAAGTTTTACATCACCTCTGTTACGGTTGAAATCAATTAAACCGAGGTCGTATTGTACACCTAAATAACAAACGCTAAACTCAATACCTGCACCGAAATCCAAACCGAAGTCAAAAGCACTGTAATCATTATGAGGATAACCTGCTTTATTATGACCGTCACTGAAATTCTTCACTTTGGTATCTTTATCAACTTTTCCGTCAATTTTTGTTTTTGTATTACCCATTAAACCAAAAGCGAAATAAGGACCCATGTGACCGCGTACAGCAAAATTACTGTTAACTTCAAACTTGTAAACAGCATTAATCGGCACTTCTATATAATTAAGATTACAAAAAGTCTTTGCTGTTACATTAGCAATAGTATATTCCTTTTTTGAACCTTTCGGAGAAAAGTACAAGCCCGGTTCAAGATAAATATTATCAGCAAGCGGGAAACAAGCAGCAACACCGGCTTTAAAACCGAGTTTTGAATCGCCATCACCATCTCCGCCGATATTTGCCACATTCATTCCGACCCTTGCGCCGAAAGTAAAATCCTGTGCAAAAGACGCACTTACTGCCGCAATCATTACTGCGACCATTAAAAAAATCTTTTTCATGTTTTTAAGTTTTTTAAAAAGTTATCTACGTTTTTTATTCTGTTGTTTTTTCATCTCTTCAAGTTGACGGCGTTGAGCCTCTTCAAGACGCGCCATAAAACCTGATTTCTTTTTGCCTGCGTTTTTAGCCGCCTTTGAATTGAGTTTTTTCAAAATTTCTTCTTCGTCAAGTGTCCTGCGGATGATAATCATCTGAATTATCGTTATGATATTTGACAAGAAATAATAATAACTCAAACCTGACGAATAATCGTTGAACCAAAAGACCATCATCACCGGCATAAAATACATCATCATTTTCATTCCGGGCATCTGCTGGCTTCCGGTATCCATCTGAGAAGAATTTATCTTCGTAGAAACCACCATCGCAGCCGCCATCAAAAGCGTAAACAAACTTACGTGGTCGCCGTACCATGGAATACTAAAAGGCAAATCCAAAATTGAATCATACGACGACAAGTCAGTAGCCCAGAGAAATCCCTGCTGTCGCAACTCTATTGAAGCCGGAAAGAAGTTGAACATAGCAATCAAAATAGGCATTTGCAACAACAAAGGCAGACAGCCGCCCATTGGAGAAATACCCACTTTTCTGTACAACGCCATAACAGCCTGCTGCTTTTCCATCGCCTGCTCCTGTTTCGGATATTTTTTGTTAATCTCCTCAACCTGCGGTTTCAAAACACGCATCGAAGCCGTCGATTTATACGACTTGTAAGTCAGCGGAAAAATCACAATCTTTATAATTACGGTCATAATCAAAATAATTAAACCGTAACTTGAAATAAAAGAGCCCAACCAGTTGAACAAGGGGATAATCGCTATCCTGTTGATCCAGCCGAAAATTCCCCAGCCGAGCGGTACAAGTTCTTGAAGTCCGAGGTCGTCCTGTGTCTCGCCATTGGCAGTCAGAACGGTCTCTTTAAGAGTCTTGAACTTGTTGGGACCGAAATAAAACGCCATGTTTTTTACCGTGTCCGAAACAGAAAAACCTACGCGCGAAGACAAAAATTTGAAATTATTGTTCGTGTTGATGTTTCTGAACGAAACCTCGGCGTTTGCAAAATGCGCTCCCGCAATCAAAACCGACGAAAAGAACTCGCCTTTGTAAGCAATCCATTTCGTAAAACCGTTGAGGTTGGTTTTGTCTTCGTCCGCAGTCAGCGACAAATATTCCGCACCGTCGTCCTCATACTTATAATAAAGTCCCGAATGTTGCGACTCCCATTTGTTGCCGCGCTCCAAAACCGGCAAAGCCTGATTCCAAGTAAAGTCTATGTAACTCGAATTCTTGTTGAGAACCCCGTCAAGATTGTGGAACGTTACCGAATAATCCAAAAGATAACTTCCCTCTTGAAGGCTATAAGCAAACTCCAACCACGAACCGCCGTCAACTGCCGCACGAAAAACCGCTTCGTTTTTTGTCTGTTTAACACAGTTGAAAAACAGTTTTTTGGTAGAAACAGCCTGCGAGCCGCAGAAAAAGTCGATGTTCATCTCGTTCAAGGCGTCCTTTTTCATAACCATCAAAGGCTCGCCCGAATAAGTCTGATAACCCAAAACTTCAACTTCCGAGATTTTAGCACCTTTTGAATTTAACGTAACTTTTACATTTTCGTTTTCGAGTACAACTTCTTTTTCCTCGCCGAAAGCGCAGCCGGAGAATTTTCCGAACTGTCTTGCGTAATCCGCCATCTGAGCCGAATCTGTCAAAACTGACTCCGAAAGTCCGGCGATGGAATCGCGCAGCCTCTCCTGCGCCAGTTCAGCCTGAACCCTCTCCGCATGAACCGCCGCAACAGAATCCCTGTAACGTTTCTGCGCCTGAATCTGCTCCTCAGAGGGACGGTTGTACAACGAAAAACCTATGAAAACAGCAATACAAAGTACAATTCCTATAAGCGTGTTTTTATCCATTTCTCTCTTTTATCCTGTTATTTTTTGTTCTTGCTGACGATTTCATTTATCGCCTTTGAAAGCATCGACGAAAATTTTTCAAGCGTTGCGATTTCAGCCTTTGACTTTTCGAGTTTTCTCTTGAAACTTTCAATCATATTTTCAGCATTTTTAGATTCGGAGAAAAATCCGAGATTGTTTTCTGCCAAAATAACCTGCTGACGCAAACCTTCAATTCTCGTTTTAATTTTGTCCTTTTCAGCGCGGAGTTTTTCGTAACCTGACGGCGAGTTCAAAGAAGACTCGATTAAATTCTTGATTTTAACCTCGTTGCGTTTTGCCTCGTCAATGTTGATTTTGTTGAACTGAGCGTCGATGGCTTTGCGGAAACGGTCAAAAATCTTGTCTCTTTTAGGACGGGGAACAGCACCGGTCTGCAACCAGCGTTTCTGAAACTCTTTCAAGCGTGCGATATTATCCTCGTCGTTTTCAGCGAACTGGAAACTTTCCACTTCGCTGATAATCTGCTCTTTAAGTTTGAGGTTTTCTTCCTCTTCCTTGTCTTTTTCCTCAAAATGCTTTTTCTTGTTTTCAAAAAAGGCATTGCAAGCACCGCGGAAACGCTGCCAGAGTTCTTCCGAATTTTTTCTGGGAACTGCGCCGATTGTTTTCCATTTGGCTTGGAGTTTTTTGTAAAACTCCGTTGTTTTGCCCCAGTCGGTTGAATCTTTCATGCTCTCGGCCTGAGCGCAGAGGTCTTCCTTAATCAAAAGGTTGTTGTCTTCCTCTTCGCGGCTTTGGAGATAAAAATCACGTTTTTTGCCGAAAAACTCGTCGCATGAACGGCGGAATCTTTCGTAAACTTTTGTGTTGTATTTTTTGGGCGCAAAACCCACAAGTTTCCAAATCTGTTGAAGTTCAAGGATTTCCTTGGATTTAGCCTCCCACTCTTTCATCGAATTGCACGGCGTTGCGACAATTTCCTCGGCTTTTTCGCAAATCAAAGTTTTCGCTTTGTAATTCTGCTCTTGCTCTTTTTTGAGATTGTCGTAATACTCCAAATGACGTTTGTTGATTTTCGAGGTAGCGAGTTTGAATCTTTCCCAAAGTTCCTCTTTTTTGTCAGCGATAACGGGTCCGATTTCTCTCCACTGCTCATGAAGTTTTTGCAATTCCTTAAAAGCGTTAACGATTTTCGGCTGAATAATAAGTTCCTCTGCCCTTTCGCAAAGTTTTATTTTATTATCAGTGTTAACTTTGAGGTCCAAATCTCTCAACTCTTTTTCGATTTTAGCCTGATAATAGAACTTTTCAACCTGCGCATGATAAGCCTCCGCAAGTTGTTTAGCCTCAGCCTGAGGCACTTTGCCGACTTCGTTCCACTGTTTTTGAAGCGTCTTGAAATCCTCGTATGTCTGCTTGCTGAAACCTTCGGGATTAATCAGTTTTTCGATTTTTTCAATGATTTCCTTCTTAACGGCGAGGTTTTCCAACTGCTGTTTTTCGATTTGCGAATTAATTTCGTTACGCTTTTCACGGTAAAGCGAATAAAGCGACTTGAACTGTTCCTCCAAGGGGTCAAGTTCCTGAGTTTCTGCGACTTCGCCGTCTTCCGTAGGTTCTTGGGCGGCTTTGTTTTCCTTTATTTTATAAAACTGCGTTCTAAGCGCGTCCACCTGAGAGCGTACCGCGAGAATATCGCCGTTTTGAACAATTTCCTGCATTTTTTTCAAGAGTTGCTCCCTGTCCATACCCGAATAATCCTCGGCTGCGGCAGTCTCCTCATGAACGTCCTCCTGCATATCCTCCTCTGAGGCGGAAGCGGCTTCCATTCCGGATTTAAACTCCTCGATTTTTTCTTTCAACGAATCTTCGTCCTTATTTTTAAGGGCTTCAAGTGTTTGTAAAACAAGTTCTGCGGCACTCGGTTTTTTCACTTCCTGTGCCTGCTCAACAGAGACAGTATCCTTTGATTCCATCTGTAAATGAAATTTTGTTAATTTTTTTTCTTTTGTTAACTTTATTTTTTTTCTTCCACCGAAAAAGGCAGATTCAGCACGCTTTTGAGTTCCAATCCACGGTCATACATAACTTCGTCGTTTTCAGTGTAATACCATGTTACATGAACATTACTTTTACTACCGTTGATAGCCTCCAAACCGATTAAAATTTTTACAATAACCCTCGCACTCGACGAATTGAAATAGTCTAAGTGAAAAGAAATTTCAGTTTCGGGGTTAGGGTCTTCCGAATACCGCGAAAACCATTCCTGGACCGGAGAGAAAAATTTAATCACGTCCTCGGGCAGAGATTTTCCCGAAAACTCAAAAACGCCTCTTTCCTTATCAAGTTCAACCCTCGGAGTATCGCTTGTCTGCTGTATTAAAATCGGTTCTAACATTGCTTGTTACAATTTTTTTTTCAGGTTTCAAAAGTACATATTATTTCTTTAAGAGAAAAATTTTTTTATATTTTTTTATTTTCCGACGCGTCAATCCTCATTCTCTCCCAAACAAAATCAGGTATAAGTTTCCAAAAGAATACTAAAATAGCGTATTTCCAATCAATTATAGCCTTTCTTTTTTTCTTAATAATTGCTTTGTATATTTTTCTTGCAGCATATTCCTTGCTCATAAGCAGCGGATAACTGCGCTGAGAATCCAAAAGAGCCGTCTTGACAAAACCCGGTTTTATATCCGTAAAGGTGATATTTGCGCCTGTTGTCCGCGAGAGTTGCGCAAGAGCCTGCAAATAAACGTTGTTCATAGCCTTTGACGCGCTGTACGAGGGAGCGGCACCGAGACCTTTTGTCCCCGCAACAGAGGATATTGCGGCGATATGTCCCCCGCCCTTCTGCTTAAAATAATTAAAAGCCGTAATTATACACCGCGAAAAGCCCAAACAGTTGGTATTCAAGACGTTAAGTTCTTTTTCCAAATCTGTTTCAATATTGTGGCAGCCGATGCCGGAGGCGTGAAAATAAATATCCGTGCCGCCGTCAGCATTTAGAAGTCCGGTCAAGGTGTCCGCGCTTTCCGGACTGTTAACGTCCAAAAACGCCGTCTTAACCCTCTCTGACAAGGCTTTCAACTCTTCCAAACGCTCTGTCCTGCGGGCACAGACCGTTACAGCCCAACCGTTTTTGATAAACAGTTTAGCCGTTTCCATGCCGAGACCCGACGACGCGCCGGTAATTACGATTTTCATTTTTCGGCTCTTTTGGCTCTTACTTTGAACTCGTACAAAACCCTGTCCTGAGGATTTTTCAAAACTATACTGTCGGAAGACACCTCTCCGTACTGCTCCTCCACCAACTTAATGTCGCCTTTGGAATATACAGAATAAAGTTTTCCGATTTCGTGCCGCAAAACGGTGTCGATGTTGCGAGAAACGTAAATCTTCGGATAGCCCTCTTTTGCGTAATACTCCGTCAAAGGGATAACCGTAGAATTGTTTTCACCGTAAACCATCTTCAGCGGAAAAACCACATGACGTCCGCCGACATTTATATCGCCCATCGTAAGAAGAATGTCGCCGCCGTTGTACTCGCGCTCAAACCTGCCGACAAACATGCCGTCAAGGTCGAAAAACTTTGCGGTAACATATCTCTGACCGCCTTCATACGGCACGATTTTTATCTTCAACGCCACGCTTTCGTTTTTCAACAAATGGATTTTGCCCTTCAAACGGTTGTTGTCAGAGCCGGCGTTTGAACAACCGAATATAAAGCCAACCAGCACGGCTGCCCAGAGAGCCGCCGCAATCATCAATACTTTCTTTTTCATAACATCTTATTTTTGAGCGGCAACCTGCTTTTTGTCTGCTTTGAGTTTGAGACTGAATTGAAAACCGCTTATCTTGTCAAGCAGTTTTTTCAGCAGCGTAAACTTTAAGGCAAAATAAAGTATCACCGTAGTTATCCAAATAAACACCATATTAAAGGCAAACGTTCCTATTTCCAAAGGTCCGAGCCTCTTGACGGGCGAATAAAAATGCGCCCTTCCGTTAGTAAACCTCGTAATATGATAAGCGGGGTCTTTCTGCTGGACAAGCCTGCCGCTTGCGGTTACAAGCACTTTTTCGACTTCGTTTTTGTTGAGAAGCATTTCTTCCAAACGCTTGTTCTGATTGTCGCTTTGAAGTTTTCTAACCGCTGTACGCGAACCGAGTTCCTTGACAAGGCGTGCGTAAATGTCGTCTTTTTCCTCAGAGGCACGGTACTGCTCTTTTTCAGCCTTGACTTTTACGTCCTCCAAAAAGTCGTCCAGAGCGTCAGCAACAGTGTCGTTGTAGCCGTCTTTGTTTATCCTGTCAACGTCCTTGAACTCCAAGCCCCTGTCCTTGCAAATCTGAACAATCATCGTTTTGATGACTTTCAAGTCGCGTTCCACTTTGTCCAAGTTTTCGCCGGTCTTAACCGCCCTGCGCGACAGTTCGTTGAGAGTCTTCAACTTAGGAACAAGGAATGTCGCATCGTAGTTAGCCTGGGAGATTTTTCTCTCCACAAGATAGAAATGCTTGCTGTAAGGATTGTCCTCAAACTGAGTCAGAGCCAAAGCCTCGTAAGCCCAGCGCGAGGTCATCACGTCGCCTACAACAGGCACGCAGTCCGCCGAGGCAAAATCCTTGTGCAACTTGTTGAAACTTACCAAAACGCCGCCGAACAAAAGTTCCGGCACTATTATAAAAGGTATAAGAATATAAATGTTGACAACGCTGCTGAGTGCCGAAGACACGTTAAGTCCAAGTATATTTGCAAAAGCAGATGTCGTAAACAATACAAACCAATAATTTAGCGTAAGTCCGTGAATTTCAAGTATTAAGTTACCCAAAAAGACAAACGTAAATGTCTGAACGGCCGACAAAATCAAAAGCGTTACGATTTTGGCGTTGATGTAACTCGTCCAACTGAGATTCAAAAACCGCTCTCTGTTAAGAATCACCTTGTCTCTAATAATATCTTCTGCGCTGACTGACAAGCCGATAAACAACGAACAGATAACACAAATAAACATATAAGCCGGTATGTTTTCGTTGTTTGCAAAAACATATTCGCTCGGATCGTCAGGCGTGCCGGAGAAAAACTTGATAAAATATGCCAAAATGCACGCCAAAACCGGCGACTCCAACAGATTGATAAGCATATACTGTCTGTCAACTATTTTTGACAGAATGTTACGCCTGAAAAATATCTTAAACTGATTGAACTTGTCGGGAATACAGAAATTGTTTTCTGGAATTTCCGTTTTTTCCTCATGAAAATTCTTTTTCTTCTCCTTGATTTTGGGCGCGATGTTTTCGTTGAAAAGACCGTACCACTCTTTCGGAGTAATTTTTCGGTTGCGGGTAAGTTTTCCGTACTCGTTAACCATCTTTGCTTCAAGGGTTTCCAAAATCTGTTCGGGATTGACATTGCCGCAAAGAGGACATTCACCCTCCTGAAACGAAACATTGTCGGAAATCTTCTTGAAATACGAAATAGCGTCAAGCGGATTGCCGTAATATGCCGGATAACCGCCCCTGTCCATCACGAGAATCTTGTCGAACATCTTGAAAATGTCGCTCGAAGGCTGGTGGATGTTTACAATGACTAGTTTTCCCTTGAAAGTCTGCTCTTTGAGAAGCGTCATAACCATTTCGGAATCGGCTGACGAAAGACCTGAGGTCGGCTCGTCGGCTATCAAAACCGAAGGTTCACGCATAAGTTCGAGGGCAATGTTAAGACGTTTTCTCTGACCGCCGGAGATAAATTTATTTAACGGTCCGCCAACTTTGAGATCCTTAATTTCACTCAAATCCATTTCGGTCAGGATTTTCATCACCGTCTTAATAATCTGCTCCTCAGAAAAATTGTTGAAACAAAGTTTGGCGTTAAAATACAAATTCTGAAAAACAGTAAGTTCCTCAATCAGCAAATCGTCCTGAGGCACATAACCGATAACGCCTTTTAATTTTTCCTTGCCGTCAACATAGTCATAACCGTTGATTGTGATTTTGCCGCCCGCCAAAGGATAGTTGCCGATAAAAAGGTTCAGAAGCGTTGACTTGCCGACGCCGCTGCCACCCATAATACCGATAAGATTGCCCGATTCCTCGTAAAACGAGAATTTGTGAATACCGTTGTCGCTGTTGCCGTACCTGAACTCAATGTCCTCAACGGCAAACTCCAACTTCGATTTCTGTTCGTCAAGAATAAAACGGCTTGAAATGTCGCTGAAATATACGGGCGTAATTTTCGCGCTTTTGATAACCGCGCCGTTACCCATAAGATAAGTTCGTTCGGGGATAACCTGCGAGGAGTTCATGTAAACGGTCTCGCTGCCTGTGTACTTGAAAAACAGCAGGTTGACCGACTTCATGCGGATAATCTCAATAACGCCTTTGAGATTTTTTTCAAATATGAATTTTGCCGTAGCGAGTTCGAGCGGAACGGGCTGCGAACCGACTATCATAAACTGCGTCTTGTCGGTTATCTCCTTTGCAGAATACAGGACAAAAGCTTTCAGGTCGGTGTATTCCTGTTCGGGAATGTTGAAAGTTTCTGCGACGGTGTTGATAAAGTCAAGGTCTTTTTCGTCAACAGTGCTTTTAACGAACTCCAAAAGACGGATTACCACGATGATTTTGTCGTGTTGTTGAAGCGTTTCGTTGACCTCGTTACAAATTTTCAAGACTTTCACCGAGTTCATCGAATTGCGCTTTTTCTGCTTTGCGTCGGAATTTTTGCGTGCAGCACCACTCTGAATAGCATAATACTCATCGAAAAGTTTAAGATACTTATCAACAAGTTGCTGACTCAGTTGCAGTTTCAAATATGCCTCCACCGTAGTACGCGAATCCTCTGACATTTCGTCGGAGGCTTTCATCGTTGCCACGATAGCAAACATTTGCATCAACGCGCTTAATATAGACTCATTCATATTTGAAATTAATAAAAACGTCCCCGCCGCCCAAAAAAGACGAAAGGGGAACGCTTGATATCATTGATTATGATTATTTTTTCAGCAATTCTGCCATTGCCTTTCCCATATCAGCGGGAGACTCAACGACCGTGATTCCGCACTCTCTCATAATCTGCATTTTAGCGGCAGCAGTATCGGCTTTTCCGCCGATAATTGCGCCGGCATGTCCCATTCTGCGGCCTTTCGGTGCGGTCTGTCCGGCGATAAAACCTACAACGGGTTTTGTGCCGTGTTCTTTAATCCAGTAAGCGGCATCGGTTTCCATAGAACCGCCGATTTCGCCTATCATAATAATGCCCTTTGTTTCGGGGTCTGCCATAAAAAGTTTTACGGCGTCCAAGGTTGAGGTTCCGATAATCGGGTCGCCGCCGATACCGATAGCCGTCGTCTGACCCAGACCTGCTTTTGTTACCTGGTCAACAGCCTCGTAAGTAAGTGTACCTGAACGAGATACAACGCCTACACAACCTTCTTTGAAGATAAAGCCCGGCATAATTCCGACTTTTGCCTGACCAACGGTAAGAATACCCGGACAGTTAGGACCGATAAGTCTTGTATCTTTATCTTTAAGATACTCTTTTACCTTAACCATATCCTGAGTAGGAATGCCTTCGGTAATGCAGACAATCACTTTGATACCCGCTTCGGCGGCTTCCATTATCGAATCAGCGGCAAATGCCGGCGGAACGAAAATACAACTTACGTTAGCCCCCGTAGCCTTAACCGCTTCTTCAACGGTATTGAAAACGGGTCTGTCAAGATGGGTCTGACCGCCTTTGCCGGGGGTAACGCCGCCGACAACGTTAGTGCCGTATTCAATCATCTGACCGGCGTGAAAAGTACCTTCGCTGCCGGTGAATCCTTGAACAATTACCTTCGAATCTTTGTTAACAAGTATGCTCATTTGTTACTATTTTTTTGAAATTTTCTTTTTGCAAAAATATATTATTTTTTTTTTTTATGAAAATTTTTCTACATTTTTTTCAGAAAAATCAGTATTTCACGTCTGGCATTGCAATATAACTAAAAAGATGATGTTTTTATTTTCCTAATACATCATTCCGAACAGCCAGAGCGGAATCTTGTTCCCGAAGCCGATTTCAATTTCGTCTGCCGCGACAAAACTGTCGGGAATGTCCTTGATTTGCGTGAAT
>JAFXUC010000101.1 GCA_017535325.1 Bacteroidales bacterium | reverse complement strand
GGTTCCATTTCTTTTAAAGCCTGACGACATGGAACACACCACGTATTCCAAAAGTCAATCAAAACTACTTTGCCTTTGAAATCCTTTATCAAATCCACAAACAACGAATCACCTTCGCTATCGCCAGCTTTGTGAACATAATAGCCGCCACGTTTCTTTTCGGCTTCTATTTGTGCCGTAATTTCAGCATTTTTGGCTTTGACATATTCCGCATAAAACGGTAAACGCATTTTTTCAATTTCTTTTACCAACGAATCCTCCACAACTGCATGACGCAAAAGTGTTTGACAATATTCCTGCAATTTAATAAAATCCCTAAAAAAACTCTCATTACTAAACGTTTTAGCTAAAAACGCATCGGCTTTTTGGGCATTCTCAGCTTGTAAATTTGTTAGTTGTTTTTTAATACAAGCATCAATTTCAGTACCGTATTTTTTTACAAATGCTTGTTCAATGGCAGTTCTTGAAGTGTCTTTTGTGCGGATTTTTTCTGCAATTTCTTTTGCCAATTGTTTTTCTTTTTTCGTCATCTTGAAGTTTGACGGCAGATTATTTAAAAATTTTGACGAAACTTCAATCCAAAGGTCGTATGTCAAATTTTTCTGAAAAACTCTGTTCAGACACATATTCCAACCGCAAATAGCATAACCGTAATCGTTGGCATAAAACATCATCATATCGTCAAGACCAAGAGTTATAGCATAATCCAAATAATCCTCTGTCATTTCGGGTGTTTTGAAATCAGGAATCGGTTCGCGGTAACCTATGCCGTTAACTTGTCGGTACGCACTCTCAATAAAAGTGGTTCCCATCGAGAGATAATACGCTTGCTGGACTTTTAACGCGATTTTCAACAACTCTTTGGCACGTTTTGTAATTAGCATTTCATCAACTTGTTTGTTGAAATCCTCAAAGTTTTTATAAACGTAATCTTTGTATTGCGGCATTGAGAAATTTGCGACATTCAAAATTGTTAGCGGATTGGCTATCAAAGTGCCGTACATATCAATCGAGGTGTATTTTGTATACCCATAATTAATATCAACGTTTTCACCTGAAAAATACGGAGTTAAAAGGCTGTTAGGTAGTTCCCACGGTTTGTAAACCTGCTGAAAATCATAATCAACCGTAACAGTTTTTCCTGCGGTAAGCAGAATAGTGTTGTTTATAATTGGTCGCATAATAAAAAATGCCGTCTGATATTTTGTTATCATCGGAACTTTTATTTCGTATGAGCCGTCACTTTGAATCATCGCCGAATACGAAACCTGATCTGCGCCAAATGGATTGTAAAAATAAACCGCAATTTCAGGATTCAATTTACCTCCGAATATTCGGGAATCGAAACCGTAAATTTTGCCTTTCACAACAGCCGTATCAAAAGTAAATTCGTTTTTTTCAAGACTTTGACCATTGTCCTTGATATTTGCAGCGTAGTTTTTGATAGCAGCGGGAATAACTTCGGCACTACGCTTTGCCTCGATGTCGGCAGCGGCTTTGTCGGTGAGCGCAACATCAAAAATCTTGAAACATTGGTCACAATAGTCCTCGATGAAATCGAAGCGGTCAACGCCATTGTCCAACGGCGGAAAATTAAGTACAAAATGTGTTTCTTCGTTGTTGAATTTCTGAATGAAAGGACCGCTAAGTTCAATTCCCTCCGCCGAAAGCACTTTAAATTCTTTGCTGCCAGCAACTATACGACAAGTATTGTTCAGATTAAAACTGCCGCCTTGTCCGTGATAATAGACCATATAGAGTTTGGTAACATCGTTTTGGAGGACGATTTTTTCAATACCAAGACTCATAGAGCCAATTCCTTTTGCCCCGAAAGTGGGGTTTTCAATTGTACGTTGTGCCGACATAATTAGCGGCATCAACAGCATTAAAAATGCTAAAATAATGTTTTTCATGTTAGAATATTAAATGTTTATGTTACTAATTAGACAACAAAATTACAAAAATATTACAGGGTTCGAGAAAAAATTTCAAAAAGAATTTGCGATCAAAATATTTCGACCGCAAATTACATTTTTCTATTTTTTCAATTCTTCTTCAAATTTTTGCTTGTAATACTCCGCGCCTTTGAATCCCGTGTGAAAATCTTTCACCTCGCCGTCTTTGCCGACAATGACATATAAAGGAAGATACATTGACGCTTGGAATTTATTAAGCACGCCGTTAAACTTATAATTTTGAAGCGGAAAAAGATGTCCTTTGGTTTTATTTCTGAAATCCTTCCAGTTCGTCCCAAAATCCCTCGCAATATACACAAATTCAACGTCCTTGCTTAAAAATTCGTCTTCCAATTTTATTGTCTCGAAAGTCATTGTCCGGCTTTCTTTACCAAACGCATCAAAAAATTCCAACAGCACAACTTTGCCTTTGTAATCCTTTATCAAATCCGCAAAAACAGAATCGCCGGTTTGTGCAAAAAAGTACTCCATTTCCTTGCGGTATTTTTCGCTTTTGACATTGGAAAGAAAATGCTGCTTTTCCTCATCTGTAAAAGCATACACATAATCGTCTCCCATTTTGTCCTTATAAATATCAAAAAACTCGAACCTCAACAAGTCCACAAAATCATCGCTGAAACCCAAATCCTTTACTTTTTTCGGATTGATAAGCCCGCCTACACACATAATACAGGCGTTAATATCTGGGGTAATTACAATAGTATCTCGTTGATTTTTAAGATATTTCATCACAAAGGTAACGCCCCAGTAACTCAACAAAACTTCCTGTTCGTTGAAAAGTTGCGGATTTTGCTTGAAAAAATCTTCCGCCTCTTCGCATCCGACAATCTCCGAAGCAAATTTGTAAAGCGTTACATTTTTGTTGTAATGCACAAATTTTTTTGACAGCGGCATTTTGCTTTGCGCGACAAATTTTGCCAAAAGCGTTGTGTCCTCTACAAATTTTTTATAACGTCTGTCATAATAAGAAGTAGAATCTGAATACCACCAGTTGTTGTATTCTCTAATATTCTGACTTACAAGATAATTGAAAAACAAATCCTGCTCGCGGAAAAATCTCTGATTGTCGCCCATGGCGTAATGTTCGTTTCTATAACCGAAAACATCAAAAGTCTCGCGTGAAAGGAAAAACGACAGCGTGTCATCAGGCTCGATAATTGACGGCAAATAAATGACTTCGCCCCAATTTTCAAGCAGATTGCCGTCATGAATTTCGCTGACACCCTCGGTCGGAACTCTGAAAACGTATCTTTCGCCGTAATGCTCCGCCGTGTCAATTATATGCGCTCCGCAGCCGTGGAAACCGTTGTTGTTCATTTTCACGATGTCCAAATATTTGGTATGATTACCAGAATGAAAACGCCTTGAAAACGAATTAAAACCCTTAGCCGTGTTTCTTTCGTAATAGTTTACCGTCGCAGAGTCGTAACGGTTGTAAACGTACGGCGCAAAATCCGTTGTATCTTCTTTAACATCAGGGAAATACGACATTTTTTGCAAATACACATCGGCTATCTTTTTCACTTCCAACGGAGAAGTGTTTTCTACGCCCTCAGGATAAATGATTTTGAAATATTTTTCGCCGTCAACAGTTATCGTTGAATCGCTTAAAACATTGACTGACAAAGTTTTTTGCGTGTTTTTATTTTCCAAGACGATTTCTTTTTCGGTAACGGATTTGTATTTCCAAAAATCGTTTTTTATGACAGCAAATTCTTCAAAAAAACCGTAATCGTAATTACCATTTTGTTCATTAATCCAATTTCCGACGAGTTGTTTTGGTATTTCGCTGCCGTAAGGGTTGCAGGCGGCAAACATCACCGCCGTTACAACTGACAATATTATCTTTTTCATGATTTATTCCGTTGATTATACAGTTCTACAATTTCGTTGATAGAGATTTTGAGAATGTCGATTTCGTTGAAAAAATCTTTAAGTTGCTCATTCATAAACATCTCTCTGCGCATTTGAAGGATTTTTTCCGCCGCGCCTTCCGCCACAAAATATCCTATTCCGCGCTTGTTGAAAATGATGTCTTTGTTTTGCAAAAAGTCGTATGAGCGGACTACGGTGTTGGCGTTTACTTCCAACCCGGAAGCATATTCTCTGACCGAGGGAATACGCTCATTTTCAGCGAATTTGCCGGTTAAGATTTCGCCGCAAATTTTATCGGCAATCTGCAAATATATCGGTCTGCTTTCTTTGAAATCCATAATTTTTTAATGTTTAAGAGTTAAACGTTTGAATCTTCTGTAAGCGATTGCTGTGCAAACCGTTACGACCAAAAAGCCGACTGCGAGTTGAAAAATTGTAATTCTGTAACTTTCAGCCGCGAGATAGTTGCCGAATTGTTGTAGCCAAGCAGGCTTCGGAATATTTTTGCCGAAATTAGCGAGCATTATCGTCGAAAAAATAATAATTCCGACCAAAACGCCAAGCATTTTTCCGGCTGCTTTTTTGAAAAAAATCGCTCCCGCCAAAATCATAATGCCTGAAAAACAGAGATACAGACAAAACAACAACCGCGCACCTTCCCATGTGGAAACCTCTGAGCCGTCATACCTTAATTGCGGCGTTATCCAAATGGTAAAAAACGCAAACAGCGCAGGAATCAGCCAAAAAACCGAAAATTTTGCCCAGAATTTTTCGGCGGGCAAAGCGGGTTGCATAAGGTCGGGAATCATGGTTTTGTTCCAGCCCGCATAGGCAAACATCATGCTCGAATAAATCACGCCGATAAACAGCAAACCTTTTGACACATTCGCAATCATTAAAACTATGTTTCTCTGAATCTGCGGAATCATCAAAAGCGTGTCAGATAACACGATGACGCTGAGGATAAAAACCGCCGTCGCAATATATATTGTTTTGATTTTGGTGAGTTCGAGCCGAAAAACGTTCCAAAACCTTTTAAAATTAAATTCTTCCATAATTTTTACCAGTTTAAAAGTTTGAGTTTCATTTCTTTACGGCGGTATACGGAATACGCAGCCGTTAAATTAATCAGCGTTAACAAGCCGAAAAAAAGCCCCGTTACAAGCAGCAAATTTTTGTATGTCGCATCATTTGAAATAAAGCGGAATACCGGGTCTAAAAACATCAGATTTGCCTCTATCAACCAGTTAACAATCAGCACGATAAAGAGCGTTGTCGTAACAACAAAAGCCACAAATCCAAACCTTCTGAACACCACGCCCCAAAACGTGCTTAGCGACGAAAGCCACACCAAAATAAAGAACATAACAGTATGTACAATCACGACGGTTGGCTCTCCAAATCCGAGGTTAAAAGCAAAGTCATCGTTAAAATGGAGCAAAAACGACAGCACAAGCCAGATTGTCAGCGGTAAAATATTGCAAATCAGCACTCTTGACAAGATTTTTTCCAAGTTTGACGCCGGCAAAAGGTTAAATGTCTGAAACGCGATTTTGCTGCGGATATTTGCGCAAACCGCGCTTGAAGTCAAAAGCACACCGCCAGTACCTGTTATGCACGTCAAAATCCAAAACCCATCCCAAATCCTTTTGCCGCTTTGCGTTCCGATAAGCCACAGAGTCAGCACATAAAAGAAAAGAGAAACTGACGCATAGAGAATCAGCGGTTTGGCGGCAAGTCTAAACTGTAATTTCAACAGTTTTGAAAGTCGGGAAAAACTAAAAACTTCATTCATAACTTTCCGTTGTTAATTGTTAAACACTTCATTGATTTTTTTGCTGTCCGCCAAAACCGCATTGAAAAGGAGTTCGATGTTGAGCGGAGTTTCGTCGTTTTCGTTTTGACGTTTGCAAACCGAGAGTTGTCCGCCGAAAACTTCTTGCGTAAAAAGCGGATTTTCAATCTTTTCAGTTGTGAAACAGAGTTTTTCGGTGATGTCAATAACGCTGTAATCAAAAACGGCTTTTTTGTCGTTGATGATTGTGATATGGTCGATAAGATTTTGAACATCAGCGACTTGATGTGTTGAAATAATGATAGTTCTTTCATCGTTCATGCACGACGAAACCACTTGTCGGAACTGACTTTTTGAGGGAATGTCAAGACCGTTGGTCGGCTCGTCCATAATCAGGAGCGAAGTGTTTGCGGCAAGGGCGAAACACATAAACGCTTTTTTCTTCTGACCCATTGAGAGTTTGTCGAGACGGATGTCGGCACTCATGTTGAAACCTTGAAGACATTTTTCAAAAGTTTCGTATCTGAAATTCGGATAAAAAGGCGCGTTGAGTTCTACGTATTTTTCAAACGTAAGTCTCGGCAGTTCAAACTCTTCCGGCACCAAAAACATATCCGCCAAGGCTTTTGGGTTACGTTTTGTAACGTCGTATCCGTTGAACTCAATTTTACCCTTGTCAGCGAAAAGCAAACCCGACATCAAATAAAGCAGGGTACTTTTTCCCGCGCCGTTCAGACCGAGAAGACCGTAAATTTTACCTTCGTTAAAAGTAAGGCTCAAATTATCAAACACCTCGTGTTTTGCATAATTGAATTTTAAATCGTTGATTACAATCATAGTGTATTAATGTATTAGTACACCGCAAAAATAGAGACGTTATTTGGAATAAAAAAATTTTTTTGAAGTTTTTTTTGAAAAATTTTAGAATTGGTTGATTGATAGGGTGTTTTTGATAGTTATACGAAATTAAAATTTGAAACAATCTAAAAAAAAGCCCATAATATTTCCCGATTTCGACAAAATATTTTTTGTGATATTTGACAAAAAAAATTAAATTTGCAATAAAAACGCTATGAAAACTTGGAAAATTACAATTATTGGTTTCTTATTTTTCTGTATGTTGTCTTGTTTTGAAACGCAACCAAATACAGATAACTCATGGTTGCCGTCATCATTGGACGGTACACCGGAACAGATTCTGCACAAACAAAATTACAGTATTTCGTACAACAAAGAAACTAAAATTCCCAATTGGGTCGCATGGCATTTAACCGCTGAACATACTGACGGAGATGTCAAACGTCCGAACAACGCATGGCATGAAGATACGCTTGTTTCACCGCCACGGGCTACAAACAACGACTATCGAAACAGCGGTTTCAGCCGTGGACATCTTTGCCCCGCCGGAGACAACAAATGGGATAAAAACGCTATGTATGAAACTTTCTTATTTACAAACTGTTGTCCCCAAAATCCTAAACTCAACAGCGGAGATTGGAACGAAATTGAAATCTTATGCCGCCGTTGGGCGCAAAAATTCGGCAGCGTTTATATCGTTTGCGGACCTGTACTTTTCAATCAGGAACATCAAACAATCGGAGAAAATAATGTCGTAGTTCCAGAAGCATTTTTCAAAGTGGTTGCTTGTCTTGACGGAAATCCGAAAGGTATCAGTTTTATCTGCCGAAACCGCGAAGGCAACCGTCCAAAAGATTTTTATATCAATACAATTCACGAAACAGAACGTATTACAGGTATAACATTTTTTCCAAATTTGACAGAAGATATAGCCAATACGGTAAAAAATTCTGCAAATCTCGACGACTGGAAGTAGTTTACATTATTGCTTTCAACCCTTTGAAAACTTGTTTTGAGGTTGCGAACAATCCGCAGCAATGATTTTTTTGACAACAATTGTCGCAAATATCAAGATATTTTGTTTTCCAATCTGAGATACTTTGTGCGGCGAATCTTCTAAATCCTTCGGGGATAAGGCAGTTGGGTATGTTATATATTGAAACATCCAAACCCGAAGTGTCAAGTGTTTCAATTGCTCGGCACAATTCGGGCATATAGTCAATTGGCTCTATATAAACCTTTTCGCTGTTTTTTACGGCATAACCTGTATGTTCCATTGCCATAAATGCTGTCCACGATACAAAAAACAAATTTTTAAATATGAATTCTGCCATCTGAGGCAACCGCTTGTAATTTAGTGCATTAATTACGACACGAAGTTCTATTGAAATTTCTTCGGCAGCAAGGTTGTAAAGACCCAATAGAGTTTCATTAAAAGCGTTTTTTGCTCCGGCAATGCGGTCGTGGTCGCCACAATAATCTGAATGTAACGGTATTCCGCAAATAATTTTGTCGCCACCTACTTTCTTTAACCGACTGACAAATTCTGAATTGGCAAATTTGCGTCCGTTACTCAAAATATGAATATCGGTATCAGGCAACTGTTCGCGCACTAATTCAATGAGAGTAAAGAAGTTGTCCCCAGCCAATGTGGGTTCACCGCCTGTAATACATACGGTTTTAACATCCTTTGGTGATGTTTTGATGAGTTCTATGTTTCGGCGGTAATTATTGTCAAAATCGTAGCATTTTTTTGGCGGCTGACAGCACATAATGCAATGGTTGTTGCAGTTTTCTGTAACAAACAAAACGTTGCTGTTGGATTCGGTTTCAAATTGTTCTTTCATCTTAACCAACTTTTAAAAATGGGCATTACCTCGTTTTCACGGTGTGCAATCAGCGAAATAATATACTCAATAATAGCCTTATTCTTTTTACAGAATAGCGACGACGGACGAAAACCGTACATATCGCCTTGTGTAGAATGATTGCGCACCGGGTCTGCACCACAGTAAACGCGGACTGGACAATTAGAACATCCTGCCAAAACTTCGTTAGACCATATTTTTGCAATTCTACGCACCTTTTCGCCATAGATTATGTCCTCGTATTTATCTGACAACTTGCCCAAACGAAATGTATAGTCTCCTTTTTCGGCGAGCATACGCGATTCGTCAGATGCGTAAACGTAACCATCGTAATTGTATATCAGTACCGAATTTATAATTCCCGCAGGCGACTGTAAGTCAACAAATCCTGTGGTATATGGTGTTAGAATTTTGCGCAAGATTATGGTGGCATATTCTTCGCGGAAGAATGTACCGTTTTGGTTCAATTCGATAATGTAATTGAGCGCGGTTTTATAAAAATTGATAAACCGCTCGTTGTAACGTCGCCAATCATCATTTTCGGATGCCAATCCGTATGGATTGAGAGCGCGGAGAAACATCCCATCAAAACCGTTTTTAACGTATTCGTCAACAATTTCTTTTGGATAGTTGAGCGAGAGTTCCGATGTGGTCATCAGTGCGGCTACCTTTTCCTTGCCCAAAAAGTTTCGGGCTTTGTTTATCCCGGATATTGTTTTTTGATAACTATCAGCCTTGCCACGATTTGCATTGTGAATAAAGTCGGGACCGTCTAACGATGTGGATATTTGAACGTTGTATTTTTTACAAATTTCCAAAACCTCGGAGGTAAGGTTGCGGCAGTTGGTACATAAAACGTAGGTTATTTTGCGTTTTTCGGTGAGGTTGATTGCCTCTGCCTTTTCAATTCCGTATTTTATTAAATCGGGTTCAAGACTTGGTTCGCCGCCTTGAAACTCCATAGTAAGGTGTTTTGACGGACTGTGAAACATAAGGTTGACGGCGTTTGCCATCATCTCTTTTGTCATACTGCAACGTTGGGCGTTTTCGTCGCGGCTTGTTGCCTGACAATATGTACAATTTTGGTTGCAGCGAAGCGTCAACACAAAAATATGCAGAGCCGTTCCATCGTCCATAAAGCCTTTTTTTAGTTTTAACCGCGAGGCATAAACATCAAGCAATGGCGGCAACGGATTTTCAGTAATGAAAAAATTTGCTACCAATGATTTATACAAATCATCATCAATTGGAAGGCGTTTGACAATCTTTTCTACCGAACCGACACCGACAACAAGCATATCGCCTAACTCATTGATTAAAACTTCTTTGCCGTCTGTTTCTATAAAATTGAACGGCAATAGTGCGTATTTTTTCATTCTGTTGCCTCCTCAGCAGTTAAACAGTCAAAATCACCAAACGCTTTGGCATAAAGAATAGTCCTAATGTCTTTGGTTTCGGTTTCGATTATTGAGCGCAGTTTGCAGTCATTCAACCGTCTAAAAAACTCTGTGCGAAATTTTTCGCCACCATCAGACGTAACGGTTATTTTTTCAAAATCGCCGTCGATGGTGCGCTCCAATGTGTAACAGTACGACAACCAATAAACCACATCGGAAATACATTTGTCTGAGTATATTCTGCGGTCAACGGTTATTGTCATTTTTTCTTGAATGTTTTAAGTTTAGCAATGGTTTTTGTATCTGGCAATCCGCTAACTTCCAAGCCGTTATAAGCCTGAAACATTTTTACAGCGGTAATTATTTCTTCGTTGAAAACTGCATATTTTTCGCAATACTCTATTTTTACAAGATTCGGAGAAAACCCCGCCAAATTAAGCAATTCAATGAGCGTAGAAACATCGTAACCGCAATCACCGGATTTCAAATCCCTAAAACCGAGTTCGACGGTTGTTTTGTTTTTGTCCCAAGACTGCAAAGCGACAGAAACTGTATTGTCTACTTCGCCGCTTTCCTTTAATCCGGCATCACGCTGAAAATGTTTTACGGCAACAGCAACCGTTGGGTCATAAACTGCATAGCCGGATTTTTTCTTGCATTGCGACTGTTTAAAGTAATTCTTTTTGACGAGCAAGTCAATAAGGAAATCCACGTCTGCGCCGTAAACACCGTTCTTTATTGTTCTGTCGCCAAAAGAATAGTCCGCAGGAGTTTTTGTTTTTGGTGCTGAATATGCCGCATTGATTCTATTTGATGAAGTTCCCGATGAAGTACTTGAATAATGAGAACTTGAATAATGCGACGAATGACCTCCGCGCGACGATGTGTGAGAACGGTGGCTTTGGTGCGAACGATGACCTTTTACTTCGTAAATCCTGCCCGTTGGAGAAACTTTTATCACGTTTCTTGTCAGCAGGTCTTTAACTTTTTGAACCTCATCTCCATCATCAGGATTGAAACCTAAATCAGGAAGATTTGCGGTTTTGTCGGCTTTTGCATTCGTATGTACGAGCGACATAAGAGAAGACAAAAGCAGCGATTTGAATATATTTTTTGCTGTTTTATTCATTTTCTTTATTCTTTATAAAGTTCAACCAATAGTCGTCCGGCGAAAGCCACAACAACTCGTCAAGCAGTTTTTTTGAGGATTCGTCAAGTCTTCCGTTATTGGCGGAAATACTGCCTATCAGCGTGTTATGTCCGTTTGTTACACGCTTTTCTATTTCGGATTTTATTATTTCAGATTTTGCCGTAATTTTTTGCTTGTCGCTGGTTTTAAGGTTCAATTTCAGCAGATTGTCAACGGACTGTCTGAGCATATACAATGCTTTGTTGTCTGAATTTGCTTCGTCCATAAGTTTGGTAGTTGCAGACTCAATCTTAGAAAACGCATTTTCCTTATAACTGCCGCTGTTAAAACCGTCGTAATTAGTATATGCCTCTGAATAATTGTCAATTGCGTTGCAATATTTTCCTTCCGCAAAGAACTTGTCGCCTTTTTGAATATTATCATCAAAACGGTTCATATCACCAAGGGACGAAAGGTAATTGACAAGGACAATAAGTCCGATTATTACCACTGCCGCGCCGATTGCCGCCGCCTTCCGGTTTCTTTTTGTCAAACCAGCGGTGTCTTTGTAATATTTTTTGAGAATGTTGTTTTTCTCAGTTTTACACCAACCGTTTTCGCTTATTCCCAAAGCAGAAGAAAGCATTTTTATTTTTCCTTCTGCGGCATAAAGTTGTGTCTGCGCAGACGGAGGATAATATCCCGATGACTGTTCGGGTATGACAATCAGAGTTTGAAGCAGTTGCAAATACTCTGACTTCTTTTTTTCCAGTTCGGTTCTTAATTGTTCTATTGATTCCATTTTATATAAAGTCGTTATAGTCAGCAGGGACAAACGTTTCCATTTTACCGTATGCCGAGGAAAAATCTATCTCTTTCATATCGTATGTTTTTGTCATGTTGTAATGACGTTTGAAAGCCTCCATTATTTCCGCAGACGAATGTTTTTGAAAGTCAATCAAAGAAAAAAGTTCTCTCGTGAAATCAACCAAGAAAACATATTGGTCGGTAGCAACAGCAGAGTTTTCTCCTTTGCGCTGCGTATAGGCGGAAATTTCTATATCTTGAATTTTCAACGACACATTGAAAATATTGGATGCCACATACATTGCCAATCCAAAAATGCAGTGTGCATAGTCTGAACGCAAATCGGTTTGAGTTTTTTGTCGTATGGTCTTTTTGCCTGACGGCGTTACTGCGATTTTTTGCTGCGGAATATCTTCTATTTCAGGCAGGTCAAGGTCAACGAGAGCCTTCCCTGTCTTTTCGTCGTATGCAATATCCACGAAATATTCCATCGGCAAATCATCATTAGGGAAGATGCTGTCAACGGCGGTTATGATGTAATTCTTGTCACCAGAAATCATGTCTTGAAGATTTGCCCGCAAATTGTTGTAATACGTATCGCGTTCCTCTTTCCATTCCTTCAAAACTGCTTCTTGAATTTCCTGAGTACGTTTCGTCAAAAAATTTGCTTTGTCATCGCGTATTTTTTCAACGGCTGATTTTTTGGACTCCATATCGGCAAGAAATTTTGCCTTCATGTCTTCGTATTCCTTTTTGAGTTTTTCCCATTCGTCGTGCATTTCATAATAACGCACATCAGTGTATAAATCCACATATTCCTTGCGAAGACGGCTCTGTTTCCAAGGGAGGAAAGAATGAATCTGATTTTCGGCTTCCTTGGTCAATATATCCCGCACCATCATTAATGTCGGCTCTTTTTCTGTAAAATTCAAGTTGTTGTACAATTCCCTTGCTTTTTGCAACTCTGCTAATGCAGTATTCATATCAAACATAGAATCTGCTTCTGACATAGCACGTATTTTTGCAGTGTGGTCTGACGGATACGGGTTTTCAAACATACAATTTGCCGCATCAATGTTTTGCTGTTCGTAATCACATCTGGAAAGTGTCGCATTAATTTCGTCAAGCGAAACGATATGTCCCGCCAAAGTATGAACAGTTGTCCATTCTTCGTTTTCGGATTCAATTTCAGACATTTCCGCTTCCAACTGTTCCTGTGCAAGTTGTTTGGCATATAATTTTTCGACTTTTTCACGTTCACGCTCGGCTCGCTGTTGTTCACGCTCTTGACGGCGCATTTCTTTTTCATATTCACGGTCGGCGCGGCGTTGAGCCATTGCCAATTGCTCAATTCTACGCATTGATTCACGCTCGGCACGCTCTGCTTGACGAATTCTCTGATTCTGCTCACGGATTCTTTGTTTTTCTGCTCGTGCTGCCGCCTTCGCCATTTTGTTTACAGTACTAAAAAAACCGTTGATAGCCTTTCCAATGTTTGGAGTTTTTCTTCTTCCCATAATTTTATTTTATATGTTTTCGTCAGCGTATGACTTTAACCAAATTTCGAGTCTTGAAGCCGGCATTTCTTTTTTGCGGTTGATAGCCTTGTATTGCGCCGCATCCAACAAGTAGGATGCCCCGTCAAGTTTTACAAGGTATTTGCCGTCGGACTGTTGTCCGAGCATTTCTATTTCAGTTTTGTTTGTACTCATCTGTTTTACATTTATTTGTTCAACTGCAAATCTACAAAATACAAACCAATTAGCAAAATTTTTTCTATACAAAATCTCCATTCAAAGCTTCCAATTCAACCTCGTGTTTTTTCGTTGCCTTGTCATAATTGATGCCGAGGAGAATTATTGTCTTGGAAAAATTTTGGAGTTTTCCGTGGTAATTCTTGTTTTTGATTTGTGAGATTGCGCCTTGTGCGGATTTGTCGTATTTCAATTCGATGACCACCGCCGGATAAGGTGAGTTTTTGATGGGAACAAACACCATATCAGCAAAACCTTTTCCCGACGGAAACTCCCTGAAAATTTCGTAATGCGCCTGCGCCGAATAATACGCAAGCCTGATGGCACACGCCAAAGAGTTTTCGTCGTTGAACTCAATAAAAGACGTCGCCTCGTCGTGGTACGAATCCAAGGCGCGGGCAACGTAGTTTTTGTCGCCCTTGATTGTCGCACGGAGCAAATCGTTTGAATTTCCTATTGCCTTTGACAGGCTGCCCCAGCCACAAACACGTATCGAATTTTCAAATTCCTCGGCAACTTCTGTATTTGGTATTCTAACCTCGCCAAAAACTGGGTTATACGATAAATAACCGAGATGTGCAAGAAGCGTAAGAACATCGTCGCAGGTTTCGATGTTTTTCATATCGTTGCGGAAACTTGTTACCTTCACAGAAACGCTTTCGCCGTTGAGCATACGGATAATTTTATCGCGGAGCCCGTCTATGTCGTCCTTGATGTAATGCTCTATGGTTGTGTAAGATGCTGTCTTAGACCAATGGCTGTTGTATTCGCCGTCCTCTATTGCCATCATTACAGAATTGGGGTTGAACATAGACTTCTCCTTGCCGATAACGTAACCGTCGTATGCGTGTTGCATAAGTTCGAGGTCAAGTCCGTATTTGTCGCACAGCGCAGCAACTTCCGCTTTGGTAAAACCATAATATTGGGCGGTGCTGACAGGGCGGATGATGCTAAACTCGTCAAAATTGTTCAACGCTGACTGCGCCTCCACTTTGATTATCGGCAGGATTCCCGTCATATATACCAAAAGAAAAATCTTGTTGGCGTAATTTGACTTGAACATTGCGCGCAAGAAATTGACATATTCTTCCTGTACAGGTTTGTCAACTTCGCGGACAAGACGATCCCATTCGTCAATGATAAAAATGAAACGGTCGCCGGTTTTGGAATTGATTTTCACCAAGGCGGACATAAGGTTGTCAGTTTCTTCCAAAAAAGGATATGAATTTTTCAAGTCTTTGATAACCGCTTTTTGTGCTTCTTTTACCACGGCGTTTTTGTCGCAGGTCGCAAAGAAATTCCAATCCAAATAAATTGTCGGATATTTATTCAAATGTTTTTCAAAGTCAGGCGACTTGGTAATTTCCAAGCCTTCAAACAATTCACGAGAATCGCACGAGCGGTCGTAATAGGCATACAGCATCTGTGCCGCCACCGATTTGCCAAACCGACGCGGACGCGAAATGCACAGAAATTTGTTCCGTGTATCAATTCTCTCGTTCAATACGCTAATCAACCCTGACTTGTCAACAAAGTCGCTGTTCCTGACGCTTCTGAAATCCGAATTTCCGTAATCAATAAAATTGCACATAACCGTTACCCTTTTAGAAGTTTATGCCGCAAATTTACCGAAAACAAAACGTTTTGACAAATTTTATATGGAATTTTTTCTAACTTTCAACCAATTCCGGCAGAGTTCAGTGTTTTGACCAAAATGTCTTTGTTGTCGGTTATCAAAAGCAGACGGTCGCCGTCTTTGAGTTCGGTTTTGCCTTTCGGAACAAAATACTTTCCACCGCGCTTAATCATCACAACCAAAGTGTTTTCAGGAAACGGCAGATTCATAAGGTAATAACCGTATTCGTCAAGATTTTCCTGTGTGATTATGATTTCGGTGGTAACAGATTTGATGTCGTCTGAAAACTCCAAATCAAAACTTTTCGGCTGTGAAAGTTCGCCGGTCTGGTCAATGAGTCCGAATTTTTTTGCCACCCACGGCAGCGAAGTACCTTGCACAATCAGCGAAATCAACGTACACATAAACACGATGTTAAATTGAAGATTGGCGTTCGGCGTATCGTTTGTCAAAAGCATTATTGCGAAAATTATCGGAGCCGCGCCTTTGAGCCCGACCCACGAGACAAACGCCTTTTCCTTGAAACTCCTTTTGAACGGCGCAAGGCACAGAAAAACGCTTGCCGGACGCGCTATAAAAATCATTACAAGCGAGATTATTATGCCCGGAACAATGGTTTTAACAAGTTGATGCGGCGACACCAACAGTCCGAGTGTCAGGAACATAATCAGTTGACACAGCCACGTCAAACCGTCAAAAAAGTTGATTGTGGCTCTTTTGTGTACAAACTGCGAATTTCCTATGACAAGTCCGCCGACGTAAACCGCAAGATAACTGTTGCCTTGTAAAATATACGCCGTAGAGTATATTATAAAGCATCCTGAAAGCACCGCAATCGGGTAGAGCGATGAATTGTCAATGTTGAGTTTGTTTATAGCCCAGACAAAAGCCTTTCCTGCGGCAAATCCCACTGTACCGCCCATCACGAGTTTTACGGCAACATCAGAGGCAACAGACACATAATCAGGAGTTTCGCCCGATTTAACTATGGTTATCAGCGTAACGGTCATAATAAAAGCCACCGGGTCGTTGCTGCCGCTTTCGGATTCCAAGAGCGGACGCAGATTGTTTTTGAGGTTCAGATTTTTAGACCTCAAAATCGAAAACACCGACGCCGAATCGGTAGACGACATCACCGCCGCCAAAAGCAGACTTGTCATTATTCCCGCACCCGAAGCCGTTGCAATGTCCGCACCGAGCATAGTGTCAAAAACTGCCCTTATGACAAAACCCGTTATAACCGCCGTCAGAAAAACACCTGCCGTCGCAAGAATAAGGCCTTCTTTTATGACCGGACGGATGTCGTTAATTTTGGTGTCCATTCCGCCGGAAAACAGAATGACACACAGCGCAACAGTGCCTATTGTCGAGGCAGTTTCATAATCGTCGAAAATGACGAATTTCAGTCCCTCGCCGCCAAACAACATTCCCATAAAGAGCAGCATCAGCAGCACGGGAAAGCCGAATTTGTATCCCGCCTTGCACGCCCAAATGCTCGCAAACGCAATTACGGCTATTACAAACAAGAATCCTTCCATAGTTTTTTATAAATAAATAATTGGAGTGCGGGCTTCCAGCCCGCTTTTTAGGCGGGCTGGAAGCCCGCACTCCAAAG
>JAFXUC010000100.1 GCA_017535325.1 Bacteroidales bacterium | reverse complement strand
GACATTGCGGCACGGCTTGGAATCTGTGCCAGAACTTTAAACCGTGTTGCGAAAAAACTCGGACTTGAAAAGACACCGCAGTTTATGCGCAAATGTCGGGCGGAAAACAGAATCAAAGCGGTGGCTGCTATTGCGGCAGAACCGCCGGAAAAACGGCAGCAAAGGCGTGAACAAGTACTCCGCAACGGAATGAAAAGCCGCTTTAAGAAAGGCGAAAACCGTATTTGGCAACTTTCAGCGGAAAGACAGGCGGAAATTCAGCGCAAACGGGCGGAAACTTGGAAAAAGACCCGCGCAATGGAGATTAGCCGCGTGTCGTTGGGTTTGGAACAAAAAACAAATTTCCGTTTGCCGAAAGAGTTTGACCAAGACAAAAACAAAGTTCTTATCAGCCGGAGATATATTCTCAGGGCGAAAGGCTATGTAATAAAACGCGGTTCTATGGCGGTATACATAACGCCTGAAACGGTCAGAAGTGAGGAAATGGAACGCAGCGCGGCAAAAATCGGGTTTGTGTTCAGACAAGTTTAACAATTAAAAACGTAAAATTATGAGAAAGATAAAATTTAGAGGCATAAACGTCCTTACAAAAAAATGGGAGTACGGACACCTTTTTAAGGGATTGCCGACAAAAATTGACGACACTTTTATTGTAACGACAAAATGTGAAAGTATTGCCCATTTCACGGCAGTTTTTGAGAGTTCAGTAGGACAATGGACTGGGCTTTACGACAAAAACGGCAAAGAAATTTATGAAGGCGACTTAATCAAAACCAAAGGTAATTGGGGTGGTGAGGTAATGTGGAATAGAAACGGTTATTTCTATATCAACACGGATAAACAGGAAGTTCAAGACCGAAAATTACCGTTAGGCTATATGTTAGAAGAAGCCGAATTATATGTCATCGGTAACGTCCATGACAAGCAAATAGATGAAACAAAATGAAAGAAATAACAATAACCTACAAGATTAATCTTGGAGATGATGAAATGGAAATTGACGATGAGATTCAGCGGCTTGAATGGTGCTTGCCTGATATACTTGGTGTTGAAAGCGGTGAAGTTGAAATCAATGTCAATGATGTTTAACAATTAAAAACGTAAAAAATGGCAAAGAAATATTATATGACTTTATTCGGCGTAAAAAAAGAAATAACAAAAGAACGCGCCGAGCAAATTTTGTGGCTTCAATCCCTGATAAAAGCCCAAAGAGAAAAAGCGGGGATGTCAAAAACAGGTTTTGCAAACAATATAAAAGTGGAGGAGAAAACAAAATGAAAGAAATTGCAACAGTGTTCTACATCGGCGGACACTTAATCGGAGTTATTTTTGATGACAAAAAATCCCTTGCCGTCAATATGCACCCTTTTATAAAAGAAAGCGACAATCCTCTGATAACACAGTATTTGAATAAGGAAAAATTTAAAAATTTCACATTCGACAAATACGGCGTTTACTGGGACAACGATATGTCAGTATCGGCAGAATGGTGTTATCAGAGGGCACGTTCTACTCCGTAACCAAATAAAGAAAATATTCTCCGTGCTTGTTGGTCATCATACCTGCGCTGCCGCCTTTTTGGTTGTCGCAATTTTCAAAAGCGTAAAACTTGTTGTTGAGATAATTTTCCAACACCTCAATAGTTCCGGCATCAGAACTGCGGCAAAGCAAATACATTGCACGGTAATCTGAATATTTGGTTAAACGACCTTCGGGATCGCCTGTTTTGCCGATTTTAAAACGGCGTTTCCCGTCAATGATTTTTTTGACACGTCTCGTCATCATGCCTTTCAGGGTGCGGTAATCCTGCTGAGGGTTTTCGACGAGAAAATCGACAAAAATTTTGTCGCTCTTGATTGCTGCCGTATCCTTGTTGCAGACAAGTTCGTAAACGAGTTTCGCCAAGGCTGCTCCGGCAATTAAAGTACCTGCTGACATAAAAAACTTTTTTAAAATTTGAACACGCAAAAATGCCAAAAATTTACGAATATTTGGGTATAGTGATTCAGTTTTTTTCAAACGAACACGACCCGGTACACATACACGCCTCCACAGACAAAGGAGCAATGAAAGTGTCTTTTTTTATAAAAGACGGCAAAATAATAAAAACCAAATTCGAGCATATCGGCGGCAAATTCGACAAGGAAAAAGACCTGAGAATATTTGTCAAAGAGTACAAAGACCGTCTCGTTAATGCATGGGTTGATTATTTTGTCTATCACAAAAGCATAACTTGTATAAAAATTACGAAAAAATTATGAAAAACGCTTTAATATTTACCTTGTGCTTGGTTCTTGTGCTTTGCGGCGTTGCATGGTGGCACGACAGCACGGAAACGGTCAAAACAAAGGATTTTAAAGTCGAAATAACAAAACTCAAACGCGAACTTGACAGCGTAAAAGCCAATCAGGACACGTTGAAACGCCTTGTCAGAAAGATTGAAATCGACATCGACACCGTTAAAACGGGCAACGAGTTGATTTTCAAAACTATGAACGAAAACAAAAACAGGTCTTTTTTCGACTTGTTTTAAAAGAGAAACGGCGCGGCATGAGCAACCGCACCAAATAATAACAAACGCAAGTCAAAAACAACAACAATGTACAAATACAGATTAGGAACTTACAAAGAAGTCGGAAAAACCGTTTGTCCGTATTGCGACAAAAAAGAGTTTGTCCGGCTTATAATAAATGAATCGGGCAAAATTCCCGGTGAAAAATACGGACGTTGCGACCGCGACACCTGCCCCAGCCGGGCAATGTCGCAAAACGGCATAATCTATCCCGAAAAGGATTTAGACACGTTGAATTTAGAGGCGGTGAAAAATAACGACAAGCCAAAAGAATATTACGATGACGAAACTGTTGATAAATACGCCGAAAAACGCACAGAAAACGCGCTTTGCCGCTATCTGTTACAACAGGTCAAAGACAAAGACCGCTTTGAAAACGTCTTGAAAATGTACCGTATAGGCAGCATAAATGACGGAATAATTTTTTGGCAGATTGACCAACTCGACCTTATACATCGAGGCAAAGTCATGTTTTACGAAAGCGACGGACACCGCAAAAAGGCCGCAGGCGCAATTACGATGATGTGGAAAATTTTGAACCGGGACAGGGATTCTGAACCTGAAATGTGTTTTTTCGGGCAACACCTTGTTTATAAATCCGACAAGCCCGTCGGCATAGTTGAAAGCGAAAAAACGGCGTTGGTTGCAAGTTACGCCATGCCGGAACTGACATGGATTGCAACTTTGAGCGTAAACAATTTTAATTCAGAAAGAATGAATTTTTTTAAAAGTTTCAAAAAGCCGGTTTTTGTTTTTCCTGATTTTGACGGTTACGGAAACTGGGCAGGGAAAACGGAATTTATCAGGTCCGCTTTGAATATTGACATAACAGTTGATAACACAATAAAAAAACTCGGCAGCGGCAAACAAGACCTTGCCGACTTGTTTTTGAGTTAAAAAAGGAGGCGGCAAAATGATAGACGACCAAAAAGAATTACGCGATAAAGTGCTTACTAATGTGAACGTAAAGGTAAAAGCCAACACAGAAGGAACAAAGCGAAAAAAGACTTACATTTATACGAATAAAGTCAGAATTAATTCTGACGGCGTATATTATTCGGGCGATTGTGTTGCGAAATTTCCAATCCAAATAAAACATTTAATCCGCAATTCTGATGACGAGGTTTTCCGTATTGTCCAACTCGGAAACGACAAAAATTTGGAACTTGACGAGCCTGTTTTCATAAAACTTTCAAACAAGGATTTTTCGTCCGCAGACAAATTCAGAAGTGCGGTTTATAAACAGCAAAAAGTTTTCACAGGCAAAAATACGGCATTTTTTGAGATTTTGGAGGCGATGCCGCCCGTTGATGAAAGCGTTTATGTTGAAAAACTCGGTTGGAACAACGACGCACACGCTTATTTTTTCTCCAACGTTGCAATCAAGGACGGCGAGGTTTTAAAGCCTGACGAGTTCGGTCTCGTAAAATCCGGCAACAAATCTTTTTTTATGCCATACGTAGATTCGATAACAGGCGGCGTTGCAAAAGACGATGTAGCGGACAGTTTTCAGTATTTTGAAAACAACGAAATGACCTTCAACAAGTGGTTTCAGTTGCTTTTGGACGCTCACAAACATTATTGCATTTTGCCGACGTGCTTTATGATAGCGAGCATATTCCGGGACATACTTTTCGACGAATTGAAGTTTATGCCGATTCTGTATGTAAAAGGTGTTCGCGGTTCGGGTAAGTCGTCAATAATCAGAAACTTGACGGCGGTTTTCGGAAAGTCTCAAAAGGAAGTGTCTCTAAAAGGCAACCAAAACACGCCCAAATCCATGGCACGAATGTTAAACCAAAAATCCAACTCAATGGTTTGGCTTGACGAGTACCACAACGACATT
>JAFXUC010000099.1 GCA_017535325.1 Bacteroidales bacterium | reverse complement strand
TGTGGAGGCTCAGTACACCGAAGAAAAAATCATCAAGACCGACGAAATGTCGGGCTGGGACAGAAACAACGCTGACAATAAGCAGGTTGCAAATGTTGATTTCACTCAGACAAAACAGACAGTCAAATACCTGCCAAAGGGCAGCGACTGGTACGATTTCTACACCGGAAAACTTTACAAAGGCGGTCAGAAGGTTACTTTGACCACAACTTTCGACAAATCGCCGATGTTCATAAAGGCGGGCGGTATATTGCCGTTAGCACCTGAAATGCAGTATGTTACAGAAAAGGATTGGAGCAGTCTCGAAATCCGCGTTTATCCCGGCAAAGACGGCAGTTTTACGCTTTACGAGGACGAGGGTGACAACTACAACTACGAAAACGGCAAATATTCAGAAATTTTGTTCACTTGGAACGATGCCCGTAAAACTCTCACAATCAGCGACAGAAAAGGCAGTTTTGATGGAATGTTGAAACAGCGCACCTTTGATGTTGTGTTACCTGACGGAACCTCGAAAAAGGTTGATTATAACGGAAACAGGGTAGAAGTGAGATTTTAATGTCAGATTTTCTTAATTTTTCCGTAATTTTTTTTTAACTTTGCGGCGGATTTTATGCCACATATATTATGAAAAAAAAATTATTGGTAATCATTTTAGCGGTTTTTAGTCTTCAATTTGCTAAGGCTCAGTACATTAACTTTGATGAAAGTTTAGGCGGAATCAACTTGGCAAAGTGCAGTTTGATTTATTCCGAAGAGGATTTTCCCGGCGTGAAAATCGCTGTCAAAAATCTTCAAAACGATATATTTGAGGTATCCGGCAAAAAGCCGGACCTCAATAATCAAAATGCTGAAACACAGATTATTATCGGTACTCTCGGCAAGACAAAAATGCTCGATGCGGTTTTGGAAAACACCAAAACAGACATCTCCCAAATTCAGGGCAAATGGGAAGCCGGAATGATTAAAAAAGTTAACGACAACACAATTCTTATTATCGGTGCCGACAAGCGCGGAACTATTTTCGCCGTTTACGATTTGAGCAAAAACATCGGCGTAAGTCCGTGGAAGTATTGGGCTGACGTTCCCGCTCAAAAGCATGATTTTTTGGGTTTTAAGTCTGATAAAGACGTTGTTTTCCAATCTCCGAAAGTAAAGTACCGTGGTATTTTCTTAAACGACGAAGAGCCTTGTCTCGGACGTTGGGCGGTAAAAAACTTCGGCGGTTTCAACCATCAGTTTTATGAAAAAGTTTTTGAACTTTTGCTGCGTCTGAAATGCAATTTTATGTGGCCTGCAATGTGGTGGGCGGCTTTCAACGAGGACGACCCGCTCAATTCCGTTGTCGCCGACAATTACGGAATTGTCATGGGCAATTCGCACCACGAGCCGATGAACCGCTCTTACGCCGAATGGCACAAGCAAAAGCGCGGCGCATGGAATTTTCAGACCAACAACTTGGAACTTGAATTTTTCTGGCAGGACGGTATCAAAACGATGGGCAATAAGGAGACCGTAGTTACTGTCGGTATGCGCGGCGACGGCGACGAGGCTATGGAAGAAGGCACCAACATCGCTTTGTTGGAGAAAATCGTTAAAACGCAGCGTTCTATCATTGAGAAAATTACGAAAAAGCCCGCTGACCAGACTCCGCAGGTTTGGGCTCTGTACAAAGAGGTTCAGGACTATTACGACAAAGGCATGAAAGTCCCCGACGACATAACGCTTTTGCTTTGCGACGACAACTGGGGAAACGTCCGCCGTCTGCCTGAACCGGGTTCTCCCAAACGCAAAGGCGGTTACGGAATGTATTGGCATTTTGATTACGTCGGCGGTCCGAGATGTTATAAGTGGATAAACACCAATCAGTTGCAAAAATTTTACGACCAGTTTGATCTCGCCATTGAATACGGTGCTGACAGACTTTGGATTGTCAACGTCGGCGATTTGAAACCTATGGAGTTGCCGATTTCGTTTTTTGCTGACTACGCTTACGACCCGTCGCAGTTTACGCCCGAAAACGTAATCGATTACAACGAAAGATTTGCTGCGGAATGTTTTGGAAAACAGTTTTCAAAACAAATCGGCGACATTTTGCAAAACGTTGCAAGAATTAACGCCGCTAAAAAGCCCGAATTGCTTGATGCTCACGCGCTTGTAAAAGAAGAACTTATCTCAAAAACTGAGGAGTTGAAAAAACTGAAAATTCAGGCGGAAACAATTATGAAAAGTCTTCCGCAAAACCTTCAAGACGCTTATTACCAACTTGTTATGTTCCCGGCTGAGGCAACGGCAAACCTTTACGAAATGTATGCCGAATATCTTCAAGCGAAACTCTCTGACAAACCCGAACTCCGTCAAAAACATTTGGCAAAGGCTGACGGACTTTTTGTTCAGGACTCGCTGATTACCAAAAAATATCACAGCATTGCGGGCGGAAAATGGGATTTGATGATGGCTCAGACGCATATCGGTTACAACAACTGGCAACAGCCGGAGACCAACGTAAAACCGTCTTTGCCAGAAAAGCCTTTCCCGGTAAAAAGTGCTGATTTAAACGCGGTTAACATTGATGCTGACAAATATAAAACTGCGCAGGGCTCCTGGCACAAAATCATTGGCGGCGGACGGTTCGGCTCGGCGGTTTCGTATTATCCGTCGTCAGAAAGAAGTGAAAAATATTTCTCCGACAAATATTTGGAATACGAATTTGAACTGCCGAAAAATGCTCAGGGCAGCGAATTGGAAATTACGTGTTATACTTCGCCGACTTTGGACTTTTTGGCAAAAGACCATTTTATTGCGCTCTCGGTTGACGGCGGCGAGACTCAAATGCTTGACATTCATGCTGATAAAAGAATCGCTTGGGGCATTGACCGTATTGCATGGGAGCAGAGCGTTATAAACAACTGTTATAAAACCAAAACGTCTGTACCGCTGAACTCTCAGAAAAAACATACACTGAGGGTTTATTTGACTGACGGCGCGGTGGTTTACGAAAATTTTGAAATAAAAGTTAAATAAAAATTTATACAAAAAATGAGTAATGAATCAGTAAAAAGCAACGAGCAGAAAGGTTTTTACAAACTTTCTTGGCTTCAACGCATAGGTTTTGGCGCGGGAGACATGGCGCAAAACCTTATTTATCAGACAGTCAGCATTTGGCTGCTGTTTTTCTACACGAATGTTTACGGGCTTGATCCGGGCGATGCCGCCGTCATGTTTTTGATTGTAAGGCTTATAGACTGGGCTTGGGACCCTGTTGTCGGCGCGTTTGTTGACAAAAGCAATCCGAAATGGGGAAAATACCGTTCATGGCTTATTCTCGGCGGTATTCCTTTGACAGGTTTTGCGATTCTCTGTTTTTGGAACGGATTCAGCGGCTCTTTGGCATACGCATATTTTACATACGTGCTGATGTCAATGGCTTATACTTTGGTTAACGTACCTTACGGCGCGTTGAACTCGTCCTTGACACGCGACACCGACGAAATCACGATTCTCACCTCTACCCGTATGTTTATGGCAAACTTCGGTGCTCTGATTGTGAAATCTTTGCCTTTGGTAATTGCGATTTTTGCGCCTGTTGCCGCTGACGGTACTGCCATTACCAACCAGCCTGAATCCGCTTCGGCGTGGTTTATTACGATGACGATTTTTGCATTGTCAGGTTTTGCGCTGTTGGTTTTCTGTTTTTCACAGAGCAAAGAGCGCGTTGTTATGGACAAGAGCGAGTCAGACAAAGTAAAGGCGACAGACCTTTTCACTGAGTTTGCGCACAACCGTCCGCTTAGAATTTTGGCGTTTTTCTTCGTAACGGCTTTTGCAATGATGAGCGTGGGCAACGCCGCAGACGCATATTTTATGACTTACAATGTCGGTGCTGACGAATTGATGACAACGGCTTTCATGTGGCTCGGTACGATTCCGGCGTTTATTTTCATGCCGTTTGTTCCCGCCATCAAAAAGAAAATCGGCAAAAAAGGCATGTTTTACGCATTTCTCGGCACGGCGATTATCGGTATGCTGATGATGTACATTTTCGTTCAGGTGGAATCTTTGAAACAGTTTTGGCTGCTTTGCATCGCTCAGTTTGTAAAATCAACCGGTATCATCGTTGCAACGGGTTATATGTGGGCTTTGGTTCCCGAAGTTGTCTCTTACGGTGAGTACACAAGCGGCAAACGTATCGCCGGTATTGTCAACGCTTTGACGGGTATCTTCTTCAAATTGGGTATGGCGTTAGGCGGAGTAGTTCCGGGTGCTGTTTTGGCGTTTGTAGGTTTTGACGCTAAACTGCCTCAGCAGACACCGTTTGCAGAGCAGGGTATTTTGTGGTTGGTTTGCGTTATCCCCGCAATTCTACTGTTCCTTGCAATGTGGATTATTTCAAAATACGAACTCGAAGACGATGTTATCGACAAAATCAACAAAGAAATCGAAGAAAGAGTAAAATAAAAATTGATTAATAATTAAAAAAATTGCCGCTCAAAACATTTGGGCGGCAATTTTTTTTGCAAAAAAGACTACAATCCCATAGAAAATAAACTATCCCGACATTTTGTTTTTCAATTTATCTAAATCGCATTTAACAAAATGGAGAATTTCTGTACCTAATACATACATTTCGGTAGAAAATAAGGCAACTTTATTGTCCTTATCGGTGTGGAAATTATCCTTAGCGTTCTTGATGGCGGTTTCTAAATCTTTTGGATGACGCTCAGGGTCATATCGATCTATTTTGAAATCACGATTCAAAACTATATTTAAATATGTTTTGAATTTTACTTTTCCCTCAAAATCTTTAGGCGGAGTTTCATAAAAATGATAATAGTACCACATTTCAAAACATGGATTACTTTGCGCAACATTCCATGCAGTGTATGATTTTATTTCATCGTATTTCTTAGAAATCAATTTGTTTTGTTGAAAGCAAAAATCACGCAAAGGTTTTATCTTGTTTTCATCTTCCCATTTATCAGTATCAATAACGAACCATATTTTGTCGTGTTGTTTATAATCAATTGTAAACTCATTGTTGTCTCCTAAAAACTTGTTTTTAGCACTTTCCATAAGTTTTAAAGGATCGGTTTTCCCGTCTTTTGAAGGAATGGTGATGACTTGCAAATTTGACGAAAGACATTCAAAGAACCTAAAATACTCAGGCTCTGTAACACTACCCTCACAGACAATATAAATCTTGTGCGTATCCCTTGTCGGCTTCTTTTTGCCGTAATCCCTTCTGCGTTCTATTGCCATTTTACCAATTCAAATCTTTAAGGTTAGACAAAAAAGGAATACCGCCGTAACGTCCGTCAAGATAGCCGTTTTCGATGTTTGCGGTCTTATGGATGTTGAAGTCGCTGAGCGGATAGAGTTGCGTGGCTTGCTCTACGTCCTTCTGCGCAAACCAAATCTCATCGGGGCGGAAGATGCTTTGGTCAAGCAAACACGATTCATGCGTCGTAAAGATTAATTGACCTTTGGCCGTCTTGCTTTCAGAGATCTTGCTGATAATGTCTTTTATCATTATTGGATGAAGACTGCGCTCAATTTCGTCAACAACATAAACATAATCCTTTTGAATAATATTGTAAAGCAACGGCATATACTCTATCAAACGACGTGTGCCGTCTGATTCATTTGGAAATAAGATGTCAATTTCTGCCCCATCAATATTCTTGTGAACGGCAACCAAAGATTTCGCAATTACATTACCATCTTCGTAGATTATATTGATTTCGTCATCGGCGATAAATACTGATTTTGGTTCGTCGGGATGTTCCTTCGCCCATTTATATAAATACTTTGTTTGCTCATCGGTTAGATTTTTGTCTGTAATTATTTTCTTTTTTACTTTCAGTTGATGGATGCCTGTATTCAATTCAGGCAGAGTGTCATTCATTAGTTTGGCAAATTCCTCATTTGTATCCAACAAATGTGGTACAAAACCGTAAGCATAGTCAGGAAGGACAATGCGCAACTTGCCTACAAACCATTGATATGCGTCTGCTACAATTGGGCTTTCATTGGGATAATACTTACCCAAGAAAGAAAGCAACAACATATCATGGCGTACTAATCTTTGTAAGGCATCCTTAAACTGTTCGCTGATTCCCTTTCCTATATATTTATGTGTAATAGAGATTTCTGCGCCTTTGCGAGAAAACAACTCTACATCATGATGTTTATGACTCAAAAGTAATGTTTCAGATATGATTTCTTTGTTAGAAAACTCAATATGGTAATAGAAAACATTTTCGTTGTAACAAAACTCTATTGCAATGCCTGATGGTTTGTTTTTACATTCTAAATCCAATTTGAACACACCATTATCATAAAAGCCAATGTTATGTAGTGTTTCGTTCTGTACCATTGACTGCAAAAAGTTCAAAACCAACAAAAGATTGCTTTTGCCCGCGCCATTGGCACCATAGATTGCACTCATACGCAATACAGTTGCGTGACCACACTCAATCCTATGATTGTCGTGGCTTTGGCTCTTGCTCGACGTAAAAGTGTTAAACTCCGTTGCGTCTTTAAAAGACAAGATATTTTCAGCAATTAGTCTTAAAAGCATAGTGATTCCGTTAAAAGTTCACGGCAAAGGTATAATTTTTATCTATAAATAGCAAAAATAATCTATATTTTTTGCAAATGATTTTAAAATTAATAAATTTGCAGCATATAAAATAACCATTTCCAATGGCGTTTTATAAAAAAAACAAACCAATATGAATACAGAAGAAAAAAATAGAATTATAGAGTACATCAATGGAATCCTAACAACATCCTCGTATGAGATGTGTGATGATTATAGAATAGAACTACTTCATATTATAACAGAAAAGGGTTATACTTTTGATGAAGTCATTGATGCTGTGAATTTATCCAAAAACACGAACTTGCGTTTTGATGAAAACGATAATGTTGTAGATGAAAGTGTAAATGTATTTTTAGGTAAGATAAAAGGTATCTTGATTAATAAAAGATTGCCGATAATTGAACGAAAAATTAATTACACAAGAGGTATATGCAGGAATAGGTTTTTCCCGAAGTATAATGATTTGTCTTGTCGTATGCTTTTGGAACAATATGTAGACAAACTACGAAACAGTGGTGATTCGGAGGACGATATTGTTGATTGTTTCGATGAATGTATAATTCCTATGTCAAAAAAGATTGAGTATTTTAATTGGTGGGAGAATACTATTACCTCTTGGATAGAGTCAGATGATTGATTAAAAACAAAACGACTCGCTTGCTTAAAATATTAGCAACTGAGCCGTTTTGTTCAAAATTTTTAAACGAGAGTGCCGTGGTTTTCCAAAAAAAATTTCTACCTTTGTCCCGTCAAGTTATAGCACGCAATTATGAAATTTGATAACATACACAAGGTTCTGCTCCTTGGTTCAGGAGCCTTGAAAATCGGCGAGGCGGGTGAGTTCGACTACTCCGGCTCGCAGGCACTGAAAGCCCTCCGCGAAGAGGGTATCGAAACCGTTCTCGTGAACCCGAATATCGCAACGGTTCAAACTTCCGAAAACGTCGCAGACAAAATCTATTTTCTGCCCGTAACGCCGGAGTTCGTCGAAAAAGTAATCGCAAAAGAAAAGCCTGACGGTATACTCCTGTCTTTCGGCGGTCAGACGGCTCTCAACTGCGGCGTCGCCCTTCATAAACAGGGAATTTTGGAAAAATACAACGTCCGCGTTATCGGAACGCCCGTCGAGGCAATCATCGACACCGAAGACCGCGATATTTTCAACCGGAAACTTGCGGAAATCAACGTCAATTTTACCAAGTCCCACGCGACTGAAACCGTTGACGAAGCCTTGAAAGCCGCCAACGAACTCGGCTATCCCGTTATTCTCCGCGCAGCATACGCCCTCGGCGGTCTCGGCTCTGGTTTCTGCAACAACGACGACGAACTCAAAAGCCTCGCTTCAAAAGCCTTCACTTATTCCAATCAGGTTTTGGTCGAAAAATCTCTGAAAGGCTGGAAAGAAATCGAATACGAGGTTGTCCGCGACCGTTACGACAACTGCATCACGGTCTGCAACATGGAAAATTTCGACCCGCTCGGAATCCACACCGGCGAATCCATCGTTGTCGCTCCCTCTCAGACTCTTACCAACTCCGAATTTCACAAACTCAGAGAAATCGCAATAAAAATCATACGCCATATCGGAATCGTCGGCGAATGTAACGTTCAGTACGCTCTCGACCCCAATTCCGAAGATTACCGCGTTATCGAAGTCAATGCGAGACTTTCGCGCTCGTCGGCTCTGGCGTCAAAGGCGACTGGTTATCCGCTCGCATTCGTTGCCGCAAAACTCGGTCTCGGTTACGGTCTCCACGAACTCAAAAACACCGTTACAAAAGTTACGACGGCTTGTTTTGAGCCCGCTCTCGACTACTGCGTTGTAAAAATTCCGCGTTGGGACCTCAACAAATTTGTCGGCGTAAGCAAGGAAATCGGTTCTGCGATGAAGTCTGTCGGCGAAATTATGGCAATCGGACGGACGTTTGAAGAGGCAATTCAAAAAGGCCTCAGAATGATTGGTCAGGGAATGCACGGTTTCCTCGGAAACAAGCATATCGACAACATCAACAAGGAGTTAACAGAACCGACCGACATGCGAATTTTCGCGATTGCAGACGCTTTTGCAAACGGTTTTACTGTTGACAAAATTCACGACCTCACCAAAATCGACAAATGGTTTTTGTACCGTCTGAAATACATTTTTGAGACCGGCGAAAAGTTGAAGACATTCAACAAAATGGAGGAAATTCCTGACGATTTCCTTTGGGAAGTTAAACGTGCGGGATTTTCGGATTTTCAGATTGCGAAACTCGTTTACAAGCATGAAAAAACGATGATAACCGCCGACATGATGGTTGTCCGCAATTACCGTAAAGCACGCAAAATCACGCCTTTCATCAAGCAAATTGACACTTTGGCGGCTGAATATCCGGCTCAGACCAACTATCTTTACGTTACTTACCACGGCATTGAGCATGACATCGAATTTTTCAACGACCAGAAATCGGTTATCGTTCTCGGCTCAGGCGCGTACAGAATCGGAAGTTCTGTCGAGTTTGACTGGTGCGGCGTAAATGCCATCAACACAATACGTAAGCGCGGTTACCGTTCAATTATGATTAACTACAACCCCGAAACGGTTTCAACCGATTACGACACCTGCGACAGACTTTATTTTGACGAGTTGTCGTTTGAAAGGGTTTTGGATATTTATGACTTTGAACTTCCAAAAGGCGTTGTGGTTTCGACCGGCGGTCAGATTCCTAACAACCTGGCAATGAGGCTTTACGAGGTTAACGTCCCCGTGCTTGGAACTTCGCCGCTCAACATCGACAAAGCCGAAGACAGAAACAAGTTTTCGGAACTTTGCGACAAGTTCGGCATTGACCAGCCGCGTTGGAAGGAACTCACTCAGATTGAAGACATTATGACGTTTGCTGACGAAGTGGGATTCCCGCTTTTGATTCGTCCTTCGTATGTGCTTTCGGGTGCGGCGATGAGCGTTGTCAGCAACAAAACCGAGTTGGAACACTTCTTAAAACTTGCGGCAACGGTTTCAAAACAGTATCCCGTTGTTGTAACTCAGTTTATTGAGCAGGCGAAAGAGGTTGATTTTGACGCGGTTGCGCAAAACGGTGAATTGGTTATTTATGCAATTTCAGAGCATCAGGAGTTTGCGGGCGTACATTCGGGCGACGCTACGATGTTGTTTCCGCCGCAAAAACTTTACGTTGAAACCGTCCGCAGAATCAAGCACGTTGCAAAAATTCTTGCAAAACAGTTGGAAATTTCAGGACCTTTCAACATGCAGTTTTTGGCAAAGGACAACGACATCAAGGTTATTGAACTTAACCTGAGAGCATCGCGCTCGTTCCCGTTTGTGTCAAAAGTTCTGAAAACCAATTTCATAGAATATGCGACCGACATTATGCTCGGCATAAAGGTTACGCCGCCGTCAAAAACGCTTTTTGACCTTGAATACGTGGGCATAAAAGCACCTCAGTTCTCGTTCTCGCGTTTGGCGAAGGCAGACCCTGTTTTGGGCGTTGAAATGGCTTCAACGGGCGAGGTCGGCTGTCTCGGCGTAAATTATTACGAGGCTATTTTGAAGTCAATGCTTTCAGTCGGCTACAAAATTCCGGAAAAAAACATTTTGGTTTCGTCCGGTCCGCTGAAAGACAAAATGGCGTTGTTGGAACCCGTTAAACTGCTGATAGAGAAAGGTTACAACATCTATTGCACGCGCGGAACATCAAACTTTTTCCACGACAACGGCGTTGAGACCATCACTTTGAACTGGCCTGACGATGACCGCAAACCGAACATTGCGGATTACATCAAGGAGCATAAGATTGATTTGGTTATCAACATTCCGAAAAACCTTTCAAAGACGGAGTTGGACAAGGATTACGTTATCCGCCGCATGGCGATAGACTTCAACATTCCGCTTTTGACAAATTCGCGTCTTGCTGCGGCGTTCTGTACGGCGTTTGCAAGGCACTCGGTAAAGGAACTGGAAATAAAACCGTGGAATGAATATTAGAAATTTATTTAGAGCCGCAATGTTTGCGGCTCTTTTTCTTTACGGATTATTTATTACCGGCATTGTGTTTTGAATTGCTGACGAAATCATCATCATCGAATTGGAGATTTTTATCAAATCGGGTTCTATGCCGCTGCCTAAGAAACCGGCTGTAATGTTTTCCAAGCCGATGACGTGTTCCAAAGTGTTTTCTACAAAAACAACCTGCGGAAACCTGTCTTGAAGCGTTTTCCTCAAAACGCTCGTGTAATTTGCGCATATATTGCCGACCTCAGCGTCAAAATTTATCCTGAAAAGTTCGTCCTGACAGTCTGAATACCATTTTTTGAAGCCGTTGTATTTGTTGTCGTTGTTGACGGTTGTTTTGTCGTCCTTGCAGTTGAGGATAAAACAGCGGTTAAATTCGTCTTTGCTGCTTTTTTTCAGCGTCATTTCTTTGTGAAGGTTCTCAAATTTTACGCCTTCAAGATATACCTGCTCTCCTTTTCTGCAATAGCGCACCTTGGTAAGGTCTATGCCGATGAGGGCTTTGTCGTGGTATTTTTTCGTGAAAAAAACTTTCTGTTCGCCCTTGTCGGAAAAGTCCAAAAGCCACGGGTTGCTTTTTGCTATTTCTTCGCTGTAATTGGTGTGCCTTACGACTTCTTCTTTTACGATGTAACCCTCTTTTTCATATTCCATGGTTTCGAGTTTGAGGGTGAGTTTTTGGACGTTGTCGAGCGAGTTGTATTGTTTTGCGGAATTGAGTTCGCTTTCGAGTTTTTCTTTTTCGGTTCTGACTTGAAGAAGTTCAGTTTCAAGTTTTTCTTTTTCGCTTTTGAGTTCTGTTTTTTCTTTTTCGAGTTTTTCCTGACGTTCTTTTTCGGCGTTTTTCTCTTCTTCAACCGCCTCTTGAAGTATCTGGTTGACGGGTTTGAAAATCATCAGCATCAAAAACACCGTTATAATATTGCTTATTATTATAAAAGGTACGCTTATATACATTGTCGCCGCCAAATATACAAAAACGGTAATGTTGACTGTCAGCAAAACTCCGCAGAGAGTTGTTAACAGTCTGTTGGTATCAAATAATTTTTTTAGCGAAAATTTCATTTTGTTTTAGATAAAAAAATAATAGAGCCGCTAAAACTTGCGGCTCTATATTAAAATTTATTTCAATTCTACCGTAACAATGCTCATCGGCGGCAGTTCTACCGTCAAAACGCCTTTTTTAACAGTTGCACCGTTAAATGCGGCGGGTTTTACAACGTTCGGATTGTCAAACGAGTTGTAGTCGGCAAAACTTTTTGAAGTTATGATTTCCGCTTTTGTAACCGAAGCGGCTTTTATTTCCGCAAGGTTGAGGGTTACAGTCTGTTTGTTTTTTGAATCTACGTTAGAGACTGTCAAATGGTACGCACCGTCTTTTTTGGAAAGTGTTGAACTGATAGCGTCAATGCTTTCACCTTTGAACGTGTATTTCGGCGACTTGAAATCTGTCGTGATGTATTCAGCGTTTTGGTGTACGGCGTACATCTTGAAAACGTGGTAAGTCGGCGTTAACACCATTTTGTCGTCTTTGGTCAAAACCATTGCCTGCAAAACGTTGATAACCTGCGCGATGTTGCACATTCCGAGACGGTCGGCGTATTTGTGGAAAATGTCAAGCGTGGTGCTTGCCAAAAGCGCGTCTCTCAAAGTGTTCTGCTGATAGAGGTGTCCCGGTATAGAACCCGGCTCCTGGTCTGTCCAGATACCCCATTCGTCAACGTCGAGTTTTACGTTTTTGTTGTATTTGGCGATAACCTCCAAGTGTCCTTTTATGAGTTCGTCCATTTTGTAACCGTCGCGTATAACGGTGAAGTACTGTTCTTCCTCAAAACCTCTGTCAGGACCTTTTGAGCCGTTCCAGTCTCTGATGGGAAGCACGTAATAGTGAAGCGAGATATGCTCCATGTTGTTACCGGCGCGTTTCATAAGCACTTCCGTCCAGTTGTAGTCAAAGTCATTGGAGCCCGATGCCACACGTTTGGGATAAGTGCTGTTGCTGTAAAGGTGTGCGTAGCCGGAATACTGACGGTAGAGGTCTGAGTAAAATTCAGGACGCATGTTGCCGCCGCAGCCCCAACTCTCGTTGCCGATGCCGATGTAGTCGATTTTGTAGGGTTTTTCCCTGCCGTTTTTCTTGCGGTAATCCACGTTGGGACAACTTTCAGTTCCCGTGATGTATTCGAGCCAGTCGTTCATGTCTTTTACCGAACCTGAGCCTACGTTTACCGAAAGATAGGTTTTGCAGCCGAGTTTTTCGCAGAGCGTGAAAAATTCGTCAGTTCCGAAAGAGTTGTCTTCCATGGTTCCGCCCCAGAAAACGTTCTTGATTCTCGGACGGTCTTTTGCGGGACCTACGCCGTCTCTCCAATGGTAAGTGTCGGCAAAACATCCGCCCGGCCATCTGAGAACGGGAACTTTAAGGTCTTTCAGAGCGTTTAAAACGTCGGTTCTGTAACCGTCCTGATTCGGGATTTTGCTGTCTTTGCCAACCCAGATTCCGTCGTAAATGCAACGTCCGAGGTGTTCGGCAAACTGTCCGTAAATCTCGGCAGGAATCGTGTAAGTGTCTTTACTTGTGGTTCTTAACTCCGTCTGTGCGGATACTTGCATGGTCAGAGCCAATGCTGAGGCTAAAATTAATGATTTTTTCATTACTTGTTTGAATAAAAATATAAATTAGAAGTTAAATAAACTGCGGTATAAAATTATGAAAGATTATTGATTTGTGCAAGAAAAAAAACTTTTTTCTTAATAAAATATTTTCTACATTTGCAGCACAGAACAGCACAGTATTATGACGGCGGAGAATTTTAAAAATATTTTTGACTTTAACAGTCAGGAACTCAAATACAAACAGATAGAAGAAACCATAACTTTGGCAGTTCAGAGCGGGAGGATTAAGCAGGGCGAAATCCTGCCTTCGGTCAACGAAATGAGCCGGGGCTGCGCTTTGAGCCGCGATACGGTTTACAAGGCATATTCAAACCTCAAAAAACACGGTCTTATAGAGAGCGTGCCTAACAGAGGATATTTTGTCAGCAAGCCTGAATGTAAAGTTTTCTTGCTTTTGGACACTTTCAAGGCTTACAAGGAGGTTTTTTACCACAGTTTCAGAAAAGCCCTCAGCGCGGACATTCCGATTGACATAAGGTTTCACCACTATAATATAAATGTGTTTGAAACGGCGGTCAAGGAGTCGCTCGGACATTACAGCAAATACGTGATTATGAATTTTGACGACAACAAAATCCCGAAAATCATAAGCCGTATTCCGAGGGAAAAACTTTTGCTTATCGACTGGAATATTTATTCGCGCAGCGGTGTCAGCAAGATTTGGCAGGACTTCGGACAGGGCGTTTACGACGCTTTGCAGGAAAATTTGGAAAGGATAAAAAAATACAAAAAATTTGTTTTCCTGTATCCCGAATTTACCGACCATCCGAGAGAGACGGTGGAATATTTCAGAAAATTTTGCGCTGACTATGAGATTCACAGTCAGATACTATATTCTTCGGCGCAGTTTGACGTGAAAAACGGCGAACTTTATTTTCTTGTCAGCGACCGCACGCTTGCGATATTTTTGGAGCAGTGTCAGGCAAAGGGCTTGACAATCGGCAAGGACGCGGGAGTGATTTCTTTCAACGAGACGCCTATGAAAAAATACGTCAGCGGAGGCATTACCGTTTTGAGTACGGACTTTAAAATGATGGGCGAAAAAGTGGCGGAATTTGTCATCAGTCCCGACTCAAAGTTTGAGGATATAAAGATTCCGACAAAAATTTTGGTCAGAAATTCCCTGTAAATCACAAAATTATGACAGTCGTCAAAAAAAACTTAAAAAATCTTTTGTCCGAAAGAAATCTTTTTGTAATTTTGCCGTCTGAAAAATTAAATTTAATTTATTATAGTTAACTAAATAATTAAAAAAAAGGATATGATCATAGTACCTATCAAAGAGGGTGAAAACATTGAAAAAGCCCTCAAAAAGTTCAAAAGAAAATTTGAAAAAACAGGCGTAGTTAAAGAATTGCGCGAAAGACAAGCCTTTACGAAATTTTCCGTAAGAAGAAGAGATCAAATCAAAAAGGCGATTTACATTCAAAAACTCCAAAGAAGTTTGGAAGACAATTAGTCTTTTTCATAGGCTTAATTTTTTTGTTTTTTTGTTTTTAGTATGGTCCGGTCTTGATATGAAAATATTAGACCGGATTTTTTTTTGAAAATATTTCTGATTCTGCAATTTTTTCTTAACTTTGCAGAAAAATTTGAGTAACATTTTGTTAACATTTATTAATATATTGATATGAAAGCAAAACACCTTTTGCTGGCGGCCGCATTGCTGTTTGGCGGCTGTAATTCCGGCATCAACTTGTTAAAGGACCGGGCTTATTTTAAGAGTTTTACATACACCGGCAACGACCCGTGTTTTGAGCAGTCGCGCCTTAATGACGGCGAGATTTTCAATCCTGTATTGCAGGGTGCTTATTCTGACGCGAGCGTCTGCCGGAAGGACGGAGATTATTACATGGTAACCTCCACTTATACTTTTTTTCCGGGGCTTGCCGTCCTTCACAGCAAAGACCTTGTAAACTGGGAACAGGTTTCGTATGCGCTTCCGACCGAAAGACAGTGTCTTAACACCTCGTTGAAATCCACTCAGGGACTTTTTCCCGCAACGATACGTTACAACAGGCACGACGGTTATTTTTACATTACGGGTACTTTGGTAGGCGGCGGCGGACATTTTATCGTCAAGGCAAAAGACCCTGCCGGAGAGTGGAGCGACCCCGAATGGATATTCGGAATAGGCGGTGTTCACCCTTCGCTCTTTTTTGATGACGACGGCACGGCTTATCTGCTCAATCAGGGCACGCCCGACAGAGTGCCGGATTATCCCGATTTCAAAGTTATCTGGATGCAGAGGTTCAACCTTCAAACCATGAAAACCGAAGGCGAAAGGAGAATCATACTTGCCGGCGGAGATATTCCCGAAAAAAAACCGGCATGGCTCGAAGCACCGCACCTTTTCAAAATTGACGGATATTATTATCTTACCGCTTCGGAAGGCGGCAGTCTCGGCAACGGTTTTGCAAGTTGCGTTTACCGTTCAAGCGAACCTTTCGGACCGTATACCCGTTACGAAAACAATCCTATACTTACTCAGCGCAGACTTTCTCCCGGACGCGAGGACGCCGTTGTGGGTACGGGACACACGGATTTTGTTGACACGCCTGACGGAGACTGGTATGCGTTTTTTCAGGGCATAAGGTCTTATTCTGCAACCGGTGATTACAACTGCGGCAGGGAAACTTTTATGATGCCGGTAAATTTTGAGGACGGCTGGCCCTATATTATCAGAAACGGTGAAAACATTCCGTTGAAACTCAAAGCCCCCGGCGGCGCGGCATACTCAAATGATTCCGCGGCTTTTGCGCCTAATATTCCGCACGGCAATTTTACGTATACTGAGAGATTTTTGTCGGGAGAACTTCCTCCTCAGTGGTTTTTCCTCAGAACGCCCGTTTCGCCTGATATGGAGCAGCGCGGCAGGCTTGATGAGGGAATAGTGATTCCGTTGGAAATCAACAATATCCGTTCGGTAAGGCATACCTCGTTTATTGCGATGAGGCAGATGCACAATGTTTTTTCTTCGGAGGTTGAAATGCACTTTTTGCCGGGCAGCGTTGATCAGTTTGCCGGACTTGCGCTTTTCGGCGGCGACAATTACGGTTATCAGTTCGGAATCTCTCTGCGGGACGATTTGCCGGCTTTGATTTTGCAGCGTTCGGTAAAACAGGGCGAAACGGTTGCAAAAGAAGAACTTGAAGTAAAAAAACTTGACAACGGTTTTGCGGGCAGAATCATTTTGCGTGTTGAAAGGCAGGACGACGGTTTTGTCTTCAAGTATAAATACAGTGAGGAATCGGAATATGAAACTTTTAAAGACAAGGTTTCAGTCGAATATCTCAGCGAACAGAAAACAAACGAATTTTACGGAACCGTTATAGGTATGTATGCAAGTAAAGAGGAGGGCAGCGGAAACTAAACTTTTATAATAAAAATAAAATAACTAAAAATAATGACAAGATTTAGATGGGTGATTTGTGCGTTGCTGTTTTTTGCGACCACGGTCAATTATTTGGACAGACAGGTTCTGTCGCTGACATGGAAAGATTTTATCGCTCTTGATTTTCATTGGAACGATAACGACTACGGTAATATAACCGCCATATTTTCAATTTTTTACGCTTTCATATCGCTTTTTGCGGGCAAGTTCATCGACTGGATGGGAACTAAAAAAGGCTATATCTGGGCGATTGTGATTTGGTCTTTCGGAGCGTGCCTTCATGCAGCCTGCGGCTGGGCTACGATGGCTTTGACCGGAATTTCTGACATTGAGGCGTTGAGGGCTGTTGAAAAAGGCTCTCAAATCGCATTGATGGTCTCTTCGACAAGTGTCTGGCTTTTCCTCGCGTGCAGAATTATCTTGGCGACCGGCGAGGCGGGCAATTTCCCTGCCGCAATCAAGGTTACGGCTGAATATTTCCCGAAAAAAGACCGTGCGTATGCAACTTCAATTTTCAACGCGGGAGCCTCTGTCGGCGCGCTTGTAGCACCGCTTTCTATTCCGCTTCTTGCAAAAAGCATGGGCTGGGAGATGTCTTTTATAATCATCGGTGCGATAGGTTTTGTCTGGGCGGGACTTTGGCTGTTTTTGTACACCGCGCCCTCTCAGAGCAAGTATGTCAACAAAGAAGAATTGGAATACATCAATTCCGACAAAGGCGGTACTGTTGAGGTAAAAACCGACAAAAACGAGCCTAAAATGTCGCTGCTTGACTGTTTTAAATACCGTCAGACGTGGGCTTTTATCGTCGGAAAACTTATGACGGACGGCGTTTGGTGGTTTTTCCTGTTTTGGGCACCGGCGTATTTCTCGGAACTCGGCTATCCGTCATCTTCGGGAATGGGACAGGCACTGATTTTTGTGCTTTATCTGATTGTAACGGTGGTTTCGATTTTTGGCGGTTATCTGCCGAAACTTTTTGTCGAAAAAATGGGAATGAATCCTTACGCCGGAAGAATGAGGGCGATGCTGATGTTTGCCTTTCTGCCTGTTTTCGCGATGTTTGCGCAACCCTTGGCAGAGACTTCGGTATGGTGGCCGTGCATAATCATCGGACTTGCGGGCGCGGGTCATCAGGCTTGGTCGGCAAACCTTTATTCCACAATCGGCGACATGTTTCCCAAATCCGCAATCGCAACAATCACCGGCATCGGAACGATGTTCGGCGGTTTGTGTTCGTTTGCAATTAACAAAGGTTCGGGAAAACTTTTCACTTATGCTGAATCCTTAGGCGACGGCTTTCAGTTTTTCGGCGTTACCGGCAAACCGGCGGGCTATATGATAGTATTCTGTTACTGCGCCGTAGCATATCTTTTGGCTTGGTGCATAATGAAACTGCTCGTCCCGAAATACAAGGTAATAGAATTATAAAATAAACGTTAACATTTGTTAATTACTACTTTACAATGAAAGAATATTTTTGTATAGATTTCGATGATTTTAATGAAATGGTTTTTTATAGTAAAGTAGAAGCGTTTAAAAGATATTCTATTCTTTGTCTGGCTTTGTTCATGATAACCTTCGGCTGTTCTCTGGCGATACGCGCCAACACGGGCGGCACTCCGGTTTCGTGTCCGCCTTACGTGCTGAGTTGTATCGAAGGGCAGAGCCTTACTTTCGGAACATTGACATTTATAATGCATTTGATTTTTGTTCTCGCGCAGTGGATAATTCTGCGCGGGGACTTCAAAATCAAAATCCTGTGGCAAATACCTTTGGGCTTGGTTTTCGGCTTTTTTACTGATTTTACGATGTGGCTTACACGCGGCTTTCAGTGGGACGATTCGTTTGAAGGATACGCTGCGAGGGTTTTGCAACTTGTTGTCGGCTCTACTGTTATCGGAGCGGGCGTTTCCGTTCAGGTAAGGTGCAGGGCGTTGCTTTTGGCGGGCGAGGCTCTGATAGCGGCGGTTGCGAGGACTGCCAAAAAAGAGTTCGGAAAGGTCAAAATTTTTTTTGATGCGGCTTGGATTTTATTGGCTTTGTTTTTTTCGTTTTTGTTTTTCGGGCATTGGCGTTTTGACATGGTCGGTTTCGGCACGTTGTTTTCGGCGGTTTACGTCGGCTTTGTGGTGAGGTTTTGCTCAAAGCATACGCCGTGGCTTGAAAAATTTTTTGCCGCAGACAATAATTCTTTTGAAGATCCTCTCGTTTTTGAAACCAAGGAAATCAACACTTTGCCTTTGGTGATAACCATCGCCAGAATGCACGGCAGCGGCGGACACGAAATCGGACAGAAAGTTGCCGAGCGTCTCGGCATAAAATTTTACGACAAGGAAATCATCAACAAAACCGCCGAAACTCTCGGCATTTCCAGAAAAGACGTTGAAGACAAAGACCAGTTTATTTCAGACGCATCGTTTTTGGAATATATTATTACTGACAACGGCATTTCAAAGGAGAAATTTACGGGGCGCGACGGTGCTATTTTTCTTACCCAGAGCCGCATCATCAGGGAGGCGGCTATGGAATCTTGCGTGATAATCGGCCGTTGTGCGGATTATGTTCTTAAAGACCGTCCCTGCTGTCTTAATGTTTTTATCCGCAGCAGCGAAGATTTTGCCGTCAAGATGGTAACAGCCCGCACCCAACTCAATGAGAGTCAGGCGAGGGAGGTTATCCGCATAAAAAACCGCGCCCGTGCCAACCATTACGAAAAATACACGGGGCTAAAATGGCAGAATCCAGACCATTACGACATCGTTATCAACACTGCCAAAATTGGTATTGATACTTCCGTAGATTTAATTTGCAACGCGGTAAAGGTATTTTTTGAGAGGTAAAAGTTGTCTTTTTTAAAAAAAATCTTTAATAAATTATTTGAGTTTAGTTTTTTTTGCTACATTGCACCGCTATAATTTTTTTAATAAATCTATAACTTAATAATGGCAAAAAAGAGACAACAAGATGTTATCACCCGTGCTGACGGCAGCGTGATAAAACTCGGCGGATACAAACCGCCTCAGGCAAGTTATAATGCGCCCAAATTTAAGGCGAGTATAAAATCTAAAAATTTGCCTCCCAAAGTGGATTTGCGTAAATATATGACCAAGATTGAGAATCAAGGTTCTCTCGGCTCATGTACCGCTAACGCTACTGCGGGAGCATACGAGTATTTAGTCAACCGCAATCAAGGCATTGATAATTACGATGTAAGCCGGTTGTTTTTGTATTACAATTCGCGGGAAATAGAAGATACGGTAGACGAAGACGACGGAGCGTATCTTACTGATGTGCTTCAAGCACTTGCAGACAAGGGTATTTGCAGCGAAAAATCTTGGCCCTACGTTATCAAAAAGTTTACCAAACGCCCTCCGAAAGCCTGCTTTGAAGAAGCGGCTAACAACAAAATCGAAAAATACGAACAAGTTGACACCGACCTTGAAAGTTGGAAAAGTGTGTTGGCTCAGGGTTATCCGATTATTTTCAGTCTCCGCTTGTTTGATTCTTTTATGAATCCGAGACGCGGACGTGTTTCTATGCCCAGACGCGGTGAAAAAGAAACCGGCGGACATGCTATGTTGTGTGTCGGATATTCTGACCCTGACAAGGTTTTCATTGTAAGAAATTCATGGGGAGAATCTTACGGTGCTGCCGGATATTGTTATGTTCCGTATGAGTATATGATGTCGGACGATTATAATTACGGTGATTCTTGGGTTATTTACGATGTTAACGAAATTGACCCGTCAGAGGCCGAAGAGACATGGAGCGAGGACGATGAATCGTTATTTGTTGACATGTATACCGAGTTTGACGAGATGGACGATGAAACATGGGCTGCAATGTGTGAAGAACTCGGCGACTACGACATAACATACCGTTTGGGAGTTCTTTACGGAATGGCAACCGTCGGTGATGACGAAGTTTCTGACGAAGAATATTCTACCGCAATAGAGAAACTTGCAAATATTCTTGAAATGTTCGGTTTGAATTATGATGCCGAAGAGGTTATGGAATATTGCGCCGAGTTGTGCAACGTTGAGGGTTTTGTTCAGGAAACGGTTGAAATTTTAGGACGTTATTTATCGCCCGGAGCATTGGCAACGATTGCGAAAGATATGTATGAGATTGCGGCTGTTGACGGTCTTGAACCTGAGGAGGAGCAGTTTATTGACGAATTAATCGGAGAATGGTATAATGAAGACCTTGCCGAGGAATACGACAATACTTATGAAAATCGCCGTCGCGAATATGAAGATTCTCACGGATGTTGTTGTGATGATGACGATGAAGACTACGATGACGAAGACGATGAAGACTTCGATGAGGATGACGAGGACTTCGATGAAGACGACGAGGACTTCGATGAAGACGACGAGGAAGGCGACTTTGACGAAGATGAAGAAGAATACGATGAAGAAGACGAAGACGAAAGAGGTTATTAACAATAATAGGGCAGAGGTTTCAAATAATCTCTGCCCGTTTTTTTTAAGATTAAAACTTCATCCAACTTGTATTGTCAACACCTTCTATAACGCCTTGATAAGCAATAGGACCGTAGATAGAGAGTTTTGAACGGTCGATAATCGTAGCCGTTCCGCCTGTGCCGCGCGAAGCGGGACAATAATTTGTATCCCATGCAAAAGGTACTAAACCGTTTGCCGGACCCCATTTGTTAACCGCTTTATAAAACGCTTTTAGACTTTCTTCATGTTTTTCTTGATTTTTGACAACCCGCCAATTAGCCGCATATTCGCCGATTAAAACGGGAATGTTGTTGTCAGAAAATTTTGCTTTCATTTTGCCGAAAGCCGTTTTGAGAGCCGTTTCGGAACTCCAAGTAGAAGCGTAACCGTCGCCAGAATTTATACAGAAATTATACGGGTCATAATAATGAATTTCTACCATTAACTTATTGTCAATTACATCGTTAGGAACGGAAAAATAATTTACGGTGGATTCTATGTTTGTAGAAGGGCCTTGAACCGCCAAAACTCTTTTTTCATTATTTCCGCCTGTTGCGCGGACGGCATCAACAAAAGCCTGATTGTATTTTTCTAAAACGGGAGTTAATTCTTTGTGTTTGTCATGAAACAAATTCCACTCTTGAAACGGCTCGTTTAAACCTGCAAAAATCAAGTGGTGGTCATAATCCTTAAACTCGGTCGCAATTTGAGTCCAAAGGTTTTTCAAAATTTCGATTTTGCCGTTGATGTAATCTCCGTCGTTGAGGATTGAAGTGTAAGTTTTGTCAGAGGAAGAAAAGCCGAGAACTTCCAACCAGCCGCTGTCCCAATGGTCGTTGAGTTCGATGAAAAGACCGGCATTAACGCTGTAATCAACGATTTCTTTGACACGAGCCAACCAGTCGGCGTTGATTTTATAATTATCGTTTTTGTCGGAATGAATGTACCACGAACAAGGTATGCGGATTGCACGGAAACCGAGCGATTTTACGTATGAGATTAGTTCTTGTGTCGTTTTGGTTTTCTGCCATGCTGTTTCACAACCAAGACCGCTGCCAGTGGCTTCCATTGTGTTGCCGAGATTCCAAGCCGGATACATTTGAGCGGCTAATTCCATTGCCGTGCTTTCTAGCGATAATGCAGAAAATTCTCCTGCTGCTTGTGTAACTTTTACGGTGTCGGAAGTCGTAGAATATTTGTAAATGATAAAGCCGGTGCGCTCTTTGTCAGTGGTGTTAGCCCCGGCAGAAAAACCGTCAGAGTTTTGAGTAATCCACAATGCGTCAATGATTAAAGTTGCGCCGTCGATGGTTTCAACGCCGGTTTTGAAAGTGCTTTCGCCGTTTGGGATAGATAATGTTTGAGCCGAAGAATAAGCCTGCGTAACGGTGATTTTTTCGGAATTGTTACCGCTCAAAACTGAAATTTCGCCGGTTCTGTTTTCAGTGCCTTCGTAAAGCGGTACTGTTATAATGTACTGTCCGTCAGTAGATTGACTTACTTTTATCCATTGGGTTGCCGGCATTACGAGTATGTCTTGTGAAGACTTTATCGTAACGGTCTGACTTCCGCCTGTTTTCGGGAAATTAAGCGTTGTTGTCGAAACGGAAAAATCTGTTTCGGTTTCGACCTTCGGTTCGTTATCTTTTTTGCCGCCGTCATCATCTTTTTTGCAACTGACAAAAACCGACAAAATAAGCACCGCAGCAAATAACGGCGTAAGAAAGTTTTTTAAATTGTTTTTCATAATAAATAGAGTGAAATATATAAAAAAAATCCCCCCGCATTTTATTTTTTAGCGGAGGGAAAAATAAAAGTTAACTATTTTGCAAAATGGATTGCTGCTGTTTCGGTTTTGTCACCGTTTGTTACACCAATCCAAAGACCGCCTTTTACAAATTCATCGTTTGCACCATCGCCGTCTTCACTGCCTTCGGGCGTTATAACGTAGAATTTATTGCCGGAAAGTGTTGCCGAAGTACAAGTGAGTGTTACATCAGTGCTGAATGTAATGTAACCACCGTCGTAAGTGTATGTGCCTGAATATTCTTTTGCGATAAATGCACCGTCAGCCCAATCATTCATAGCATCGGTAATTGCAAATGTGCCGTCAGCATTCAATTTTACGACAGTTGATCCGTAGGTTGCAATTGCAGCCTCCATTTTGGTTGTAGCCTCAGCCTCGTCGGGATTGCCGAATGCCCACCAGCCTTTCACAACCTCGCAAGCCGCATTAAAATCAGCCCAAGCGTTGAAAGTCTTGTTGCTTGCCCAATTTACCCAACCGAAAGGAGTACCCGTAGAAGTGATTTTCCATTCACCTTGAACGTCAGCGGCTGCAACTGTGCTTGCAAGTACGTTTGCTACCGTGTAAGACGGAATTTCATATTTATAAGCACCTGCTTGGTCTAATTCATCGGCAACGTAAGTGTAGAATAATAAGCAGTTATCACCCTCAGTGTCAGTGGGTTTCGCACCGCCGTCAACTGAACGTCCGAGAACAGCGTGAAGAACGTTTTGCGTTTCGTCGGTCATAATCTTGAAGTTGAGATACTGATTTTCAAAAATAGAAGTCCAACCGCCGTAAATCTTGTTAAGAGGCATACGAACAAAACCGTTTGCGCCGATGGCTTTTTTCTCTAACTTAATTTCGAGATAAGAGTCAGAAAGTGTAGTTTTAGCATTGTTAGCAATTTGGTCTGCTGCACCGTCTGCACCGTACTTCTCGGCAACTTTGTTGTAAGTGAAAGTTGTGTAATATGTGCCGGCTTCAAGCAAACCGCCTGAATATGCACCTGCATTTGTTTTCATTCCGTGAACGTAGGTTGTGTCGTAAGCCGTTTTAACGGTGAATTTTACAACGCTGTTAACGGGGTCAAAAGCGATTGTTGCGTCCTCGGCGCAGTCTGTAATGCCGTTTGTAGCATCGTTTTGCCAAGAGCCTTTGTAAGAGCCTGCACATGCCCACCAATCAGTACCGAAAAAGCCTACACCGTCGTTATAACCTGATTTGGTGTATTCGGCACCGATTTCTGCTAAGAAAGCGTCAAGTCTCCAAGAACGGGTAAATTTATAACCGTTAGCGTCTGCCTGAGCAGCCTCGTAAACCGCTTTACCGCCGGTGAGTGCTTTGAATACGCCTTCGTCCAAGAACGTCAAATCTGTCGCCGTAATTTTTGCCGAGAACTCGTCAGAGGCGGTATTAACACCGTTTTCATAAATGTTGAAGGTCATTTTGTATTCACCTGCAACCGGTATCGAAACCGTAGCCTTGCCGTCTTTTACCGCATACTGAACTCCGTCATAAAGAACGTACATATTGCCGTATGTCAGTTTTGTGCTGACCGTTACCGTAGTTCCGTCAACAGTAACGGTAAAGTCCGTTCCTTCAACAGGTTTGCTGACGGTAGTAGTCTGAGTTGTACCGCCTTTGTCGTTGTCTTTGTCTTCGTCCTTGTTGCACGAAGAAAACGTAGTAGCAACCGTTGCGCCGCAAATCATCGCAAGCGACAACCAATAATTAAACTTTCTCATAATAATAATTAGTAATTAAATTGAAAAAAAATTGTTTAGTAATAAATTTAAATCCTTTTTTTAGAGCGACGACCAACCGTCATTCTGTTTAACAGCACCGTTTGAAAGCGCAATTTGATTTGTCGGAATCGGGAACAACCCTTTGTGCTTTACAAGGTTTGCCGTGTTGTAATTAACGGTCGCCTTGATACCCGCACCGCTGTAAACATCTTCGCTCTTGAAACATTTTACGGCGTATGCAAAATTGCCTTTTATGCCGTCAAAACGCAACATATCCCAATAACGGATACCTTCAAAACAGAGTTCGTGAGCGCGTTCCAAGAAGAGTTTTTCTTTGTCGAAAGCACTTACTTCCGGAAGTCCGGCATTTTTTCTGACCTCGTTCCAGCCGTCGGTGTTTTCGTGCAATTCGCTTTGCATCAACAAAACGTCAGCGTAACGGATTTGAACATAATCCTGAGAATTACCGATTTGAAAGTCGCAATCAGGATTTGCCGTTACGACAGCATACGCCGTCGGGTCGGTTTTGTCAGCCAAAACGAGATACTTTTTAATGTGATAACCCGTATATTCCTGAACGTCGCTACCGACAACAGAATTTGTAACGTCGTCGCCGAGTTCCGCTTTACAGTCGATAATCGAGGCCTCACGTCTTAAATCACCCGATTCAAAAGAGTCGTAAAAGTATTTTGAAACCGTACAAATACCCCAGCCTTTTTGATAGCCGTAAGTTTTGTTGGCTTTGTTGGCTTTGTCGAGGTTGCGGATAGAAATATCGTCAATCCAATTACAACTCTCGGTGTTGCCGTTATAATTTCCCAAATACGTGTGGCGGATTGAGAAAATAAAGTCAGGATTAGCCTCGCCAGCGTAAGCATAGTTTGAAGCGGCATCGTAAGCCATCACCCAATCAGAGTTTTCTTTGGAGTTGATGTATTGTGCAGAGCCGGGCCAAAGTGTGTAGGGATTTTGCAAAGCAAATTTTCCGCTTGAAACTACATCGTCGATTGCCTGAGTTGCCTCAGCCTTTGAACAGCCTGACGGTTCTTCACCGTAATAGCCTGAAAAATAGAGATATGCACGTCCGAGCAACGCTTTTGCAGCCCATTTGTTAGCGTGTCCGAATCTCGCTGCCGATGCATCTTCCGAACCGTTTTCAGAGGCGTATTTCAAATCTTCAAAAATCAAAGAATAAATCTCAGTGTAAGAAGCGTTCGGGACGGTTTCTGAGGTCGGTTTGTCAAGCAGAGGACATGTTCCGAAAATTCTCACCAAATAAAAATAACAGAATGCGCGTAAAAATTTCGCTTCCGCCAAAACCTCGTTTTTCTCCGTATCGGATTTCCAACCCGTGATTTGGTCTGTCTTGGTAATCAACGTGTTGATACGGTTGAGGGTTTTGTAGGTGTTTTTCCAATCGTTTTCAAAAAGGTTCTGATTGTACGACCAGTTGTCGTTGAACTGGTTTAAATCGGGATAACCCGAACCGTCGTTTGTACCCGAACCGCCGAGACATTCGTCCGAAGACATTTCGGGCGCAAGATATAAGCCCATACAATTTGCACTCATCAACTGCAAACCGTCGTAACAACCCGTCAAAGCCTCCTGAGCCTCCGAAGGTGAAGTGTAGTACGAAACGTCTGTCTTTTGCGTTAAAGGCGAGGTACTCAAAAAATCCTCAGCACAACCCGTAGACAATATTGTGGCAGCCGTCAAAGCCATGACGGACAATATTTTATGATTTTTCATAATTATTTTCTCCTTTAAAAAAAATTAAAGTTTTAAATTAACACCGAACATAAATGTACGCGGACGGGGATAAAAACCTAAGTCAATTCCCGAAGAGAATTTGTCGGTAACACCGCCGTCAATACCGTAGCCGACTTCGGGGTCAAGACCGTCGTACTTGGTGAAAGTATACAGATTTTGAACCGAGAAATAAACGCGGAGTTGAGTAAAAGCCGGCACTTTAAACTGTTTGCAGAAATCGTATCCGAGAGTTATGTTGCTGATTCTCAGATAGTCGCCTTTCTGAACAAAGAGGTCGGAAAACTGATAGTTTTCGGCGGCATTGTCGGTAACGCGGGGTATAGTGTTAGAAGTTCCTTCACCGTGCCAACGGTCGAGAATAGCCTCGGTGTAGTTGGCATTTTTGTTGGTTAAGTTTCTGAGTGATTGTACGATTTTGTTGCCTGCAACGCCGTTTGCCGACACCATAAAGTCAAGGGCTTTGTAGTCGCAAGAAAGTGTCAAACCGTACATATATTTCGGGTTCGGGCTACCGAGGTCTACTTTGTCTTCATCGTCGATTTTGCCGTCTTTGTTTTGGTCAACATATTTGATGTCGCCGGGCTGAACTTTCGATTGTCTTACGCCGTTGCCGTCAGCAATCCACTGATTGATTTCGGCTTGATTTTGAAAAACGCCCGCCGTTTCGTAGCCCCAAAAATATCCTACTGCATGTCCCGATTCGCAACGGTAAAATTCGGTAGAATTGTCGTACAACTGATTTGTTGAGCCGTGGATAATGCCGTCGTCCGTCGGAATTTCGGTAACTTCATTCTTGTTATAAGAGCCGTTGAGCGAGATGTTGTAGTTGAAATCTTTTCCGATATGATTTTGATATGTGATACCGAGTTCAACGCCCGTGTTTTTACAATTACCGCCGTTGATGTAAGGAGCGTCAGCACCGGCTGTGCCTACAACGGGAGCAACTATAAGCCAATCTTTGGTGGTCTTTTGATACCAGTCAAAGTTAACGGTCAAAGTGTTTTTCAAAAATCTTGCGTCAAAACCGAAGTCAAGTTGTTCAGAGGTTTCCCATTTTAAGTCCATATTTGCAAGTCTTGCGGGATAAGAGCCGTTTGACGAAGTTCCGCCGTCGCCTTGAACAGCCGTGCCGTCAACACCGAAAGGATAAGTTGCGTTTGTAAAAGCAATTGTTGCAAGATATTGAAAATCAGATATTGACTGATTTCCGACCTGTCCCCAACTACCGCGAATTTTCAGCATATCAAACACGTGCTGGTCTTGCATAAATGCTTCTTCCGAAACTACCCAACCTGCGCTGACTGACGGGAAATATCCCCAGCGGTTTTCTTCTGTAAATCTTGACGAACCGTCAGCACGGAAAGTTGCATTGACCATATATTTTTCTTTGAAGTTCCATTGCAATCTGCCGAAATATGACAACATTCTGGTTTCAGCAGGGTTGCCGTTCATACGCATTGTGCCGTTTGTGTTGTCGGAAGTGGCATTGTTAATCCAAGCGTGTTCAAAATCGGTATAAGCGACATTGGTGTTGTATGCGAACAAATAAGTGTAGTCGTAACGCTGCATCCAAGTTCCTGCCATAGCATCGAATTTGTGATTGCCGATTTTGAAGCCGTAACTCAAAGTATTGTCCCAAGAAAGCGACGAACTATTTTGTTGGTTTTGCTCTACTTTTGAAACGTCAGAATACGTGTAATCTGAAAGTTGGTATTCGGGAATGAATTTCCTGTAATCGCTTCCGTAATAATCCATACCGATAGACGAGCGGAAAATAAGATTTTTAACGGGTTCAACGGCAAAGTACAAATCGCCTACAACCTTAGTTTCTTTGGTGAGGTTTTGATTGCCGTAATACATTGAAGCATACGGGTTTGCCTCTGATGTCAGCCAATATCTCTGACCGTTGTAAAGTTGGTTGGCAGCGGTGTTGAAATATTCACCGTTGTCGTCGTACATCGGCAAAAGCGGCGAGGTGTTAAAAGCCGAACGCAAAGAGTTGCCGTATTGGTTTCCTACTTGAATACCGTTTTTCTTAACGTGAGAATAACTGATATGTTCGCCGACTTTAAGGATTCCGTCGTAGAGTTTGTGTTCGGAATTTATTCGGGCAGTGTAGCGGTTGTAATCGGATTCGTCTTTGCCGCCGACTATACCCTCTTGACCCATATAACCGAGTGATATTGCGTAAGTTGAGATGTCGTTGCCACCTGTTGCGCCTACTGTATAAGACTGCATAGCGGCATCATCTACAAACATTTCGTCGAGCCAATCGGTGCTTGCCACGCCTGAATTAACGTAAGAAGGAAGATTGTTTAAATCGAAAGGCAAATTAGCAATCGAAGTACCCGAATTTGCGGCTTGTTCGTTGATAATCATTGCGTAATCTCTTGTAGAGAGCATATTTACTTTCTTGGCTAAGGTTTGAACGCCGTAATAGCCGTCAAAATAAATCTGCGAATGACCTTTTTTACCGCCTTTTGTTGTGATAAGCACAACGCCGTTAGAGGCCTGTGAGCCGTAAATAGCAGCAGAAGCAGCATCTTTTAAGATGTCGATACTTTCGATGTCAGAGTTGTTGAGGTAAGAGATGTCAGAAGTCTGAACGCCGTCCACGATGTAAAGCGGGTCGCTGCCGTTGAGCGAGCCTACACCGCGCACCGACACTTTCATTTTTTCGCCGGGCTGACCTGATGAGGCAGCGATATTGACACCCGCCGTCTGACCTTGCAAAGCCTGCAAAGCGTTGGTAGTGTTCATCTTAGCCAAATCGTCGCCGCTGACCTGAGCGTTAGCACCCGTTACGAGTTTCTTTTTCTGAACGCCGTAACCGATTACGACAACTTCTTCCAATTGCTCGTTGTCTTCTTTCAACGTAAAATTGAAAGAGATTGTAGAACCAGAGATAAATTGAAAATCACTTTCAACGGTTTGATAACCCATAAACGAAACGCAGATAGTCTGTTGCCCCTCCGGAACGTTTGCTAAGTTATAATTACCGTCAAAATCCGAAATAGTACCTATTGTAGTACCTTTGACGACGATATTAGCGCCCGGTAAAAGTTCGCCTTTTTCGTCAGTAACCGTGCCTTTGATGACTGCTTGTGAAAAAGCGTCAATATTAAAGCACATCAGCAAAATCAAAAGCGGAAGCACACTCCGCGCCCTTAAAATGCATCTTTCAGTGTAATTGTTCTTCATAATTAGTAATTAGTAATTAATAAATAATATATAATAAAATCTTAACGTTCAAAAAAAATCTAAAAAATATACAACACTTAAAATTTCACTCCTTATTTTGTTCTTCTTTTTACGGCTGCAAATTTAAAAAAAATATTAAGTATATTAACAAATTTTTAAGCGATTTTTTTAATTTTTTTTTGTAACTGCCATTTTGTCATAAAAAATATTTCGGTACGCACTTTGATAGTTTGGCATATAGAAGATTAAAAATTAAAAAAAGGATTAAAAAAAATGGCAACAGGAAAGATTGGCATTACGAGTGAAAACATTTTCCCCGTAATAAAAAAGTTTCTTTATTCCGAACAGGAAATATTTTTAAGAGAGTTGGTCTCTAACGCGGTTGACGCTACTACAAAAGTAAAAGCCCTCGCAAGAAAAGGCGAGTTGAAAGAAGAACTCGGCGATTTAACAGTCAGAGTATCAGTTGATAAAGATAAAAAAACGATTACCGTTTCAGACCGCGGTATCGGTATGACAGAAGAAGAAGTCGATAAGTACATCAATCAGATTGCATTCTCTTCGGCAGGCGAATTTTTGGAAAAATACAAAGATTCCATCGACGCTATTATCGGACATTTCGGTCTGGGGTTCTATTCCGCTTTTATGGTTTCTGAAAAAGTGGAAATACTGACAAAATCATGGCAGTCTGACAAAAAGGCAGTACGCTGGACATGCGACGGCAGTCCCGAATACACTTTGGAAGAGGCAGAAAAGGCTGACAGAGGTACTGACATTATTCTTCATCTTGACAACGATTCTACGGAATACTTGGAAGACAGCAAGATAGAAGAACTTTTGAAAAAATATTGCATGTTTCTTCCCGTTCCGATTGGTTTCGGAAAAGAAAAAGAGTGGAAAGACGACAAATACGTTGAAACCGGCAAGGACAAAATCATCAACGACACCGACCCGCTCTGGCTCAAAAAACCGGTTGACGTCAAAGACGAGGATTACAAAGCATTCTACAAAAAACTTTATCCGGGAACATTTGAAGACCCGCTTTTCAATATCCATTTGAACGTTGACTATCCGTTCAACTTGACGGGTATTCTTTACTTCCCGAAAATCCGCACGAACCTCGAAATTCAGAAAAACAAAATACAACTCTATTGTAATCAGGTATTTGTAACGGATTCTGTTGAAGGCATCGTTCCTGAATTTTTGACGCTTTTGCACGGCGTTTTGGATTCACCCGATATTCCGCTTAACGTTTCAAGAAGTTATTTGCAGTCTGACTCCAACGTTAAAAAGATTTCAAACCACATTACGAAAAAAGTTGCTGACAAATTGTCAGATATTTTCAAAAACAACCGCGAAGATTTGGAGAAAAAATGGGACGATCTTAAACTTTTCATTCAGTACGGTATGCTCACGAATGAAAAATTCTACGATTCGGCAAAAGATTTTTACCTCTTCAAAAACACTGACGGTAAATGGTTTACGCTCGAAGAGTACAAAAACATCGTCAAAGACAACCAGACTGACAAAAATAAAACCGTTATCTTCCTTTATGCAACTGACAAAGAGGCTCAATACAGTTTCATCGAGGCTGCAAAATCAAAGGCTTACGACGTTTTGATTCTTGATTCGGCATTTGACGCGCATTTTGTAAACCAGTTGGAGCAGAAAAATTCCGACATCAGGTTTATGCGTGTTGACTCCGACACTCTTGACAAACTTATCAGAAAAGAGGACGCTCCTAAATCATCGCTTACTGACAGTCAGAAAACTGACATTTCGGCAGTCTTTAATTCTCAAACACCGAAAAATACAAAAATGAATTTTACGGTTGAGTTTGACAGTTTGTCGGCGGAGGATTTGCCTGTAATGGTTACACAGTCGGAGTTTATGCGCAGAATGAAAGATATGGGCAAGATGGGCGGTCCTGAGGCAAGTTTCTACAACAATCTGCCTGACAATCTGAATCTTGTGGTTAACGAAAACCACCCTGTCGTAAAAGAACTTTTCCAGGACGTTGCTGACAAAACGGCTGCTTCGGTTGCTCCTTTTGACGGCGAGTTGAAAGGCTTGAAAGCCGACCTCGAAAGTCTTGAAAAACTCACGAAAGACAAAAAAGAGGAAGAAATAACTTCGGAAGAAAAAGCCAAGAAAGAAGAACTTCAAAAGAAGATTTCTGAGGTTGAAAACAACAGAAAGAAAGTTTTTGAAGATTATGCCGCTTCTAACATCAAGGTTAAACAGTTGATAGACTTAGCGTTGCTTGCTAACAATATGCTTAAAGGCGAAGACCTTGCAAAATTCGTTAAACGCAGCGTAGAGTTTGTCGGAAAATAAAAAAAACAGAAAATTAATTATAAGGGATTGTCTTAAATTCTTGGGACAATCCCTTTTTTGTTTAATTTCCGTCCTTTAAATCGATGATAAGTACACCGTTAGCACTTCTGCTGCCGTAAATTGCCGCGCTACCGTCTTTTAACAGCGAAATATCTTTAATATCACATGGTGAAATATAACTGATGTCGTCTCTAATCTGACCGTTAACGACGTAAGTCGCACAAGGTGAGCCGTATAGAGTATTAATTCCGCGGACTATGATGCAGCCGTCACGAGTAATCGTTACGCCGGCAAAACGCTCACGGATTAATTCATGTATATTCAAATACGAGCAAAAATTCCGTCCGTTTTTGATATGTTCAATGGCTTGTGTACGGTCTTTTTCGTTTATATAACCGTATCCGATGGCAATGTCAACGCTTTTTTCCGTGTTGATGAAGTTTAATTTTACGGAAATCGTGTCTTTGGTTTTGTCGTTAACGTTGAGGCGCTTAGTGTGGAAACTTTTTGCTTTAAACGATAGTTTGTCTTTTTTCATGCTGACGATAGTAAATTCTCCGACAGAGTCAGTAGCAACTGCGGCTTTGGATTTTTGAGCCGATACTATAATGCCGGAAACCGGTAAGTCGTTCAAAACGAACACTTTACCGGTTATGGTTTTGGTTTGTTGGGCGTATGTGCCCAAACAGACCAAAAGTAAAATTTGTAGTAGTAATGTCTTTTTCATAATATATATTTTTTTTAAGTGTTACATTCCAGGAACATCGCTGCTGCCTTTTTCGCTTTTTGAAAAATCGTCGTTTTCGATAGTTTTATTTGTCTTTTTAACGTTGATGTGTCCGCCGAAACGCCATGAAGCCGAAACACCGATGTTAGCGATCTTGAATTTTATGTCGGAAGAATTTCTGAAATCGCTGCCCTGAGAATAATTCGTCATTTTCAAATATTTCCCGTCTTTAAGTGAAAGCGTTCCCGAACAAGTTATGCTCAAACGGTCGTTGCAAAAATCCTTTCCGACTGAGAAATTTCCGATTGCAAGCCCGTCTCTGTAACCTTGCAAATTGTAACTCCTTGTTGAGAAAAAGCAGCCTACGCTTGCTTTAACATTTGCAGGGAAAGTATACATAAAACTTGCGTAACCATTTGATTGCCAGCCGTGATTTTTGGCATCAATAGCCTCGTTTTTAGAATCAACGTAACTTAGTCTGTAATTTGTTGAAAAACGTGCGTTCTTCGTAATGTTGTAGTTGTAATAAATGTTGAGCGAAGTGTTTGCGTTTTCGGTCAGATTGTCGTAAGTTTGGTTCAGCAAGTTGTCAAGATAAAACGAGTACTGCGAAATTCCGTTTTTACAGAACGAGTGTCTCAAATTGAGATTTATGCTGTGTTTGGGCGAAAAATATCCGTATGACAGACCAAAATTGTGAACCTTTTCACAGTCAAGTCCCGTGTTGCCGTAACTTACTGACAGCGGTGAAATTTCTCTGTACGGGTTCAACTGTTCCTCTCTCGGACGGCTGATTCTCATGTTGTAAGTAAAATTGATGTTTTGCTGCATCGAAATCGCGTATGTCGCCGCAAAAGTCGGGACAAGGTTGCCGTAATTTTTGTCAAAATCCTCGCCGTTGCCTTTTTTGTAGTCGGCGTTCAAGAATGTGTATTCGTAACGCAAACCGGCTTTGAGGTTCACTTTTTTTATCTGCTGAGAAAACTGCGTGTAAGCCGCCGCAATATTGTCAACGTATTTTAAATCAAAACTTTGCGTCTCGTCATAAACGTAATTGCCTTCGATGTCAGAATTGTAGTAATCGCCTTTTGAAGATTTGGGGCGGATAATGTATTTTGCGCCTGCTTCCATACTGAGATTTTTGCTCAGCGGCGACGAATAGTCCAACTGAAAAGTATGTTCACCGCTGCGTCCGTTGTTGTCGGATTTTTTGCCGGAAAAATCGTAAGGACTTGAAATCAAACTGTTTGCACCGATTGTTCGGTCGTTGGTTTTGTCCACACCGTCCCACATCTCGTAAGAAAATGTGAGGGTCTTTTCGGGATTTGATTTAAAAGTGTGCTGATAGTCAATTCCAGCCCAATAGCCGCTGTAAACGGATTTGTTGGAAGTGAGATTCTCGGTCGTAAATTCGTTGTTGACAAGGTATTCCATGGAGCCGTTGCGCTTAGAGCCCCAATACTCATAACCGCCGTTTATTGAGACAAGATTCAGTGAGTCAAACTCGTAACTTGCCTCAAAACCTATGTCGCCGAAAGTGTTTTTGTTGGTTGATTTTGATGTTGAGACGGTGTTGTAGTCGCTGCCGGAGACAATCTGCGTGTTAAGTCCTGAGAACTCCATGTCGTTTTCGCTGTGAAAAAGTTTAGCGTTGACGCTTGCCGTAACCTTGCCTTTCTGAATGGAAAAATCGCCGCCGTAACTTTCTCTTGTTGTGCCTTTTTCAGCGCGGAGAGTTCCGGAAGTCTGGTTCATTTTCTGTTTTTTGTCGGTGATAAGGTTGATGATTCCGCCTGCGCCCTCAGCGTCGTATTTTGCTCCGGGGTCGGTGATTACTTCGATGTTTTTAACGCTTGACGCCGGCATTGCTTTGAGCGATTCGCTCGGACGTGATGTCAGAAGCGTGTTTTTTTTGCCGTTGACAAAAACCTGAAAACTCGAATTGCCGTTAATCGAAATGTTGTCTTGACCGTCAACCGTTACCATCGGCACTTTTCTTAGCATGTCGAGAACGGTGGAGGTTTTGTTTTCGGGGTCCGCCTCGGCGTTGTATTTCATTTTTCCCGCCTCAGCCGTAACGAGTTGTTTAACAGCGACTACTTCAACCGTGCCGAGCGTGTCCACCATGTCCTGCATAAGGATTTTGCCGAAGTCGAAGACTTTTTCGCCTTTGAGTTGAAACGGTTTGATAATAGTCTGTTTTCCTGTTGAGCGGATAGTGATGATGTAGTTGCCTTTGCTTTTGACTGTGCCTGAAAACGAGCCGTCAACCTCGGTGATGCCCGTCATGGCGAAATTTGTCAAATCGCCTTCTTTTGTAACTGCGACGGTTGCGAAAGGCACGCCTTCTTTTGAAAGCGAATCAAGCAAAACGCCTTTGACCGTGGTTTGCGCAAAACTTATTGTTGCCGCAAAAACCAAAACTGTGAAAACTAAAATTTTTTTCATAACATTAATTTTTTTAATACGGCGCAAAGGTACGGCAAAAAAACATATCAAAAATTTTTTTTCGACCAAATCCCTACTTTTTTCGACGAAATTTTTATAATTTTGCGCCGACAGATTTTTTTTATTAACCTATAAAATTTCAAAAAAAGATGAACAAACTAATGTTTTACGCGCTTTTGTGCGCTTGTGCTTTTCAATTTGTTTCATGTGCTGCCGACGACGAGAACAGTGGCGAAGGCAGTTACGATGTCGAAAGAACCTCGTTAACAAACAGTGATGTAATGTTTGAGCCGATACCTTCCGGCGACAAGTTCAAAGAATTTTCTGACAATCCTTTTGTTTCTGCCCACGAGCAAAAGACTTCCACGTTTTCTGTTGATGCCGACGGCGCGTCATACAGCATTATGAGAAGGTATCTTGGCAGCGGTTACAAGATTGATCCTCAAAGTGTCAGAATTGAGGAGTTTTTGAATTATTTTACTTTTGACTATCCCGAACCCGACGACGGCAACGCCGTAAAAATCAACGGAGAAATCGGCGTATGTCCGTGGAATCAAGGCAACTATCTTCTAAGGCTCGGCGTAAAGGGTCAGACGGTGGAGACTTTGCCGCTTTCAAATCTTGTGTTTTTGATTGACGTTTCGGGTTCGATGTATTCTTCCGACAAACTTCCGCTTTTCCAAAAGTGCCTTACAACGCTTGCCAAAAATCTTAATCCGGAAGACAGAATTTCGATTGTAACCTATTCCGGCGATGTGAGACGGCTTTTGGAGTCCACGCCTGCAAAAGAGGTTGAAAAAATAACCTCGGCAATTCAGCAACTTAAAGCCGACGGCTGCACCAACGGCGGTTTCGCGCTGAAAATGGCTTACGAGGAGGCTCTTAACAATTTTATTGAGGGCGGCAACAACCGTGTGATTCTCGGTACTGACGGCGACTTCAACCTTGGCGTAACAAGTACGGACGAACTTCTTGACATTGTCAAGGGCTATGCTGACAAAGGTATTTATCTTACTGCCTGCGGTTTCGGAACAGGCAATCTCAACGATGCGATGATGGAGACGGTTTCAAACAGCGGAAACGGCACTTACGAGTATATTGACGGCGAGGCGCAGATGTTGAAAGTGTTTTTGTATGAGCGGTCTAAGTTTTATTCTGTTGCCTCAGACGCAAAATGTCAGGTAACCTTCAACCCCGAATATGTTGACAGTTACCGTCTTATCGGTTATGAAAACCGCGTTATGAGCAACAAGGACTTTACTGACGACAAAAAAGACGCCGGCGAAATAGGAGCGGGGCAGACCGTTACCGCGCTTTACGAGGTTGTTCCTGTAAAGGATGTTGTATTTGACGGAGCGGAAAAAATCGCCGTTTTTGATTTCCGTTACAAACCTTCGCTCGGCAAAGAAAGCATACCTTTGAGTTTTACGGCGGGTTATTATTCAGAGAAGGGCGTTTCTGAGAATTTTAAGTTTGCCGCCTCTGTTGCCGCATACGGAATGTTGCTCAGGGATTCCAAGTACAAAGGCTCGGCGACATACGGAATGGTTAAAAACCTTGTTTCTGAGAGTCTTGATTTTGACCCTCAGGGATACCGCGCGGAGTTTTTGGAACTTGTCTCAAAAGCGGAAAAATAAAAATTTTTGAAAATAACAGTCAGAAAAAGGCGTGGCAATTGTGTGAGTTTGAAGAATTATCATTACCTTTGCGCCCGGAAAATCAGACACAGAAAACGGTGTAAGGGTAATGATGATTAATCAAGGGATGAAGAAAATATTTTCGGTCTACGGCACAGCATTTTTTGTAATGTTTGTGCTTGAATTGGTTTTGCTGTATGTATATCCGAAATTGGAGTTGCATTTGATGTTGAACTCATGTCATACGGATATTCAAGACACGTTTTTTAAGTACTATTCAATATTGGCTGAATGGCCGTTGTATATTCTTGCTCTGCTGCCTCTTTGCTGGAAAAAAGGAAGGCTGACTGCTTTTTTTGCTGTCAGTGAAATCATTGGCGGCACAATTGCCTTTATATTGAAACAAAGTATCCGTTGCATGCGCCCGGTTGAGTTGTTTGATGACGGTATCCTGCCTTTGGTGGAAGGTGTCAAAATGCATCACAGAAACTCTTTTCCGTCGGGACATTCCTCTACGTTTTTCGTGTTCTTTACCTGTTTTGCCCTTGTTTTGGCGTATTGGTATCAGCAGAATGCTTCTCAGTTAGGCAGCAGGAAAAAAATACTGATGTATTTTGCAATGTTTATGCTGTTTGTATTTCCCGCATTGGGTGCATATTCACGGGTCTACCTTTCGCAACATTTTTTGATGGATATATGCGTAGGCAGTCTCATAGGTTTTGTTGTACCGTGTATAGTGTTCCACTTTGGAAAAAACATAATTTTGAAACAAAAAACAGAAATAGAATAAAATGATGGATTTTTTACGCAAGCCCGCTTCGCTTTTTCGTTTTTCACTTGTTGTCAGCATAGCAACTCTGTTGTTGTACAATATTCCTTTTTTCAACTATGTGGCGCACAACACCAATGAATCGTTGGGCGGACAGATATTTCTGCAAGCCTCGCTGGTGGTGCTGATGACAGCCCTCAACTTTACGGCAACTTATCTGCTGGTTTTTTTGACGAGAATTGTAGGACGGATATTGCTTGCAATTTGTTCAGTCATTAACGCCACTGCTGTGTATTTTATCTGGACATACAGCGTTATAATAGACGCCACCACAATAGAAAACGTATTCAACACCAGATATTCAGAGGCTTCGGGTTTCATCAACTGGTCGCTGCTGCTGTTTGTGTTGGCTTTTGGCGTTTTGCCGGCTTTGTATTGCGTATTGCGTCCGGTGATTGTAGGTACGGCAAAAAAAATGGGTGTTTATTGCGGCTGTGCGTTAGGCATACTGCTTATAATTATATTGGCTAATATCAAACAGACACTTTGGATTAGCCAGCACGACACCGAATTAGGAGCGTTGGTTCAGCCGTGGTCGTATACGGTAAACACTTGCCGAGTTATAAGCATGCATCATGACAAACAAGTTGAGGAGATAAAACTTCCCGACGGCAAAATTACCGATGATGAAAAGGCTGTTGTGGTACTCGTAATCGGAGAGTCAGCCCGTAAAGCCAATTTCCAACTCTACGGTTATGAGCGCAAGACCAATCCTTTGCTGTCAAAACAGGAAAGTCTGAGGGTGTATCAGGCAAATTCGTGTGCCACTTACACCACAGCCGGTGTAAAAGCCATTCTTGAACCCAAAGACTGCGGCGACCTCTACGAGATACTGCCCAACTATGCTTTTAGAACAGGCGTTGACGTGGTTTGGCGTACGTCCAACTGGGGAGAGCCGCCTGTCCATATTGACGAATATCTCACCGACAAAGACCTCGCCGGTATTTATCCCGACGAAGACAAAGCCTTTGACGGCATTCTTATTAAGGGTATCCGCGAACGCATAGATTCAAGCAAAAGCAACAAAGTGCTGATTATATTGCATACCAGCACCAGCCACGGTCCGAAGTATTCTGACAAATACCCGAAAGAGTTTGAGGTGTTTACGCCCGTTGCAAACAACGTGGAAGAAGGACAAGAAAATCTTGACCTGCTGGTTAATGCCTACGACAATACTGTTTTGTATACAGATTTTTTGCTGGATTCTCTTATCAACACGCTTGGTGCTATGACAGACTGGAAAAGTGCCATGATTTATATTTCAGACCATGGCGAGTCGCTTGGCGAAAACAAGATGTTTATGCACGGTGTGCCGCTGAAACTTGCTCCGAAGGTTCAATACGAAATCCCGTTTTTTGTATGGACATCTGACAATTTCAGGGAATACAAAAACGTGTCAAATGAGGAGGAGGCTCCGGAGGGCGAACTTCCGGCAGTTTTGGAGCAGCATTACATTTTCCATTCGGTGCTTAACCTGCTGTCGATACAATCGCCTGCATACAACAAAGACTACGATATTTTCAAATAGTAAGCGAGTCAGTGTAAAAAATAAGATATTTACTTTTTACACTGGCTTTTTTTCTTACATTTTTTTTCGACCAAATCCCCACTTTTTTCGACGAAATTTTTATAATTTTGCGCCGACAGATTTTTTTTATTAACCTATAAAATTTCAAAAAAGATGAACAAACTAATGTATTACACGCTTGCTTGTGCGTGTGCTTTTCAATTTGTGTCCTGTTCTGAGGCTGACGATTCAGCAGATAGTTTCTCACCTAATGGTTAAAGAATTGGTTTCCAGGAGTTTGAGTTTTGACCCGCAAGGTTACAGAGCAGAATTTTTGGAACTCGTAACCAAGGCAGAGAAATAAAAGGGTGTAAAAACACCCTTTTATTTTGTTTGCGGTTAAGCATAATCCACTATTTAAATAAATCGTCAAGCGTTGCCTGATATTGAATATCTGCGGAGTAGTCGTTGTCTTTGAGACCGTAAGAGGTAATCCAAGTCGGGATTAGTCCGCAGTTTGTTCCGCTTTCCTGACGGAAAGTGTCAATGCGGTTGCGCATATCAAGGTCGTCTTGTTTGGTGATGGTGTATTCCCTGTCGGAAAACTTTATTTCGCAAATGTTGATAAGTTTGTCGGCGCGTTCGATAATCATATCTATCTGCGCTCCGGGTGTTCCCGTGCTGCGCCAAGAATAATATTCTACGGCTATACGGTTTAGCCCCAACGCTTTACGGATTTGCGGAATATGACAAAAACATAACCTTTCAAAAGCAAGCCCGAACCAAGTGATGATTTGCGCCGTTAAGGCTCTGTCCTGCCAAAAAGTCGGATTGACGGGCTTATCACCGAAAGTCAAATGAAACAGCGTAAACAAATCCGTTATTTGATAATAAGCATCGCGTTTTTTTATTTTGCCGCGCGATTTACCGTAAAAACAGCGGATAATGTCGCTATATTGCAAGTTTTCAAGCATTTGAGATAGGTCGCCGTTTTGATTGAGTTTTGCCGCGCGGGCAATTTCTGTTTTTGAAAGTCCGCTTTTGTTTTTGGCGAGTTGTTCGATGATTTTGATGTAAGGCGCGGAATTTTTGAACAGAGATTTGTAAAGTTGCTGATATTCGCGCCTTAATTCGCCGCCTTCCGTAAAATACAGACGGTCGATGTTTGCTGCAAAAGTTTTCGTTTCGTCCAAAAGACTCAGATAATAAGGTATGCCGCCAAAAATCATATACGCTTCTGCGATGGTTTTTCTGTTCCAATGGAACTTGTTGACTTTCAGATATTCTTCTGTTTCTCCGAGAGAGAATTGCCGCAAATATATTTCGCCGGTGGTTCTGTTGTGAAGACCGCCGTGATTATCAATAATGTTGGTTACAATCCACGAGGTTGCCGAGCCGCAGACTATCAGCAGGATGTCTTTTCTCAGCGAGGCAAAACTGTTCCAAAAATATCCTAACGCTTTGACGAAATCCATACGCGGAGTGTCAAAACACGGAATCTCATCAAGAAAGATTACTTTTTTGTCGTTATTGTTTTGATTTTCAATTATTTCTGACAACATATCAAAAGCATTGTACCAAGTGTCGGGCTTTGGTTTTTCGCAGCCGAATTTTTTCAGCGAATTGTAAAAACTTGACATTTGGTCGTCTTTGTCTCCGTCAATGATTCCCGAAGCAAAAAAAGCGAGTTGGTTTTCAAACAGACTTGTAACTAAAAAAGTCTTGCCCACTCTGCGCCGTCCGTAGATGGTTATGAACTCGGATTTCTTTGATTTACAAAGTTTTTCGAGCCTTTTTATTTCTTCTTTTCTGCCGATAATGTCCTCTTTCATAGTGCTTTGTTTTGCCGCAAAGTTAGCAAACTTTATTCGGATTACAAAATTATAATCCGCTATATCTGCATTTTTTTTGCAGTTTTAGCGAATTATAGAGTTATAATCCGCTATATCTGCATTTTTTTTTGCAGTTTTAGCGGATTATAATTAAGTTTTTTTGCAAAATTCCTTTGAATAATTTATTTTTGCAAAGTCAATCTATAATCCACGGCGGTTATGGCAAAAGTTTGTAATCCTATATACGACACGGTTTTTAAATACCTTATGGAGGACGAGCGCGTTGCGAAAGTCCTCTTGGGCGGTATTTTGAACAAAAAAATCGTGGCAGTTGAGATAAAAGGACACAAATGTGCATATCAAAGCGACGAAAACAACAATTTAAAACTTTTGCGCTTTGATTTTGCCGGCACGATAGAGAACCCCGACGGCACAAAGGAAACCGTTACGATAGAACTTCAAAAAGCCTCCGAGCTGGAAGAAGTAATGCGTTTCCGCAAATATTTCGGACTTCAAATGGCGAGCGAATCCAACACCGACGTCGTTACCAAACACCGCCGCGACAAGGACAAAACGCCGTATATCGTTAAGAAACCGAGACATATTTACGGAATTTTTATACTTGGACATTCTTTGGGCAAAGGCTTTGAATATCCTTTGATAAAGGGCAGTACAGTTTTTTATGACGAGGACGACAATGTTTTGAATTTTGAATCTCAGTGCGAGTTTCTTAAAGGCATGACGTACCATTTGTACATTATTCAAATTCCGTTTTTGCCGGAGAAACCCAAAAAGCCTTTGGAAAAAATATTACGTGCTTTTGACCAGCGTTACAAGTTGGAATACGATTCAAAATATCTTGAATTGACGGAAGATGCAGACAAGGATTCCGACTACAACGTCATTTTCAACAGGTTGCTTTACGCTGCGGCAGACGAACAACTGCGCGGAAATCTTGACCTTGAAGATTATGCAGAACGCCTTTATGCAATTCGAGAGGCAGAAAAAGAAGACCTTGAAGATGAATTGAAGGAGACAAAAGTAGAATTGAACGAGGCAAAAAATCAGTTGGCGGCATCAATAAAGTTGCTTTATTCGGTGGGGATTTCTCCCGATAAAATTGCTGCGCAACTTAATATAAAAATTGACGAAGTTAACAAAGTTTTATAACTATGCAAAATTATATAAACACTATACAAAAAGTCAAAAATACTTTACGGGGGGGGTAAAACCTGCTTCTCGTTTTCAGATATTTGTATAAAAAAACTCCCTTGCGGAAAGTCTTAAAATAAGATTTTCTGCAAGGGAGTTTTTTTTATGCTTTTTTTTGAATGTAAATTTAAAAAAACTGATATATAAAAAAATGAAAAGAAACACAACTTTATTTTTGCGGGCGGCGGCGATGCTGTTTGCCGTGCTATGTCTGACCGTTGCCACGGCTTTTGCGCAAAACTCAGGTACATGCGGAGACAATGCAACATGGGAATATGATGAAAGCACACACACTTTAACTATCAGCGGAACAGGGGCGATGTATGATTTTTATGATATAGCATCACCTTGGGAAAAAAGTAAAAAAAATGAAGATATTCAAACGGTAATAATCAAGAATGGAATTACTCGTATAGGTGAGTATTCATTTATAGGATGTATAAACCTAACATCCGTAACTATTCCCGAAACAGTTACAAGCATAGGTGAAGGTGCGTTTGAAGAGTGCGGCAATCTTTCGTTAACTATTCCAGCAACAGTTACAACCATTGAAGGAACTCGCACATTCAGATTGGTTGAAAGTATTGAATACCATGGTAGTGCAACATGTTCAAATGTTTATAATACTGCTTGGGGTGCATATTCCATCAACGGTAACAGTTTCGCTTTTGCGGATGAGGAACATACAATACTTATACACTATTTTGGTAAAGGTGGTGATATAGTTGTTCCTGAGGGTGTTACAACCATCGGAGACGGGGAGACGAACTGTTTTTTGGTATCACTAATCCCTGTGTCTATTACTTTACCCGAAAGCCTCACAACTATACGAGACAACGCCTTTTCTAGTGAACAAAAAAGTATTGATATAAATTGTATTTATTTCAAAAACGACCCCGATAAACTTGAATGGGATGGCGGTCGGTTCGACTATCCAGTCAAATGTTTTGTATCTCCTGAAACATTAAGTATTTGGGAGGAGAAATTTGGAAATAAGAATGCTGTTTTTGCCGTTAATGGTGTAGAGTACGAGCAAGACGGAGTTGTCTACATCCTCTCTGATAATGGCAGTGCTACTGTTTTTAATCATACCGCTGCTCTGCCTAATGAACTTGTTATCCCTGCCACTATCACTAAAGATGGGGTAGATTATAAAGTTAGAACCATAGCACAACGGACATTCTATAATTGCGACAATTTAACCTCTGTAACCATTCCTGAGGGTGTAACGAGTATTGGGATATCAGCCTTTTCCTACTGCGATAATTTAACCTCTGTAAACATTCCTGAGGGCGTAACAACAATAGGAAAAGAGGCATTTTATTATTGCAGAAACCTAACCTCATTAACCATTCCTGAGGGCGTAACAACAATAGGAAAAGAGGCTTTTTATGTTTATTTTGCCGAGATATATTGGTATGCTAACCCTGATAATATCGGCACTCTTGCTACAAACAAAAATATTCACGTCTTTCCTGAGTATCTTGAAGAATGTAATGAGAAAGGCGGCAATCGAACCTTTGTCGGCGACCTCAAACGAATGTCAGATGAAAGCATAACTATCTCTGCCCAAACTTATACAAGTTCGGCTCTTACTCCCGTAGTAAAAGACGGTGATAAAACTCTTGTAGAAGGCGAAGATTACACCATAACCTTGCCCGAAGGCGGTTGTATCAATGCAGGTGAATACAATATAACACTCACAGCCAAAAATCCTTTGTATTACAAAAGTGTAGAAAAAAAGTTCGTAATTAATCCAGTTTCCGTAACCGCTACCGCTGAAAACAAAACAAAAATTTTCGGCGAAAGCAATCCCACACTTACTGCAAAAGTTGAAGGTCTGGTTAACAACGAAAGCGAAAGCCTTATCACCTACACCCTTACCCGCGCCGAAGGCGAGAATGTCGGCGAGTACAAAATCACGCCGAGCGGTGATGAGATACAAGGCAATTATAAAGTAAGTTTTGTAGAAGGAAAATTTACTATCACTCCAAAAGCATTAACCGCCGACGGAATCAGCGTTGCAGACATTCCTGCTCAAACCTACACAGGCTCAGAAATTGAACCTGCAATCACCGTAAAAGACGGAAACACAACACTTGAAAAAGGCACTGATTACACTGTTGAATATACTGACAACACAAACGCAGGAACTGCGACTGTAAAAATTACAGGCAAAGGCAATTACAGCGGAACAATTGAAAAAACATTTCAAATTAATAAAGCCGTTCCCGAATATACTTTGCCGACAATCGCCGCACTGCCTTGCAATGGAAAACTTTCGGACATAACCTTGCCCAAAGGTTTTGCGTTCAAAGCCAACAGCGCAGAAATCGCAATCGGCGAAAACAAACGTATGCTTATTTTTACGCCCGAAGATGTTGATAATTATGAAGTTGTAAACGATATTGAGGTAACAATCACTGTAAAAGACCACGATTACGGCGAGCCGCTTTATACTTGGAGCGAAGATGGCAAAACTTGTACTGCAAAAGTTGTTTGCAAAAACGACGAAAGTCATGTTATTGAAGAAAATGCAATGGTTTCAAGCGAGGTAACAATTCCTGCAACTACGGAATCAAAAGGCACAACGACTTATACAGCAACCTTCACTAATGCTTTGTTTACAAAACAGACAAAAGCGGTTGAGGATATTGAAAAGTTAGAGCCTGACCAGCCGGATAATCCCAATCAGCCGGATAATCCCGACCAGCCGGAAAACCCTGACCAGCCGGAAAATACCGAAACGGCAACCGAGGATATTGTTGTAACAGACAACGTAAAAATCTGGTCGTTTGAAAAAACAATCATTGTTGAAAATTCAGCAAAAGAAATCGTGCTTGTTGATATGTCGGGAAGGGTTGTTAAAAGAGTTAAACCAGTATCTGACAGAATTGAAATCAACATTAACAAAGGTGGTGTTTACATCGTAAAAACAGGTATAAAAAACGTAAAGGTTAGTGTAAGATAAAATTATTAATTAAATGAAAAGAGCCGCAAAAGTTGCGGCTCTTTTTGTAAGATTTCATAGGTAAAAACTCTGAAATTTTGTAAGATTTCAGGGGTAAAATTACAAAATATTTGTAAGGTTTCATAGGTAAAACTAAAAAAATCTTGTTGAAAGTTCGTGGTCTTTTAAAACCTGTTTCGTTGTGATTATTTGTTTTATGATTTTGTCGGCTTCGCTGTCGGGAAACTGCGATTTCAAATCGTCTGCGTATTGACGCGCAACGTCCAAATAATCCAAAGCGTAATTCAAAACCGCAAGATTCCAAAGCATCTGCATTTTGGCGTTTGACTGCTTTTTGTTGTTGGCATCAAGCGATTTATATACGGTCTGAAAATGTTGTATCCAACCGTCCGCTCTTTTGCGTGCCGTAATTATGTCCTGTGTCTCTGACAAATCCTTGAAAATTGCCGTAAGTTCTTCTTTCGCTTTTTTGTGTTGCTCGTAATACTCGTTTTTGGGCGAGTCAAAAAAATAAACGCGGATGTTTTCGTCCCTGAAACCGTAAAGATATTTTTCAAACATATAACGGTTGATTTCGTTTGTGAGGCTTTCCACCTGAGTGTTTACCGCCTGACGCTCGTAAAATTCGCGGTTGTCCCTTACGAAATTTTCCGCTAAAAAAGGTTCAGGATACAGTTTGTCGACGTCCGTGCCTGAGACTGCCGAAGTCGCGGGATAAATCGCGTTGTCAAGTTCGGATTTTATTTCAAGGGCGGTTGTCATCGAACATTCGCCTTTCGGGGTAAACATTCTCCTGCCGAAACCGTCAACAACCTCCCTCGCGCCCATGTCAACGATGAAATCCGCCATTTTTATGCAGATAACCACAAAGGCTTCGTTTTCGTTTTCGGTCTGTTTCCAAGGGTCGAGTTTCAGAAGCGAAGAAATTTTGGCAGAATTTGTGTATTTGGCAACCACCGGGTCTAAATCGCATTTTACAAAATACACCTGCTCGTCTTCGTAGGTGTGATATGCCGGAATGTTGCGGCACGAATAGATGAATTTTTGCGAATTGCTGTAATACTGGCTTTTTGCCGATAAAACGGTCAGTGTCAGCAGTAACAGGGTAAAAATTTTTTTCATTTCTTTAATATTTTTAAATTTTTTAGTTGTTGCAAAAGTATGTTTTTTTTCACAACTTTGCGGCAGAAATTTCAAAAAAAATAACGGATATGAAAAAAATTATTGCATTGTTGGCGTTTGTAATGTGTGTGTTTACATTAAACGCGCAAACCCCGAAAGAGGTTTATCAGGAAGGAAAGGCTCTTTACGAGGCTAAAAAGTACAACGAGGCTTTTCCGAAGTTTCTTTCAGCCGCCGAAAAAGGCAACAAAAAAGCGCAGTATTATCTCGGCAGGTGTTATGACAAGGGCAGGGGAGTTGCCGAAGACAACAAGGCGGCGTTTGAGTGGTATCAAAAGTCTGCTAATCAGGAATATGCAAAAGCGCAGTACCGTCTCGGAAAATGCTATCTGAAAGGCAAGGTTGTCGCAAAGGACGAGAAAAAGGCTGCCGAACTTTTCTTGCTTGCCGTAGGTAATCCAAAAGGCGGTGATGAGGTTCTGAAAGACATAAAAAAAGAGGCATCGGAAGGTGATGCCGATGCCGTCAAAATTTTAAAAATGATACAAAAATAAAAAACTCTTTTTACTGCAATTTCGGCAGCGGATATTCTCCTTTCGGGAATATGAAGTCCATATTGTTGAGCGACTCTTTGAGGGCATCGCCGATTATCATGCTTTTGTTGAGACCGGTTGCCTTTTCAGGAATGTCAACGTTGTTGATGCCGCCGAAAGAGCAGATACTGTTGTCGTAAAAGCAGTTGGTTACCGCTCCTGAGTTGTGTCTTCCGCATATTCCGCCCGTGTACGAACTTCCTGACACTTTGTTGTAGAACAGGCATGAGGTTATTATGTTGGAGTTGTAACCGCATATTCCGCCGACATAATACGAGGAGCGTATTTCACCGAAGTTGACGCACGAGTTTATTTTTCCTCCGTTGTCGGCGCATATTCCGCCTGCAAACGCCGAAGCCGAAACATAGCCCTTGTTGATACAGTATTTAAGTTCGCTGTTGTTTTTGCAGGCTCCTACAATTCCGCCTGCGTTGTTGCCGGTGGAGGATATTTCAGCCTCGTTGACACAGAAATATATTTTGCCGCCTTTTCCGGCAATTCCGCCCGTGGAGAGTACCGCTGAAACCTTGCCGGTGTTTTCGCATTTTATAATTGTTCCTTCGTTAAGACCGGTGATTCCGCCGGTGCAGTCGCCGCCTTCCACTTCGCCGGAATTTCTGCTCTGCGATATTGTGGCGTAACTGTTTCTGCCTGAAATTCCGCCCGTGTTGTCAGAGCCGTGTATGGTGGCAAAATTTACACATTCTTCCATGTCGCCGGCGCAGTTGCCTGTGATTCCGCCTATTGACGATACGCCGCTTATTAAGCCGCGGTTTGTGCAGGAGTCAAGCCTGCCGGTGTTTTCACCGACTATTCCTCCCACAAAATAGTCGCCTTTTACCGCGCCTGAATTTTTGGAAAACGAAATTAGGCCTTTGCTGTAACCGCAGATTCCGCCGGTGTAGTTGTTGCCGGTAACGGAAGCCGAGTCGTGTTTGCAGTTGAAAATCTCGCCGGTGTTGAAACCGCAGATTCCGCCGCTGTAATATCTTCCCGTAACGGGCGAGCGCGAGAGTCTGAGGTTGCAGACTATGCCGCTGTTATAACCGATAAAGCCCATGTTGTCGGCGTTTTTGTGGTCGCACAGAAATCCCGACACCGTATGTCCGCCGCCGTCCAAAACGCCTTTGAACGGAAACAGATAATTGCCCACAGGCATTTGGTTGGTGCTTGAAGGACAGTATATGTTTTTTGAAATCTTAAAGTACACGTTGCTGAAACCGTCTATGCAGGCAAAGCCTTTGTAGTCGGAATTGTTGTTGACAGCCTCGCGGAACTCTTTTAAATCCTCGTATGAGGAGATTTCGAGCGGGTTGTCCCTTGTGCCGATTTGTTCGAGTGCCGTGCTCGTGATTTTAAGGACGATTCTTTTTTCCACTTTGCCGTTGGTAACGGAGAATATTACGGAGCCTTGTTTCAAGGGCAGGGCTTTGTCCCGCGTTACCTTCAAAACGTCTTTACGGTTGCAGGAGTAGCGGATGTTTTCTCTTTCGGTCATGGAGATAAAAGAGATGATGTTTTGGGCGTTTTCGTTTTTAGCCATAAAAACCGGCATCGAGGCTACGTCCGAGTCGGGGTGCGGCGTTACGGAAACGATTTTCGGATACATGTCGTCCTCAAACTGGAAGTCAAACGAAAAGCCGTTTTTGCTTTCGAGGGCGTTGCCTGTCATGTCTTCCGTCAAAAGTCCTTTTACTTCTATGAGTTGCGTGTTTTCAGTTTCTCCGACGGCATGGCTCAAAAGGCACATCTGCTTGTCGTAAACGCAGTAGTCGAGTCTTCCGTTGTTGGAGCCGCCGCAGATTCCGCCTTCAAAATTGTCAATGCCTTTTACGCTGTTGACGTTGATTACTTGCGAGAGTTGTCCTTCGTTGTTGTAACCGCAGATTCCGCCTGCGTAGTAGTGTCCTCTTACGGCGATTGAAGAAATACATTTCTGGATTTTGCCTTTGGAGTTGAAACCGCAGATTGCGCCCGTGCAGTCGCCGCCGACAATGTTGCCGCCCACTACCACAATTTTTTGAATTATGCCTTCGTTGTAGCCGAAAAGTCCGCAGTTTTTCAAAAGCGGGTATCTGATGTTGAGGTTTGAAATGCAAAATCCGTAACCGATAAAGTTGCCTTTGAAAGGCGTGATTTTGCTTCCTATCGGTTTCCAGTTGACGCCCGTGGGGATTGGTATATTGTCGGTTAAGACTATCGTTACGCCTTCAAAACTGTTGATGTTGGCGTATCCCTTGTAATCGGTGTCGTAGTTTACGGCGTTGGCAAATTTTATAAAGTCGTTGTAATTGTTGATTCTAAGGGGTGAGTGTTCGTCGCCTCTGGTTTTCAACTGAGGGTCTGAAATTCTCATTTTTATAAAGCGGGTACATGTTCCGCCTTTTATGGTGAGTATTACGTCGGCGCGTTCTTTGGGCGTGCAGAGGTTGTTGCTGATTGCAAGAATCGACGGTTCGGAAGTCTCATAACTTACGCCTTCCTGTTTCGGAAGTTTTATCGGAGTGGCTACCGTAACCACGTTTTCGTTGTCAGCCAATATTATGGGCGTAAGCGCGGCTCTTGTCAGCGGCGAGAGTTCCGTTGCGGCGAGTCTCGGATACATGCCTTTTCCTGTTTTGATGTTGCTGTCGGTAAGGTAGCCTTCAACGTTCAGAATCTGGTTAGTGGTAAGGCCTTTTATTGATTTTACCTCGACAGTTCCGCAGCCTGTTTTTGAGGGACAGGTCTGAATGTCGTAAACGCAGTTGTTGACGGCTGTTCTTGTAAGACTGTTGCTGCCGAGGATTCCGCCGCAGGCGTTTCTCGGTGTTACATAGCCGTAGTTGAAACAGTTGGCAATGATGCCGTCTTCGTAGTTTTTGCCGCAGATTCCTCCGCCGTAATTGTTGGAGATGATGTTTGCGGTGTTGATGCAGTATTCTATTTTGCCGGAGTTGTGGCTGCATATACTTGCTCCGTAGTAGTCGGCGCAGATAAAACCGCCCGCTATCGTAACGTTTCTGATTGTTCCGCTGCTGTAACCGAACAGTGCGCCCGCCTCGTTTTCTTCGGCTTTTACAATCATTCCGGTAATGCAAAAGCCTTTGCCGTCAAAAGTTCCCGCAAAACGTGTTGAATAGTTTTTGCCGATTGCTGTCCATTTAGGACCTTTTAACGCACCGATAGAGTCTATGTAACAACCTAAATCTATGTCAGCGGCAAGTTCCACAGTCTTATCAGAAAAGTCGTATGCAGAAAAAGAACCCGAAGTGCCGTTGACAAGCGAGGCAAATCCGGCAAGTTCGGCAGCGTTTTTTATCTGGTACGAGTCGGACTTAATGTTGTGGATATACCAATTTATATCGGGGATCAACTCCCCCGCCTGCTCTTGCGCAAAAGCGTTTTGAAAAACAAGCGCTAATATTATAATCAAAAGTCGTTTCATGGTTTTCCTAAAAAGTTTTTTTATTGTTTTGTAAGCCGTAAAGTTACGGAAATTTTTATTAACAAAAAATTAATTTTTGTACTTTTTGTGCTTTTCAATATTGAGTTCCAAAGTGCAGACTACTACGCCGTGGTCGGACTTGCATTTGTCTGGTTTTTCGTTGGAAAAAGTCTTGTCAATAAGATGGTCGTTAAAAACTTTTACCGTTCCGACTCTTCCTATGTTGCGCGGGTTTTCGGTAACGAGTTCTTCTGAAACCATAATGTGATCAAGACTTTCGTACATTCCGTTGTGGATATACGTGTAATAAAAGTCCTGATAACTTCTTCGTGCCTGAATGTCTTTTACGTGATAGAGCAAAACTTCCCAGACGCTGCGTTTTTGCCAGTCGGGGAGTTTGTGCTGAGGCACTTCGCCTGAGATTATCCTTGTGGTAACGGCGTTGCCCGTGTCGTTGACATCTCCGAATACGACAACGGGGCGGTCTTGGTTTTTGAGTGTTTTTATCAAAATGGTTCTAAGAGCCGCACTTTCTGCCGCTCTTAGCATCAATGACCTTACCTGAGCCCTTGCCAAATCAATAGGATTGTTTTCGTCTTCGCCTTCATAAAAAATAGGTCGTTTTGACTTTAAGTGGACAACAAAAAAAGTTATCAGTCCGAATGGCTTTATGTAAATATCCGCTTTGAGAACGGGTCTTGAAAAAGTGTCAAAGGGCAGAAATATTTTATCGTAAGAGGTTTTGGTTTTGATGGAAACCACTGCCTCTTGCGGAAACTTGTCAAAGATTTCGATGTCGTCTATCGGGTATCTTGACAAAAGCGCAACCCTCGGCAAGTCGCCTGTTTCGTCGGCGATTATTACCTCGGCGTTTTTGTAACGGCTGTTTTGCGAGGTTATGCTTACAAGTGCTTGTTTATGAAAACATTCTTGAAAGCCGATAACATCGGCATCCATTTGAGAGAGCATAAAATCCACCCATTGAGATTTTCGTCTGAATTCCTCAGGGGTGTATTTTAGCGAAAACGCCTCCCTGTTTGGCAGCATCAGATTCATAAGGTTGAACGTGCCGGCTTTTATAGTTTTGATGTTCATTTTACTTCCGCTTTATTTTTGATTTTCATTGCGAAAATCACGCCAAAAAAATAATGTCATTGTTTTAAAAAATATTCAAACCAACTTTTGTAACTGTTGGTAAGTCCCGTTAAAAAAGCGGTGAGAGTATCGAGTTCGAGAAATTCAAGATTTCTGTCCGTTCTGTGCATGACCGAGTTTTCAAAATAAGCCTTTGCAAAAAGACTGTAATCCGTGTTTTTGCCGGTTTTTTCGTAAAGGTCTGCCGCCCCGAAAAGGTGGAGCGTTTCATGGGCTATCGTAACGGGCGAAAGTTCCTTTTCTTGCGGATTTTTCGCATAGACTACGCAACCTTCTCTCGGACGTAAGGCATAACCGTATTCCTTGTTGAGGGCGTAGTCGCCGCTGCTCTGAGGCAGTGCGTAACTTCTGCCTTGTGCGTTGCAAAATACGATTACCATAAAATTTTCGCATTGAGAGGTCTCTTCGGCGTATTTTACAAAGTCAAAACCGTTTGCGTAACCCGCTTTCTTTAAAGCGTGGTTTATAAACGAGTTGGACTTTGAGCCCTCAAACGGACTCTCCGGAATATAATCCGTAAAGATTTTATCGTTTTTGTTGCCCAAGGCGTAGAGTTGAAATTCAGGTTTTGAGCCGTATTTTTCAGCCTCCTGTCTTATCCACGAAAACGCTTCTCTGGTTTTGCCGATGGTTTTTGAGATTTCGTCAGTTTTCCAAGGCGAATTTTTTTCACTGACAAACAAAAGCAGAACGTAGGTTTTTCCTTTCAGCCTTTTTGCGCTGCCGAAATTTCTGTAATCTTTTTCGGGGTCTATGCCCTGAAATGTCAGCGCACAGATTACGGTGAAAAGAAAAACTATTTTCATAATTTGTCCGCTAAGAAATTATCTGCCAAAAGACCTACGAGGAGATTGTCGTCGGTTTGTTCGCAGGTTTCCAAGCCTAACTTTTTGGGTTTTCTCCAACGTTTAAGGGCTTTTATGATTTCTATTTTTTGAATGTCAAACGGCTTGGAATTGATTTCGAGCAAGAGGTTTAAGAAGCGTTTTATCGTAAAAATTTCCGGCTCCGTTCTGTCTTCCTTGTAGCCGAATTGGTCGGGCATTCCGTCAGAAAACAAATAAACCATATCGCCTTTTTCCAACTTGACAACGTGATTGGTGAAATGCTCTTTTTCTGCCAAAAAAACACCGATTGGCATATTGTCGCCTTTTGTGCGCTGTACTTCGCCGCCGCGTATGATAACAAGCGGACGATTTGCGCCGGCAAATTGCATTTCTGCGGTTTTAACGTCTACGATTATCAGCGCGAGGTCTATTGCGTCGCGGTTGTCGTTTTCGTAGTCGCTTTGGTTGAGAGTGTTTTTCAGCATGGCTTTCATTCTGTCCAAAATATCGGAGGCTGAGGACTTGTTTTTGGCCAAGTGTCTTGTAACATATTCCAAACACGAAATTCCGAGCATACTCAAAAGTGCGCCGGGTACGCCGTGTCCAGTGCAGTCGCCGGCGGCAAACACTTTATAATTAGCCGTATGAGAACACCAATAAAAATCTCCTGAAACAATATCTTTGGGACTGTAAATCAGCAAGTTTTCGCCAAAAACTTTTTTCAACTCCTCCTCAGAGGGAAGCGCGGCGTATTGTATGCGGCTTGCATAATTGATGCTTGAAGTAAGTTCTTGGTTGTAGTTTCTGATAATTTCGCTTTGTTTGCTGATTTCTTCGTTTTGCTGGCGGATTTCCTCGTTTTGAGATTTGATTTCTTCGTTTTTAGCAATAAGATTAGCGTTTTGAAGTTCAATCTCTTGCTTTTGTGTCGAGATTATCTTATTGGCTTTTTTGTAGCGGCTGCGGCTGTAAGAGATTATTATTAAGATAGTTATAATAAAAGCAGTGATGATTGTCGCAATCATTATCACACTTTTTGTTCTGCCCTCCAATTCCATTTTTTTAGCGTAGGCTTTGTTTCTTTCATTTTCCATCTGACCGCGACCGAGTTTTAGCGAACTTATCAAACTGTTTCTGTAATAAGAGTTTGTTTCTTGATAAATCACTGCCTGTTTTTGACATTCAAGTGCCTTCGCATAATTTTTTTTTGCTTCATATATCAGCGAATATGCAGTCATTGCCGTTTCTTTGTGATAAAAAGCGGCGGTATCTTGTACGGCGAAAACGGAATCAGTAAGTTTTTCGGCCGTTTTTATGTCGCCGTCAGCGATTAACATTTTGATTTTCATAGTGAAAAATCTCGTGTAATCTTCCATATTGTTGCTTTGGGCGATTATATTTATGGCATCGTCAAAATTATAACGGCAACTGTCGGTGTAGGCTTTGTGTAAAGCGGGATTGTCTTTATTTTTTTCGGCAAGATAGTAATACGTCTCGCAAAGACCTGTTTTCAACAACTCGTCGCAATCCGTTTCAGAAAGGTTTACCGGAATGTTTTTTGCTATGTTAAAGTTTTCGTAAGCCGTTTGCAGATGGTTGTAATTACGGTTCGCGGGGGTTATTCTGTAAAGCCTCAGGGCTATTTCTCCTAAATAGATGTAATCGATTTTTAGTCCGCGTTTATCACCTAAACGGCTATCGATGTTTATACAATAATCGTGTAAGTACGCTTTTGCCGAATCAAAGATATTGTTTTCATAACTGGATCTTGTCCAACTTCTGAAAACCATAGCGATACTTTTTTCATCGCCCATTTTTTTGTGATATATCAGACTTGAATAATAATTTTTGTCAGAAATAGAAACGTTGTTCATTCTTGCCGAAACCAATCCCCAATAATAGTAACAGCGTGCTAACTGTTTTGCCGAGCCGATAGTGTCAGCCCAAAAATTTGCTTCTTTGACATTATCGAACGCTTCATGAATTTTCCCCGTTTTGATGTTTTCTCTCAAAAGGGTCATCAGAGAGTCAATTTTTTTGATATAAATGGTTGTATCTTCGTCTTTGCCGATTTTTTTGTCGGTATAATACATCATGCGTTCAAGGGCACTTGTATTGGAATTGTCCGACGGCCGACCCTTGAAACAACTTTCAGTTATTATACAAATTATGAATATTATGATTATAGAAAACTTTACTCTCATTTTAGTTATATTTTTTTGCAAATATATACAAAAAAATATATAAACGAAAGATTTTATGATTTTTTTATAAAAAAGGGGCTGTCTAAAAAGTTCCTCGTCCAAATAAAAAAACAGGAAAATTCGCTTTTGTGTGAATTTTCCTGTTTTTTTATCAAAATAATTTGGAAAACTTATCAAAAATACGTATCTTGTTGAAAATTAAAAAGATA
>JAFXUC010000098.1 GCA_017535325.1 Bacteroidales bacterium | reverse complement strand
CAATCCTTACAACGAAAATAATACTACCAACGCTTTGGCGGCTCAGGTTTTGAACTCGCTCGGATGGACGGTAAACAACGCTTCCGAGGTAGCGGGCTTTTGCAACGACACTGCCGTAATAAGAGACCGTTTCATTGCCGCTGTCAGACAACTCAATCCAAAACTGCCTGACGAATACCTGCCCGCTGTATATGAAAGGGCGGCAAGAAACCTTAGCGGCGACAATCTCCTTGCCATCAACCGTCAAACGCACGAATACCTGACCGAAGGCATTAAAATAGAAACCAAAAACGCCAAAGGTGAAAAAGACACCGTAACTGTAAGGCTCATAGATTATAAAAATCCTCTAAACAACGATTTTCTTGCTATCCGCGAACTCACCGTACAGGGGCGCATACACACGCGCCGCGCCGATATGGTGGGATTTGTCAACGGGTTGCCGCTCGTGTTTATGGAGTTTAAAAATTTCGACAAGGATGTTTACAACGCATACATCGACAATTACCGCGACTATACACAAACCATACCTCAGTTGTTTTGGTTCAACAGCCTTGTGCTACTCTCCAACGGCATCGAAACCAAAGTGGGCAGCCTTGGCAGCAAATACGATTTTTTCTCCGAATACCTCCGCGAACAAGACCACGGTGCAAGAGCCAAAGCCGAATCCAACCTCGGCACCACGCTTAGGCTACTTTTAGACAAGGCAAAACTCATCGACATACTCGAAAATTTCATCGTTTTCGACAGCCGCGAAACAGGGCTGCGCAAGATACTCGCCCGAAACCATCAGATACTCGGCGTAAATGCCGCTATCGAAAAATACCGCGACCGCAAGGCGTTGGAAGGTCGTTTGGGCGTGTTTTGGCACACTCAGGGGTCGGGCAAATCCTATACGATGGTATTTTTGGCTCGTAAAATCCAAAAAACTTTCGCCAACAATCCCGTCTTTGTACTTGTTACCGACAGGGAGGAACTCAACCGTCAGTTGGCGGGTAATTTTATGAGTTGCGGACTTCTTGGCGGAGGGCAAAAAATTGAAAACTTTGTGGCGCAGTCGCAAAAAGACCTTTTGGTAAAACTCAAATCGGGCACCACATTCATCTTTACTCTCATTCAAAAATTCAACGACCGCAATTTCCAGCCGCTCGCACTCAACCGCGAAGTGGTGATGTTTTTCGACGAGGCGCACCGCTCGCAGTACGGCGAATTTGCCCGTAATATACACAAACTTCTGCCTGTGGCCAACCGTTACGGCTTTACAGGAACGCCATTGCTCGGAGTGGATGAAATCACCAAAAAGACTTTCGGCTTTATCCGCGAGGATGGCGAAACAGACTACACCTCTATTTACGATTTTTCGATGGCGGTGGAAGATAAAGCCACCGTGCCGCTCCTCTACGTCAACGATGCCGTAAAACTCGATATGCAAAACGAGGATACTGTTAATGCTGAAATTCAGGATCTTATCGATACCTACGACTATTCTACGCCCGAAGAACAGGCAAAAACAGAAAAATTCCTTGTCCAAAAAACTTTTTTCATCGGCAGCGAAACTCGCCTACGTCAAGTGGCGAAAAACCTCACCGAACATTTCATCGAAAACCGTCATCTCGGCAAGGCAATGTGCGTGAGCATTATGAAATATGCCGCCGTGCGTATGTATCTCTACGTTAAAGAGTGTTGGGCAGACAAAATAGCGCAGATAGAAACCGAACTTTCAGAAAACCGGTTCATCAACCCAAAAGCCAAAAAAGAGAAAGAGAACCTTCTTGATTGGATGAAAGAAACTGTAATGGAAGTGGTGGTTTCAGATTCGCAAAACGAGGTGGACGAACTCAAAAAACTCGGTCTCGACATCGACAAGATACGCGCCGCACAGAAAAACCGCAACCTTGAAAAAGAGTTCAAAAACCCACAGTCGCCGTTCCGTTTGGCGTTTGTGTGCGCAATGTGGATAACAGGTTTCGACGTTCCCGAATTGGCCATTCTATATCTCGACAAGCCGCTCAAAGCGCATACTTTGATGCAGACCATTGCACGTGTCAACCGTGTGTGTCCGGGCAAACAACACGGACTTGTGGTTGACTACATCGGCATTTCCGAACAGTTGAAAAAGGCTTTGGAAGAATATGGAGAAGGTGGTTCTGGTGGCAGAGGCGGACGTGTTATCAATTTGGAAGAACTTTTTGATGCTACATCAAAGTTAATCAACGAATTGGAAACCGCAATCGACAATCAGGCAAAAGAATACGGCATAGATTTCACACTTCAACGGTTGGTGGATATTTCCGCTCAACAAGACAAAACCGAAGAAATGCTTGTGCTTCTCAACAACGGCGCAAGCGCGATACTCCGCACCGACAAGTTTAAAAAAAGTTTCAATGTGGCTTTCAACCGCATAGAAGCAAACTTCAAAATCTTGTTTACGCACCGATACCAAAAACTTTCGGAGATAGAAAGCAAATATTACGCACTCTCGGCGTTGCACCGTATGATAGCTGGCAAAATCCGTCACGCCGACATCTCCGACCTTGTGGCGGCGATAGATTCGATAGTGTCGGAAAATCTCGACACCGAAACCTCCGAAGAGAGTTTCAAGCCGATAGACATTTCTAAAATCGATTTTAAGCAACTTTCAGCCAAATTCAAAAAGAGCCGCAACAAGGAGATTGAGATAGCCGAGTTTAAGGAGATTTTGGAAAAAACGATAGAGGCGATGCTCGAAATCAACGCCAACGAGGAACGTAAGAATTTTTACAAGCAATATCAAAAACTCATCGAGCAATACAACCTCAGCCACGACCGCTCTGTGATTGAGCATATTTTTGAGGAATTGTTGAAACTTACCAAAGACATTACAGCCGAACAGAAACGTGCATTTTCCGAAGGTTTTGAAGGCGACGAAATGAAACTTGCCGTCTATGATCTTTTGTGCAACAAAAAACTGAAACCCGAACAGATCCAACTTTTGAAACAAATCAGCAAAGAACTGATAGACAAGGTTGTAGCCAAAGTAAAACAGATTAATATGTGGCGCAGCGGCAGCGACAAACAGGCTGTTATCAAAAGCACAATTTCAACAGTGCTTTACGGATTGCCCGAAGATGATTTTTCTGACGAGGAAATCGAAAACTACACCAACAACATTTTCCGCTACTTCTACGACAGCAAAGACGAAAGAGTGGCATAAAGCATTACATAACAGATAAATGGATAATATTTTACATATCGAAAAAAACTTATGGGACGCAGCAAAAGAACTGCGTTCCGGCTCGGAGATTACCGCCGACCAATACGTCAATCCTGTATTGTGCATCATCTTTTTGAAATATGCGCAGATACGTTTTGTCAACGCACAAAAAGAGATTGAAACCGAAATAGCCGACCTACATTCCGATTGGACTGACCGACAAAAGCGCAGTTACCGTCAGAGTGCGGATACCTTTGCAGCCCACAATGCCATTATGCTGCCTGATACGGCGATGTTGAATGTAATCTCAAAAGAAACCGATGATAACATTCACGAGGCACTGAAAACTGCCGTTACCGAAATAGAATCATTAAAACCCGAATTGCAAGGCATCTTGCCAAAAGAGGAGTTTATGAAAATTCCCGCCAATATACTCAAACAGTTGATTGACAAGTTCAATTCGGTTGAACTCGAAAATATCAACGAAGATTTTATAGGCAGGATATACGAATATTTTGTCAACGAGTTTGCCAAAGAAGGTGCTCAGGAATCAGGAATGTTTTTTACGCCAAAATCGTTGGTGGAAGTGATTTCGCTGATAATAGAGCCTGACCACGGCACCATTTTAGACCCTGCGTGTGGTTCGGGCGGAATGTTTTTGCAAGCCGCCAAATACTGCAAAAAACACGGGATAAAGTTTCAGGAGAAATGCTCGGTTTTTGGTCAGGAACTCAAAACCACCACCGCCAACCTTTGCAAAATGAACCTTGCTGTCCACTCCATCAACGGCAACATAAAATCGGGCATCAACGCATCCACATATTACAACGATGCCCACAATCTGTTGGGCAAATGCGATTTTGTGATGGCAAATCCGCCTTTCAATGACGACATCAGCAATATCAACGACTTGCAGAGCGAACGTCTGCCGTTTGGCGTGCCGGTTTCGGGCGGCAAAATCGGCAATTATTTGTGGTTGCAGTTTTTTTATTCGTTTCTTGGCGAGCAAGGACGTGCTGGCTTTGTGCTTGCATCTTCTGCCACCACTGCGGGCGAAACCAAATCAAAAGGCAAAGAACCAAAAGAGAGTTGGGAACTCTCCGTTCGCCGTCAACTGATTCAATCGCAGAATGTTGACGTTATTATTTCTGTACCCGGCAACTTCTTTTACACAGTTGCGTTACCGTGTACTCTTTGGTTTTACGACAAGGACAAAAAAGACGAAATCAAAGATAAAATCCTGTTCATAGAATCGGGCGGATATTACACTCAGGTAAGCCGCAACCTTAACGAATGGTCGCAATGGCAGCGCAGAAACATCGCCGCCATTGTTTATCTTTATCGTGGAGAAGTAGATAAATATCAGCAACTTATCTCCGAATATGTTGAAGATGTCAAATCAAAATTCCCCGAATTGATTTTTAAATATACACTTCCCGGCGAATACACACATCATTCGCTTTTGACGGCTGTGGACATCAAATCCAAACTTGAAAAAGCCGTTTCCGCCACCGATGTGCTTGAAACCTTGCCAATGTTTGCGCAATACGCCGAAACCATCAAAACGGAGAGCAAACAGTATCTCGAATACATTGCGTCAGCCGACAAAACAGAGCGCAAAGGCATTGCAGAACAGTTTTCTACGCTCAACGGTATTGACAAAAAATTCAACGAAATAAAGAAAACCGTCAACACAGCCTTGGAGGAGTGCAGCGAAAAAATCCAATCACAAATCAATACGATTTCTTCATTGGAATGGCTCTATTCTAAATTCAAAGACGGCGTATATTCCGACGTGCCGGGCATTTGCCGCATTGCCGATCTGAAAGAAGTGGAAGAAAAGAATTTTTCGCTATCTCCTGGCGGCTACGTAGGCATTGAGGAGAAAAACGACGAGGACGAAATTCCCTTCAAAGAGCGTCTTTTGCAGATTTCCGAAGAACTCAACGTCCTCAATAATCAAGGCGCGGAATTGATGAAAAGAATCAACGAGAATATGAAAAAGATATTGGGATAATACAAATAAAATATTAACTCCCGACAGAATAATTTTTGTTCTGTCAGGAGTTAATATTTAAAAAAGCAATTCACAAGCACCCGTAGAGTTTTATTCTGTTTTTGTGAATCTTTCGCCGTCCCATTTGTACCAACTGACTTCTTCTGAATCGTCAGTATCGCGGACTACTGAAAATTCATCGCTTTCTATTGTGCCAAGGTATCTTCCGCCGCTTAGAAAATCCTCAGGATAATATTTGTCAAGCAGTGTTAGTTTGCCGTTTTTGTATTCGTAAAATTTCAATTTTTTGTCCGGACTGTCAAGCGACTGCCAATAATCAAGCACAAGCCATGTGCCGTTGTTATGTTTGTAACAAGACAATGTTTCAGAAAAACCTTCTGCCACGGCTTCTGTGTTGAAAACCGCTATCGTCGGACTTTTTTCTGTAATACGTTTAAGGTTTTCAAATCTGATTTTCATTACCTCAAATCGAATCTTCCGAATATAGGGTCGCCGATTTTGAATTCGGTTATCTTCATCAGCGGAAGTTTTTTTATGTCAACCGTTGATGTTTCGGGGTGGTCAAAGTCGCAGTTAATATAATCCTTGCGTACCGCTTTGTTTGTCAGCGTGTTGTACGAAACATCATATCCGTCGCAGCCGAGGTCGGGAATTCTTTCGTAACGGTAATCCGACCTGCCGCCAATCAGACAAAACTCGCCGTCCTGATAACGGAGCATATACGCCAAATAGTATTCTTCAACATAACCGCTTTCACCCTCGTCATCAACTACGTGATAAGTGGTGTTGGCTGCCATACGCAAAACGCCTTTGCCCGTAACCGAAATATTTATTGCCCTTGCAAGCGAATCGAATTGAAAGGTTTTGTAATGGTTGTATACCCCGTCAGCACCGCCCCAGTAAATCGCAAAAAATGCGGTGGTATTTTCGTCTATGCCGCCCTGAACATTTTCCGCAATTACCAAGTCGCTTATTCCGTCTTTGTTGAGGTCGCCGGAAGCGGTTATCGTCTGTTCCTTTCCTGAATAAAGGTCTTGCTCCGTTTTACCGGTTTGATTGAATTGCGCCGAAGTGTTAAACACCGCCGCAAAAACCGTAATGATTGAAAGTAAAAGTTTTTTCATGGTTTCTAAATATTATTATTGTTTGACATAAATTCTATACCGTTGACGTGATGTTTTTCATCATTTTTTCCGTTCTGGATTTCAGCGACCTGAACGCCTGGTCTGAAAATCCCATAATCTCCAAAATTTCGGTCTTGTTTTTGCCCAAATCCTGCAAAATCAGCAAAAGCACCGAATTGACAGGCAACTTTTCGTAATTCTCCTCAATTTTTTTCTTAAAATCCTGATTCTTGTTGAGATAATATTCCGCAAAAAGTTCACGCTCGTTTTTGGTCCACTGCGAAATGTTTTCTCCTCGGACAACAGCCTCATAAAGCACCTCCGATTTTGAAACCGTTTTTGTTCCGCGCTTTTTACTTGTCAAAACGTAAAAAAGCAACAAAACCATCGCCGCTAAAAACACGTAAATCCAAATTCTTTGAACAAAAATTTTATGCGTCAAAACCTCATTGTCAAGTTTTTGACGGCGGTAAACGGAATAAATGTTCTCTTTTTGAGTGGCTAAGTTTTTCATTTTTATAACTTGCAGCGAATCCCTTTCAACCGAGATTTGCCGGTAAATGTCAAGCGCGGCGGCTGCATCTCCCGCTTTTTGCAAATGCTCAGCATAAACCTCCATCAAACTTATATCCGCCTCGTGAGCCGCTTTCCGCAAAGCCTTTGCGTAACTCTCTTTCGCCTTGTCAGCCTCGCCTTTTAGCAGATAAATCCGCGTCAGACCGTTGTAAGCGTCAGGATTGTCAATTATTGCAACCGATTCCAAATAATAATGTTCCGCAAAATCAAGATTCTGTTTTTTTAACATCGCATCGCCGAAAGAGTTGAAAACTGCCGCTTTTGCGCCCATGTTGTAACATTCAAGCAGGTTGAGACATACCGACATGTATTTTTGCGCACTGTCGGGCATGTTTTTCTCGTTGTAACACATTGTCAGATACATAGCGGGATATGCAATGCGCTCGTTGTCATGAAGTTTCTCGCCGATGCGGTACGCTTTTTCCGCATACAAGAGACACTCGTCAGTGTCAAAATTTGCCGAAGAAATTGTGTAACCGTTGGAATAAATGTTGTATTTCAAAATGTCGTCGTCAATATCTTTTGCGGCGTCCTCCGCCCATGAATTGTAAATCTGCGCCGAGGTTAAATCGCTCATGGTCAAAAGGAAATAGGTTTTGTAACTGTAAGCGTAAGCAAGTTTTTGGTTGTCGCCTTGGGCTTTGAAAAATTCGATTGGAAAGTCCAGCGTGGACGGCTCTTGAAATTCGTAATGTCTGCAATTCATCCTCGCCGAAATGTAATTGTAATACGCCAAGTCCTCAGTTGAATCCTCCGGCATGGTCAACTGGTAAAAAATCTCTGCGGCAAGGCTGTCGTTGTCGGCTGAAAGCAGCGAGTCTGTCTGTTCGAGACTTAAAAAAACGTCGCTTTTTGAGTTGCAGCCCGTTGTTACAATTTGTTGCAATATCAAGCAAACATATAATATTGTAAAAATCGATTTACTCATGCAGAAAAAACTTCTTTGTTTCTTTCGGGCAAAAATAATGCTTTTTTCGTTTTTCAACAAATTTTTATCGTTTTGATTTTCTTTCTGTTACAAAAATGACACAACTTTGACACACGCCTTGAAACAACATTGCAACGCTCCTGAAACGGTACTGCAACCGTGATTTTTTGGTCAGCGCAAAAAGCCTGAGTAATTTTGGACATGAAAAATTTATTAACATTTTAACACGTAAAAATATGAAAAAGTTATTTGCATTTTTCGCGGTGATGATTTTCGCCGCACAGGTATTCGGCGTTGAGGCAAAAAGGTCGCCGAAAGAAGTAATCACAGAAGAGCGCGTTTTGACGGCGTTCAGCAAAATCAGTGTTTCTGTTCCGGCAAAAGTTGAAATAGTAACCGGTCAGCCGCACAAAGCCGTAGTTTCATGCGATGCGAGGTACATCAGCGACCTCAAAACCGAAGTTTCAGGCGGCGAACTTTTTGTCAGACTCAGGAACGATGACAAAAAGAGGATCACCTACAAATTTGAAGGAGAAATCTATATCAAAATCTTCACCGAAGATTTGACTGAACTGTCAGTGTCTGGTGCGGCAAATGTCAGTTTTCCTGAAAAAACGGTTTTGAAAGATTTTACGCTTGAAAATTCCGGCGCGACAAAAACCGTATTTTCAGAACTTCATGTTTTGGGAAAATTTGACGCGGAAATACACGGCGCAAGCAAACTTGAACTCAGCGGCGTTTTGTCCAAGGTTGACATGGAGATTTCCGGCGCGTCAAAGACGGTGTTTTCAGACATCCGTGTTGACGGCAGTTTTGACGTGGAACTCAGCGGCGCAAGCAAGTTTGAACTCAGCGGCGAATTTTCCAAAGTGAGATTTAACGCTTCGGGAGCCTCTAAGATTGATTTTGCGGGCAATACCGGACTTTTGGATATTGATATTTCGGGGGCCTCGAAAGTTATGCTTTCAGGAAGAGCCGACACTTCGTATTTCAGTGCGTCGGGAGCCTCCAAAATCGAGTCGGAGAGTTTTAAGACAGACATCAAACGAATCAATTTTTCAGGCGCGTCAAAAATCAACATCATGCAGTAACAATCCGGGCGAAATCGGTGAAAAAATCGCCGGTTTCGCCCGAATTGTATACCAAACGGGCGGAATCGATAAAAAAAACGTCGATTCCGCCCGTTTTCTCTTGGAAGTTAAAAAAAATTGCCGTAACTTTCCGCCGCGAGACAAAATCCGACAAGTTTGCGGTTCAGCCGGTTTTTATTACAACCAAAGGGCTTGCCGAGGGAATGTACTCGCAGTCAATAAGTTTCGACGTAACGTTGGACGATTTGTTTGAGGTGATTGTTTCATAGAATTTTTCACCTTTTCTGTCCCTCGCATCTTGACTTCATAGACCTGTAAGATGATTCCTCAATCGTCATAATTTGCATAATCTGTTCCTTGGTTTTACCGAGATGCAGAAGTATCAGAAAAATTTTCTGACGGTCGGTAAGGCTTACATAATCCGTCTCAAAACCGTAAACAAACAGAAAATCAACACTTTGATAATAGTCAATGAAATTTTTGTAATCCTCTTTTGACCAGCGTCCGATTTTTTTGTCGTTAAGTATCTGTGAATAAAGTTCTTTGCCACGGACATAAACGTCTGAAAATTTCAGCTCCAAGGCTTGGACTTTTTGCTGCAAAAATTTTATCTCTGAATCGTCTTTGTCTTGACTCGTGTTTTGTAAATCTTTGATTTTCTGATTGTAACCGTTTATCGTCTGCTGAGCCTCAAAAATTTTGCGCTTTCGTTCAACAAGTTTCAATTTCATAAAAACAACCGTCAAAACCAAAACCGATAAAACTACTGCCGAAATCAAAAGAATTAAAAGAATTTTCTTTTCCAACGCCGATTTTATTTTCAATTGTTCTATTTCGCCCTCAAATTTTACTTGAACAGGCTTTATATTCGAGTTTTCCAAATATTGAATCACCGAATCCTTAACAGAAATTTGTTTCAAAGCAAAGCCGTAAGCCTTTTCAAAATCCTTTTCACGCGCATAAAACTCATGAAGCCAACGGTTTTGTTTTCCCTCAACGTCAAAATCAAAACGCTTTTCACTCGCTTTTTCAAAGTAAAAGTTTGCCTTGTCGATGTCGCCGCGATTGAGAAAAAACTCACCCAAAAGCGAAAGCGCACGGTTCAAAGTGTCAATTTCCAACGACTTGTTTAAATATTTTTCGGCGGCGTAAGTGTCTGTTTCCCAGATAAGTTCGGCATAGTTGTAATAATAAAACATCATATTCCACGTTTTTTTCACGCTGCTGTCCTCCGCAAAGTCCACCGCCATTTTTGCGTAATATTTTGCGCTGTCCAAACCTATTTTTCCGAGTTTGTAACTGTAACTTTTCCACGAATAATATTCCGCCTTGTCGTAACCGGAAACTGCATATTTTTTGATTTTTCCAATTACTTCGTCAAATAAATCATAATTTCGAGAATCTACATTCAACGTTGCTAATTGATTGTATATCAGAAATTTCAACTCGTTACATTCGATGTTGTAAGCAAGTTTTTCGGCGGCTGATGTCTCCACAACTGCCGAATCCCAACGGTTGAAATTATAAAAACAAGTGCCTTTCAGCAAGTGCGCCCAAGCGGATTTTTCATCGTCGCCGTCAAAAAAAGTGATACATTTTTTTATGCCGGTACTGTCGTCGTACCACTCGCCGGAAATGGCAGCCTCAGCCCAACGAACCATACAATATATCGCGCTGTCGGCGGCATTTTTTTGCGGCGCATTATCGGCAAGCGTTCTCGCGGTAACAAAATCACCTTTTTTAATATACTCAAAAGCCAAATTCAAATCCTGATTCGGCTGCATTTTTTCTCCGCAGGAAATTATCAGCAACAACGCCGTTATGAAAAAAACTGTTCTCACTTTGATTATTTTTTTTGACAGCAAAGGTACAAAAAATTACGTTATTTTACTTTTGTTTCGTTGCACTTTTTGCTGTTGCATTAGTGCAACACGTTTATTTTCAAATATTTGCAACCTGACAAAGTGCAACTGATATTGTGAGAAAAAAATTCCCGTCATAATTTTGCGGCGTAAAAAAAATTTAAAAAAACATGAAAAAAGTAATTTTAGCATTTTATTTTTTCGCGCTTTTGAGCGTTAAAAACTACGCACAAATTTCCAACTTTCTCTCGGACAGCAGCGATGTAAATCTTGATGAAATCATCGTTGTAGCACGCCGACAATTCACCAAAATTAAAGACGGTGCTGTTGTAACAAAAATCAGCGGCTCACCTGTCGCAAAACTGTCTGACATTAAGCACGTTTTGAATGTTGTTCCGGGAGTTATTTGTCAAAACGAGAGCATAGAAATTCTCGGCAAAGGCGAACCGCTTGTTTATATTAACAACCGCAAAATCAGGGACTTGTCAGAGGTTTACCAACTCTCGCCAGACAATATCAAAAACGTTGAACTGATTACCAATCCCGGCGCAAAATACGATTCAGAAGTAAAGGCGGTTTTGAAAATCAACACTTTAAAACCCTCCGGCGAAGGTTTTTCCGTTGACAACAAACTTTCTTTCGGTCATCAATACAAAACTTATTATTCTGACAATCTGAAAGTTAACTACCGTCATAAAAATATTGACGTTTTCACCTCGGTTAATTATTCCGAAAAGAAATTTTACGAAAATGTACTTTCAACCGACGAGACGTTTTTAAGTTCGTATTACAATATGTTTACGGATGATGACAATTATAATTTCAGAAAACCGTTTTCGTCAAAAATTGGTATGAATTACGATTTCAAATCGGGAAACTCTGTCGGGTTCAATTATTCTAACAGACTGCAAACGAGCGACATAAAATCTAATACACTGACAAATTTGCGTCAGGACGGCAGCCTTGTTGAAAATCTAACTTCGTCCAACAGCGGCGGCAAAAAATCCGGTTACCATCAGATAAACGTCTATAATTCAGGCAGTTTCTTTTCTTGGGATTATGAAATTGATTTTGACGCGATGTATAATTTTTCGGATTACAACCATTTGATAAATGAGTTTTCTGATGCCGGAAAAACAATTATTTTGGATTGCGACGAAATGAATAATGCCTCGTTATATGCTTTTAAATCAGAGTTTTACAAAGAGATTTTAAGTGGCGGAATAACCATCGGCACAGAACACAGTTTTGTTAACAGAAAGGGCATTTGTGAATATTTGCAAAACGCCGACAATAATTCTGACTGCCGCGTAAAAGAAAGTAATTCAGCATTTTACGGCGAGTTCAGCCAAGATTTTGACATTTGGAGTTTTACGCTTGGTCTGAGGTACGAAAATGTCAAAAGCGATTATTTTGAGTACGAATTTAGGCAAAAAGAATATTGCAGAAGATATCAAAACTTGTTTCCGTCGGTTTCGGTAGATTTTTCTTTGGGAGAAACTGACTTTTCGGTGAGTTATGACCGCAGTATTCAACGTCCTTATTATGAGCAACTTGGCAATAATATCGGATTTATCAACCGTTACGCTTACGAAACGGGAAATCCGCTTTTGAAGCCCGCGTATTTTGATGATTTTTGTGTAAATTTTGTTCATAAAGATTTGACGCTGACGGCTGATTATCAGATAAATCGCGATTACATTTACGAGGCTTACACAGGATACGGCGATAATGAGCAAATCTCGCTTTTAAAGCACGAAAACTACGATAAGTTCAATAGTTTTCAGACTTCGGTTTCTTTCAATCCGGCGTTTGGTTTTTACCGTCCGAATGTTTCCGCTGCGCTTTGTTTGCAGAACATGGCGATAAATTTTTGCGGTGAAAAAAAGGTTTTCGACAAGCCTTTGGGCGTGTTTCGGTTTGGCAATTTGTTTGAACTTCCGTGGCAAACAATTTTGCAGGCAGATTTTAGTTTTCTAACTTGCGGCGACGACGAACTCGGCTGGATTGACAAGAATTTTTCTTTCAATTTTGAAGTTTCAAAAACTTTCGGAAAGTGGACGGTTTCTTTCTTGTGCGACGACGTTTTTAAAACTGAAAATCACCGCTTTAACTTTTACGGCAACATCAGAAAATGTACTGTCGAAAAACTTTCCGACACGAGAAAAATTGAATTGTCAGTCCGTTACAATTTCAACGCTGTCAAATCCAAATACAAAGGCACAGGCGCGGGAAACGACGAAAAAGAAAGGATGTAAAATTTTGAGCGGCGGAGTTGATTAATTCCGCCGCGTTTTTATTTTTTCTGTCCCTCGCATCTTGATTTCATAGACCTGAAAGTTACGTCCTCAATCGTCATTATCTGCATAACCTGCTCTTTTGTTTTGCCGATATGCAGAAGAATCAGAAAAATTTTCTGACGGTCGGTGAGACTTACATAATCCGTCTCAAAACCGTAAACAAACAGAAAATCAACACTTTGATAATAGTCAATGAAATTTTTGTAATCCTCTTTTGACCAGCGTCCGATTTTTTTGTCGCTGAGTATCTGTGAATAAAGTTCTTTGCCACGGACATAAACGTCTGAAAATTTCTGCTCCAAGGCTTGGACTTTTTGCTGCAAAAATTTTATTTCCGAACCATTTTTGTCTTGACTCGTGTTTTGTAAATCTTTGATTTTCTGATTGTAACCGTTTATCGTCTGCTGAGCCTCAAAAATTTTGCGCGAACGTTCCGAAAGTTTTAACTTCTGAAAAACCACCGTCAAAACCAAAACAGCCAAAATCACTGCCGAAACAGATATTGTCAGAAAAATCTTCTTCTCAAAAGCGGATTTTAATTTGAGGTTTTCGATTTCGTCGGCAAATTTTGTCTGCGTCGTTTTTACGCCGCTGTTCTGATAAAATGCAATCATTGTGTCCTTGGCAGCCGAACTCAAAAGCGCGTGTCCGTATGCCGTTTTGTAATCGTTTTTACCGGCATAAAACTCGCCCAAAAGTCTGTTGATTTTGATTTCGTTGTCAACCCAGTAAACGCCGTCAGTAGATTTTGAAAAATACTCCTCCGCCTTTTTTACGTCGCCGCGCCTGAGGTAAATCTGTCCCAAAATCGAATACCCCTGAAAATGTACGCCGTTATCAAACGACTTGATTATCAGGCTTTCAGACAAAGAATCATCCTTGTCCATTACCACCTCCGCCAATTTGTAATATTTGTAAATGCCGGCGTAGAATTTCGGCGATTTTTCTGCGTATTCGACCGCTTTTTCGGCATAAAACCTGACACTGTCTGTCGGCATATCCGGAATGAAACATTTTTGATAATAAAATTCAGACTTGTCAAAATTTGTAACGACGTGTTTCTGCATCTGTTCCAACCAAAATTCAATGCCGTCAAAATTGCCTGAATTTAAGTTCAAATATACCAACTTCAAGTAAACGTGGAATTTAAGTTCGTCGCAGGAGGTTTTTGCAGCGAGTTTTTCCGCCGTCCGCCACTCAACCGCCGCCTCTTCCCAACGGTCAGAATTGTACATAAGTTCACCTTTTATGAAATGCGCCCACGCAGATTTTTCGTCGTCGCCCTCAAAAAAACTGATACATTTTTCTGCGCCGTCAAAATCACGGTAAGACCTTTCCAAGGTTGCCGCCGCAACCGCACCGCGTACCAAATAATAAAGCGCGTCGTCAGCCTCGCTCTTGCGTTCAGCCTTTTCAACAAGAAGTTTCGCTGTGTCCAAATCGCCTTTTTTCAGCAAATCGTATGACGAAACCAAATACACATTCGGTTCGGGTTTGTGTTCGCACGCCGTAAAAAACGCCGCCAAAACTATCAGAAGTTTTATAAAATTCATGTTAAAAACATTTTTTGACGGCGCAAAAATACAGATTTTTTACCGTTGTTGCAAACCTTCAACACCTGATTTTTGTTGCAAAACGAACTGTTGCAAAATTGCAACATGGTTATTTTCAATAACTTGACTTTTTTAAGTCAGCAACGGCTATTGCGCGGGAAATTTTTCAGACATAATTTTGCGGCGTAAAAAATTTAAAAACGCACAAACGAAATGAAAAGATTTTTATTAACAATTTTGGTTGCATTTTTGAGTGCAACATCTTTTGCCCAGACGATAACGGGCGGAATTTTCGCGGAAAGCGGTTCGCCCGTTTCTTTTGCAAACGTAGTTTTGATGTCGGCTGATTCGGTTTTCCTTGGCGGCACAATTACCGACGAAAACGGTAATTTTTCTATAGAAAAAAATCCGAAAGCAAAATTTTTAAGCGTGTCGTGTCTTGGTTACGAAACGAAAATTTTAAGTGTCAATGACTCTTTTGAAAAAATCATTTTGAAAAATTCGGATTTGGAACTTCAAGAAATCACAGTTTCAGCCGGTTTGCCAAAAACGAGGATAAAAGACGGCGCGATGGTTACGGACGTTCAGAACACGCTGCTAACCAAGACGTTGAGCGGCGACAAAATGCTCGCCAAACTGCCCGGCGTTACGCTTACAAAAGACGGAATCGAAGTTTTCGGCAAAGGAACGCCCGAAATCTACATCAACAACGTTAAACTGCGGGACAACAATGAGTTAAAGAATCTTGACCCGAAAAATGTGAAATACGTTGAAGTAATCAACAATCCCGGCGCGGAATACGGCGCGGAAGTAGAGTCCGTCATCAAAATT
>JAFXUC010000097.1 GCA_017535325.1 Bacteroidales bacterium | reverse complement strand
GCTTTCACGCATGCTCCGCAGCCGGTACATTTTTCTTCGTTGACCACCGGGAGTCCTGTTTCGCTGTTGACTTTGATTGCGCCGAACTGACAGACGCTTTCGCAGTCGCCGAGACCGATACAGCCGAAAGCGCAGCCTGTTTCGCCGCCGTAAGTAGAAGCGACGATAGCGCATGTTTTTGCGCCTTCGTAAGTGTTGGTTTTGGGACGGCATTCCTTGCTGCCCTGACATCTGACGACGGCGATTTTAGGATCGGCAGCCTCGGCTTGAAGACCGAGAACGTCGGCGACTTTTTTCATAACGTCGTTACCGCCTGCTGTACAGACTTTTCCGGCGAAATCTTTGACGCACGCCTCGGCGAAGTTTCTGCAACCGGCAAAGCCGCAACCGCCGCAGTTTGCGCCGGGAAGACATTCGGCGACGAGGTCAATCCTCGGGTCTTCCTCCACTTTGAATTTTTTTGCTATCACGTACAAAATCAGGGCTGCAAGAATTGCAATGCCGCCTAAAATCAGCACGGATACCACAATTACGTTGTCCATTGTCTATTTGATTGTTTTTTATTATTTCTGAAAAATTTGGTGCAAAGATACAACGTATTTTAAAAAATCGTTACGTTTTGAAAGGATTTTTTTTGAAAAAAACATAACTGTCTTATTTTCAGAAATATAAGACTATAAGTGTTTTACGCAAATTTAACTGAGTTTACGTAAAACACGTACTTAATAAATTTTTTCCACTTTGAATTGAAATGTTTTTTTGATTTTGTGCCTGAATTTATAAAGCGTGAAAAAATATACCGGCAAAGTTACAAGCCCGGCAATGCAGCCTTTGTCCTGACTGTCTGTCAGCGCGATAACCAAAAACATCACCGCAAAAAACAGAATCATAGGAAAAACGTATGCCAAAAAAACACCCGCCGCAGCAAGTTTTTGCTTAAAAGCAACGTTGACACTCTCCCCTATTTCAAACTGTTCACTGCCGTCAGTCTGAGCCTCTACCGTCATCGCCTTGCCTTTTGAAAAGCACATCTGTTTCGCCTGACAAGAGCCGCACGCCTCGCTGACAATAATTTCCGCCGTGATTTTATTTCCACTTATTTTCACCACTTTACCGCTGTGGCTGACCGTTTTGATGTCCATTGTTTTTATCCTTTTTTTAAGACTGCAAAGTTAAACTGTTTTTAAGAGAAAAAAAATATTTTTCACTCGAAACCATATCTTTTACCGTGCCGGTTTTAAGACCGTCCTCACTCATAAGCCACACATAATCAGCATATTTAACCGCCGAAAAAATGTCGTGCGTTGACACCAAAACCGCAATATTTTTTTCTTTGGCGATACTTTTTAATAAGGCGAAAATCTCGTCCTTGGCATGAAAATCCAAAAACGCTGTCGGCTCGTCCAAAATTATTACTTCCGCCTCCTGCGCCAACGCTTTGGCTATCAAGACTTTTTGCTTTTGACCGTCAGAAAGCGCGTAAAATTTTTTGTCCAAAAGTTCTTCTATGTTCAAGTCTTTTGCGACATTTTTTACAACAGACAAATCCTCATCGGAGAGTCTGCCGAAAAATCCCGTATAAGGACTTCTGCCAAAAGAAATAATTTCAAACGCGGAAAAATTTTCACTCGAAAGTTTGTCCGTCAAAACCACCGCCAAAAGTTTTGAAAATTCTTTTTGCGGAATTTTTTCAATATTTTTACCGCCAAAAAACACTCCGCCGGAAAGCGGTTTTAAGATTTTCGTAAAAGTTTTCAAAAGAGTGGACTTTCCCGTGCCGTTGCCGCCTGTCAGCATGGTCAACGTCCCGCTGAAAAGACTTTCGGTCAAGTTTTTGTGCAACGGCTTTTTCTCTGAATAACCAATCGACAACGACACTGCGGAAAAAATTTTCCTGCTCATAATTTTTTTCTGACATTTAATTTGCGGTAAAAGTATGCTATTTTGTCAAAATCAACAAAAATTTGTCAGCATTTTTCTGAAATTTTGTCATTACTGACATTTTGTCATTATATAAATTCTGACAAGATGTCAGTTTGATTTTTGGCTTAACTCCGTGCTAAAATTTTCAACTTTCTTATTATCAATCAGTTATAATAAAATAACAAAAAAATATAAAAAAACTCGGCATAATGATTGTAAAATAGGACGGTGTAAACATTTTTAGAAAATAAATTTAAAACTTTAAAAGATATGTCAAAAATTATTGGTATCGACTTAGGAACCACAAACTCGTGCGTTTCGGTCATGGAAGGTAACGAACCCGTTGTAATCGCTAACTCAGAAGGCAAAAGAACCACTCCTTCAATAGTTGCTTTTTTGGATAACGGCGAAAGAAAAGTCGGCGATCCGGCTAAACGTCAGGCTATCACCAACCCTCACAACACCGTTTATTCTATCAAACGTTTTATGGGCGAGACTTTCGACCAAGTTACAAAAGAAGTTGAAAGAGTACCTTATAAAGTAGTACGCGGCGACAACAACACTCCGAGAGTTTTGATTAACGACCGTCAGTATACTCCTCAGGAGATTTCGGCAATGATTCTTCAAAAAATGAAAAAAACCGCCGAAGACTATCT
>JAFXUC010000096.1 GCA_017535325.1 Bacteroidales bacterium | reverse complement strand
TTGTCGGAGCAGTGTGACTTGAACACACGACCACTTGCACCCCATGCAAGTACGCTAGCCAACTGCGCCATGCCCCGATTTCAATAAATGTTAAACTCTAAAAATATTGTTACTATGACGGCACAAAAGTAGAAACTTTTTAATTCACAACAAAATTTTTTTATATCTTTTTTCTAAAAAAAATACAAAACATTGTTTTTTAGAGATTTAAAAACTTTTCTACGTCCAAAGCCGCCTTGCAGCCTGTGCCCGCAGCCACCACCGCCTGACGGTAAACAGGGTCTGCGCAGTCGCCGCACGCAAAAACGCCTTCAATATTTGTTCTTGTGCTGTTGCCGTCCGTCAAAATATAGCCTAAATCGTCCGTCTTGATTTGCGGCTTAAAAACTTCGGTCTGAGGCTTTCTGCCCACTGCCGCAAAATAACCTTTTACGGCGATGTTTCTTTCCTCTTTGCCCTGATATTTCACCGTTACGCCTTCAACGCCGTCTTCGCCGAAAATGTCGGTTACAACGGTTTCGGTCAGGATTTCGATGTTTGAAGCCGCTTTCATACGGTCTTGAAGTATCTGCGAGGCGCGTAAATACGGTTTTCTGACAGCAACATAAACCTTGTTGCAGATATTGCTTAAATAAAGCGCGTCGCCTGCCGCTGTGTCGCCGCCGCCGACAACTATCACGTCCTGCTTCCGATAAAAAAATCCGTCACAGACAGCACACGCCGAAACGCCCTGTCCGAGGTATTTTTTTTCAGCCGCCAAGCCCGTGTATTTTGCCGTAGCACCGGTCGCAATTATAACGCTGTCAGCCGTAATCTCCTGATTGTCATCGGTTTTTACAACAAGAGGACGTTTTGAAAAATCCGCCTCTGTTACCAAGCCTGAAATTATTTCAGTACCGAATTTTTCGGTTTGAGCCTTCATCTTTTCCATCAACTCGTAACCCGAAATGCCGTCCGGAAAGCCCGGAAAATTTTCTATTTCGTTGGTGTCGACAAGTTGTCCGCCTACCTGCTGACCCGAAATCAAAGTTGCTTTTACGCCTGCTCTCGACAAATAAAGTCCCGCCGTATAGCCCGCAGGTCCTGAACCGATAATTAAACACTGTGTATGCATGCCGGAAGAAAATTTAAGAGATTTTTTTGCCGTCAGAAAATGCGTTTCCGACTTTTCCGCCGATTGAGTGATAAGTGTGTTCCGCCGGATTGTAAATTATCGGACACAATTTTGTGATGTCGATTTTTCCGTCCGTCAAAACGCTTTCGTCTGCATTGACGTTGACAATTTCTCCCACAAGACGGCAGGTTTTGTCGTCATAACTGATAACCTTACATTCGAGCGCGAAGGGAAGTTCTTCAATCAGAGGCGCGTCAACATTCGGGGATTTTGTAGCGTGAAATCCCGCTTTTGAAAACTTGTCCTGAACTTTATGTCCGCTGACCAAACCCACGTAGTCGCACTCCGTAACGTGTTTTGCATCGCCGACCGATACCGTAAACGCGCCTTTTGCCTTGATGTTGTCAACGGTTTTGTGTGTAGGACTAAGGCAAATTGAAATTTGTGTGTCGTCCGAAATGCCGCCCCAAGCCGCGTTCATTGCATCGGGGTTGCCGTCTTTGTCGTAAGTGCCGATAATCAAAACCGGCATCGGAAATAATAATGCTTTTGCGCCGAAATTTTTTCTCATGATTTTAATATTATTTTTTTATGATTTCAGTTTCAAATATAGCGGTATTTTTTTTAAGCACCAAATTTTTTGAGATTTTTTATAAAAAAATGAGATTTCCCAATTTTTCTTTCAAAGTTGTTTTAAAAACTTACTCCAATGGTAAAAACGTTTGATTTTTTTTCGATTGCGTTTTGTGCTTTGAAAGCGTAGTCGAGCCTGAAACGCAAAAATTTTACGCCCGTTCCGAATGACGGCGACACGGTAAACTTTTTGCTGATTGTAAGATTCTTATCATACTGAAAATCAGAGAGCCCGAACCTTAAAAACACAATGTCTGAATACGAAACCTCTCCGCCGAATTTCAAATCCGCTCTATAATAATAAAGTGCGGTTGCAAAAAACGCCGAAAAATTGAATTTTTTTACCGCCTTTGAATATGCCGCCGCGAAGGTAACGGAAGGCGCGGTCTGTTCCAGTTTGTTTTCCGGGACGGTGTTTCCTGTTGACAAATACACCGAATCAAACGCGCTTTCGTTGACGCTCCAAAAGTCAAAAGTGGTCGTAACGTCTTTTATTACAGCGGACAACGCAAAATTTTTTATTTTGTAGGTTGCCGCAACATCAAAACCGAAGCCGTAAGCCTTTGCAAAGTTGCCTTCGTGTCTGAAAATCAGTTTCATAGAGCCGCCGAAATTAAAGCCTTTCCATTTTTTTGCGACAGACAAAAACGCGGCATAGTCAGCAACCGAAAAATATTTTATCCGCGAATAGTCCATATTTCCCTGATTGTCAAAAAGATAGATTGTGTTTTGAATGTCGTCTACTCCGAAACGCAACAATCCGAGTCCTAAACAAAGCGACGTGTCAGCCTGATAAGCCGCCGAAAACAAGTCCAAATTTGCCATTGATGAGAAATAATTGTCGTGCATAAGCGAAAAATCCGCTTTATAATCTTCAAAAAAGGGGTTTGACGGATTGGAAAAAACCGCCTCGGAGCCTGAAACTGCTGCGGTTTTGCTGCCGCCGGTGGCTTCCATTGCAGAAAAATCACCGGTCAAAAGAAAATCGTTGGAATATCTAACTATTTGACTGTTAGCAGTTTTTAACGTCAAAAACGTTAACATCAAAAAAAAGTACAAAAAAACTTTCATAAAAATGTGTAATAAATTTTCACAAAATTAAAAAAAACACGAACTTTACACCAAATTTTTTACTTTAAAACTTTTGAGAATTTTGAGATTGCAAACAGATTATTAGTCTTGAAAATGCTAAAATGGTCTTATATTTGCAATAGGATAGTTACAACAAGTATAGAATAGTAGAAAAATGTCAGGATTTGTAAGTAAATTAAAATTTGTGCCGAGTTTGCTGACTTGTTCCAGCGCGTTTTGCGGTATTTTGGCAACAATATTGGCGATGGAAGGAGAAAAAGGTCTTGTTTATGCGGCATATTTGATTTTCATTGCGGCAGTGTTTGATTTCAGCGACGGTTTTGCGGCAAGGCTTTTGGGAGCCGCCTCGGAGTTGGGCAAACAACTTGATTCGTTGGCAGATGCGATAAGTTTCGGCGTTGCGCCGACGGCGATTATGTATCAGATGTTGAAACAGTCGCTGCACATAAGCTGCAAACTTTTGGACGCGCCTATGTGGCAGATTGCGATTGCACTCTCGGCTGCTTTAATCGGTATTTTTGCGATTTTAAGGCTTGCCAAATTCAATATTGACCCCGAACAGGCTCACAGTTTCAAAGGGTTGGCGTCGCCTGCTTGTGCGATTTTTGTTGCCTCGCTTGCGTTGATTGAGCCGATGGTGCCGGAGGATTTTTGGCTTTACAAGATACTTCACGCGGTAAACGGCGCACAGTTTCCCTACAAATTGGAATTGGCGTTAATCGGTTTGGAGGTTTACGTTTGCAGAAACTGGCACTGGCTTTTGCCGATGTGCGTGTTTATCGCCTCAATGATGATAACGAATCTTCCGATGTTTTCGCTCAAACTCAAAAGCCTGAAATACAGCGACAACAAAGTGGTTTATAATTTTGTGATTTGTTCGGTGCTGCTTATTTTCCTTTTGAAATGGATTGCTATTCCGCTGATAACAATACTTTATATTATGGTATCGCTTGTTGACTGGTTAGCCACAAAAAAAGAGAAGAAATAAAAAAAGGGATATAAAAAAACGCAGCCTTAAAAAAATTAAGGCTGCGTTTTTTTTATGGTTATGCTTTTTCGTCGTCGGGTGTGATGTCGTCGTCAGAAAGGTTGATGATGTGCTGACGGACGGTTTTTGCAATTTCCTCAGGTTTGAGGCTTTCGTATTCCGAAACAGGAATCGGATTGCCGTATCTTACTTTTACGGGTTTGGGCGTTAAAAAGAATCCGCCTTTGGGACTTAACGCATAAAGCCCCGTTAATCCTACCGGCAGAATCGGCACTTTTACGAGTTGCGCCATTTTGCAGGGAATCTTTTTAAGTTGCTGAATTTTACCGGTTTCGGAGCGGTGTCCTTCCGGAAAGACAAGCAAAGAGGCGTTTTTTTCCTTCATATTTTGAGCCGCTTTCTCAAAAGTGCGGAAAGAGGACAAAATGTTTTTTCTGTTAATCGGCAGCGTTCCGTATTTCCTTATGAAAAATCCGTAAATCGGCCACGAAAAATGACTTTGCTCTTCAATTCCGAATGTGTAGTTCGGCAGCGTGGAGCAGACAACGGGAATGTCAAAAAAACTTATGTGGTTGGGCATTATGACATACGACTGCTTGAAGTCAAAACCCTCCGGAAACTCACATTCAACCTTTATGAAAAGAATTTTGAACATAACCCTGAGCATCTTCTGTACTGTTTTGCAAACCGTTTCGGGTTTAACGAAAAAGAGTGCTATCAAGTTGATTGTCAATATGATAAAGGCTGACAAAAACATCACCGTCCACATATATATTGACACGAAAAATTTGCCTGTAATTGTTAATACTTTCATCTTAAAAAAATTTTTTGCAAAGATAGACAAAAAAAAGATATAAAAAAACATTGATTTGTCAGTTTTAGTTGTTATTTTTGTTTACGATAAAATTTGAATTATGAACATAAACAAACATAGAAAAAACAGATTTTCATGGGCAGGCGTTTTAAGGCTTTCGCTTTACTTAATCGCTTGTATTATAGTGATATACGCAATTCCGAAAGAGAGTAAGTTCAAATATGAGTACCAAAAGGGAAGTCCCTGGCGGCATGAGAACTTAATCGCGCCTTTTGACTTCGGCATTTACAAAAGTGCCGCTGAATTGGAGGCGGAGGAGGCTGAAATTGAAAAAAATTCAAAACTCTATTTCGTTCAAAATGTTGACGTGCAGGTCGGAAAGCAGGATTTGTTCCTTGCCGATTATGCGCAGAGTTTGGAGAAAAACGGTTTGAAACCCGATACTTTGTCTTTGGAAACGGTGAAAAATACTGATATTTTTCATCAGTTGAAAGCCTTTGTTTTCAGTACGCTGACTGATATTTATGCCGGCGGTGTAGTTGACAACGAGCAACTTTTGATAAAGGAGGGCGAGGGGCAGGAGCCGCAGAAATTTATATGCGTTACCACCGAAAGCATTACCACACAGAAGCCTGTCAGCGGGATTTTTACCACAAAATCCGCTTATCTGTATCTTAACAACGAGATGCGAAAGTTTTTTGCCTCTCATATAAAAAAAGTCCGCGAGCAGGATTTAAAACCGCTGACTTCGATTATCGAACATCTTCAACCGGGCAGATGGATTGCCTCAAATCTTGAATTGGACGTTGTGATGACACAAAAAGTCATCGAGGAAAACATCAATTCCATTTCCCTGACACGCGGTTTTGTTCAGAAAGGACAGCGCATTATTTACAAAGGCGAAGTAGTGGGAGAGGAGGAGTTTCAAATTCTGGAATCCATGCGCAAAGATTACGAACAGAGCGACAGCAATACCGGAAAATGGTATATTTTGTTGGGCCAGACGTTGTTTTACGTTATGATTTTCAGCCTGATTTACATGTTTTTACGGACTTTCAGAAAGGAAATTTTTTATCAGACGAAATATTCCGCGCTGATTTTGTTTCTGATAACTTTTATAATCGTCTCTATGAGTCTTAACATCAGATACGGTTTGGTAAGCACGTGGATTATGCCGTTTTTGTTGTTTGCAATTATAATCAAGACATTTTTTGACACGAGGACGGGTATGTTTTTGCATATTACAACCTGCGTGGCGGTTGCGATTATTTTGGAAAATCCGTTTGAATATTTCATAATGCAGTTTATTGCCGGATATTTTCTTCTGATGAGTTACGAAAAACTCAACCGCAGAAGCCAGACGTTTTTGACTTCGGTGATTTGTTTTGCGATATATACGGTGGTTTATATCAGTTACCAGTTGTTTCACACGGGAATTATTGACGAAATCAATTGGAAAACAGTTGCGCTTTTGGCAACCAACAGTATTTTGCTGCTTGTGTCTTACCCGCTGATTTACCTTTTTGAAAAGACTTTCGGATTGTTGAGCGACGTTACTTTGATAGAACTTGCCGACAGCAACCGTCCGCTTTTAAGACGTTTGGCGGAAGAGGCTCCCGGAACGTTTCAGCATTGCATGCAGGTTGCCAACCTTGCCGAGGCTGCTATTTTCAAGATTGGCGGCAATCCGCATCTTGCGCGTACGGGTGCGCTTTATCACGACATCGGAAAACTTACCTCGCCTATGTATTTTACTGAAAATCAGGTTACTGGAATCAATCCGCATGACAAACTTGATTATTTGAGAAGTGCTGAAATTATTATCAACCACGTTATAAAAGGCGTTTCGATAGCCAAGGAATATCAGTTGCCGACACAGATAATCGACTTCATAAAAACGCACCACGGCACTTCAAAAGCGGGATATTTTTACGCAATGTACAAAAAGGAACACCCGGAGGAAAACTGCGACGAAAAATTCACTTATCCCGGACCGAGACCAATCAACAAGGAAAATGCCGTTGTCATGATGGCAGACTCCATCGAGGCGGCTTCGAGAAGTCTTAAAAAATACGACACCGAAACCATCGGAAACCTTGTTGAAAACATTGTCAACAATCAGATTGCAAACAAGCAGTTTGACAATACAAACCTCACTTTCAAGGATATAGACACCGTGAAAGAGTTGTTTAAGGAGAAACTGCGGAATATTTACCACGCAAGAATTGAATATCCAAAATAAAAAAACGGGGCTTAATGCTCCGTTTTTTTTTATATGATTACAAAATGTTCCTGATCGGTAACTTTGCCGCAGTAGTCGCATTTGAGGGCGGGCGGCGTTTTTGATACGACGGTAAATTTTGTCTGCATGGGTTCGGCGTTTGTTATGCACTTGGGATTCATGCACTTGCAGATTCCTTTTATTTTTTCGGGAAGTTCCACCGTGCGTTTTTCCTCAACTTCGTAATTCTTGATGATGTTGAGGTTGGCGTTAGGAGCCAAAAGCGCGATTTTGTCGATGTCGCTGTCTTCAAAAAAACGGTCTGAAATCTTGATAATCGCTTTTTTGCCGAGTTTTTTGCTGTCGAGATTTGTGCCGAAAGTTACCTGGTTTTCAACACTTTCGAGTTTTAATATTTTGACAACTTTAAACAAATCCTGCGCCGGTATGTGGTCGATTACAGTACCGTCTTTTATTGCGTTGACTTTTAATTCTGACTTGTCCATAATTTTAATCCATAATGCATAATTCATAATTCATAATTATTTTTTTAAGCCGAGAACGTATGATATGACAGCCTGACGCGCAAAAACGCCGTTCAATGCCTGCTCAAAATAATACGCCTTCGGATTCGGGTCTACGTCCTGCGGAATCTCGTTGATACGCGGCAGAGGATGAAGTATTTTCATTGTCGGCTTTGTGTTTTCGAGCATGGAATTGCGCAGAATGTAGAGGTCTTTGGTTTTTTCGTATTCCATCAAATCCTGAAACCTTTCCCTCTGAACCCTTGTCATGTAAATAATGTCAGCCTCCGAAATAATGTCCGTAAACTGTTCGTGTTCGTAGTATTTTACCTTTTTTTCGTCAAGGAAGTCAAGATATTCCTGCGGCATTCTGAGTTTGGGATGCGAGATAAAATTGAACGTGGGATTGTAGGGCGACATTGCCTGAACAAGCGAGTGAACAGTACGTCCGTATTTTAAGTCGCCGACCATGAAGATGTTTATGTTGTCAAGACGTCCCTGCGTTTTTTTGATAGAATACATGTCCAAAAGCGTCTGGGTCGGGTGCTGGTTTGCGCCGTCGCCGGCATTGATTACGGGAACGGTTGCAACCTCGCTCGCATAACGCGAACTGCCCTCCAACGGGTGGCGCATAACGATTAAATCGCAGTAGTTGGACACTATGCGGATAGTGTCTTTTAGGGTCTCGCCTTTTGAAACGCTCGAAATGTTCGGGTCGGAAAAACCGATTACACGCCCGCCCATGCGGTTGATTGCGCTTTCAAACGAAAGTCTCGTGCGGGTGGAGGGTTCAAAAAACAGTGTCGCAACAACCTTGCCGTCAAGAAGATGCGGCTGAGGGGTGTTTTCAAATTCATTTGCTATTTCCAATATTCTGACAATTTCCTCAGTGGAAAAATCAGTAATTGATATCAGACTTTTTCTTTCCATAAAACTGATTTTATTAGATAGGGCAAAGGTAAAAAAAAATATTTACACAAGGCAAAGAAATATCACGAAAAAATTATAAATTTGCGGCATAATTTTAAAAAAATATGACTTTTACCACGCTTATAATAACGGCGACATGCGTTGTTTCGTTGGCGTCATTCGAGAGGGACAGTCTTCTGTCTGAGAGTATGCGCCGTCCCGGATGGACAGAGAAAATGAAATTCAACGCTTATTTAATATGTCATGAAAAACAATACGCCAGACTTTTCGGTTACGGTTTTGTTCACGCCGACCTTTGGCATTTGTTTTTCAACATGCTGACGCTGTATTTTTTCGGCGGATATTTGGAGTCGGCGTTTTCGGTTGTCAGCGGTTCTGAAAAAACGGGAAAACTTCTGTTTCTTGCTTTATATTTTACCGCTTTGCCAGCCTCTGTCGTTGTGGACTTGTTCCGACACAAGGACAATCCGCTTTTCAATGCCGTGGGTGCCTCAGGTGCGGTTTCGGCTGTGCTGTTTGCAGTGATACTTTTTAATCCGTCGATTCCGATAAGTTTTATGTTTATACCGATACCGGTTCCGGGCTGGATTTTCGGGCTTTTGTATTTGGCGTACTGCGTTTACATGGACAAACGGGGCGGCGACAACATCGGACATTCGGCGCATTTTGCGGGGGCGGTTTACGGATTTTTGTTTCCGCTGATAATCGACCCGTCAACGATAAATATATTTTTGAATAATTTTTAGCGAAGAAAAAAATGATAATTACCAACCAGCAAATACTTTTGAACGGCCGCTGTCATTCTCAAAACGGCGCGGTCATAAATCTTAACAACCGTGCGTTTTTGTACGGCGACTGTATTTCAGAAAGGCTTCACGCATGCGCTGGACGGCTTTGTTTTTTTGACGAGCATATTGAAAACCTGATTGCCGCAATGAAAATTGCCGGCATGGACATTCCCGAAAAATTAACAGTCGAGAGGGAGGCTTTCGGTGAGGAGATTTCCAAAATGCTGGTCAAAAACAAGGTTTTCAAGGGCGCGACTGTCAAAATCATCGTTTTCAGAAGCGAGAGCGACGGTTTTTTGCCGAGAAACAACGGTGTGGAATACGCTGTAACTATTGACGTTTTGCCGCAGACGGGTTTTGACTTCAACCGTGACGGCTTGTGGATTTCGGTTTATGACGAATTCAAAAAATATCCGTCGCCGTTTTGGAATTATGACACGCACGAAAATTCGCTTTTGAAAATCCGCGCGATGAAAAGCATGCCTATTAACGAAAAAGTTGACGACGTGATTCTTCTTAATCACAACGGCAACTGGGCTGAGTCGGTTGTCAGCGGAAGTGTTTTTATTCTGAAAGACAAGGTTGTTTACACGCCGCCTTTGAGCGAGGGCGCAAGAGACGATGTTTTCAGGCGCAAAGTGATTCAGGTTTTAACGGAGTCGGGCTATAAGGTGGAATGTGAAACGCCTGTTACTGAGGAGTTGGCATCAAAAGCGGAAGAAATTTTCTTAGGCAGCGTTTCTACGGGAATCCGCTGGGTCGGGGCTTATAAGAGACGCCGTTTTTACAGAACTTTGGGTCAGCAGACGGCAAACGCCGTTAATCATTTATATCAGAACGCGGAATAAGACAATTTCCGCGTTTTTTTTAGTTCAACTGCGGATTTGACGGGAGATTTTCCCATAGTTTGTATCTGCCGCCGAGTTTTTTTACGGCTTCGCCCCAGACATCGGAATGATAGTCCATTATGGTTTCTTTGTCCAAGTTGCCGACAATCCAGAATTTTGACTTGATTTCCTGTTCGAGTTGGTGTGATGACCAGCCCGCGTAGCCGAGAAAAAATCTCACGTCTTTCGGTGAAGCCTCGCCTGAGTCGATTTTGTCCCTTACCGCTTTGTAGTCGCCGCCGAGATATATGCCGTCGGAGATTTCCACGGAGTTTGGAATTACCTGCGGTCCGAGCGTGTGAATGTAAAGTATTCTGTTGATAGCGACAGGTCCGCCAAACGAAAGTTCAAACGGCAAAACGCCTATTATCCTGAAAAACGGATTTCTTTCGATATCAACCTGTTTGTTCAGAATAAATCCCATGGTGCTGTCTTCCGAATGGTCAACAATGTAGACCACCGATTTTTTGAAAATCATGTCCGAGGCAAAAGGCTCTGAAATCAAAACCCTGCCTTTTTTCGGATTCAGCCAGTTTTCACCTATTTTGAGTAAACCGTCGTTTGTTTTCTGCATATTTTCTTTTTTAACCGTTGTTGTTATTGTTG
>JAFXUC010000011.1 GCA_017535325.1 Bacteroidales bacterium | reverse complement strand
GTTGACAAAACAGATTTGGTCTATAAAATGACTCATGACTATGATTACGTTTTTTTGTCAAGACCAAGACGTTTTGGCAAGTCATTGTTGTGCAGTACGTTGGACGAATATTTCAACGGAAACAAAGACTTGTTCAAAGGTCTGAAAATCGAAACGTTGGAAAAAGACTGGATAAAATATCCTGTTTTGAATTTTTCGTTTGCAGATGCGAAAGATGTTTCCGTTGAATATCTTAACGAGTTGATTGACGATATGTTGGACGAAAACGAAAAAAAATATTCAATCGAAAGAAAGGGTAAAGGCAGCGGCGTAAAATTGTCAAATCTGGTAAAAAATGTCGTTAAAAAAACAGGACAAAAAGCCGTCGTAATAATTGACGAATATGATGCGGCAATGCTTGACGCTATTGATAATGACAAACTTCAAAATAAAATCCGTGCAACACAAAACAAGTTTTTTTCTCCGCTCAAAAAACTTGACAAATGTTTCAAGCCGGATATTTGACGATAAAAGACTACAACCCCGAATATGACACATATATTTTAGGTTATCCGAATGAAGAGGTAAAATCCTCCACGGCAAAAGTTTTGAATCAATATACGTATAATTTTCAAGATACAGTGCCGTTGAAAAAAGCGTTCATAGATTTTTCAAAAGACGATGACATTGACAACTTTATCAAACATTTGAAAGTTTTCTTTGACGCTTTTCCGTTTAGTCTCAACAATCAAAACGAAAAACATTATCATTCAATACTTTATACACTTTTGACATCTTTTGGCGCAAACATCTCCGCAAACGTTGAAACCGCCCTCGGCAAAGCGGATTTGATTTTAAAAATGCCGAAAACGATTTATGTCATAGAACTCAAATACGACCGTTCTGTTGAATCAGCAAAACGTCATATTGCTTTTCGCCGTTATGCAAAAGCATATTTGGACGAAGGCAAAAAGATTATAAAACTCGCGATAAAATTTTCGTCAAAAGACAGAAACATCGAAAGTTACAAGGTGGTAACTGCTGACAAAACTGCGTAGTTTTTTATGACAAAATTTCCGTTTCTGACAAAATGTCGTAAAATATTGTATCAAAATGTCGGAATATTTGAATTGGCACAGTGGTTGATTTTAACGGTTGTTAACATAAAACTAACTGTTAAAAATATGCAGAAATTACAAAATACTATATTTAAAATAATTGATACAGAAGATGACAAAGGTTTGAAAATCATATTGTTCATATTCTTTTTATTGGCTTTTTTAGGTGTTTTTAGTTCTAAAAACAAAGCAACTTGCATTCTACTAAAAAAAATAACAATCTATTACTATACGCGGAAAATATTTTCGGATAACAATTTTCGGAAAAAACAGAATTTGAAATTTTGTACAGATACTGATGATTTTTTGCTATCTGTTAACAAGTTGGACAGCAAACAACAAAAAGCGGTGATTGGATATTTAAATGAATGTGTTCCTGAGTTGAAAATCAAGAAAAATGGCCTGTTAATATATAGCGAATTAAAGAATTCGCTCAAAAATTTGTCCTTTGACGGAAGAAACAGATTTCAACAATGTCTTGCCAATATATGTTTTTTAATGAAAATTTACAATGTTGTACGAGAATATGTCAAATTAATGTTTGACAGAAACAGTTATAAACCTGAAAATAAAGATGTTATCAATTTTATTGATATAGTTGAATTGATTGATAGTCAGGAAGAAGAATTGTTTGTAATCAAAAGTAAATTGATCAAATATACAGAGTTGAGAAATGAGAATGATGAAACGATTGGCGACAATATAATTGCTTTATGGAAATGCGAGCAGTTTAAATTATTTATTGATAGTTATATTGAGGCTAAAAGTACAGATTTGGTGAAACTCCCGATGCCTGATAAGTACGATATAAGCAAGTTAAAAAAATTGTATAACGAGTTAGTCAAATATAATACTTTGAAAGTGGGCGGGAAAGTGATTTTATTAATGCGTTTAACTCAGGGATAGAGCAAAATGTTCACATAGTTTGGAAAAATAAAAATCAATACGAGTTTAATTTTTTCATATTGGATTTATATCATGTTTCGTATTGTCAATTAGATACATCAGTGAAAGATAATGTATCTAAAATATTTTTTTATAAAGACGGAAAAAAATCTTTAAATTTGAATAATACAAACAGTGAAGATTATGATACAAAGCGAGTTAACAAGAGAAAGAAAATAACATCAATCATTGAAAATTGTCGAAATATTGTCTAAATGTCTGCGAATATTTGTCAATTATCAGGGGTTATAATAATTTTGCAGCGAAAAAAATAATTGTCTAATTCTAAAAAATTATAAAAAATATGTTACAAAAAGATAAAGATAGAGAAATTTTGAATTATGCTGCGGCAATAGTTATCGGTGCGGTATTGGCAATCATAATAAAACGTCTTATAGAAGGTGAGCATAAGAGGAATGGCTCTGATTTTGGTGTTGCGCTTTTAGGCGGTACAGTTGGTGCAGGTGTGTACGCCTTATCCAAGAAAAATGTCAAAAAGAAAGAATCGTTTTCGACATCAAATGTAAACGAGTATACTGCTTCAACGGATAATCAACCAAATTTTACTCATAAAGAGAGTGCAAAATTCCTATCGAAAAATTATCTGATTTATGAAACAGATTCTGAAAATTGGTTCTTCGATAAAGCATGTCAAAATGTAATTGCCGTAACCGACAATCCGATGAATCAACGGTTGCTCCTCAATAAAGGTTTTACTCTAACTAATGAATACGTTTATTCGTCGCAAAAATGTTTTTCAATCAGTCTTGAAAAGATAATTGAAAACAAACAAGGTGTCATTTACATTGACTTTTCTGTGGATGCTTGTGCTGGATTTGCAATTACAGGCGCAAAGACGGAAGGTGGCTTCGGAATAGGATTCGATCATAATAATATCGCATTTTACGGGAACAAAGGCGCATTGGCTTCTTTTTTGGATAAGAAAGTTTCAACATACGATAGTTCTAAAAATTTATGGACGATAATCATAAGTGCTGCGGCAGGAATTGGCGCAAATATAAATTATTGTCCTTATTTAAATGATGTAAGGGATTTGTTCGGACTTTCATACTCTGCTGAATTTGGCATTGGATTAGCAATAAGATTAACATTCGATAATTATGAATATTTAAAAGGTATTGGTATCGGATGGGGTACAGTAGGTTTGGTATATACCGATTCCAGAAACAAAGGAATAATTATCAGTCATAAAGAGTTGGTTGAATTGTTTTCCTTTAATGAAACAAACGTTATTTTAGGATATGGGTATTTTGATTACTGTATTGGCAAAGATAGTAAATTGGTATTAAAAATTCCTGATTTTGAATTTGTTACCGATATAATAATGATTGATATGAGGAAAAATGGCAAAGATTTTATAATTTCTGAAAAAGCGTTTAATTTATATAAGAAAAAAAATGAGTAATTGTAAATTTGTTTATATACCTACTGGGACATTTAAGGGTTGTCTTCGATATTATTTGATAATAATCGGAATATTTTTAGCCCTTTTGTTTTTAGCGATATTATTTCGAGAACCGGAAGTGAAATATTCTAATTCGGTTTTGGCTGATGAACTCCGTAAGTATTTGCTTGAAAAAAAAGATTGTCTTGAAAAAATCTCAAATAGAATGCTGGAAGTATCACCAGAAATAAGTTTCTGTATTATTCAAAACGTTGATAGAAACCACCATGAAATGGAATTGGTATACAATCATATATCGGCTGATACTTTTTATTGTAAAAATGAATTATTTGATTTGTATAGAAATTGTTTCAAAAAGTTTCCTCAGAGAGAAACTGGTCCGGAAGTTATTTGCAAGCAAAACGTCGTGGAGTTTGATATTAACTTCGGTATGAATTTTTGTGATAAATTTCCACACCTTCTTTACTCGAAACTTGATACGTCGGATATTCATTCTCGTTATCCTAATTTACAGTATTTTTCGAGAGATTCACAGACGCAAGATTCTTTGTGCACATTTCTTTTGGAAATTGACGATAATTGGTACATAATTTCTGAATAAAAAAATTACCGTTTGAAAAAAGTTTTTTTCAAACGGTAATTTTTTTCTATTTTTGCGTTTGAACAAAATTTTCTTTCATTATGGAAACACGCAGATACCCGGTTGACAAACAGACGTTTGAAAAGATAATAAACGGCAAATTCGTTTATGTTGACAAAACAGATTTGGTC
>JAFXUC010000010.1 GCA_017535325.1 Bacteroidales bacterium | reverse complement strand
GACCAAATCTGTTTTGTCAACATAAACGAATTTGCCGTTTATTATCTTTTCAAACGTCTGTTTGTCAACCGGGTATCTGCGTGTTTCCATAATGAAAGAAAATTTTGTTCAAACGCAAAAATAGAAAAAAATTACCGTTTGGAAAAAACTTTTTTACGTCTCTTTCAAACGGTAAAAATTTCATTCCAAATTTATAACGTAAAAAATTGCGCGTAAATGAAAAATGACATAATGACATACATAAGTCTGATAAAATAACATATTTTAACTGACAAATTGACAAAAAATAGCATTGGCATGAATTTGGACGTATTATTGGGTGATAAAAATTTCTAAAACTTTAAAATTTTAATATAATATGTCAAATTTAGTAAAAACGAAAGCAAAAACAAGAGCGAAATCCCACGTATTAGCAGGTATGGGGATTGGAGCATTAGCAGGTGTGATTGCTCAGGGGCTTAGTGATGACAATTCAAAAGATCCAAAATCTTATCTGCTGCCGATGGCAATCGGTGCTGCCATAGGCGGAGTTATCGGTGGTAGTATAAAAACAGCAAGTGCCGAAAATAACGAGCCTGAAAACATCGAAAAACAAATAGCGGGAAAAGGTGTTGTTTTTTTGCATTGTGCAGATAAATCAACTATTACACCGACATACGAAGACTATGTTAGACGGAAACTTGAATATAGCAATGGTTTTCAATATGATACGGTAAAAAAAGCACTTGAAATTGCGCAAAAAACAAAGTTAGTGCAAGAATATTTCCAACTTTTCGTAGATAAGAAAAAAAACACTTGCAAAAAATGGCAAAATTGAAGTTTCGTATTCTGATATTATTAATGCAATAAATAATCATAACAACAACTACAAATAACTATGCTTTTTAAAATTAATTTTATCGGTATTTTATTAATACTTCTGTGTGTAATCGTGGGCAATAAAACTGCCCCCGGACGGTATTGCGCTTATTATGAGAAGGATACTGTTTGGGCTTTTGGTCAGATTGAAGGTAATACAATTCAGAGAGAAGGTTTTTGGATTTTTTTGGACAGATGGGGCGATAAAAAAAGCCTTGGTGCGGTTGGAAATTTTAAAGACGGGAGACAAAACGGTTGGTGGATTGAATACCGTTATGATTCACTGCAAACGAAATACAACGAAAGATATTTTGTAAATGATACGATAATAGGACGGGGTAATTTTTATGATGATAAAGGAAATTTGGAATTAGTTCAATTCTATGAAAATGGTGAAATTGTTGCCGCATCCGAAATATTGTTGGACGATGGAAAGTTTTATCCAAGTAGTGCGTCATGGAGTACGTTTTTGACAGAACTTATTACCCCTGAGAACGGCAAAGACCATGCTGTCATTATCAATTCTTGGACAAACATAATTGACAAAACCGTTGCCGGAATTGCGGCGGTTTTGTTGATTGTAAACGTCTGTTTTTTATTTGGTAAAAATTGCGTATAAATGAAAAAAAATTTCTACTTTTGTCATAAAAATTAATATTAAAAATATCATGACAAAAGAAGAGGCAAAAAAATTTTTCATGGACAGAAAAAACGCCTCGCTTGTAATGAGTGAGGACGAAATCAAGAAAGCGCACGAATTTTGCGAAGGTTACAAGGCTTTTATGTCCGAAGCCAAAACCGAACGAGAAATCAACGTTTTTGCAATTCAGAAGGCTGAGCAGGCTGGTTTCAGACGCTTTAATTTCGGCGACAAGGTTCAGAAAGGCGACAAAATCTATTACGACAACCGCGGAAAAGCCGTTATTCTCGCGGTCATAGGCGAAAACCTCGAAGACGGCGTTAACCTTACCGCCGCTCACATTGACTCGCCGCGTTTGGATTTGAAAGAAAATCCGCTTTATGAGAGCGACGAACTCGCGTTTTTCAAGACACATTATTACGGCGGAATCAAAAAATACCAGTGGACGGCTACTCCGCTCTCGCTTCACGGCGTAATCATAAAAAAAGACGGCACAAAAGTTACCGTCAACATCGGCGAAGATGAAAACGACCCCGTATTTTTGGTTACTGACCTTTTGCCGCATTTGGCTCAAAACCAAATGAAACGTCCCGCCAACGAAATCATCAAAGGCGAGGAACTCAACATTCTTATCGGTTCTTACTGCGTAAAAGGCGAGGACGTTCCAAACCGCGTAAAAACCAACGTAATGCGTATTCTCAACGAAAAATACGGCATTGTTGAAGGCGATTTGTTGAACTCCGAACTCGAAGCCGTACCCGCTTTCAAACCGAAAGACGTGGGTTTTGACCGTTCGATGATTGGCGCGTACGGACACGATGACAAAGTCTGCGCTTATCCCGAACTTATGGCTATTCTTGACGTGAAAAATCCGAAAAAAACTGCAATCGCAGTTCTCACCGACAAGGAAGAAACCGGCTCTGACGGTAACACGGGTCTCTGTTCAAGTTACTTAAAATATTTCATTGAGGATTTGGCGGCAACCTTGGGCGCAAATCCAAGAAAAGTTTTCTCTAATTCAAAATGTCTCTCGGCAGACGTAAATTCTGCATACGACCCCACTTTCCCTGACGTTTTTGAGAAAGCGAACTCGTCGTTTTTGAATTACGGCGTTGTTGTAACCAAATTTACCGGTTCACGCGGAAAATCAGGCACATCAGACGCAAACGCCGAATATGTTGCGGAAATTCACCATCTTTTTGACAAAGAGGGCGTTATTTGGCAAAACGGCGAACTCGGAAAAGTTGACCTCGGCGGCGGCGGAACGGTTGCGCTTTATATGGCAAACCTTGACATCGACACGATTGACGTAGGCGTTCCAGTACTTTCAATGCACGCTCCGTACGAAACAGTTTCAAAATTAGATACTTACATGGCGTACAAAGCATTTTACGTATTCCAAAAATAATTAAAATATCATGAAAAAAATCCTTTTACCAATTACACTTTTTTTCTGTTTTTTATCGGTAAAAGCAGAAATAAAACTGCCCAATATTATCGGCTCTAACATGGTTATTCAGCAAAATGCCGATGTGAGGTTTTGGGGCAAGGCGGCTAAAAACGCAAAAGTCGAAGTTTCAGTCAGTTGGGACTCGCAAAAATTCACCGCTCAGGCTGACAGGGACGGAAATTTTCTTGTTACTGTTGCGACCAAATCCTCTACTTTTGAGCCGCAGACAGTAAAGTTTACCGATTTGAGCGACAAAAAATCCGTTGAACTTTCCAACATTTTAATCGGTGAAGTCTGGTTGGCATCGGGTCAGTCTAATATGCAAATGCCGCTCAAAGGCTTTCCGGGCTGCAATGTCGAGGACGGTTTTGAAGAGATCATGTTTTCTGCTGACCAAGCCGACAGAGTGAGATTTTTCTCAGTGCCGTTAAAACATTCTTACAATTTGGAAGAAGATGTTGACGCTGTTTGGACAGTGCCGAATGTCAAAAATTCTACGGAATATTCAGCCGTTGCGTGGTATTATGCGAAAGCGTTGAGCCATTCGTTAGGCTGTCCGGTCGGAATCGTCAGCGCGGCTTACGGCGGCACGGTAGTTGAAAGTTGGATGAGTAAGCAACTTCTTGAACAACACGGCGTTTCAACAAAAAAAGAAGACATTGAAGCCGTTAAGGAGGAATATTTGAAAATTTTGTTGCCCTATAACGCAATGTTTTGGCCTGTTCATAAATTTACTTACAAAGGCGTGATTTGGTATCAGGGCTGCTCTAACGTCGGTCAGCATAAGACTTATTATCAGAGACTTAAAAGTATGATTTTGCTTTGGCGCTCTGACATCGGATTGGGCGACATACCTTTTTATATGGTAGAAATTGCGCCTTACGATTACGGTAGCGGTGATGCGCCTTTTTTGAGGGAGGCTCAGTTCAAAGTGGCAAAAGAGGTGAAAAATTGTGGTTTAGTTACGACTTCGGATTTGGCTTTGCCTCAGGAGCGTTATAACATTCACCCGCGTCAGAAAAAGGCTGTCGGACAAAGACTTGCAGCCTTATCTCTTAACAAAACCTACGGTTATGAAACTTTTATCACCTCAGGTCCTGTTTTCAAGGAGTTGATTGTTGAAAAAAACGAGGCTTTTGTGGGTTTTGACAACCTTCAAATGGGAATTTGCAGCAATTATATGATTGACGGTTTTGAAATTGCCGGTGCGGACAAAAAGTTTTATCCCGCTGACAGTGTGTGGCTTCGCTGGCAGACAAACCACGTGGTGGTTTCAAGCAAAAAAGTTGAAAAACCTGTCGCAGTGAGATATTGTTTCAAAGATTTTTATACAGGAAATCTGCTTTACGGCGGCGGAATGATTCCCGCTTATCCGTTTAGAACCGACGACTGGGACGATGTAAAATAAACGAAAAACGGGACGTGAAAACGCCCCGTTTTCTTTTATTAAAATCCCGGCCAGTTTTCCACGATTTTGACTTTTATATCGCCCCAGTTGTTGACAATCTGGACTTTCAATTCAGGCCAGTTGTCCACGACTTGAAATTTTCCGCAGCCGTCAGCCCAGTTGTCTACAAATTTTATTTTCATATCCGGCCAGTTTTCTACGATTTGAATTTTTATGTCGCCCCAGTTTTCTACAAACTGAATCTTGCCGTAAAGTTTGTACGTTTTTCCGTTTTTGGTAATCGTACACGCTTTTTTGTCGATTGTGATGTTGTCGTAGACTGTTTCAGGACGGTCTGTGGTTTCTATGCAGGCTGTCTGCCACTGTGTCTGACAAAAGGCTGTCAACGGCAAAAAAGCAAGGAGTGTTAATATGAGTTTTTTCATAATGGTAAATTTTTTTGATGTTTGGTCGTTTTTTTTCTGCTCAAAGTAATAAAAAATTTTGCTGTCCGCAAAATAAAAAAACAACGGGCGAAATTTTTTTCGCCCGTTGTTTCATTTTCCTATAATTAATGTATCAGTGAAAATTTCTTTCCTATCGGGAATCCCTTTTTGTTGGAGTAGACTATGCGGCTTTTTTTCTGAAAGTCTTTTTCAGCAACAGGATATTTCTCTTTTTCTTTGTCTGCTGTTTTTGACGACAATTCGGCTGCGTTGTCTGTTGCTGCGGCGTTGAGGTTGTCCAACTCCTCGTAAACCGAATTTTCACTCTTAAACTCAGGAACAATGCGTTTCATCATTGCGACTATTTTCATGTTGTCGCGGCAGTCCGCAAGAGCGATTAACTCGTTTATCTGCTCCGAAACAATCGAAAAATCATACTCTCTTACTTTTGCGACCATGATTTGAGAGTGTGTTGTCGGAAGAGTTTTTTCTTTGTCGTTCAAAACCTCTTCGTAAAGTTTTTCGCCCGGTCTGAGACCCGTGTATGCAATTTGAATGTCCTTGCCAAGACTCAAACCCGAAAGTTTTATCATCTTCTTTGCCAAATCAATGATTTTGACTGATTTGCCCATGTCAAAGACGAAAATCTCGCCGCCGTTGCCCAACGTTCCCGCCTGCAAAACAAGTTGACAAGCCTCCGGAATCGTCATAAAAAATCTTGTGATTTCGGGGTGTGTAACCGTTACGGGACCGCCTTTTTCAATCTGAGCCTTAAATCTCGGTATAACGCTGCCGTTGCTGCCCAAGACGTTTCCGAAACGGGTTGTGATAAACTTGGTCTGAAACATCGAATTAAGCGACTGCGTGTAGATTTCGCAGATTCTTTTTGAACAGCCCATTACGTTTGTCGGGTTTACGGCTTTGTCCGTCGAAACCATTACAAATTTCTGAACGTTGTATTTCACTGAAAAATCCGCCAAAAACTTCGTGCCTTTTACATTGTTTGCAACCGCTTGCGAAGGATTGTTTTCCATCATAGGAACGTGTTTGTATGCCGCTGCGTGATAAACAACCTCAGGACGGTATTTTTCAAAAGTTTCCGTCAGGCGTACTCTGTCGGTGATGTCGCCGATTACGATTTCAAAATTCTCGAAATTGAGTTTTTCCCTTAATTCAAGTTCCAAATCGTAAAGCGGAGATTCAGCCTGGTCAAAAACGATGATTTTTTTAGGATTGAATCTTGTCAACTGTCTTACGATTTCGCTGCCGATACTGCCTGCCGCACCCGTTACAAGAACGGTTTTGTTCAGGATTTCCATACGGATTTTGTCGTCTTCCAACTGTATGGGGTCGCGCTCCAGCAAATCTTCGATTCTGATGTTCTTGATTTGTTTGAAACTGAGTTCGCCGTTAATCCAGTTGTTGACTGTCGGAGTTGACATCACCTTTATATTATGGTTGAGACAAAGTTCAATAATCATGTTTTTCTTATATTTGCTCGGACAGTCGTTCGCAAAAATAAGACTCTTGACGTTGTGCTTTTCGATAATCTCCTCCAAAGCGGAAGTCTTGTAAATCTTAACGCCGTCAATGCTTTTGCCCTTGAATCTGTCGTCAGAGTCGATAAAGGCGACAACTTTGTAATTGCTGCCGGCATCGCGGTCGAGAGTGCGTTTTGTGGTGAGTGCCGATTCGCTTGCGCCGTAGATAACCACGTTTTCAAGCAGCGAATCCATGTCCATGTTGCGGTGCTCCAAGTAAAGCGATTTTACCACAAATCTTGAAATAATCATTACCGCCATTGCAATTATACAGTCCAAAATCGCGATTGAAAGCGGTATTCTCGGCAGTCCGAAAGTGTATGTTAAGATTGCCGACAGAGTAAACGCAAACACGCTGCCCGTTATGATGGTAATCGAAATGCGCATGGCGTCTTTCGTACTTGTGTAGCGGACAAGTCCTGAATAGGTCTTTGAAATCACAAAACTCAGAATCCTTGACGGTACAAGTATCGCAAAGGTAACTCCTAAACTCTGACTGATGATTTCTACTAAATCGAAATTGAATCTTAGCAGGTAACTGGCTAAAATCGAAACCGAGATAATGCACGTGTCAATTAAGAACACAACCCAACGAGGGGTCTGCATTTTGGAAAGTAAGAATTTAAACATAATTTTATCAAATAATTTGTTAAAGTTAAATGTTGTAGTTTGGTTTTAATTGTGTTTTTCGGGTGCAAAATTACTACAATTTTTTATGTATTGTGTAAAGATAAAGTGAATTTTGAATGTAGTAAAATGTTAAAAAAAATTAAAAGCGGACTTTAACAATTTTTACGAAAAAAAAAATAACAACCTTTGAAAAAATAACGTCTAATAAAATGTAAGTTTAACACATAAAAGTTGAGAATTATGAAGAAATTTTTGTTGACGGCATTGGTTGCCGTATTGATGACAATGTTTAGTGAGAATGCTTCTGCGCAATGGGGCGATTTGTTTTCGGGTTCGGGCAATTCAGGCAAGGCTGAACTTTCGAGCGACAAAAAAGCCTCTTTGGAATGGGACGTTACCGAGTATAATTTCGGCGACATCAAACAAAACGAACCCAAAACCATCGTTTATACATTTACAAACACCGGCGACAAGCCTGTCTTTATTACAAATGCGGAGGCTTCGTGCGGCTGTACAAAACTTGAATATCAGAAATCACCCGTTATGCCCGGAAAAACCGGCACTATTTCAACGGTTTTTGACGCTAAGGAATTAGGGACTTTCAACAAATCAGTAACGGTTTACACCTCGTTGGATGCTCCTGACAACGTTTTTGAACTCCGTTTGAACGGTAACGTGGTGAAATAATTGTTAATACAGAGTTTAGTGATTTAAAAATTTCTTAAAATATTCTAAAAAAACGGGAAATATATGTTTTTTACCTTTGCAGAAATTTTTTAAATCACTAATTACTGTGGAAAACGTATTCAAACCCAAGTTTTTTTCCGTCTTAAAGCACGGATACACAAAACAGATGTTCAAAGCCGACTTGTTGGCCGGCATAATAGTAGGAATTGTGGCGTTGCCGCTTGCTATTGCTTTTGCGGTTGCCTCTGGTGTCAGCCCCGAAAAAGGTCTTATAACCGCTATTGTTGCGGGATTTTTTATTTCGTTTTTGGGCGGTAGCCGCGTTCAAATCGGAGGTCCTACGGGTGCTTTTATCGTTGTTGTTGCGGGAATAGTTCATAATTACGGACTTTCTGGTCTGATGATTTCCACGATGATGGCGGGTGTGCTGCTTGTTTTGTTTGGCTTGCTGAGAATGGGTAGCGTTATCAAATTCATTCCGCATCCTCTTGTAGTCGGTTTTACTTCCGGTATTGCGCTGACGATTTTTTCCACACAGATAAAAGACGCTTTGGGCCTTACTATCAGCGGCGAAATGCCTGCGGATTTTATCGGCAAATGGGGCGTAATGCTTTCTAATATGGGCTCCGTAAACTTTTACGCTTTGGCTCTTACGGTTGCAACGATTTTGATTTCAGTGCTTTTTGTTAAAGTCTCTTCAAAAATTCCGGGTTCGTTTGTTGCGATAATTGTCGTAACGACGGCGGCATACGTCTTGAACCTGCCCGTAACTACAATCGGCAGTGTTTTCGGCGAAATTCCTTCAACTTTAAAAATCGAATTTTCAGGTTTTGATTTTTCCAACATTCAGAGTTATATAATGCCGGCGGTAACGATTGCCGTTTTGGGTGCTGTTGAATCGCTTTTGTCGGCGGTTGTGGCAGACGGTATGATTGGCGGCAACCACCGCAGCAACACCGAACTTATTGCTCAGGGTATCGCTAACATCGCTTCACCGCTTTTCGGCGGCATACCTGCTACGGGTGCCATCGCAAGAACGGCTACAAACGTTAAAAACGGCGGCAGAACTCCTGTTGCGGGCATTGTCCACACCGTTACGCTCCTTATAATAATGTTGGCGTTAGGCGGACTTGCGGAATTGATTCCGATGTCTTGTTTGGCAGGCGTTTTGATTGTCGTTAGTTACAATATGAGTGAATGGAGGTCTTTTGTTTCGATTTGCAAAGGCTCAAAATATGACATGACGATTTTGCTCGTAACGTTCTTCCTTACCGTTTTGGTGGATTTGACGGCTGCAATCGAGGTCGGAATCGTTTTGGCTGCATTGCTTTTTATGCAAAGAATGGCTTCTCAGAGCGAGGTTATCAGCGTTCAGAGAAATTCGGGCGACCCGTTGGAGAATTATTCTTATTTGCCTGAGGGCATTGAGGTTTACGAAATCAGCGGACCTTTCTTCTTCGGTGCTGCTAAAAAATACCGTGAAACTCTCCGTCAGTTCGGCAACGATGCAAAAGTTTTGATTATCCGTATGCGCCACGTTCCTTTTATGGACGCCACGGGTGCGAGAAATTTCAGTGCGGTGCTTGACGATTTGAAAGAAATCAACGTAAAAGTAGTTCTTTCAGGCGTTAACGAATCTGTGTTCCAAGAACTCAACAAAACCGGCTTGATAGAGAAACTCAATCCTCAAAACGTATGTTCAAACTTTGAGTTGGCATCCGAGAGGGCAAAGGTTGTTCTCGGCGAATTGAAGAAATAAACAATAAAAAAAGTTGTCCGGACGGACAACTTTTTTTATTTAATTATTCTTGTATAAATCTGATGTGCTTTCCACGCTTTTAACCTTGATGTCGGGGTCGTAAATCATAAAATCGCTTTTTAGTTTTTTCCCGTCAATTACATAGTTCTGAACAAAACGGCAGACGTCTTCAACATTCCGCTCCACGAAAAAATTTACCTCGTGTCCCAAGCCTTTGTAACGGTAAGCGTAGTACGGATAATTGTGTTTTTCAAACTTTTTGACGAGTTTTTTTGTTCCGGCGAAATGCCATTTTAAGAGGTTGATTTGTTTGTAAGTAACCACTTTGTCGGCAGTTCCGTGCAGAAACATCGTCGGCGAAGGTTCGCTTTTACGGTAACGGATACGTCCGTTTTGCGAGAAAACCGCGCCCGCAAAAGCCACAACGCCTTTATAACGGAAATTTTCGTCAATAATGCCTTTTTTGACATAACCGTTGCGCATTTTGTAGTCAGTCTGCAAAACTGTTATCGCACCTGCTGACGAGCCTATCAGAACAGTATTTGAAGCGTTTACGCCCGTTGAAGCGGAATTTTTCAGAAGAAAATCCGTCGCCGAAAGCAAGTCTTCAACTGCCATGTCGATAGCCTTAATTAGCGGTTTGAAATTTAACGCTCCGGGCTCTCCTGCGTTTTTCAGACCGAGTCTGTAATCTATACATACAACGTTGAACCCATGAGAGTTGAACTTTTTTATAAACGGCAGAAACGCGGTGTCGTTTCTTTCGCCCATTATAAAACCGCCGCCGAAAACATAAATCAAAAGCGGCTTTTTTTCGTCCGTTTTTTCGGCTTTATAAACATCGAGAAAAAGTTTTTGACCGTCTTTTTCCGCAAACTGAAAAGTCTTTTGTCCGAAAGTTATTATAGGCAAAAGAACTAATAACACAAGTAAAATTTTTTTCATATTCGTTGAAAGTTTTAATATTCCATTCCTATAATCCACAGCGGCAGTTTTTTACCGACCGGAATTTCCATATTGTCTGCAAGTACGTATGAATCAGGCAATCCTGCTATCTGGTCAAAAGTTTTGTCTTTGCCGCCGACTTCAAAAACAATTTTGCCGTCTATCAAAAAATCGCCTTGTGTTTTGCCGTATTCCACAGTGTGAAAGTGTGAAAGTTGGTTGACGACAAAACATTCGCGCAGTGTTCCGATATTTTGCCGTGAGCCGATGGCGTAAAGCATATTTGTGTTTTGGATGTATATTTTATCCGGCTTTTGCATTTTTGTTACCGACTTGTTGTCAGAATACAGGAGCAAAAGAAGTTCTGCTCGTTGCATGCTCGAAAGGTAACTCAAAACCGTCGATTTGTTGAGCCCTAAATAAACGGAAAGTTTGGCGATGTTGACCTCGTAAGGCAAATTGTCGGAGAGGTAAAGTAACATGGCTTTCAATTTGCGGATATAGGCTGTCTCAACACCGCAAAACTGTGTCATTTCCTGCTCTATTATAAAATTGACAACGTTTTCAAGGCGGCTGTAATATTCGGTTTCGTTTCCGTCATAAAACGGATAATAACCGACGCGCAAATATTCGTCAAATAGCGGTTGCGGGCTGCAAATATTGTTGACTTCTTGGCAAATATCATCAGCATTTTCCAAAATGTCTTTCAGATTGTACGGCGGCAGTTCGATTGAGTGGTAAAAATGCAAAAATTCTCTGAACGAAAGTCCTGACATGTCGTAACTTAAAACACGTCTTGACAAGTCTGCGTCAGCGTTCAAAATCTGAATCAGCGACGAACCCGTGAAAGTGATTTTCATATCAGGCCACAAGTCAATGATTTCTTTGATTTCGCGGCTCCAAAAAGGATATTTGTGAACTTCGTCAAGAAAAAGATGCAGTCCGCCGTTTAGATGAAACCTTTCTGCAAGTTCTATTAATGAATGATTTGTAAAATACATTCCGTCCATAACGCAATACAGTGATTCACCAGGATTTACGCCGTATTTTTGTCTGATATACTGCCGCATGAGTGTAGTTTTTCCGACACCCCTTGAACCCCTGATGGCAACAAGTTGTTTGTCCCAGTCTACGATTTTCATCATTTGACGGACAATCTTCATGTCTACTTGCGAAATAAGTATTTTATGCTTTTTGAAAAGTGTTTCCATCTGTTTAATGTTTTTATTTCCGCACAAAGATAAAAAAGATTATCCGACTAACCAAATTTTTATAAAAACAGGTTAGTCGGATAACCGATTTTTATATGATTTTTTATTTTACCTCAAATTTTTCTCTTTTTACTTCTCTTGAATTTCCTCCAATCATAACTTCAAATTCGCCTTTTTCCAAAACGAAATCCAAATCGTAATTGTAAAATTTCAGCAAATCCGGCGTTATCTCAAATTCAACTTCTTGGCTTTGACCCTTTTTCAACGAAATACGTTTAAAACCTTTCAACTCTTTTACCGGGCGGCAAATAGAAGCGTAAATGTCGCGGATATAGAGTTGAACAATTTCGTCGCCGTCATAATCTCCGACATTTTTAACCGTTACTTTTGCCGTTAAACTTTCACTCTCTGAAACCGCTGTTTTGGAAAGTGTGATGTCGGAATATTCAAACTTCGTGTAACTCATACCGAAGCCGAAAGGATACAATGCTCCGTTTGAAACGTCTTGATAATCAGAGTTGAAGATTATGTATTCGGGATTGTCGTCTTGAACCGGACGCCCTGAAATCAACGTGTTGTAATATAAAGGCAACTGTCCGACGGATTTAGGCATCGAAACGGTGAGTTTTCCCGACGGAGATTTTTCGCCGAAAAGCACACTGCAAAGTGCATCGCCAATTTCCGAGCCGAACCAAACGTTCATAATTGCAGGCACGGTTTTGCTTTCCTTTGTCAAAACGGTTGCACGACCCGCAAAATTGAGCAGTACAAGCGGTTTTTTAAGTTTTAAAAGTTCGTTTAACAAGGCTTTCTGAGGTCTCGGTAATTCCAAATCCGAACGCGATGTACCTTCACCGCTCATCCAAGCACATTCGCCTAACGCACATATAATTACGTTTGATTTTTTAGCAATATCAACAGCCTCTTTCAACGCTTTTTCGTCATCAACACGCAAAATAGGTTCCGTACCGTGGCCTTTCTGAATACTGTTTTGAGTTTTTTCGTTGTCCAAAAGGTTGCAGCCCTGAGCCGTCAAAACGGTTGCAGAACCGTTTAAGTATTTTTCAAAAGCCTCTTTCAGGGTTGAATATTTGGAAAAATCCTGAGCGACAGACCACGTTCCTGCCATGTCAGAACGCGCTTCCACCAAGGGACCGATTAACGCGATTGTGCCTTGTTTTTTTAAGGGGAGAATGTTGTTTTCGTTTTTTAACAGTACAAAACTTTCCTCCGTTAATTCTTTTGCAAATGCCTTATGTTCAGCACAATATGTAACGCTGACAGGGATTTTTCCGTCGCAATATTTGTAGGGATTTTCAAAAAGTCCCAACTTTTGTTTTGCCTCCAAAACTCTGCGGCACGCTTTATTTATATCTTCTTCGCTGATAAGTCCTTCGTTGAGGGCTGTCTCCAAAGTGCTTAAAAATCCGCGTGTTACCATGTCCATATCGGTTCCGGCTTTGAGAGCGCGGACAGAGTTTTCTTTTAATCCGCCCAAACCGTGGGTCTGCATTTCGGCTATTGACGCGTAATCCGTTACGACCATGCCTTGAAAGCCCCAACGTTTGCGCAAAACGTCCGTTAAAAGCCATTTGTTAGCGGTTGCGGGTATTCCGTCAACGATGTTAAAACTTGACATAACCGAGCCGACGCCCGCTTCAACGGCGGCTTTGTATGGGTCAAAATATTGGTTGAACATTCTCAAATGGCTCATATCCACGGTGTTATAATCCAAACCTGATTCGGCAGCACCGTAGAGCGCGAAATGTTTTACGCAGGCGAGGATTTTGTCGTCGGCTTTCAAATCCGTGCCTTGATAGCCTCTGACCATTGCCTTTGCGATTTCAGAGCCGAGAAACGGGTCTTCGCCTGCGCCTTCCGCCTGACGACCCCAACGCGCATCAAGAGAGATGTCCACCATCGGCGAAAACGTCCACGCGATACCGTTTGCGGCGGATTCTTTTGCGGCGATTGCTGCTGACTTTTCTATTTTTTCGATGTCCCATGTACAGGATAATCCGAGCGGCAACGGGAAAATCGTCTGATAGCCGTGAACCACGTCCATGCCGACCAAAAGCGGAATTTTTAGTCGTGAATTTTCGACGGCGACCGTTTGAAGTTCCTTGATTTTGTCAACGCCGATAACGTTGAAAACCGAACCGATTTCGCCGGCCGTGATTGCTTTTCCGCACTCTGTGTTTTGAGGCGAACCGGTATTGATTTCGCCGGCAACCTGCTGGTTCAACTGACCGAGTTTTTCTTTCAGGGTCATTTTCGACATCAAATCCGAAATAAAATCGTTTTGTTGCGGCTGTTTTTCCGCGCATGAAAATGCCGAAAAACATACCGCCGTAAGTAAAAGTTTAGAAATTCTCATAACTAAGGGTGTTTTGCGCAAAGATATGTTTTTTTGAAAGGAAAAGCAAATATTGTTGAAATAAAAATATGCTTTTATAAATTTCTGTATTTCGTAGATTAATTTCCATATTTTGTATATAAAAATTCCTTTTTTGTAATAACCGAATATTTTTTTATTACTTTTTTATCTTAAAATAATATTTTCTTAATACAATTTGTAAAAATCCTTTTTACCTTTGCGGCGGATTTTTATTAAAAACAACAAGTAAAAAAATGAGATTTTATGCAATGATTACCGCCGCGCTGACAGTGTTTTCAGCAGCGGCATCGGCTCAGACCGACAGCGTTCAAAACGTCGATTTACAAGAAATTAAAGTGTTGTCAAACCGTGTTCCGCTTTCGCAGAAGCAGACACCTCAGCAGGTTACAATCCTTACCCGCGACGAAATTCTTGCCGCGCCGGTCAGTACTGTTGAAGACTTGTTGAAACTTGCCGCAAAAGTTGATGTCCGTCAGCGCGGAAACGGCGTTCAGAGCGACATTTCGTTGCGCGGCGGCACTTTCGACCAGGTTACAATCCTGCTCAACGGCGTTAACGTTACTTCACCGCATACGGGACATCTGAGCGCGGATTTTCCGGTTTCAAAAGACGACATCAAAAGAATTGAAATTCTTGACGGACCTTCGGCGCGTGTTTTCGGCACGCAGTCGTTTTGCGGGACAATCAACATCGTAACCCTTGATGACGACCCTGACAAAACCGGTTATAAAACCGGCGTTCAGGGTTCGGTAAATCTTTTTGCCGGCGACAACGGACATTTTGGCGTTAACGCTAACACTGCATTTTCGCACAACGCCGGTTACGGAGATTCCGGCAGACCAAACCGTCTGATTCATAACCTTTCGCTCGGTTACATCTCTGACGACGGCGACACGGAAAATTCCGCTTACAGTATCAAAAGAGCCTTTTACAGAGGAAGTTACCGTTCAAAAGACGTTAAGGTGGACATTCAGGCTGGATATTCTTACAAGCCTTTTGAAGCCAACACTTTTTACGGTGCGGCATCAAAAGACCAGTGGGAAAGCAACGAGCATTTTCTTATTTCTGCCTCTGCGGAGTTGACGGCGGGCAGTGTTCATATCAATCCCGTTTTTGCCGCCGACCGCCGTTACGACCATTACCAGTGGCACAAAAATTCTCATGCGGGCGAAAATTTCCACCTTTGCCAAGTGCGCACCGCAGGTCTTAACCTTTGGACAAAAAACCGTTTCGGACGCACGAGCCTCGGTTTTGAAATGCGTTCGGAGCAGATTTATTCCACGAAACTCGGCGAGGAACTGCCCGAAGAGAAATTTCAAAAAACACGCGGCACGGACTCTGAAAGTGATATTTTTTACACGCACCTCGGCGACAGAACCAATATAACTGTAACCGGCGAACACGATTTTATTTTTGACAAATTCACCGTTGCGTTGGCGTTGCCGGCGGTTTACAATACGTTTTTGGATGGAAAATGGCGTTGGTGTCCGGGACTTGACGCATCGTATTTCCCGTCAAAAAACTGGAAATTTTTCTTAAATGTCAACTCCGCTTTGCGTATGCCGACTTTTACCGATTTGTATTATTCGGGTGCTAACATTCAGGGAACTTCCGACTTAAAACCCGAAAAAACAGTTGATTACGGCGCGGGCGCGAAATTCCGCCAAGCGGGTTTTAATTATGAGTTGCGCTTTTTCGGTTCTGACAAAAAGGACATGATAGACTGGGTGATTTATGCTGACGAGGCTGACCAAAAGATTTACCGTTCGGGAAATTTCAAATTGCGGAATTTTGGCGGCGAGTTCGACTTTGCGTTTTTGCCGCAGGAGATTTTTGAGGATTTTTTCTTGAAACGTCTTGACATTCAGTATTCTTACATTGATTCTGACATTGAATACGAGCGGGAAATTGCCGCTTCAAAATATGCTCAGGAATATTTGCGGCACAAAGTTACCGCTTCGGCGGATTTCAAGATTCTTAAACCGCTGAGTTTCAATGTTTCATACCGTTATCAGTACCGCACGGGTGAGAACAACGAGCCTTATGCGCTGACGGATTGCGGCTTTAGATTTTCTCAAAAACGTTTTGAAATTTACGCTGAAATGACGAATGTTTTCGACAAAAATTACACGGATTTTTCATTCATTGAGCAGAGCGGAAGACGGTTTGTGATAGGGGCAAAGGTGAAATTTTGATTTGAAAAAGTCTTGAAAAAACAATAATTCCTGTGTTATAATTTGCGCAATCTCATTTTTTTTATAACTTTGCGCAAATTATAACATACGATGATATGGAAGAATTGTTAATAGGCAGGGAGCGTGAAAGGGAAATTCTAAACGCTGTCAAAACATCGCAACAGTCTGAATTTATGGCTGTTTACGGACGCAGACGAATCGGAAAAACATATCTTGTCCGTAGGTTTTTTAACAATCAATTTGCATTCTTTATGACTGGAATTGACAATGTTTCGATGCAGGATCAGTTGATAAATTTTACTCTTGCGTTGAACAAATATTCTCAGAAAGACAATCCCGTGCCGAAAAACTGGCTTTATGCTTTTGACGCTTTGCAAAATTATCTTGAAACTCTGCCATGCGGCGACAAAGTCGTTTTTATTGACGAAATGCCTTGGTTTGACACGCCGCGTTCAAAATTCATAAATGCTTTGGAACATTTTTGGAATTCTTGGGCGGCTGCACGCTCCGACATAAAACTTATCGCCTGCGGCTCGGCGACTTCTTGGATGATAAACGAACTTGTCAATTCACGGGGCGGATTGCACAACCGCCTGACACGTAAAATTTTGCTTGAACCGTTTACGCTCAGGGAGTGTAAAATGTTTTTCGACGCTTTTAAATTCGGCTATTCGCAGAGAGAAATCGCTGAATGTTATATGGTTATGGGCGGCGTGCCGTTTTATATGAAACAGATGAAAAAAAATCTGAGTGTGGCGCAAAACATTGACACGCTTTTTTTCTCTACCGGCGCGTTTCTTGCTGACGAATATCAGAATATGATGCGCTCGCTTTTCAAACATTCAACCAACTACATAAAAATCATAGAGATACTTTCTCAAAAGGGAATAGGACTCTCGCGTTTGGATATTTTGGAAGGCACGGGGCTTGTTAACAACGGCGGTCTTACGCAAATGCTTGACGAGTTGCAGACCTGCGGTTTCATACGCGAATATCTGCCGGTTTCAAAAGCGAAAAAAACATCTCTGTATCAGATAATTGACCCGTTTTTGCTGTTTTATTTCCGTTTTATTCAAAAAAACAAATATCAGAGCGAGCATTTTTGGCTTGACTCTATTTCGTCGCCGGTTCATGACAGTTGGGCTGGATATGCTTTTGAAATATTGTGTCTTAACCATTTGCCGCAGATAAAATCCGCGCTTGGAATTTCTGGTGTGGATTCACGGGCGGTTTCGTGGCGCAGCGAAAAAATCAGGGGCGGAGCACAAATTGACCTTTTAATTGACCGTAGCGACAATGTTTTCAACCTTTGTGAAATGAAATTTTCAAAACGCGCATTTTCAATTACAGCGAAATATGAAAGGGAACTTACCAACAAAATCGCTGTTTTTAGGGACGAAACCGGGACGCAAAAATCAGTCCGTTTGACCATGATAACAGCCTCTGGTCTGTCTCAAAACAAATATTCCGGCATAGTACAGAACGAGTTGAAACTTTCAGATTTGTTTTCATGACACATTATAATTTGCGCAATGTGCCTAAAAAAATGAGATTGCGCAACTTATAACATGCGATGAGTTTTTGTTTTTTTCTTAAAAGTTATTATATTTGCCGTAAATTTTATAAAAATTCAGGAAATATGAAAAAAATTACGTTTTTGCTGACGGCGTTTTTGGCTTTTTCGCTGTCGCTGTCGGCACAGAAAAAGACCGTTCAGGTGCTTGCCCTGAACGACATGCACGCCTATCTCGACCGTGCTGCGGCGCTCGGCGGTGTTATTGACTCGCTCCGCGCAATCAATCCCAACCTTCTGGTTCTCAGCGCGGGAGACAACCGCACAGGTAACCCGGTCAACGATATGTATTCCGAACCGTCAAGACCTATGACCGAAGTTATGAACGCTTTCGGTGTCAACGCCTCCGCGCTTGGAAACCACGAGTTTGACGCCAAAATCGCCGGTTTCAAAAAGCAGGCTGAACGCTCAAACTTCCCCTATCTCTGCGCAAACGTTACCGTTCCCGATTCTATGGGTTTCAAACTCGACCCTTACAAAATTTTTGAGGTGGACGGCGTTAAAATCGGCGTAATCGGCATTTTGCAAATCAACCAGAGAGGCATTCCCGACTGTCTTGCCGACAATGTAAAAGGCCTCGTGTGGACAAATCCCCAAAAAGCCGCTGAAAAATACGTTGACATCGTAAGAAAACAGTGCGACATTGAAATCCTTCTTTCTCACAACGGCATTGACGAGGACAAAATTTCGGCTCAGAACATGCCGCAGTTCGACGCGATTATGGGCGGACACACTCACACTCTCGTCCCTGCCAACACTATCGTAAACGGCGTTTTGATTACTCAGAGCAAAAACAAAATGCAGTACTGCACCTTGGTTGATTTTGAGGTTGAAAACGGCAAAGTCGTAAAAAAATCCTCAAAATTAATCAGCGTTTTGGAGACCACTCAGAGCAACAAAAAAATCGCCGAAATGGTTGAAAAATATTCCGACAATCCGTTTTTGCAGGAAGTTATGGGCTCGCTTTCAAAACCGATTCCTAATTATATTTGTATGGGAGCGTTTGTCTCTGACGGTCAGCGTTACGGCACAAAATGCCAAATCGCGCTTCAAAATGGCGGCGGCGTGCGTTATTCCACCAAAGAGGCGGGCGATTTTACGCGCAAAGATGCTCTTATGCTCGACCCCTTCGGCAACAAAATGGTGGTTTTTAAACTCAGCGGTGCTGACATCAAACGCCTTATTGCCGACTGTCGTGAAAACGATGAAATGATTGAGTGTTACACCTCAGGTGTTAGTTACACGATGAAGGTAGACAAAAACGACCCGAAAAAAGTAAAGTCTCTGGACGTTTACCTTGAAAACGGCAAGCCGCTCAAAAACAAAAAACTGTATTCTTTTGCCTGCAACAATTATGTTGTCTCAATAACTTTCTTAAAAAACAGGGAAGGCAAAATTCTCGACAAAACCAGTTGCGACTGTCTGATTGAATATTTGAAGGACAAGTCTCCGCTTGATTATTCAAAGGTTATGAGGACAAATATAATTGAAGAATAAAAAAAACGTTAATTTGTTTTTTTAGAAAAAACTTTTTGTTATATTTGCGAAAACATTTTAATACAGAAAAACCATGGAAAAAAATTATCAGAAAGTAAAAAATTATTTGTTGGATTTGGAATATTCCATCGATGCCGAGAGCGAGAGCAACGGCACTTTTATAATCAGCAGGGAAGATGAAGGCATTAAGAATATGGTGATTGCTTGTGCTGACCCGATTTTGATTATGGAGCAGCCGCTTTTTGTTTTGAAGCACGAGACTGCCAACGTTTTGAAAGAGTTGTTGAAGAAAAACCGTGAAATCGTTCACGGAGCCTTTGCCTTGGACGAAAACAATAGGGTATTGTTCCGCGACACGCTTCAAATCGAAAACCTTGACTTGAATGAGTTGGAAGGCTCTTTGAACTCGCTTTCAATACTTTTGAGCGAATATGGTCAGAAATTGGTGGAATTTGCAAAATAAATTTGTTAACTATATAATAAAGTAGAAAAAATGCCGGTAGTACATTTAAATACTGAAAATTTTCAGAAAGCGTTGTCTTCGAGCAGCGTTGTAGTTGTAGATCTTTGGGCTGAATGGTGCGGACCTTGCCGCTCTATGATTCCGATTGTAGACAGAGTAGGTGCGGAGTATGAGGGCAAAGCGTTGGTCGCAAAAGTCAACGTTGACGAAAATCCTGAAATCGCATCGCAATATTCGGTAAGAAGCATTCCTATGTTTTTGTTTTTCAAGGACAAAGAATTGAAAGACAAGCACGTTGGAACGATGTCGGAATCTGTTTTAAAAAGCAAAATTGATTCATTATTGTAATAAAAAAACGGGGCTGTAAGTTTTTTACAGTCCCGCTTTTTTATTAACATCAACCTATTTTATTTCAATTGCTTTTTTGGTGTTCTGAACCTCGCATTTCGGAATTTCGAGTTTCAAGATTCCGTCAGTGTAAGAGCCTCCGATTTTTTGAGCGTCAACGCCTTCGGGCAGTGTGAACGACCTTGAAAAACTGCTGAAACTATACTCGCGGCGATAAACTTTCGGCTCGTTTTTGTCTTTGTTGTCGTTGTTGTTTTCTGAGTTTTCTGTTTTTTCGGTTTTTTTGTGAACCGAAATCGTAAGAAGATTTTTATCTACGTTAACGGCAAAATCTTCTTTTTTGTAGCCCGGAGCGGCCATCTCAATAACGAAACCGTCGTTTTTTTCACTGATGTTTACCGGCGGAACACCGTTCATTCTGTTGTTGTCAATCTGAAACAAATTGTTTCCGAACCAGTCAATGTCATCATTGTTGAAAAATCTCTGTAACATAATAACCTCCTTGTTTAAAAAGTTTTTATTAATCATTTTTTTATTATTTTCTTTTTATTTGTTTGTTTAATGTTTTCACTTAGGGAATATTCAATTTGAGTGCCAATGCCGAAAAATGTGATTTTTACTGACAAAATGGCAGAAAATTGACAAAATTTCACTGACAATTTGTCAAAATGGAAAATTTGTCATTTATTTTTAGTAATTTTGCGGCAAATTTTTATAAAATATGATTGGTTTAGAGGAAAAGTTGTTTAGAGTAACCTCTAATGCGGAGTTTGAGAAAACGGCGTTGGAAGTGTTTGAATTTCAAAGGGTTAATAATCCTATTTATAAAAAATATCTTGATTTTTTGGGAAAACGTGGCATAGAAGAGGTGGTTTCTTTGGAGAAAATTCCTTTTATGCCGGTAGAATTTTTTAAACTTTTTAGCGTTAAGACAACGGATTTTTCTTCGGAGGCGGTTTTTACTTCTTCCGGCACAACGGGTCAAAACGTCTCGAAACATCATGTCAAAAAACTTGCACTTTATTATAAATCATTAAGTTACGGCTTTGAAAAATTTTATGGCAATATCGGGGATTATAAAATTCTTGCGCTTTTGCCGTCGTATTTGGAGCGGCAGGGTTCATCTTTGGTTTTGATGGTTGAACGTCTTATGGAACTCTCAAAAAATGGCGCGGAAGGTTTTTATCTTTATGATTTTGAAGGTCTTGACAGAAAAATTGAAGAAGTTTTGGTTAAGACTGACAAAAAAATTCTCTTAATCGGAGTAACGTTTGCGCTTTTGGATTATGCCGAAAAATTTAAGAAAAATTACGGCGACCGCCTTATAATAATGGAAACCGGCGGCATGAAAGGGCGCAGAAAAGAACTCGTCAGGGAGGAAGTGCATGAAATTCTTTGTAACAGTTTCGGAGTTAAGACCGTACATTCAGAATACGGCATGACGGAACTTCTCTCGCAGGCATATTCCTTTGGCTCAGGCATTTACAGGGAAACGCCTACGATGAGGGTAATTATCCGCGACGCTCTCAACCCGCTTGAAACAGTAGGGGCGGAGACAACTGGCGGCATTAACGTTGTGGATTTGGCGAACATTTATTCATGCAGTTTTATTCAGACGCAGGATTTGGGCATAAAACATTCTGACGGCACTTTTGAGGTCAAAGGACGTTTTGACAATTCCGATGTGCGGGGCTGCAATTTGATGTACGCGGGCTGAAAATATATTTTTTTTATCGGAAAAATTATTATACTTTTGCGCAAAATATGAAAACAATGGCGGCTATACAAGAGGAATGCAGTAAATGTTTTTTTAAGCAGGGGCTTTGCAAGGGTCTTTCTGAGGACGAGTTCCGTTCTATTTTTGACCAGACAAAGCAGTATGTTTATAAAAAAGGCGAAACTATTTTGAAACAGGGCGCAAAATGCAGCGAACTGATTTTTTTGACCAAAGGCATCGTGAAGTTTGTCAGCGACAGCAACGGCAGGGAACTTATCATTGCCATTGACAAGGCTCAGACTTTGCTCGGTCTTGCCAATATATTAAACGAAGACGTTAACCTGTTTTCGATTGTTGCCGTTGAGGAGTGCAAAGGCTGCGCGATTAACCTCAACAGGTTCAAACTTTACGCTCTTTCCAACCGCAAGTTCATGTTTGAAATCATGAGCCTTTCCACTCAGATGTTCAGGGACGCTATTTTCAATTTTATTTCCGTCGCCAGAAAACAGAGCAACGGCAGGATAGCCGACGTTTTGCTGTATCTTTCGCAAAAAATTTATCAGAGCAGGGCTTTTTCTTTGGGACTTTCAAGGCAGGAACTCGCCGATTATGCGGGCTGTTCAAAGGAGCAGTTGATTCATACTTTGCGCACTTTTACAAGCGACAAGATAATTTGGGTTTCCGGCAAAAAAATCGAAATTCTCGACGAAAACAAACTCCTGACAATCAGCAGGGTAGGATAGGGGCTTTGTTTTAGAAATTGCCGCCCCATTCGTATGACAATTTTATCGTATATGTGGCTTGTTGTTCTACTGTGGTTATTTGTTTCTGTCCGTTGACTATTTCCAAAAATCTCCACGGACGGTTGAGTTTTACGTATTCCGTTCCGAAAGAAATGTTGAATTTCCAAAGTCTTAACCCCGCGGAAGGACTGTAATAAAATCCCGAATAATTGTTGTATTCGTCGTCGGTTGCCGCGTAACCGGCTCTGCACTCTATAAAAGGTGTGATTTTCATATTAAACCAGTCGTATCTGAAATCCGCAAACAGCGGCAATACGAGTGCCAAATTCGGCTCAGTGGAATATGTTCCGAAATACCAGTAGTCAACGTAAGCCTGTTCAGCGACTCCGATGCCTGCGTATATTTTCGGATTGAACTGCCAGCCGAGCGAACACGAAAAATCTATGACATCGCAGTTGTATTTGTTGAAGGCTTTTTGTACGCCGAACTCCGCAAAAAGCCGCCAGCCTTGTGTTAAAATCGGAGATAAAAGCGGATTTTGACCTTTGGGTTTTTGAAAATTTTGCGTCTGCGGTCTTTCAAAACTGCCTTCCGGATATATAAAACCGTTTTTTTCAGAGGGAGACGAAGTTACCTCAACATCGTCATCAATTTGTGAAAATGCTGAAAACCAACAACTTGAAAATAATATGAGGAGAAAAAAACGTTTCATAATTTCATTTTGGCAAATTTAAAGAAAAAAAGCGGAATTTAACAAAAAATTTAATTAAAAAAATTTTGTCAGGAAAGTAAAAAAATGTAAATTTGCGCCGCTTATTAAATGGTTTAAAATGATTAAGATAACTTTTCCAGATAATTCCGTAAAGGAATTTGAAAACGGTTCTACACCGCTTGATATTGCTAAAACTCTGAGTAACAGCCTTGCAAAGGAGGTTTTATCGGCTTCTTTCAACGGCGTTGAGTGGGACGCGACACGTCCGATTAACGAAGACGGCAAACTCGTTTTTTATAAGTGGGAAGACGAACAGGGCAAACACACGTTCCGTCATTCAGCCGCACACCTTATGGCTGAGGCGTTGGAAAAACTCTATCCCGGTACAAAATTCGGTATCGGTCCGGCTTTGGAAAACGGTTTTTACTACGACGTGGAACTGCCTGACGGAAAGGTTATTACCGACGAGGATTTTCCGGCAATCGAAAAGAAAATGTTGGAAATTGCCCGCGGCAGCCACCCTTACGAAAGAAAGGAAGTTTCAAAACAGGAGGCTCTCGACTATTTCAATCAGAAAGGCGACAATTATAAAGCCGAATTGATTTCGGAACTGGAAGACGGCAAAATTACTGAATATTCTCAGGACGGTTACACCGACCTCTGCCGCGGACCGCATTTGCCCAACACGGGACTTATCAAAGCCGTGAAAATCACTTCGATAGCAGGTGCTTATTGGAG
>JAFXUC010000095.1 GCA_017535325.1 Bacteroidales bacterium | reverse complement strand
TAATTTGAAAAACAATGAGTTGGCAATAGAATTTACCAATTTTAAAGACACAGCAGCAAAACAAGAAATCTATATTGCCCTTGTCTTGAAAAAAGGTATGACTTCTCCCGAACTTGTAAAACTTTTTACATTAGATGATTTTTATGAAATTTTTGACAGCGAATATTACAAAACCTCTAAACTTTACAACCTCGTTTGGAAACCGCTCGAAAAATATTTTTCCGGCGTTGAAAACGTTTATTTTTCGCCGTGCGGAAAATTTCACACTGTCGGCATTGAATACTTGCCTGACGAAAGCGGAAAAATTTTCGCGGAAAAATTTGGCGCTTACCGCTTGTCGTCAACCCGCGAACTTGCTTTGGAACACAAACAAAATTCTTTCAAAAAAGCGGCAACCTACGGCGGCATAAAATACGATTCAGACAAAGACGACGGCAATGTCCGCGGCGTTGCAACTTATCTTAAAGGCTCAAAAATAGAATCCGACACCGTCGCAAAACTTTTGCGCTCAGCGGATTACGATGTAATTGCGTTAAGTGATACTATTGCAACAGAAAAAAGTTTTAAAAATCTTTCTGGAACGGGTTTAAAAATTCTGCATATCGGCACTCACGGCTTTTATTATTCTGAAAGCGATTTGGAAAATGCCGGATTCAGTTTCTTTTCTGACAAACAGCAGAGCGAAGAAGACAAAGCCCTCAGTTGCAGCGGTTTGCTTTTTGCGGGTGCTAATTTCGCCCTTGAAAGAGAAAACCGTAACGCCTTACCCGAAGGCGACGACGGCATTTTGACAGCAAAAGAGATTTCAAGACTGGATTTTCAAGGGCTGGATTTGGTGGTTTTGTCGGCATGTCAGACGGGCTTGGGCGAAGTTACGGGCGAAGGCGTTTTTGGACTTCAACGCGGTTTTAAGAAAGCGGGTGCGCAGACAATTATTATGAGCCTTTGGGAAGTGGACGACTATGCTACGAGGCTGTTGATGACGGAATTTTTTAAAGGTCTCACATCAGGAAAATCAAAACGAGAGGCGTTTCTTTCGGCGCAAAAATTTGTCAAAGCCAAAAACTCAGACCCGAAATACTGGGCGGCGTTTGTGATGGTGGACGGAGAATAATGGAGTGCGGGCTTTTCGCCCGCTCCATTACGTCAAATGCAAATTCACTTTGTGCATCAAAAAATCCACAATATTGACGTGTTCTATTCCATTGTTACTGAGATTGATGCGGTCTAATGAAAGAACATATTTCGGCGAAGCGTCGGTAATTTTGTCGTATGCGCCAAACTCACGCTTGATAGTAGTTTCGTTTGTCATCAGGTACGAAACCTGTATAAAGCACTTCTTGTTGTCTTTAATCGCAACAAAATCTATTTCACCTTTGAACGTTTTGCCTGTGAAGACGGTGAAACCCTGAATCAAGAGTTCGTTGTAAATGATGTTTTCGAGAAAAAAAGTGTCCTCGTAATTGATTGTGTTGGTATTGAGAGTGCGCAGACCCGTATCCGTGGCGTAAAACTTGTCGCTTTTATCAAGTGCTGCCTTGCCGGTGATGTTGTACTTCTTGCAAGTATGAAGAATGTAGGCGCGTTGAAGTTTTTCGAGATAATTGTAAATGGTACGCTGACTTACCGCCTTCTTACTTTTTTGTGCATAATATTGTGCTATATTCTCGGCGGAAAACTCTTTGCCGGCGTTGGACATCATATAAAGTGAAATATCTTTGAAAGCAGCCCTATCTATCTTACTTGTTTTTTTTATGATGTCGCGGTTTATGATGTTGGTATAGAGATTGTCCAAGAACCGTTTTACAGAACTCTCTTCTTTGAAACTGAACCTTAGCGGAAATCCGCCCCATTTGATGTAGTCTATGATAAAATTGTCTGGATTGACTTCAATATTGTTTAGTCTGAGGAAATCAACCGACTCCTTGAAACTGAATGGGAAAATTTCAAACTCCACTGTGCGTCCTGTAAGTAGTGTTGCGAGGTCGCCCGATAGCATTGTGGAATCGCTGCCGGTAACGAATATCGAACAGTTGAACTTTGCACGGAGCGATGCCAAAAGTTTTTCAAAATTTTGGACGTGCTGTATCTCGTCAAGGAAAATGTAATATTTCTCTTTGTCCGTGATGTGGCTGACGATTTCGGTGTAGAGGTCTTTTACATCGGTGATAAAGGCATAATCGAGGTCTTCAAGGTTGATGCTTATGACGTGCGAACCTTTGATGCCATTGGAGATGATCTCATTTTTTATAGTCTCCATAAGCACTGATTTTCCCGACCTGCGCACACCTGTAATCACTTTTATCAGGTCAACATTGTAATAAGGGCGGATAAGTTTCAGATAATCCTCTCTAATCAGTTCCATTTTTGCTGTTTTTTGTTATTAATATTTTTTTGCAAATATAAGGTTTTATATTTTCACAAACAAATGTTTTTTCGTAGTTTTTGCAAATAAAAGGCTTTATATTTTCAGAAAATCGCATTTTTTATAGTTTTGTGAAAATATAATGGGTGTATTCTTGCAAAACTTCATATTTTAAAAATCCGAAATCTTTGGCGGCGTTTGTTATGGCGGACGGAGAATAAAAAGTTTGAGATTTTCGAAAACTTTTTCTAATTTTACGGCGTTAAACTAAAATTTTTAAAACTATGAAAACAGAAGTAATGCGTTGCTGGGAGTTGGCAAAAAACTTGAACAACAGCGAAAAATTTGAACTCAGTCTTATGCTTATGGAAAGCATTAAAACGGCGTTTGCCGCGTCGAAAAAAGATGATGACTTTGATGTTGAGGAATACGAGAGAAATCTCCGTTCTTACACTATGGACGAAATCAATGCCATGCTCGACGAGGCGGAAGCACGCATCAACGCTGGGTCTTATGTCACGAACGAGGATTTTTTTCGTGAATGGGACGAAGAAATCGCAAGAGCGGAACAACTTGAAGAAGAACAACAATTGGAAATGGCTGTTGCAGTATGAAATTGATTTGGGACGAAAAGGCAAAATTATCCGTAAAGGAAATTGCCGTATATATCAGGACAAATTTCGGCGTGAAATTCGAGAAAATTTTTCGCGACGAAATTCGTCATATTACTGATTTATTGTTAAATAATCCTCGTATGGGCTCATTAGATCCGTTGTTTGAAGGGCGTTCCAAACAGTACAGAAGTATTATTGTCAGCGGTAAAAATAAGATGGTGTATTATTTTGACGATAAGACAGTTACAATAATTGCCTTTTGGGACAGCCGTAAAGAACCCATTAACCAAGCCGCGCAAGTAAAATAAAACTTTATAAAATCACCGTTTATCACATTTTTCTGCGATAAACGGTGATTACTATTAATGATTTTTATGTGTCAAATTTCCTGATACATCAATTTCTAAATTTTGCAAATCATTCAACAGCATTTCTTGATTAGTATTCGTCATATTCTGTTTATCATACGACCAAGATTTATTGCTGACAAAATTTGGTTCTATTATTCCATTAAGTTCGTTATTTTCAGCAGAATTATCAATTTGCGAAATTGCGGATTCCATTGTCTGATATTCCTGCTCTAAATATTTATCATAAAACGGATTATTCAACCAATTTTTGTTTTCAGTAGAATATAATAAAAAACTTTCTAATTCGTTGAGTTTTATATTATTAGCGTCAAGTTCAAGGTAAACATTATTTCTATCAAAGGAAATATCTTTTCCTCTTTTGCGCTTAAAACGTATATAAAATTGCATTCCGATTTCTGTTTCAACAACAATATCCGGCAAAATATTGGCTGCATACGTAAGATTTTGCAATGTTATATTGGTAATTGCAATTTTTTCTGATTTTATTATGTCGTATTCCGGCAACATAATATACTTGTTGTTTTCAAGGATTTGCTTGGAAATATGTTTCCTGAATATGCAGACATGATTTATCATCGCAACTATGGGCAAAGTGATGTACCCTTTCGTCGCCTTGTTTTGCAATAAGGTCAACTTTGCACGCCGGACATACGCAACCACAATCCAATCCGTTAGGAACGTCATCAACACAAACCAAATTGTTGTTTTTATCTAATCCATAAGGATTTAGAGTTGATGCAAATCTGTAATCTGATTTTACCATAATATGCCCGTTTATTTACGATTCTCATCAACACTTTTCTGAACAGGTATAGACCATTCCTCGGATTCTTCGACAGGTTCATCTATTGACTTGCCATACAGAACCTTAGCTTCTTCATTGCACAAAAACTGATACGCCTTTTTGTCTGCTGCAATTTTAGCAAAGCGCAAATTTTTGCCGTTGCCGATGAAAAAATGACTGCCGATTTTAACAGCGAAATCATATAAGCCAGTTTTTGGATTTTTTGCAGAGAAACCAATTGGCGGTCTTAGAGCCATTTCACTCAGATTGGAATAATCAAAATTGAAACTTTCCAATTCCAAATCTTGATATGCTGCTGCACGGTAAATTGGTTCGCCGAATCCGAGTGCATACGATTTTTGTTTTACACTCCAAGAAAAATCTTGCTTGACATAATCAAGTCTTTCTTTTGCTGAATTTTGTGCTGATTCGGAAGCGCGAATAAGATTTTCCCATTTCTCAAAGCCTACCATCTTGGCTATGACGTGCTGAGCGTTCATCAATGTGAACGTGAAATTGTCTTTATCATCAGGAATTTCAAGAGAGAAAAAGAGTCCTCCAATATCGAAAAATTCGGGAGTGTACTCGTAGCATTTATTACTTTTGTTGTACTGACGGGTTTTAAAATCTTTAAACAGATTTTTCGCTTGTAATTTGAAATATTCAATATGATTCATAATGTTGAACTTTTTTTGTGTGTCTTAGTTTTTATCTGTTTTGTTGACCCGTACTTTGCGACAAAAACTATGACACAAAGTTAAACATTATAATTATTTTATTAAGCGTGGTATGATAAAATCTTTGGACGGGGCGTGCCGTACTTTACCACAAAGCGTTGCAAAAATATTAAATCTTTAAATTCTGCGAAATAAATTTGTGTTAATTTTTGTTAATAACAAAAAGTTTCTTTACAAAGAAAGAAATCTTCAAAAAAAGTTTCTTTACAAAGAAAGATTTTTGTAAAAAAGTTTCTTTACAAAGAAAGATTTATGTAACTTTGCAGTCGGACAAACTAAAAAAATCCAAAAATGGAAACATTATTTTTAGCATATAACAGACGATTGGAGGCAACCAACTGCAACTATGTCAGATACTTATATCCGTCAATTGACTGGAATGAGCCTCTTATCGGCATCAAAGGCGCACGCGGCGTGGGTAAAACCACAATGCTGCTGCAACACATAAAACTTGCTTTCCCTAACAGAAACAATGCGTTTTATGTTTCTCTTGACAATATTTGGTTTAGCGGACACAAACTGCTTGAACTTATAGAATACCTTTATACTCACGGAGTTACGCAT
>JAFXUC010000094.1 GCA_017535325.1 Bacteroidales bacterium | reverse complement strand
GAGGAAAAAGAAATGAAAAGAACTTTTTTAAGAATTCTGCCCTTGGCAGTGGCAGTTTTGCTTGCAACCTCTTGCAGCAAAGACGAAAACAATGACAATGCAGTTGTCAACAACGGACAAGAAAACGTTCAGACCAAAACCTTGCCGATTTCAATTACGGTAAATCAGAAAAGTCTTTCAAAACTCAGTTGTGCAAATGGTACGGGAGTAGATCTTCAACCGATTTTTGTGGCTAATGATCAACTCAAAATCTATAAGGGCGAAGATGAGTTGACGACTTTGACGGTTACTGCTGAAAACATTAGCAATGGTGGCAAAACCGCGACCTTTGAAGGCGAAATCCCTGCTGACGGACTTGTTGAGGGAGAAACTAAATTAACTGCTGCAATAGGCACTCAGATTACAGAGGCGCAAACCGCCACATCCCGTGAAGATGCTGTCCAAAAAGGCTGTTACCAGACAGCGGAGTTTACATATTCTTCTGAGGGCAACGAAATTCAGTTGGAAGAACAAAACGCTTATATTGAAGTTGTTTGTAAGAACAAAGAAGGGAAGAGCGTTGTTTTTACGTTTGGCAACAAAACCGTTCCTTTGACTTTGAACGATGAAGGTCAAGGTTGGATAGTTGTTCCCGCCGGACAATCGTTTACATGCGAAGCCCTTGGCATAATGGACGCGAAAACAACAGCAAAAGGCAATATTTACGGAATCAGCCGCACCACCGTTACTTGGGATAATACTAATGTTTTCATACAAGCAAATAGCGATAAGATAGTCGATAAATATCATACTACACAGACTTTTGAAGGCATTGAAATTTCAATGAGTGGAACAGGTCAATCCTTATTTGTCCCTTACTCTGGAGGTTACGCTGCTTTCATGTTTCCGAGCAACAGTTCGGACATCTTTACTTTCAAGGCTCCGTCAGGAAAGAAATTCACCAAGATTGAGATTATTGATAATGACAGAATATATTCGATGAACGTGGGAGTTTGGACACTATCGGAAGATGGGAAAAGTACAGTATGGAGTGGTACTGCTTCAAGCAGTGTGGCACTGACTTCTACGGACTCTTACGAGATTAGCAGTATCGTGTTCACATTGGTAGATGCAGAGTAATCATATAAACCAATGACACAAGCAAAATTTGCAAAACAAAGATATTGTCTAAAAAGCACACGGGCGGAAATTATTTTTCGCCCGTTTTTTTGTTTGCGTTTTTGACAATTTTATCTTAACTTTGCCACAAAAATAAAACGCATTATGTCAAAATATTTCAATCCATATACTGACTTTGGTTTTAAAAAACTTTTTGGCACGGAACTTAACAAAGACCTGCTAATCAGTTTTTTGAATGCTTTGTTTGAGAAAAATCCAGAGATTCCACACGATGAAATCACGGATATAACCTATTTGAATTCCGAGCAACTCGGACGCACCGCCGCCGACAGAAAGGCTATTTTTGACGTTTATTGTACGACAAAAAGCGGCAACCGTTTTATTGTTGAAATGCAGAATGTTTTTCAGCAGTTTTTTAAGGACAGAAGCGTTTATTATTCGTCGTTTCCGATTCGCGACATGGCGAAAAAAGACAAAGAGGGAGAACGTTGGAATTATGAACTTCAAGCGGTTTATACAGTCGGCATTTTGAATTTTGTTTTCAAAGACAACGAAAAAAAGGATGAAAAAGGCGAAGTTTTAAACGAATTTTCCGACGATGATTTGTTGCATATCGTAATGCTTACCGACCGGATTACGGGAAAAGTCTTTTATAACAAGTTGGTTTATTTTTACCTTGAAATGCCGAAGTTCAAAAAGACGCGTGAAGAACTTGTTACGATGTACGACAAATGGCTTTTTGTTTTGAAAAACCTTTCCAAACTTATGGAACGTCCGAAAGAATTACAGGAGGCTGTTTTCAGACGTGTTTTTGAAATTGCTGAAATTTCGATGATGTCAGAGGTTGAGCATCTTGAATATGAAGAAAGTCTTAATGCTTTATGGGACATTACTAACGCTATGGAAGATTCAGAAAAGAAAGGCTTTTTTAAAGGGAAAGAAGAAGGTGAGAAAATCGGCATGGAAAAAGGTCGTTTGGAAGGTGAGAAACAACGTTCCGTTGCTATTGCCCGCGCAATGAAACAGCACGGCGACGACATTGACTATATTGCGGTGATAACACAATTGTCCCACGCCGAAATCGAAAATTTGTAATATACTTTGCATTTTTTAAATTATTTTTATATCTTTGCACAATCAAAGATTAAAAAATGGAAAACGAAAAAGAAACGGTAAATTATTCTGGTGTTGACATAGAGCGACACGGTGTTTTGGTGGTCTCTGACGTTAATTTCAAAGTTTTCGGCTCTGAATTAGTTACACTTGACGGGCATATCGGAAGCGGCAAAAGTTCGCTTTTTAAGACTCTGTACGGCGATTTGCCTATTAGAAAAGGCAGTGCAAAGGTTCTCGGTTTTGAACTTAACGGCATATCAGACCGCAAGATTTCACAACTCCGCCGCCGTATGGGGATAGTTTTTCAGGAGTACCAACTTTTTGACAACAAAACCGTTAGCGGCAATCTTGAATTTGTGATTGATTCTCTCGGTTTTAAAACGCCTTGTCCAAAAGACGAGTACATCAACGGCATACTCGAAAAAGTCGGCATTCCGGGCAAAGCGTCATCGTTTACGCACATGCTTTCAGGCGGCGAGCGTCAGTCTGTTGCCATAGCACGTGCTATTGTTTGCAATCCGGAGATTCTCATTGCTGACGAGCCGACCGGAAATCTCGATGATGCCTCGGCAAAACACATCGCGGGCTTGTTGTATTCGCTTTCGCTTGAAGGCAAATCCGTTATCGTTGCAACGCATGACGGCGGTGTTTTCAGGGATTTTCCGCATAGAGAATTGCATATCGAAGGCGGCAAACTTTTCTAAAAGATGGATTTGTTTTCAAGAATAAAACATTCGGTCTTCCGCTTTTACCGCAAAAAAACGGTTGAGGCTCATAGATTAAATTATCTTTTTTGGGAATGTACCCTCAAATGCAATCTTGACTGCCTTCATTGCGGAAGCGACTGTCTTAAACAGTCCGAAATTTCTGATATGCCGGTGGAAGATTTTGTTAACGTTTTGGACGATATTAAGAAAAATAATCTGTCGCCAGACCTTTTTATTTGCATTACGGGCGGCGAACCGCTTTTAAGGCGCGATTTGGAGAGGGCGGGGCAGGAGATAAGGCGGCGTGGCTTTCGTTGGGGCATTGTTACTAACGGCCTGCTGCTTGATAATCAGCGGTTAACTTCACTTGTTAACGCCGGAATCTCGGCAATAAGTTTTTCTCTTGACGGTTTTGAGTCCTCGCACGACAGACTTAGAAACCGCAGGGGCGCATTTCAAAAAACGCTTTCCGCAATCCGGCTTGTCAGCAGCCTTTCAAAAAAAATACCTCTTAATTTTGACATCATAACTTGCGCTAACAGTTTTAATTTTAGTGAATTAGAGAACTTTCGTGATTTTTTAATTTCCGAAGGCGTTTTTGCGTGGCGTATTTTTTCAATTTTTCCCGAAGGAAGGGCAAAAAATAATTCAGAAATTTTGGCGTTAAATCAAAAAGAATATATATATTTGATGACTTTTATTGCCAAAACCCGCAAGAATTTCGGTGATAAAATTCGTCTTAATTATTCCTGCGAGGGATTTTTGGGAGATTATGAACTCAAAGTCAGAGACTTTTTTTACTTTTGCAGGGCCGGCATAAATATTGCCTCGGTGATGAATGACGGCAAAGTTACAGGGTGTCTTAGTGTCAGGGCTGCGGATTTTATCCAGGGCAGTGTCTATGAGGAGAGTTTTTCAAAGATTTGGAACGAAAAATTTTCCGTTATGCGCGAGCGCGGCTGGGCTAAAAAAGGTCGCTGTCAGGACTGCAAAGTTTGGGACAAATGTCTCGGAAACGGTCTTCATCTTCATGCTTCGTTGAAGAGCGGGGCTTTGAGGTGCAATTATAATGAACTTTTAAATCAATAAATTTAACACTATGAAAAACAAATTTAATGTAACATTAAGAAAAATTCTCGGCTCTGTTTTGGGCTTTTTCGGAATCGGTGCGTTAACAGCCTGTTACGGTGTTGACGAGGGCAGAATGAGAGACGGCAGAGTTATTTACGGCAACGTTACGAATGAGAGCGGCGAAATGTTAAGCGGCATAAAAGTCAGCACAAAAGATACTAATTCGCCGACTACTTTTACTAAAAACGGATATTATTCGCTCAGTTTGCCTGATTCGGTAAAAAGTTGCACCGTTTATTTTGAGGACGTTGACGGCGAGGCAAACGGCTCTTATCAAAAAGATTCCGTTGAAGTTGACTTTAACGTTTCGGAGGTTTTCAGCGAAAACATTACCTTGAAAAAGAAGTAATATGGAAAGACAAAATTCAAAAACTTTGGCTGGCTTTAAGGCGGCTGTTTCACTGATTCTTGACGGCGAGGTTTCTGCCGGTTTGGAGCAATTGGAAACGGTTGATGGTCAAGATATTTTCAAAAACATGGTGAAAGCGGAAATCGCTTATTACAGAGACGATTTGAAAAATGCCATGTATTATGACGAACATGCCTTGTCCTCTGATAGTCTTTGGTATGACCCTTTGGTAACGGTTCAGCATTTGCGGGCGTATGTTTATGCGGCAAAAAAGTTGGGCAGTATCAGCAGGGCAAAAGAGTTTTTGGATTATTACATTTCGGTTAAGCGCGATGAATTTGATATTGTAGGTGTAAGGCCTTTCAACGATTTGTATCATAATTCTATGCGCCGACTTGATAACGAAAAAGCACATGACGAGCCGCCGAAAGTTAAGATTTTGACCAAGGAGACGGCAAAGGGGGACGTTATATTTTTTTCTGATAGCAACAATCCTGAAATTATGGCTCATGCGGCTACGATAGCGTTAAATTCTATGTGGAATGTTGTTGAAACAGAAAAAGTGCTTGACGTTTACGAAAAATATGCTGAATATATCCCTTTGGATACTCATCATCTTTGGGCGGCGCGTAATTATGTTAAAATGCAGAATTACGAAAAAGCAGAGGCGGCTTTAATGCGTTTTGTTAACCTTTGGAAACCGTCGGAATGTTTTCAAGTTTTGCCGATGAAAGTGTTTATTTTCAAGGATTTAACGGAATTTTTATCGCCGGAGTTTAAGGACAAAATATTAAAAACAAAGAAAAGACATGAATGAAGAAATTTATAATCCGTTGTATCTTCAAACGGCAATTATACGTAAAGTTTTGAATCTTTACGATTTTGATATGTTGACCCGTATTTTGTTATCATTGGATAACGGTCAAAATGTTGATGATGTTTTTCCTGATTTAGGACCTCATTCCATAAGTGAAGCCCGTCAGTCTATATTGGAGGCCGAGAAACAATTTTCAGACGGCTTGTTCAGTACAAATGATGAAGTTTTGGAAAAAATGAAAACTAAATACGGAGTTTATGAAGATTGTTTGGTCTAAAAAAGCGGAAAATAAATTAGATATTTATTTTTCATATTGCCGTGATAATTACGGTGATAAAGTAACTTCTGATAAAATCGAAAAACTTGCTAAAATTACAAATCGGTTAAATAATGTTGTCCTAAAAAAATGTAGAGGCGTTGAATACAACGTCTCTACTATATAAAATCTGTAATTAACTGAAAATCACCGTACTTGCGATATATCCTGCATAAATTGTTGCTAAGAGAATACCTTCCCAGCGTTCAAGTGTATGTTTTGTAGAAAGGAAAAACCACAACAAGCCTGAAAGCGCAACCATGACAATGTAATCTGTTAAAAATCCTACGTTTGTGCCTTGAATCGGACAGATTGCTGCCGAAACACCAACCACGCACAGAATATTAAAAATTGCGCTACCGACAACGTTTCCGATTGCCATATCCGTTTGACCTTTTTTTGCTGCTGCAACCGACGAAAATAATTCAGGCAAAGAAGTGCCTATTGCGACAATCGTCAAACCGATAACTCTGTCCGAAACACCTAACGCGCGGGCAATATTTGATGCGCCTTCCACCAACTTGTCAGAGCCGAAAACCAAAGCCGCAAACGACAAAACTATGATTATCAAGGCTTTCCAAATAGGCATCGGGGCTTTTTCGTCTTCTTCGGTTTGAGTTTGAGCGGGATAATTTTTTATTTCCCAAACTAAAAAAGCACACAAAATGCCAAAACCGATTATGCCTGTAATTCTGCCGATTGAGCCAGACATTGCAATTCCGACAAAAAGTCCAGAAATCAGCAGCATAAAAGGCATATCAACTTTCAGCGTTAGAGGCTGCGCGGCACATTCTTTTACGATTGCTGCAACGCCGAGTATGAGTGCAATATTTGCAATGTTGCTTCCGACAACATTGCCGATTGCAATTCCCGAACTGCCGCTTAGCGCCGCCTGAATACTCACTAACAATTCCGGCGATGAAGTGCCAAAACCAACTATTGTTAAGCCGATAACCATCGGCGAAATTTTGGCGCGTTTTGCCACCGAAACCGCACCGTCAACAAGAAAATCGCCCCCTTTTATCAAAAGAACGAATCCTAATAAAACATATAAAATATCCAACCACATATTATTAATTATTTTTCTTTTTTAACGCTTAAAATTATTTCTACTCTGCGATTCAACGCCCTTCCTTTTGAAGTCTCGTTTGAGGCCATCGGTACGGCTTTTCCAAAAGCCTTGTAAGTCAAGCGTTTAGCGTTGATTCCCGCTGTTATCAAATAATTGATGACCGTTCTGCAACGTCTTTCGCTCAAAATCATGTTATCTTCCTGAGAACCAATGTAATCCGTATGACCCAAAATTTCGATGTCATATTGAGAGTACTCGTTCAAAAACATCGAAAGTTGGTGCAAATATGCTTTTGCGTTGTCGGTGAGTTTTGCAGAATTGAAGTCGAAATTAACGTTTTTCAATTCGTAAGGCACACCGGTTTTTATTTTGTCGAGTTTTACATCTTCAATAGTCGGTGGAACATAATTGCCCGTGTCAGGACGAAAAAATTTAACGTCATAAAAAAAGCCTTTTTTCTTAACCGTCAACATATAATCTTCGCCTTTTCCAACCGTGGTTGTAACGGCATATTCTCCTGTTTTTGAATCTGTTACGCTGTGAGATGTCTCGTAAGTTTTTAGGCTTGTGAGGTCTACGTTGACATCGGGGACGGGGTTGCCGTTTTCATCGGTGATTGTGCCTTTAATCAGCAAAACCTGATTTGGTGCTGCGTTTTCCGTCAAGCCCGAACAATAAATGTCCCAGCCGCCTTCGCCGCTTAAAAGCATTGCCGAAAAATAAATTCTTTTGCCGTCAGCGCTGACAATATACGCCACTTCATCTTTCTCTGTATTAAGCGGATAGCCGACATTTTTAGGTTTTGAGAACGAGCCGTTGTCATCGGCTTTGGAATAAAAAATGTCGAAACCGCCTACTCCGCCGTGTCCGTTTGAAGAGAAATAAAGCGTTTTGCCATCGCAGTGGATAAACGGCGTTTTTTCGTCAAATTCGGTGTTGATGTCCGCACCGAGGTTTATTGGCGCACTCCAAAGTGAATCTTGATGTTTGCGGACGATTTTGTAAATGTCGTAACCGCCATAGCCGCCCGGACGGTTTGAAGAAAAATATAGTACGTTTCCCGTTGCGTCAACGGAGGGCTGACCTTCAAAATATTCCGTGTTGACAGTGTTCGGCAGTTTTATCAGCGGTTGCCATATACCTTTGACGTTTTTGGAATAATAAATATCGCAATTATCATAATTACAGATAGTTATGTACATTATGCGGTTGTCTATTGTCAGAGTTGTGCCGCCTTGAATTTTTCCCGTGTTAAACGGTGTTGTCATTCTTTCGCCTTTTGAAAACTCTTCTGTACCGTTTTCCGCACCTGTGTTTTGACTTATCATAAGTTCTTCAACAAATTCGCCGGAGCGTTTTTCTGAACGTTTTGAGTAAAGCAAAATTGACCCGTCGTGAGAAATCAGCGGCAAAAATTCATCGTCTTTTGTTGAGACGTTTTTCAGCATTTTCGGGTCGAATTTTATGGGGTGATTGATTAAATCAAAATATTCTTCAATCATTTTCATACGCTTTTTAGCGGCTTTGAGGCATAACGGCGCGGCATTTTCCGAGGAGAGAAAAAGTTGGAAAAAGGCTTTTGATTTTTCGTAATTGCGGCAGAGGTAATAGCCTTCTCCGAGCAGATAGGCAGCGCGGCAACTATCATAACTGTCGCAGTTTCCGAAACTTAGAGTTAAATATTCGATTGCGGTTTTGGCATATTCAAGCGAGACTTTTGACTGAAACCTCATAGCGGCGTCTTTTGCCTTTTCCAAATTGTATTTTCCGAGGATTAAGGTTGCCGGAAAATAATTCGGGTTGGTTTTTGCGATTTCAGTCAGAAACCTTATGCTCAAATCCTTGTTTTGCCGCATTAATGCTTCTGCATCGTTGAATTTGTTGTTCAACTCCTTGTTTTTCGGTAGTTTACAGTTTTGAGCCGTTGCTGAGATTGTCATTGTCAACAAAAAAAATATGAAAACAGATAACAGCCGCATAATTTTTTTTGCAAAAATAAACAAAAACTTAATTACAAAAAAGGATTGTCCAATTTTTTTTGAACAATCCTTCTTTTTTTTGTGTGTTGAAAAAATTTATTTGATGCTTTCTGCTTTTTTTACTGCTTCGTCGTTTAGTTGGTCGGCTTTTTTTTGTGCCTCGTTGACGAGTTTGTCGCCTTGCTTTTCTGCCTCTGTTACGGCAGAATCGGCTTTCGCGTTAGCCTCCGAAAGTGCTTTGTCAGCCTTTTGAGTAGCATCTTGAATTGCTTTGTCAGCGGCTTTTTTTGCGGCTGCTTTCGCAACCGGATTAGAAGCCTTGTCTACTAATTTCTGTGCCTCAGTTTTTGCTGTTTCAACGGCTTTGTCGCGAGTTTCCTGAGCCATTTTTTTGGCTTGATCAGCGGTGTTTTTGGCTGCGGCAACAAGCGATTCTTTTTGCTTTTTAGCCTCGGCTATGAGTTTGTCGCCCTGAGCCTTAGCATCGGCAATTAATTTTTTTGCCTCGTCCGAAACCTTGTCTTTTACCTCTTGAATTTTCTCTTCTACAACATCTTTCAAAGCGTCGGTTGCTGAGGTTGAAAAGCCTTTTAATTTCGGGTCTTCAACCGTGCCGCCGATGTTGGCAATCACTTTTACAAGACCTGCTTTGTCGCTACCAATCGCATTTGATAACAACGAGTTAGCCACCGTGCCGGAAAGAGCCATTCCAACTTTCATATCAAGCGACTGATCCAAACCGATTTTGCCGCTGAAATCCGCGTCTTGACCAGCCAAATTTATCGCTGTTGAATCTATTTCAACGTTTCCGTCTTTGATTCTAAAACCGAGATTTACGTTTTTGATTGTCGGGTTTTTGAGACTTTCGTTTTTAGCAGCCGTGCCGATGAGATTGAATACTTTTGAATCTTTGATTCCAACGCTACTTGTAACGAGTCTTCCGTCTCCGTTAACAGTCTTTAAATCAGGATTTAAATAATTGTCAAGTTCGGTTTTGAAATTAAGTTTTGCCGTCATATTGCCGTGGCATGATGTGGCTATCGGCGCGAGTTTTTCAACCGTGTTGAAAGTTTTTGCCGTGGTCTGAATGTCTATTTCCGAAAGATCCAACTGCAAATCGGCTTTCGGACGTTTTACGTTTGAGTCGTCATAAACGCCGTTAACAAAAGCCTTGCCGCCCAACATTCTTAAATTCAAGTTGTTAAGACTTGCAACACCGTTTTTGAGACCAATTTTTCCGGCTAAATCCTCAATTACCAAAGAGTCGTAAAGAATTTTTCCGATTGAGGCATTGAGTTGAAAATCAATGTTTTTGGGTATTTCTGGTGCTTCGGTTGCGGCTTCTTCCGTTGTAGGAGCGGCCGTCTCAGCCTCAGGCACTGAATGGTCGTATGAATAAATATCGTTAACGTCCAACAAATCAGACTTGTACGTGAAGTTTGCTTTTAAAGTAGAATCTGCAAAAACGTATTGAAAAATATTGTCTAATTTGCCGCTTAAAGCAAAATCCGATTTTCCAAGATTCATACTGAAAGTCTCGAGCGTGCCTTTTTCGGGTGATATAATAAGGTGTGCCTTATGAATGTCAATCGGAGGCAAATCTGTCATAACAGTATGAAAATCAGTCATCAAAATATCGCCCTGAGCCTGAAATCTGTCGTATTGTTCGTTGTCGATGTCGGAGAGGTTGCCCTTGAAATCAAGTATTGCTTTTACAAGTCCCTTTATCGTCATATCGTCCAACGGAACTACCTGATTTACAATGTCTAAGTCGAGGTTAACATTTACGTTTCCTGCCAAAGATATGTCGTCTTTTGAGGTCTGAACTTGTACCGAAGCGTCAACGGGATTATTTCCGAGTTCAACATGGAATTTTTCTACGTTGACGTTAATGCTGTCAAGGTTGCCGGGACATTTTATAAAGGCGTTTACGTTGATATTTTCAGCAGATTTTGGCAAATCGGGATACTGAAAACGTGCGTTGTCAACATTAAAGTCAACCCAAAATTCGGGGAACGAAACAGCGTTGAAATTACCTTTTGCGCCACCTTCAAAATTGAATTTTCCTGCGGTTTTTACACCTTCCAAATCTTTGGCGTATTCAGCGGGAATCATACTCAGAACGCTCAGAAAATCAGTGCTTTTTGTACCGAATTTCAAGTCCATTCTGATATTTGTGTCGGGGACGGCGATATAACCGTCAAGACCCAAAGCCAACTCGTTGATTTTGAACACGTTTTCTTTGAAAACAAACTTCATTTTCTCCAAATCTGCGTCCAAATCCGATTTCATGTTAACGACAGCATCGTTGATGTAGATAATCGGTCCTAATCTCACGTTGAGTTTTGCAATGTCAAGCAGTGCGCTCAGAATCGTTTCCTTGTCAGAAAGGTCGCCTGAGAGCGAGAAATTAAGACTGTCAATATAAGCATGAACATCGGTAACACTGTCTGTATAAGTAACGTTTAAATTATTGACTTTCAACTTTTTAAGCACTAATTCAAACTGCGAAGATGCGGTATCTTCTTCTGGCGTTTCTTCTTCTACGGCGGTAGAATCCGAAATTGCGATGTCGTAATTCGGTTTGCCGGCTGAGGTAACGATGATGTTTGCCTTCGGATTGTCAAGCAAAACGGACTTTACTCTGATTTTGCCGCCGAAAAGCGACTTAACGTTTACTGTTGTGCTGAACTTGTCAAAACTTGCGAGCGTAACTCCTTGAAACTCACCGTGTCCGACAACTGAAACGTCTTTCAGCGTTACGGTTGCGCCCGGAAAGTTGGAAATCAGGCTCAAATCCAAATCACCGATATTGACATCGGCGTCCACATACTCTTTTGCGATTTCCGTTACGGCTTTCAGGACTTTGTCCTTGAAAAAAACGGGAATGATAATCAAAAGAGCAAGCACCACAACGATTGTGATGCCTGAAACTTTTAATACGGTTTTTAAAATTTTGTTCATAATTGTTTTATTGTTTTACGCATCAATATTTGCATAGACTGCGTTTTGCTCGATAAATTCGCGTCTTGGCGGTACGTCGTCTCCCATCAGCATTGCGAAAGTTCTGTCGGCTTCGGCGGCGTTTTCTATCGTAACCTGCTTCAAGGTTCTGGTTTCCGGGTTCATGGTTGTCTCCCAAAGTTGATCGGCGTTCATTTCACCAAGACCTTTGTAACGCTGAACCGTGCAACTGTCTTCCTGACCATTGCCAAAATCTTGCAATGCTTTAAGTCTTTGGTCTTCTGTCCAACAATAACGCTGAGATTTTCCTTTCTTTACCAAATAAAGCGGAGGATTTGCCAAATACAAATGACCTTGTTCGATAACTTCTTTCATATAACGGAAGAAAAGCGTCATCGCAAGTGTTTGAATATGAGCACCGTCCACATCGGCATCCGTCATGATGATAATCTTGTCGTAACGTATGCCTTTGAGGTTTGCCGCCTGAGAGTCCTCGTCAGTGCCGATTGTGATTCCGAGTGCGGTGTAGATGTTTTTGATTTCGTCGTTGTCCAAAGTCTTGTATTGAACGGCTTTTTCAACGTTCAAGATTTTACCTCTTAACGGCAAAATTGCTTGATACATTCTGTCGCGACCTTGTTTTGCTGTTCCACCTGCCGAATCTCCCTCGACGATGAAAATCTCTGTCTTTGTGTTGTCTCTTGACGAACAGTCGGCAAGTTTTCCGGGAAGTCCCGCGCCTTTGAGACTGCTCTGGTGCTGAACGAGTTTGCGGGCATTGTTAGCCGCGATTCTCGCCTTTGCCGCAAGAAGCACTTTGTTGACAATATTGCGTGCAGAGTTCGGGTTTTCTTCCAAATAATTGGTTAACGCCTCTGAAATTGCTGAGTCAACAGCCGGACCTACCTCGGTGTTTCCGAGTTTGGTTTTGGTCTGACCTTCAAAAAGCGGCTCCTGGACTTTTACCGAAATTATCGCCGTCAGACCTTCGCGGAAGTCGTCGCCGGAGATTTCGAGTTTTGCCTTTGCCAACATTCCGGAGGTCTCGGCGTACTGTTTCAAAGTCCTTGTTAAACCGCGTCTGAAACCTGTCAAATGCGTACCGCCTTCCTGAGTGTTGATGTTGTTGACGTAACTGTGAACGTTCTCTCTGAAACCGTTGTTGTACTGCATTGCGACTTCAATCGGAATGCCGCTTTTTTCGGTGTTGAGGTGAATGATTTCGCAGAGTTCGTCTTTTGAAACTTCCAAATAGTCAATAAAATCTTTCAAACCGTTTTCAGAGTGGAAAACATCGTGTCTTGTGTTACCGTTTTCATCGGGGCGCATGTCGTGAAGTTCAAGATGAACGCCTTTGTTCAAGAACGCGAGTTCGCGGAGTCTTGCCGCCAAAATGTCGTACTGATAAACGTGGCATGTAAAAATGCTGTCATCGGGTTTGAAAGTGATTTCCGTGCCGGTGTCTTCGATGTCGGTTTCGCCTATAACGAGAACCTCCGTCGTCGGTTTTCCGATGGAATATTTTTGCTGGTAAATTTTGCCGTTTCTCTTGATAACCGCCTCAAAATAAGTTGAAAGCGCGTTAACGCAGGATACGCCGACGCCGTGCAGACCGCCGGATACTTTGTAGGAGTTTTTGTTGAATTTACCGCCGGCATGAAGAATTGTCAAAACAACCTCCAAAGCCGATTTGCCTTCTTTTTCGTGATAATCGGTCGGAATACCGCGGCCGTTGTCTTTTACCGTGATTGATTCGTCCCAGTTGATTGTAACGTCTATTTTTGAACAGAATCCGGCGAGAGCCTCGTCGATAGAGTTGTCAACTACCTCATATACAAGGTGGTGCAAACCTCTTTCACCGGTGTCGCCGATATACATAGCGGGGCGTTTTCTTACCGCCTCCAATCCTTCAAGCACCTGAATGCTGTCGGCGGTGTAATTTTCTTCCGCCTCGATTATTTCAGCCTTAGTTAAGTTGTTTTCTTCCATTACTAAAAATTATTTTTAAGTCTGCAAAGGTAATAATTTTTATTTTTTTAAACAAGTTTTTTAATGATTTTTTCCTTTTAATCCTTCTTAAAATTCAGCACCATTTTCATTGCGGTTTCTTTTTGAAACTCCTCCTGAATATTGCTGATTACCAATGTCGAAGCGGTGAGTGTCCTGATGACGAAACGGTCTTTTTCCTGATTGTCAAGAACCACGGAAATAGTATCGCCGCTAATTTTGTAAGAGCCTCTGAAAGTTTCCGAATCCGTTTTGACGAAAAATCTTTTGTTGTTGTTAAGATTATAACTGTCGTCGTCCGAAAAATTATAAACCATATTGCCTTCCAGGGCTTTTAATGTCGCTTCGATGTCCGCTTTGATGCTCTTGTGAGCCTCTGCCTTTCTTGAAGAAAGTTCTTGGATTCTGTTCTTTAACTTTTCCTTTTCGTCCGCGCTCTCTGCCGTTTCCAAATTGCGCTCAATCTGTGCGATGTTCTGGTCAAGGTTTCTGATTGCGAGTTTTTCTTTTGACGATGCAAATTCCTCAAAATTCTCACATTCGGCCTTTGTAAGAGTCCAACTGCCTACGATAAGGGTTTCGGTAGACCGTCCGCACGAAAGGCAGAGAAAAAGACTTAAAACAAACAAAACTTTTTTCATAAGCGTCATTGTTTTTGAAATGTTAACTTGGTGAAAACTTCGCTGGTTTCGAGTTTTTCCTGAACCACGATTATTAGGCGATTCTCCGTAATCTCCTGAATCTGAACCACGTCATACTGGTTGCCGTCGGTGGGTTGGAGTTTTAGGTATTTTGACTGAGGGTCGTATTCCCACGCGCCTGTTTCGGGTTTTTCTGAAAATCCGATTCTTTCAAAAGTCTTGTCGGCTTTGAAAACAAGCACAGCCCTTGTCAAAAGCGCGTTTACAAGTTCTTGAAGGTCAAGACTGTCCTGACGGGTTCTGCGGTACTGGTTGTCGGAATATTCAACCATTCTCCAGCGTCCCACAAAATTCTGCTCGCTGTTTTTGAGTTGCTGCGAAAGTTGTATTTTAACGTTTGAAGCCCCTTGTCCTGAATTTGCGCCCTGACCTGAGGCGGCGTTTGCGCGGTAATTGTCAGCCTCGCGGTTCGATTGTTTCATACCGCCGTTAACTAAGATGAACAGCAAAACCACAATCACTGCCGCGCTCACGTAAAGCAGGTTTTTGAACAACTGCTCCTTGTTTGAAGGGCTCTGGTTGGTGGTGTTTTTTTTCGGGTTTTTGCTCTGGACGGTTGTTGCCGCCGGTTTTTGCGGCTGTTTTTTCTCAATCCTTTTTGAGAGGTACTGATAATTGTTTTTCAGAAGGTCCAAAAGCGTCTCCTGAGATTCCTGAAAATTCACCGTCGCCGCGTCTATCCAGTCGTGTTCGTCGAGAAAGAAATTCTGGCTGACGGTTTTGTTTTCCATTTCAACGGTAACAAAAGGTATTACCGTAACGCCGAAATTTGAGCAGCCGTGCAAAAGCGACATCATGGAGGGATTGTTTTCCGAATCCTCCGTCATTACGGCGATTACCAAATCCGGCAAAGCGTTTTTATCTATTTTAGCGGCACTGTTGTTGACAGAATAGCCGTTTTTTTTAAGCGTTTGAAACAGTTTCTGGGCAGTCTCCTTTCCTTTCGGAGAACTTGCGAGTAATATTTTTTCCAATTTTTTATTGTTTTTTTAACGTGAGGACTATTGTTGAACCCGATGCATCGTCTTTTTGCACGATTACAAGTTCGGAGTTTGAAAGCGACTGAATTTTGCTCAGGACGATTTTTCCGCCTTCAAAAGTCTGTTTTAGTTGTTCGCCCTCGGCCAAGAGTTCCCAAGTGCCTTTCTGGTGGAAATTGTCGTATTCCTGTTTGAAAGTTTTGTCGGCAGCAAACTCATACATGGATTTTTCTTTGGTTTCTGCGATAATTTCCTCAAACAGAGCCTTTTGACTTTCCTCTATTCTTGCGTCTGTTTTGTAATCCGAAATTTTCCATTTTCCGACTATGTCGTCGGCAGATGACGAATTGCAGCCCGTAAGTGTAGCCGTCAGCGGGCATATCAACATCACTAATGCGTATAAAAGTTTTTTCATATTTTTTACGTTTAAATTTTTTGCAAATATCTTAAATTATATTGTATTATTCAAGTTTTTTTGAGATTTTTTAAGATTTAGTTATTTCTGCCGTACAATCCATCCGATACGCGGCGTAAATGCACCGGTTTCGGAGTCAATTTTTATGCCGACAATTCCCGCAATAAATTCCATTGACAACTTGTTCCGCATATTGCCGTTCTGAATTTAATACCGTTCCTTTTAAGAGAGAACGGGAAAAACTCTTATTTTTTGTGTTTTCCATGTTTTATAAAATTTAAAATGTTTAACAATAATAATATACTGCACATTAGAATATTAATAGTTGTGATTTTGTTAGTCCAAGAGTTGAAAGTAATAAATTGTTGATGCGTGTAATTGGGCTTGGACATATCGTTCAAGATTGTTGTGCGTATATTCAAATCTACAAAGCCAAAATCATAACTGTCTTGCCACAAATATCGTGAATTTTCAAACACAATTCCAGAATCACATTCATCATTTTTATAATAACGTTTTGTACATAAGATACCTAATGTATCATAATCATAAAAATGACCGTTTAGCGAATCATTAATATAGTATGATTCTATTGCTCTTGTTTGTAAACTATCTCCTTGAAATTCAATCCAAGTACCGTTTAAACGATTATTCTCAAATTTGCCGACAGCATATAAATTTATGTCATGTTGTGGTAGTAATTTGCCAAATAAAATCCAAAATCCGTATTTGTCGTTTTCTGCATATTTTGTTGGTCCAAAAGCCGTAACGGTATCGTTTTCATAAAATGTACAATACCGTCCGGGGGCAATTTTGTTGCCAATAGTTGAAGTTAGCAAAATCAATAATATGCCGATAAAGTTTATTAATTTCATTGGTTTAATAAATATTTATACGGTTTATCATGTTCGTATACTGCAGTTTGTATATCGTATGAAGATATTCCAAGTTTTGATGAAGCAGCAATATTTTTTAATTCTTTAATGTACTGATTCATAATTGTTTTTTGCCCTTGCATATACAGTTTGTGGTCTATATTACCGTCAAATCCCGGATTTTCCATTTCTTTGTCTAATGCCTCAGTATATTTTCCTAATTCCCATAATTTAACAGCCTCCAAATGCCTTGAATGTATAAAAAGTTCATGACCTAATACCACTGCTAATTTAGCTATTTGTTTTTTTTCGCTTATGTTCTCCATTTCCAATGGGAATAATTTTACCCTGATACTGAAATGATAATTACTTGGATTTCGTAAAAATCCTCTGTTATTGCGAGGAGTAAAATTATACTCATCGGTTGTACTCATCATAAAGCATTCGCTTGTACCGTATCTTCCATTTTCTGTTAAATCAGTTTCCATAAAAACAAGAGAATGTGTTTTATTATTAAACAGAGTTAATGTATCTTTAAACGTTTTTGTTTTTTGGGCTAATTCAAAAGCAGAAATCATTGTTTTGTACTGAAAGTTTTCTGTCAATTCTATTTGAGCCAATCCATTTTCGCCGTATGTACTTCGCCTAATTATATCATAATGACCGTGTGCAAGAATTACTCCTGTGCGCTTTAAGAGGTTTTTGGGATCTGTATACTTGGATTTTGTTGGTTTGAATTCTTCCGCTTTTGCTTCTGCAACATTTAGCAACAAATCCGCCGCACCGCCTATTGCAGCATATTTTGCAGCCGTTTCAAAATCCTTTGTTTTGTTAACTAAGGCGTTGCCGCTGCCGAGAATTGCGCCCATTGCGGCATTTCCTAAGAAATAATCACCAACGCCGCCTGCTGCTCCGACAAGCAGAATTTGCCAAACATTATTTTTATTAAGATTGCGGTTCGCTAATTGCAAACCCAAATTCAATACCGTTCCTTTTAAGAGGGAGCGGGAAAAACTCTTTTCTTTCGTTTCTGTCATGTCTTTTAATATTTTAAAGTTTTAATATTTTACAAAATTTTTATACCTTTGCAAAAAGTAAAAACTTTGTTTTTAAATTACGCTGCAAAGATAATACAAATGAAATTAATAACCAAACAAAAAATGAAAAAAATATTAAAAAATGATTGAAGTAATTTTTATAAAAAAAATATTTTTGTAAATGGTTGATTTACGTAGAATTAAGTTGTTATGCAATGAAGCAGGTATAACACTGAAAAAATTGAGTGATAAAACAAAAATCTCTCAAACAGCCATTACTATGGCTATGCAACGCAATAGTACGACGCTTGAAACATTAGAAAAAATCGCAAAATATTTTAGAATTTCGGTCGGAGTGTTTTTTGGAGAGGAGGATATTTTTGTCCCGATAAGAAATTCTTTTGAAAAATTCGATAGCGATTTGAAGTCGGCAAGTAATCTGTTTATGACGACAATTCAGTATTATGCGCCGGAGTTGAAATACCCGACGGATATTGATACTTTTTTTGATGCTGCGAACAAAATTTCACCTGAGGTTGTAAATATATTGGAGTTCACCTTTAATAAATTGGCTGAAAATCCTACGTGTTTATATTTACAAGAATTTACTTTTGATGAAATTTTGAAAATGCGGAACAACGGAATATTATCAAAAGATGTTACAGATTTTATTCTTACGGTTAAAAATACAGAAATATTTGCCGATGAAAATTTTCCTATTAAAATTGGCGAAGAAACAGAACCAAATTTTTGGGAGAAACTCAAAAAGGGGATTGCTAATTCAAAAGAACGGTTAAAATAAAAATTTAGAGCCGCAAATTCAAGACATTGCAGCTCTAAATTTTCCTTTATTCCACCTTTACTTTTTGCGACGTTGAGTTTGCTCTGAACTCAGGCGCGTACATACATTCTATCGTTGCGATGCCGTTTGTTAAAACGCCTTTGTGAACCGCAACAAGCGGATATTCAAACACATACGTGCCGCGCTGCATAAACTCGATGAAAAACTCCTCTGATGCGTCTTTTGTACTTTCATAATAGAAAAGTCCGTCTTGAAAATGACTGCCAGAAAGTTTGTTCAAAGGCTCAAACGCCGACGAATGAAGGTCTTTTAAGAAGACGTATTCGAGGTCTCTGTCGGTTGTGATAACAAAACGCGCTTTCAACTTGTCGCCTTGTCTGAGCGGAGTTTCCGGGGTAACAAGCGTTGCAACGTCCTGACCCAAAGCGTCTTTCGTAATTTTGTAAATCTCTTTTGTCAGTGTAAGACCGTTTGAATTTGCCTTCACGTTTTCGTACTCCTCAAAATACTGCAAATACGTTGCGCCGAAAGCAATGTGGTTGTTCGGGTTAACGACTTCGATGTCAGAAGATTCCGGCTTGATTTCCTCTGCGGGGAACACTTTTTTTACGTATGCCGCGCCTTCCGACGGTTTTTCTTCGAGGCTGAGGTTGCCGATTTTAATTTTGCACGGCTCTTCTTCGGTGGAAAGTTTTTCGCCGTTCATTAAGAGCGCGTAAACAGCCTCTGTTGTAGAGCGTGTTGATTTCCAAGAGTTTGTCTGTTTGTGTTTTATGAGCCAGATTTTCAACTCCTCAACTTCGTGAGACATTTTGAACTCAGAAAACGCTTCAATTATCATCGCCTGAGTCTCTATCGGCGAATTGTACCAGTGATAACCGTTGAGATTTTTGGAGTAATACATTCCAAACTCGTCAGAATATTGCGCGTTGTCTTTGAAAGAGGCGATGATGTCCTTTGCAACAGACTGTTTGTCAAGACGTTGGAAAGTTGTTGCGAGTAGTGCCTGAGCGTACAAAGAAAAATCCGTCCAATACTGAACTAATTTTGAAAGGAAGAAATCGTATGCCTCTTTGGTTGATGACGGCACTTTTTCGTCGAAGAAACTGCGGGCGTAAAAATACTGAATGTCATAATACGACGGGTGGTATTTGTCCAAGTCTTTTTTGCCCAAAAGTTTTTTCAAATCGTCATAATCTTGCTTTAACTGCTTGTCCATAAACGAGATACCGCGCTCGGTCATTTTCTTGATTTCGCCCGTGTTTTCTACTGCGCCGAGGTGAATGAGCCTGCCGAGTCCGCAGATGATTTCCTGCGTAACAAAAACGCTCTCTCTCATGCCCTTGAACCACGGCCAGCCGCCGTTTGAATACTGAGAGTCAAGAAGTTTTTTGATGTAAACTTTGTTTGTCTCGTCAACAGCCTTGGAGTTAAAAAGTTTGGCGAGTTTTTTCATTTGTTCGCCCTCTGTTTTTGCGTCCAAAAGCCACGGCGTTTCGTTCAGCATAATAGATTTCAACTCCTGATTTTTTTCCAACGCCGACTTGAAATCTTCCTCAGAAAGTGAGTTGTAAGTTTTTTCAAAACCCGGATTCGAGGTTATGATTTTTTTCGCTAACAAGTTGGCGTACAGACAGTCAAAAATGTAGTCAAGACATTCTCTGTCGGTTTCCCTGAGCGAAGGCAGCGACATAAACGCAAGCCATGCGGGATTTGAGGTAAATTCAAACGTCAGCGACTGATTGTCTTGTGTCTCAGACTGGTTTTTAAGGGCGTTGACAGTAAAATTCTTGGTCTGGTTGCCTCTTATGTAAAGTGTCTGTGACTCGGTGATGAGCGTTCTCGTGGTTAAAACCGGAACGTATTTCTGACTTCCGTCGCTGTGTCCGTCTGAAATTCCGACAATCTTAACTACCACGGGTTCAGGACGTTTGGGAATTTCAAGCGTAAATTCCGCCGTCGTAGACCTGTCAGCCTCCACAGAAAAATCTTTGACCGCAGCGTCAATTTTATAATCGTTGACGGGTTTTAAAGTCTGAAAATCAAGTATTTCAATTTTTACTTTTCCCGAAAGTTTTTCTTCTGTTAAATTGCTGATTTTTACGGGGATAGTTATTTTGTCGCGTTCCAAAAAGAACCTCGGCAGATTTGGCTCCACCATAAACGGCTTTTGCGTTATCAAATGGTTTTCGCTCAAAGCGTATTTTAAGTCTTTCGTGTGGGCGAAACTTTTGAAATGCCATTTTGTAAGTGATTCAGGCACAGTAAATTCCACTGAAATATTGCCGTCTTTGTCCGTTACGAGATGTGGCTCAAAAAACGCCGTTTCAGCAAAATTTTCCCTTACTTTTACCTCGTCAAAACCTGCATTGTCTTCTGCTGATTCTTCTTCCACTGCTGCGTCTTGAACTTCAATTTTATCGTCCAAAACTTCAAGTACTTCTTCGTATGCTTCCATTGGAGCGGATTCCATAACCATATTTTTTGACAGCATTTTTGCTGCTCCGAAAGTCCGGTAAAGCACCTCCGGGTGTCGTCGTCCGAAAGAGTAAATCAGATGTCCGAACCAGTTGACAGCCGGATTGTATGATGCTTCGTAATAACCGCTGGTTTTCGGGTAAAGGATTGCGGTTGCGCCGGAGGCTCCGAAATAATTTCCCTCGTAAGAACTGCACGAAGAATTATAACCGTAACAACTGAAATACCAACTGTTTTCGCGGATTGCGTCAAGCGATTCGTCGTAAAGTACGGCTAACATTTCCGCGTCAACGGGTTTGAGTTTTCTGTCAAGTATTTTCAACTTGATGGTTTCCGTCTGACCCGGTTCCAACTTGTCGCGGAAAGTCTCGTATTTTATGTCGATTTTTTTGTTTGAATACGGTACGCTTACTGAATACGTGTTCTGATAAAAACGGTTGTCTTTTACAAAAAAGAACCTTACGGAAATGCCGCCTCTGTATTCTTCCAAAATCGGAATTTCAATGCTCTTGGAGTTTTGACTCAGGCGGAAATTCTGCTGTGCAGAAATGCGTTTGTCTCCGCAAAATACTTCGTACCAGCAGTTTACGTCTTTCATTGAGGTTCCGAAAATTATTTTTGCCTTTTCACCCGGCTCGCAACTCGGACGGAAGTTTTGAGTCCAGAAATACTTGTTGAAAGCCGTGTTTTTGCAGTTTTCAGAGACGATTGTAAATCTTGACTCCGATGTAATTTCGTGATTTTGAGAGTCTTTGGTTTTCAGCAAAACCGAGTAGTTGCCGTCTTCCATGGTCTCCAAAAATTTCAAATCCAATTTCAGAGAGGATTTTACGGTCATTGTTTTCAAAACTTTTTCTTCTTCCAACTCGTATAAATCGTTGTCAGGCAGCGGGTTCATAAAGTTTTTCAGTTTCTTGACAATGACTTCCACGTCGCATTCAACGGGTACGTAAGAGGCGTTGTAAGCGGAGATTTTGAGGTCGCAGAATTTGTCCTGACCTTTGAAATACAAATCATTCGGCAAAACGCGGCTCATAAAAATTCCTGCGTAACCTACTGTTTCGTAATGCGTTGTGGACTGAGTTTCGCCGTTTATGTCAGTAACATCGATTTTTACCTTGTAAGTAAAAGCAAGGTTCAAATCCTCCGGCAGGCTTCTGTCGGGTTTTGCGGGAAACTTGATTTCAAATTCGCCGTTTTCATCGGTTTTTACCTCGCCATTTGCGACGGATTTTTCTTTCAAATCGTAACCGAAATACCACCAGCCGTAAAACTTCGGAATCCTTACAACCTCGTATTTTACTTTTGCGTCCTGAATTTTTACGCCCGAATAGGAGAGCGCGTTGCCTTTTACGCTGACTTCCTGATTCAGAGTGCTTTGTTTTTCATTGTCTTTTGTAAAAATTTCAAAAGTCGGGCGTTTGTATTCTTCCACGCTGAAATCATGCGAACACGAAAATTCTGCCGCGCGGAACGTGTAATTGCCTAATACTACGGAAGTTGGCAGTTCAAAACTGTCGTCTGCCGAGCCGTATTCGTTCAAGGTGAGAGTTTTGTTGTAGACTTTTTGACGGTTGATGTCAAGAACCGAAACCGTAACTTTTTTGTTTTCAACAACTTGGGCGTTGTTGCCTTGTTTGCTGTAACCGACGGCTTTAAATCTGACCGTCTGACCCGGACGGTATATCGCCCTGTCGGTGAATATTTTCAGGTGAAGCGTTTCGTAAGGGTTTACCGCCGAGGAGATGGTAAGACGTTTTTTGTCCAAAAAGTCATTGCCTTTTTCCGCCGTGAAATACAGGTTGTAACCCTGATATTTTATTTCGTCTTTTTTGAAAACGCAGTTGCCTTGTTTGTCGGAAGTTTTTTCGCCGTACTTTGTGCAAACCCATTTTCCGTTTTTGTATTCTTCGCCTAATGCCTTGACGGTTGCGCCTTCGACAGGCAGACCCGAAACTCTGTCCAAAACTTTTACAACAGTTTCCGAGTTTTCGGGATTTTTTGCCGTAACAGAAACCAAATCAGTTACTTGAATAAGTTTGTATAGAACGTTGTCCTTTTTGAAATCCGGGTCAGTAGAAATCAAAGCGGCGTAATATCCGATTTTTTGGCAGGGAATGTTGTATTCAGATTTGCTTAGAGTATAATCGGGATTTTTTGTAACCGTGTGAATAAAAGTCCTTGTTTCTGACATCGCCTTGGAAAATTTTTCCAAATAACTGCTGCTGTGGTAATCGGGTCTGTCATAAAAACTTTTTGAAATCCTGCCGAAACGGATATAAATTTTTTCGGTGTTTTTGTGCGTCAACTTCAAGACTATTTCCTTGGTTGACGGCTGGTAATTTTCAGCCGAGAGGTTAACCTCCGGATTTTCAATGTTTTGAATAAGATATTTTGCGTTGTTGAATTTCGGGTTCAGCGCGAGAATTTCTTCGGCTTTCTGGTGCGCTTTTACTTTTTCTGATTGTCTTTCGTAAAATTTTGCGGTCTGCCACTTTATTCTTATAAGTGCAGAGGTGTCTTTCTGCGCTTTTTCCATTTCGAGCAGAGTGTTCAGATAAAGGAAGTCCTTATCCTCTGTTGTTGCATGTCCGTAATAATGCGAAAGACGGTTCAAATCGTTGTAAACCAATACGTTGTTGTCGCCGTCAGAATTGGTTTTCAAGAGTTTTTGATGGATTAAAAACGCCTGATACGCAGCCGAATTTTCCAACTCTTTTTCATTTAGTCTGATACTCAAAAATTCGTCTTTTCCGCCCAAAAGTTTTTCGTTGTTGAAATTAAACTCGTCGTCAAAAACCTCGTAACGCGAGATGTCGTTTTCAAAAAACTCGTCCAAAGCGCGGTTCAAAACCAAATCGTAGAGCGTCGGCCAAAGTTCTTCGTCGGGGTTGAGACCTGTCAGAATGTCCTTGTAATCAGAGATTTTTTTTGCTTTCAACGCGCTTTCGGGTTTTATGGATTCCATAAAATGCGACTTTGCCGTCCTCAGAAGTTGCTTTGTGGAATAAGTTTTCACGTTGCCGTCCTTTACCTCTACGTCGGTGCGCTTTGAAATCGCAAAATATTCCCTTTGGAGATAATTCATGTAAGTCTGTCCCAAAACCGAGTGCATTACGGCTTTGTCGGCTTCGGGAAAATCCGAAATTTCCTTTTCCATTTTTTCAAGTTCGGAAAAAAATCCGTCGTCAACCGTAGTATTTTGATAATCAAGACTGTAAATATAAGTTTTGATTATTTGCGGATAGTTTTTTTCCTTTTTAGCCTTTGCTAAAATTTCCTTGACTTTTTTGTAAGCCTCGTTGGTTTTGCCTTTGTTTTCGAGGGCGTTTACCTCTGCCCAGAGTTCGCCGAAGGTAGCGGGCGATTTTGTGAATAAACTTTTAAAATCCATAGTTTTCAAGTCTTTGGAATAACTCTTGTAGACCGAAAGAAACAATCCGAGAGTTATAATGATTATTATAAAAGTGTGTTTTTTCATGTTTTGTAATGTTAAATAAATGCAAATAAAATAATTTGTTTCAAGAATCGGAAATTTTTTAATGATTTTTTTGAAAAAAAATATTGAAAAAAAATAACAACATAACAAATTGTTTTCTATCTTTGCGGCACTATTTAAGTGAATTTCTTAAAAATACTATAAAAATGAGTAAAATTACAGTTATCGGAGCAGGCAACGTAGGCGCAACTTGCGCAGATGCCATTGCACGCAGAGACCTCGCAACAGAGGTTGTTTTATTGGACATCAAACCCGGCATTTCAGAAGGAAAAGCCCTTGACATCTGGCAGACATCTGCTTTGGCAGGTTTTCATCACCAAATCAAAGGCGTAACCAACGATTATTCGGCAACTACAAATTCTGACGTTGTTGTTATCACATCAGGCGTTCCCAGAAAACCCGGTATGAGCCGCGAAGACTTAATCGGCGTTAACGCAGGTATCGTAAAAAGCGTTACCGAAAACGTAATCAAAGCATCTCCCAATGCAATCATCATCATCGTTTCCAATCCTTTGGACGTAATGACATACGTTGCTTTCAAGACTGCTAAAACCTTGTCAAGCAAAGTATTCGGTATGGCAGGCACATTGGATACCGCACGTTACAAAGCATTCCTGGCTGAGGAAATCGGCGTAACTCCTTTGGACATTCAGGCGTTGCTTTTGGGCGGACACGGCGACACAATGGTTCCGCTTCCCAGATTCACCTCTGTCGGCGGCGTTCCCGTTACCGACCTTGTTGCAAAAGACAAATTGGAGGCTATCATCGAGAGAACAAAGAAAGGCGGCGGAGAACTTACAAACCTTCTCGGCACTTCTGCTTGGTATGCTCCCGGTACATCGGCTGCTTACATGGTTGAGGCTATTGTACGCGACCAGAAAAAACTCGTTCCCGTTTGCGCATACTTGGACGGTGAATACGGTTACAAAGACATGTACCTCGGCGTTCCGGTTATCCTCGGCAAAAACGGCGTTGAAAAAGTTATCGAACTCAACCTCAACGCAGAGGAAAAAGCATTGCTCGACGCATCTGCACAGGCTGTTAAGAAAACCTTGGGCGTTCTTGACACAATGAACGTTTTGGACAAGTAAAACATAAGTGTTAAACTTAATTTATAAGCGGAAACTGTAAAAAGTTTCCGCTTTTTTTGTATATTAAGGGATTTTTTTGTATCTTCGCGGCATAAAAATTCAGAAAAAGATGACTACGGTAAATTTAAAGAACAGAAGTTTTCTCACATTATTGGATTTCTCGACTCAGGAAATCAACTATCTTTTGGACTTGTCAGCAGACTTGAAAAAAGCAAAAAAATCAGGTACGGAGGTAAAACATCTGACAGGAAAAAACATAGCGTTAATTTTTGAAAAGACTTCCACCCGCACGCGCTGTGCGTTTGAGGTTGCCGCCGCAGACCAGGGCGCACATACGGTTTACATTACGCCTTCGGCAAGCCAACTCGGACACAAAGAATCGGTTGAGGATTCGGCAAGGGTTTTCGGCCGCATGTTTGACGGGATAGAGTACAGGGGTTTTGCGCAGGAAACTGTTGAAACTCTTGCAAAATATTCTCATGTGCCGGTTTGGAACGGACTTACAAACGAGTTTCACCCGACTCAGGCGTTGGCGGACGTGCTTACGATAAAAGAACATTCTGCGAAAAAAATCAGTGAAGTGAAGGTGGCTTTTATGGGCGACATTCACTCCAACACGTCAAACTCGCTTATGATAATCGCCGCAAAACTCGGCATGGATTTGCGCCTTGTAGGTCCCAAGGAACTTAATCCTGATGCTGAACTTGTAAAAAAATGTCAGGAAATTGCCTCTGAAACCGGCGCAAAAATCACAATCACTTCCGATGTAAAAGAAGGCGTTAAAGACTGCGATTTCCTTTACACAGACGTTTGGGTTTCGATGGGCGAAAAGCACGATGTCTGGGCGGAAAGAATCGCGCTTTTGAAAGACTATCAGATTAATAGTGCCGCAATGGAACTCACCGGCAACAAAAACGTGAAGTTTTTGCATTGTCTTCCGGCTTTTCACGACATAAAAACCACAACGGGAAAAGAAATTTACGACAAATTCCATATTGACTGTATGGAAGTTACGGACGAGGTTTTTGAAAGTGAGGCTTCAATAGTTTTTGACCAGGCTGAAAACCGTCTCCACACTATCAAAGCGGTTATGGTGGCAACGTTGGGAGAATAATTTTTTTTAAAGCATACTTAAAACCTGTATATCAATGCTTCAAGCCAATGATGTACAGGTTTTTTGTATTATTTAACTAATTTTTTTAAAATTTTAAAAAACTTTTACTAATTTTGCGGCATAACAAATATTAACAACATAAAAAATTACGATTATGATTAAAAATTTGAAAAGTGTTTTGATGTTAATGCTTTGTGCATTAATCGCATTGTCATCATGCGGAGGCAGTTCTGCACCCTCTGAAAGCAGCAACGGTGGCAACAGCAGTAACTCAAAGAGTAAAAAAACGTCTGCCGGAGAGGAATATGCCGGTGATGAAGACGAAAGTGGTGATAGCGGCGATATGGAAGCCTATGCAGACGAATTGTATGAAGTTTTAGGTGAGGTTCAGGAAGAATTATACGGGGCACAAAATGGCGGCTCTGTATCTTCAAAACTGAAAAGCAGTTATAAAAAATTGGACAAACTTATCAATCAGGGTGTAAAATCGTATGACAATGTTGAAGTTGCCGTTATGATAATCTGTGCGAAAGTCAACGCCAATAGTGCGTGGGGTTATATTTTTATGGACGGCAAAGATCAGAACAATCTTTCTGATGCAGACAAGAAATCGTTTCAAGACGGTTGGCAAAACAATTGGAAGAAACTTTTAGAACTTCATACCAAATATAAGAAAAAATTCGGAAAGGACTATGAACAACTGTTGGCTGAATTTGGTGAGCCGCAGAGTATCAATTCAGAAATGATTGAAAAAATGAAGTTAAGTGAATAATTCAAAATATCGAAAATTATGAAAAAATATTTTTTAATATTGGCTGTTGCCGCTTTGACAGGTTGTTTTGGCGGCGGCGAGCCGTCTAACAACAATAACGGCGGCGGCTCTGATAATAATGCCGGCGGTTCAAAAAAGCATCAAACCGCGCAGTCTGACGATATTATCAGACGTGCCGACGGTTCTGTTATTAAGAAAGGCGGTTACAAGTCAGCACCTCCGAAAGATAATACGCCGCAATACAAAGCCTCTATTGACGCTTCAAAACTTCCTGCGAAAGTTGATTTGCGTCCGTATATGACCGCGGTTGAAAATCAGAGTACGTTAGGTTCGTGTACTGCAAATGCGGCTGCCGGTGCATACGAATATTTGAAAAAGTGGCATCAGCAAGAAAATTTCGATTTGAGCCGTCTGTTTTTGTATTACAATACCCGTGCTTTAATGGGACTGGAAAACGAGGACAGCGGCGGCAATTTCTACGATGTTATGGAAGCAATGGCAGAGTACGGAGTTTGTTCGGAAAAAAGTTGGCCATACGACATCAAAAAATACCGACAGAAACCGCCTTCACAATGTTATGAAGAGGCAAAACAAAATGTAATCTCAAAATACGAGCAGGTGGAGTTGGATCTTACTGCGTGGAAAAGCGTTCTCGCGGAAGGTTATCCTATCGTTTTTGGTATAGGGACATCTTCGGCGTTTGACAATCCCCGCAACGGATTTATCCCGACACCGAAATCAGGAGAGGCGGATCAAGGCGGTCATGCAATGTGTTGTGTCGGCTATTCTGATCCTGACAAGGTGTTTATCGTACGTAACTCTTGGGGGCATCAGTGGGGCGACAAAGGTTATTGTTATATTCCATATTCATATATGCTCAATCCGGAATTCAATACGGGCGATTGTTTTGTGATTTACAGTATTGACGGTGGTGTGAATACTGACAAAATCGAAGAAGAGGCATGGTCTGATGACAACCAGTCTGTTTTTGTTGATATGGAGAATGAGTTTTCCAATATGTCAGACGAGACTTGGTATGCGATGTGCGATGAACTTGGCGACTACGACATTGTTTACCGTCTTGGCGTTTTGTACTGCGTAGCCACCTGTGGCGATGGAGATATGGCACCAGCGGAGCAGAAAGCCGCTTTGGGAAAACTCAAACGTATTCTTCAACTTTTTGGTTTGAACTATTCTCCGAAAAAAGTGTTTGAAAACTGTCTTGACATTGTCTTGGAAAAAGACGACTGGTTGGAATGGGTTCAGGAATCTATTGAAATTCTTTCAAAATATCTTTCTGAGGGTGCGCGTGCTACGATAGCCGCCGACATGCTTGAAGTTTGCAGTGCAGACGGTGAGGCCTCTGATGATGAACGCGACCTAATTCTCGGACTTGTAAGCGATTGGATTAATAATGACCTTATTGAGGCTTATTACAACGATTACTTCGATGAGGACGACTACGAAGACTACGATTATTACGACGAAGAGGAAGATTATGACTACGATTACGATGATGAAGATTATTATGAAGAATCGTAGTGCTTATTAAATCTGTGAAAATAACTAAATAATATTATAATTATGATTAAGAATTTTAAAACTTTTGCGGTTAAGTTAAACTGCGTTTTGTTGGTAATGCTTTGTGTATTAATCACATTGTCATCATGCGGCGGGTCAAGTAATTCGTCAGGTGCGGCTGAGAACAGCAGTAGTCTGAAATCTGACAACGGTAATAAACAGAATAAACAAAAAGCCGAAGAAGATTCTGATGACGATGAATACAATGATGAATACAATGATGATGACGAAGAAGAAGATGATGAT
>JAFXUC010000093.1 GCA_017535325.1 Bacteroidales bacterium | reverse complement strand
TTTTCCGACGATGATTTGTTGCATATCGTAATGCTTACCGACCGGATTACAGGAAAAGTCTTTTACAACAAGTTGGTTTATTTTTACCTCGAAATGCCAAAGTTCAAAAAGACGCGAGAAGAACTTGTTACGATGTACGACAAATGGCTGTTTGTTTTGAAAAACCTTTCCAAACTGATGGAAAGACCGAAAGAATTACAAGAGGCTGTTTTCAGGCGTGTTTTTGAAATTGCGGAAATTTCGATGATGTCAGAGGGTGAGCATCTTGAATACGAAGAAAGTCTTAACGCTTTGTGGGATATTACCAATGCTATGGAAGATTCCGAAAAGAAAGGCTTTTTCAAAGGCAAAGAAGAAGGCGAGAAAATAGGTATTGAAAAAGGTCGTGCGGAAGGACTTGCGGAGAGCCGCAAAGAAACCGCAATCGCAATACTAAAAGAAGGTATGCCTGTTGATTTGGCTGCAAAAATTTCAAAACTTTCTATTGAAGAAGTCGAAAAAATAAAGGCAACTTTACAGTTCGACAATTAAATTATCCATGCTTAAAGACATTATAAAAAAAACGACTGTCGAAATGCTTTTTCGGCAGCCGTTTTCTTTTTTACTTTTCTGAAAGTCCGTGTTGTTTTAATAACTGACGGAGTTTTTCTAATTCTTTGTCTTTTTCTTGCAACTGAATCTTGCTTTCCTGCAACTGCGAATCTTTTTCTTGCAACTGAACCTGACTTTCTTGCAACTGTGCCTTGCTTTCCTGCAACTGCTTTTGATTTTCCTGCAACTGCGATGTTGTTTTCTGCAATTCTTTCTTTGTCTCTTCTGTCATTTCTTTGAGAACTTCGATTTCATCGGTAACGCTTTTATAATTGGCGAAATACGCCGACATTTCGTCCTCTATGTCCATAACTTTGCGGATGTCGGAATCAGCAACAGCATAAATCAACGGACGGATAAGGTCTTGAAACTCTTGCGGTTTGCTGCTGATGTCCATTTCAAGCAACTGAGTCGATTTTGTCGAAATATAATCCTGACAAAACGCCTCCAACATTTGCTCAACTTTTGTTTGCGCGTTCTTTTTTAAATATGGAATCTGAACGATTATCGTATCATGCGTAAGACTGCGGAGATTGGCGTAATTATAAATGACCGGCTTTTTGATTTCGATTTCTTGAAACGTATGTCCCAAAATGTAAATCGCGACAGTTTCAGCGTTGTTAGGGTCGGAATATTTGTTGGCAAGATACGTGCGGAAACGCATAATCTCTGTATCAAGATACGATTTTTGCAACTCAATGGTTATCAATTCGTTCTCGTTGGTAACGGGATTTACGACCGTCGCCGCAAAGTCAAGACGCAGTATTCTTACGCCCGATTTTTCCTCAATTACGGGAGTGTCGTTGGCGATGATTTTCAAGTCAGTGATTTTGCGCTGCAAAAGTGCTGAAAGCAGCAAAGTCGCCGACTTCTCATTCTGCATCATATATTTAAATGCGGAATCGTATATTGGGTTTGCAATGTATTGTGCCATGGCTGAAAAAAATTATAGCACAAAATTAGAATTTTTTTTCAGCATTTAAAAATTTTCTTATTATTTTTGTCTGAATGAAACAAAAAAACTATCTTTGCAAACGATTTTAATCCTAAAAAAGCGGATTAAAGCGGACATATTTTTATTAACACATTAATTATCAGATAATTAGAGTAAACATTTATGAATGATTATACAATCAACAGCGACCAACTCGCTGAACTTATAGTCGCAGGAATCAAAGAAAAAAAAGGCGAAAAAATCGTTAAACTCGATTTAAGAAACCTCGATGCCTCGGTGTGTGATTCTTTTATCGTTACACAGGCTGACAACCCCAGACAAGTACTCTCAATCGCCGACGGCATTGAAGATTACGTGTTTGAACACACCAAACAATGGCCCTATCACCGCGAAGGCAGAGAAAACGCCGAATGGGTACTGCTCGATTATATCGACGTGGTGGTACATGTTTTCCTCGAAGAAAAACGCGGTTTCTACAAACTCGAAAAACTTTGGGCGGACGCTAAACGCACCGATTATCCCGACGAAGATTAATTAAAAAAGAAAAAAAGACAAGAAAACACATCTGAAAAAAATAATGAACGATAATATTTTCAGACCAAGACCGAACAACAACCCGAACAAAGGCAATATTATTTACTGGGTTATCGGCGCAGTGATTTTGCTGATAGGAATAATGCAGTTTATGGACATCAAAGGCAATCCCGAAACCATTTACTGGGACGACCTCAAAACCATGATTGCAAACAAAGACGTTTTGAGAATTGTCGTTGTCAACAAAGACAAGGCTCTTATAACGCTCAAAGAAGACAGGTACGCCTCTGAAAAATACAGGTATCTGAAAAACAAAAAAATACCGGCAAAAGGTCCGCATTTTATGCACGCAATCTCCTCGCCGGAGAGTTTTCAGGCAAGGCTGATGGATGCGCAAAAAGACATTCCGGAAGACAAAAGACTGCTCTTTGACAGCGAAACAAGAATCGATTATTTCACCGAGGTTTTAGGCTGGGTTTTGCCGCTGCTGCTCTTAGTCGCAGTTTGGGCGTTTATGTTCAAGCGCATGGGCGGCGCAGGCGGAATTTTCAACGTCGGAAAGTCAAAAGCAAAAGTTTTTGACAAAGACGCCAACAAGATGAAAATCAATTTCAGTTACGTCGCAGGCTTAAAAGAAGCAAAACAAGAGGTAACCGAAATCGTAGATTTCCTCAAAAACCCCGACAAATACACAAAACTCGGCGGAAAAATTCCCAAGGGCGCACTCCTTGTAGGCCCTCCGGGTACGGGAAAAACCCTTTTAGCAAAAGCCGTTGCAGGCGAGGCTGACGTGCCGTTTTTCTCGATGTCAGGCTCTGACTTTGTGGAAATGTTTGTCGGCGTCGGAGCATCAAGAGTCCGCGACCTCTTCAACCAGGCCAAACAAAAAGCACCGTGTATCATCTTTATTGACGAAATTGATGCAATAGGCCGCGCAAGAGGCAAAAACGCAAACTTCTCGTCAAACGACGAAAGAGAAAACACTCTCAACCAACTGCTTACTGAAATGGACGGTTTTGAAACCAACACGGGAATCATCATGATTGCCGCAACTAACAGAGCAGAAATTCTTGACCCCGCGCTAATGCGTGCAGGAAGGTTTGACCGTCAGATTATAATAGATTTGCCGGACTTGAACGAAAGAAGCGAAATTTTCAACGTGCATCTGAAACCGTTGAAAGTAGACCCGAATATGGATTTGAACTTTTTGGCAAAGCAGACTCCCGGTTTTTCGGGTGCTGACATCGCAAACGTCTGCAACGAAGCCGCCCTTATTGCCGCACGTCACAACAAGGAAATCGTTGACAAACAGGATTTCTTGGACGCTATCGACAGAATTATCGGCGGTTTGGAAAAGAAAAGTTCACTGATAACGGCAAACGAAAAAAAGACAATCGCTTATCACGAGGCAGGACACGCAACGGTTTCGTGGCTGTTGGAAAACGCGCACCCGCTTATAAAAGTAACGATTGTGCCCAGAGGAAAGGCTCTTGGGGCGGCATGGTATTTGCCCGAAGAACGTCAGATTACAACCAAAGAGCAAATGCTTGACGAAATGTGTTCTCTCGTAGGCGGAAGGGCAAGCGAGGAAATCAATTTCGGCAAAATTTCGACCGGCGCGTTAAACGACCTCGAAAGGGTTACAAAATATGCTTACTCTATGGTCTCATTTTACGGAATGAGCGAAAAGGTAGGAAACGTAAGTTTTTACAGTTCGACAGACGACTACACTTTCCAAAAACCGTACAGCGAAAAAACCGCTGAAACAATTGACTCTGAGGCAAAAGCGTTGATAGACTACTGTTACGACAGAGCCAAAAAAATCCTGGAAGAAAACAAGGAAAAAGTCGTTGAATTAGCGGAATTGCTTTTGGAAAGGGAAGTGATTTTCACCGAAGACGTGGAAAGAATTTTCGGCAAACGCAAATTTGCCTCAAAAGAACTTGAAGAGGCATTGTATGCGACCAAGATTCAGACTCCGCCGCCGCACAAAACGTTGCAGCCGGCAGAAAACCAGGAACAGCAGCCCGATGCCGCTGAAAACCAACCGAAAGAAGAAGAAAAACAAAACGAGGCACAACTGACTGAAAACAAAGATAATTGTTAACTTAAAATATTACAGAATATGGATTGGGTAAAAATATACTCGTTTGACACTCAGTATCAAGCGGAACTTACAAAAGGCCTTTTGGAACAAAACGAAGTTAAATCTGTGGTTATCAACGCCAAAGACAGTCTGTTCCTTATCGGCGAATACGAACTTTATGTTCAGCAGAACGACGAAAAAAAGGCTGTCGCAATCGTTGACGAATACAAAGGCCTTACAAAAATCGACTCCTTTATTATGAGAGGACCGATTGAAAGGCTCAAAGACGTTTTGGAAGACGCGGGCATAAACTCGGTTATCAAGACTTCAAAAAATCCGCGTTACGTGCTTGACAACTACGAACTCTACGTCAACAACGAAGACACTCAGGCTGCCCTCCCCTATTTGACAGGCGAAAAACTTCAAGGCTGGCAGTTGATAAAAACCTGTTTCAGAACACGTCAGGCAAGGTTCAGAGTGGAACTTTTGAACGAGGTTCACATTCCGAGCATCGTCATCAAAAAGCGCGACGTTAATTTTATGAAGCAGGAAATCAACATCTACGTCAAGGACGAAGACGCAGAAACCGCACGTCAGACGGTTCAAAACCTTGACGGCTGGACAAAAATTCAGGAACACGAAAGCCTCAGCACCGCCGAAATCAACGAAACACACCTCGGAAAACAAGGCGTGCGCTGCATAATCGAGAAAAAAGGCGGCAAATACGTTCTCTTTGTTGAAAACGAAAACGAAGAAAAAGCAATCGAAATCGTAAAATCATTAGCCTCTTGGAAACTCCTTGAAACATATACCGACACCATAGAAGCCGACTACGCTGCGGCATTGCTGGAAAATTCGGGCATTCAGGCGGTTACGGTGGCAAGAACGGATTTGAGCCTTATGGTGGACATCGACCTCTACGTTGAGGAGTTCAAACTTGACGAGGCAGCAAAAATTCTTAAAAACATCTCAACAACGGAAAATGAGTAAACTAATGCCGAGAATTATCACAGGCGCGGTTTTTATAGTCCTGATAATTCTCTCCGTAACAATAAGTCCATGGATTTTTGCCGCTCTGTTTGGATTTTTTACGGTTGCGGGTATAAACGAATTTTACAAAATGAGCGGAATGTTGGGCTTTACGCCACAAAAAGTAACAGGTATCGCAATAGGTATTTTGACATTTGCGTTGCTGTTTTCGTTAGCGTGCGGAATATTGCCGACTAAAACGCTTTTCGCTCTGCCGGTTTTGATGCTGTCAATACCGATTATAGAACTTTTCCGTCAAAAACCGACCCCGACTTCTGACTGGGCTCAAACATTGTTTGCACCGATGTATATCGCCCTACCGTTCGGACTTTTGTGCTATATGCTCTTTTTGCCGGAAACACACGAATTTTCGCCGAAAATAATTTTGAGTTTTTTTGCGTTTGTGTGGATTTCTGACACGGGTGCTTTTTGCGTAGGTTCGCTTTTCGGAAAACACAAGTTGATAGAAAAAATTTCACCTAAAAAAACTATCGAAGGTCTTTTGGGCGGAGTGGCTTTTACTCTTTTGAGTTCTATTCCCGTATGCAGTTTGGTTGGCGTTTTCTCTCAGTCGCAATGGCTGATTATAAGTTTGTTAACCGTAATATTCTCAACTCTCGGCGACCTCGTGGAATCAATGATTAAACGAAACACGGGTGTTAAAGATTCAGGAAAAATACTTCCCGGACACGGCGGCATTTTGGACAGGTTCGACAGTACTTTTCTTGCTGTACCGCCGGTTTGGTTGTACATAGTTTCAATAACTTATTAAATTAAAAATAAAATGATAAACAAAGAAGGTTATGCTACGATTGCGATAGTTGTTTTGGCGTTGGCGGTTATCAACATTTTGTATATCCGTTTTTGCTCAGATTATAAATGGCCGGGATATATTCTGCAAGCCGGAAGCGTTTTTCTGTTGTTTTTGGTTTTGCAGTTTTTCAGAAATCCTGACAGAAAAATCGTTGAAAACGAATATGTGTTTCTCTCTCCCGCTGACGGTGAAATAGTCGCAATAGAAGAGGTTCAGGAAGACGAATATTTCAAGGACAAAAGACTTCAAGTCTCAATATTTATGTCGGTGTGGAACGTCCACTCAAACCGCTGGCCGGTAACGGGAAAGGTTACGTATTTCAAATACCACGAAGGCAAATACCTTTTGGCGGCTCACCCTAAATCTTCAAGCGAAAACGAACACACTTCGATAACCGTTCAGGACAAAAACGGCGTTGAAGTTATGTTCCGTCAAATCGCGGGTTTTGTGGCACGCAGAATCGTGGCGCACGTAAAAGAGGGCGACTCCACAAAACAGGGTCAGGAGTTCGGCTTTATAAAATTCGGTTCAAGGGTAGACATATTTTTCCCGCTTGACACCAAAGTACGCGTCAAATTAGGGGACAAAGTTTACGGCGGCTTGAACATCATCGCCGATATGCCAAAAAACAATAATTAGAAGATTACAAAATAATATAACAGTAACGGGCGAAAAATTTTTCGCCCGTTTAATTTTTAAAATTTACCCGAAAGTGTCATTTTTTACCCCTAAAAATTTACCCAAAAGAGTAATTTTTTTTCGATTTTTTTTATATATTTTTGCATCGGAAATTCTTTACGGGAATTTTTATAGAGAAATACTTTTTGCGCAAAAAGTCTCTTTAATATTTAGTTTTAAAATTTTACACAAAAACAATGAAAAAGTTGTATTATTTTTCAGCGGTTGCAACTATGGCAGTTGCAATGCTGTGCGGCACAGCATGCCAAGAGGAAGAAGAAGTAAAAGTTTCAAATGAAACCATTACAAATGTCGTTGTTAACAAAGATTCCGTTTTGACTGTTGACGGGAAAAGAATGGAGTGGAAGTTTTCATTACCAGAAAAGAAAAAGTCAATTTCAAAGGGAATCAATCATGGCAGAGATGTCTATGAGGTATTGGAAGAACTTTATAATAACAGCGAATACTTTAATGGTGATAGTTTATTTAAAACCTTTTCTTATTCACATAAAGCCAAAAATGGGTACGTAACAAAATACAAAATACATCTTATGAAAGTTGACAGAAAAACAGAACCCGGCAAATTTTTCTATGTAATGACAAGTAATTTGAATGTAAAGTTAGATACTGCATGTTGGGCATACGGTGAGACAGAGCATATTCCATACGAATATAATGTTTCTAAATATGGAAGATTATATACATGGGACGCAGCAAATGCATTGGCGAAAAAGATACAAATAAAATTATACAGTTACGATAAAAATAATCCAACGCAGAAAAAATCCCCTGTGCGACAATATGTACAAGCGAGATTACTTTCTCAACAAGATATTCTTGATATCTTAGAAAGTGAAAATCTCGGATACAATGAATATACCATTGATGATAATGACTCATTTGGTGATGATGGATTTTTTGGAATGGGTTTTCATTATTACGATGTATTTTTAGGCGGAATAGACGGACCGTCAGAAGATGATAACGAACCTGATTACTCACGTGGAGAAAAATCTCTCGGCGGTTTTCGAAATTCAGATGTGAATAGTTATTATCTCAATAATTGGTATTGTGGTTTAAATGAATTAGGGTTGTTTTGGCTAAATAATACGGGGTATCCAGAATCAGGATATTCGCCATTTCATAGGATATTTAATGTTGAGTATAACAACGAGTATAATTACGTAGCAAATATCAATGTAGGCTTTTTGAATCAACATGGAATGTCAGTTCGTTATGTATTTGAACCCAAATATAAGTAATATGAAACACTACAATCTTTTTATTAAGACCGCATTTCTTTTTGCGGTCTTATTTTGTTGTAATAAATCCAATGCTCAGACTTACAATAATTGGCTGCTTAGACACGGAAATATCTTGAATTTAAATACAAATCCTCCGAGCATTGATATAATTGATTTTGATAATCATCATAGTGCTAATTTTTCTTTATCGGATGATAACGGCAAATTGATACTTTATGGAGGAACATGTATGAGTTATAATGCAAAAAAACGAACAAGAAATTATGTAATAAGGAATAATAAAAATAAAACTCTTGTTTCATTTACAACTAGTCATGTAATCAATGCAATAGGATGTAAATCTGTTGCAAAGAACGGGTCATATTATGCCGCAATTATTTCTTCTGTATGGCCGACAATTCATGGGTATACAATGCGATTATATAGATTTGATAATAACGGAATATTGAAAGATTCATTGATTTCTCAAGATTTAAATTATTCATGCTTCGCCTTTTTCATACCGCAAACCAACGGAGATATATCTTTTTTAGCGTATGACCACCGTAACAAAATTATTAAAAACTACAAATTATCAGGCAATAAAATGTTTCAAGAAAATATATCAAAAACAGAATTACCAAAGTTTTATTATGAAACAGGCATGGATGATACGGTTTATTATATATTGACAACAAAAGACGGAAATAAAATCATTTGCTTATTAGGTGATACTATGTTTTTGCTTGATTTCAAAATTAACACTGGGGAAATTACAGTAATAAAAGAATATAATAATACATTCAATTCCGTAATAAATTCCATTGCTTTATCTGCTAATGACAAATATTTGATAGTCTCAGAAAAGAAAAAAATAATACGGTATAAACTGTCAGATGAGTTTGAATTTAGTAACGGAGAAATAATTTATGAATCAACAGACAACTGCACAGATATGCAATTATACGACGGCAAAATATATGCTCTGTTTGGACGAAAAAAAGACAATCCGTCAGACCAAAAGATTATATATTTTGACGGCATTGAAACAGATAATATCACGGTCGGAAATATTGACTGCTCAAATCTTTCCAATTTGATAAGTCTTTTTCCAAAAATTCCGAGAATTATTGAAACCAAATCCGCCCCTTGTCCCGAAATTGAAAAACCGAAAATTATTTGCGAATGAAAAAAATTCTTTATACTTTCGCGCTATGAAAATAAACCTCAGCGAACTAAAAAATGGACAAAGAAATACAAGATTTTTTCACTGCACCTAATTTGCTGCTTACTGCAACCCCGCAAGAAAAAATAAATGTCAAAGCGGATTTGAAACTCTCAGAGGCTGTCAGCCGAATTTTGGGCTGCGGCATTTATGTGGTAGACTACACAAAAAACGAAGTGGTCTACATCTCCGAAAACATCGCAAAAATGTGCGGACTTCCGTACAAAGAAATAACAGCAGAAAACTGCGGTCTCTATTTAAAACATGTCCCCGACAGCGATTATAAAATGCTTTTGGAAATCAACGGGGCTGTGTTTTCGCTGTTTAAAACAATGACGGACGAGGAAATTTTAAAATGCTGTGTTTCATATAATTTTCACATAAACCATCTTCTTCTTCACCAAAGTTTTACGCCAATAGCAGTAGACAACGGATTTGTAAGGCTCGGACTTTTTGTCCTGACATTATCGTCCGAAAACAAACTCGGTCATATAGTTTTGCAACAGAAAAACTCCAAAACGTTTTACGAATACTCTTTGGAAAAACACGTCTGGATACCACAGGAAAAGATAACGCTTTCCGAAACCGAAAAACGGATACTCTGTCTTTCGGCGCAAGGTCGTACAGAAGACGAGATTGCCGGACTTCTTTGCAAATCTTCGGACAGCATCAAATATCATAAAAAAGTACTTTTCAAAAAACTCAATGTCAGCAACATCACGGAAGCATTAATTTATGCAATCAACAACAGATTCTTTTGAGAAAAATTTACCCGAAAGTGTCATTTTTGACCCCTAAAAATTTACCCGAAAGTGTCATTTTTTTTCGATTTTTTTTATATATTTTTGAGGCAGAAAAAATCGGAAAAATGACTAATATGAAACACCACAATATTTTTATTAAGACCGCATTTCTTTTTGCGGTCTTAATTTGTTGCAATATATCCAATGCTCAGGAATATAATAATTGGTTATTAGATGACGGAGATATTTTGAATTTTAATACAAATCCGCCAAGCATTGATAAAATTGATTTTGATAATTACAAGGGAAACTTTTCTTTATCAGATGACGAAGGGAAACTGATTCTTTACGGCGGAGTATCCAAGAGTAATAAATCTAATTATATAATAAAAAACAATACAAATAAAGTTCTTGTTTCATTTCCCTGTCATTTACTAATAAATGCAATCGGGTGCAAATCAGTTTCACCCAACGGTTCGTATTATGTTGCAATAGTTTCGTCTACAAAGCAAAAATATAAGACGTTTTCAATTAGATTATATAAATTTGATAATAAAGGTGTCTTGAAAGATTCTTTAATTTCTGATAAATTCAATTATTCATCTCTTTCTTTGTTTATGCCAATGGACAACGGAGATGTTTATTTTTGGGTTTATGCACAATCAAAAAAGATTATGGAAATATATAAATTATCAGGAAATAAAATGTTCAAAGAAAAAACATACGCAATTGAATTACCTGAATTCTCTTCGTTTTCAGGCCTGTCCCCAAATCATGTTATATTACCGTTAAAAAACGGGGGAAGAATTATTTGTTGGTTTGGAAATAAAGGATTTATTCTTAACCATAATATTTACACTGATAAAATTACCGTTGAAAAAGAATTTAAACAACAGGAACAATATAGTTGTATTGCATTGTCTGCTAATGATAAATACTGTATATTTGAAAAAGGCAGAAAAATAATACGGTATAATATATCTGACGATTTTGAAGTTAGTAACGAAAAAATCATTTACGAATTAACAGATGAGAATATTATATCCTGCACAGATATGCAATTAGGATACGACGACAAAATATATGCAATATTACAACCCAAAGGAGAGCAATATAACCGAAGTATCATATATTTTGATGGTATTGAAACTGATAATATCACTGTTGGAACTATTGTCTATGCAAATAATTTCAATTCTATAACTGGCTTTCCAAAAATTCCGAGAATTATTGAAACAAAATCCACCCCTTGTCCCGAAATAGCAAAACCGAAAATTATTTGCGAATAATGTCAAAAAATTATTTCCACTTAAAACCCTTAAAAAAATACATAAACACCGCCCCGAAAACATAATAAGGATAAACCAAAGCCAAAAGAAAAATATCCGAAAATTTTTGCGGGCGGTTGTAATATGTTGAGGGAATTTTTACGGACAAAAAGTCAACAAAAAACTTTGAAAAAAACGCCGCAACCAAAAGCCAAAAATCCGTAATTCCAAAAGCAGACAACACCGTCAAAACTATAATGTCAATATTCGCAAAAAACACCGCCGCCGCAAAAAACAGCGTAAAAACCCTTCTGTAACCGCCTGTCTTGCTCACCCATCTCGACCGCTGGTTGAAAAGTTCTTTCATTGTTTCAACGCCGAAAGTTTCAACCGCCGAGGCGGAAAGTTTTGAATAAACGATTTTTTTATTCATTTTTTGAGCCGTTTCCAGCATAAACATATCATCGCCCGAAGAATAGGCAGTGTTAAGCCCCAAAATGTTGTCCTTAAAAAATTCCGTCCTATAACCGATATTGCCGCCGTTAGACATCACCGGCTGACCAAAAACGCAAGTCCCCGCAGTTACGGTTATAAACGAAAAACCTTCCGCCTGCCAAAGCCGCTGAAAACGGTTTTTAGAATCAGGAGCCGTTATCACCACAGGCGACAAAACCATGTCCGCATTTTGACTTTTCATGGTCGAAACAAGCGTTTTCAGCCAGTCTTTTTCCGGAAAACAATCTGCATCGGTCAAAAAAACATATTCGCCGCTGCAAAATTCCATGCCGTATTTCAAAGCGGATTTTTTGCCCGAAAAAGGATTTTTTTTAAGGACAAGATTTTTCAAGCCGAAATTCAAGGCTTTTTCAAAAGTGGAATCCGTGGAATTGTCGTCAATCAAAACCAAAGTAAAATTTTTAAAACTCTGGTTTTCGATACAGCGCAAAAATTTTCCGATGTTTTCCTCTTCGTTTTTGGCAGAGACAAGAACGGAAATTTTTATGTCAAAATCCTTGGTTTCAGGCGTTTTGCAGCGGAAAAACAAGACACAGCAAGCCAAAACAAGCAGAAAATAAACCGCCGAAACCGACACAAAAAAAATCATCATTCAGAAAATTTGAATTTACAACTTATCGGGTAATGGTCTGACAGGTTTTCGGTATGCGTGCGGAAACGTTTGCTTTTCAACTTGTCGGAATGAAGAATATAATCTATTCTGAAAGTCAGGAACTTAACCCTCATCGTTCCGCCGAAACCCGTCCCCGATTCACAAAAAGCGTCTTTGAAACCGCGTCTTATATGCCAATAACAATACGAAACGGGCGGCTCGTTGAAATCTCCGCACAAAATCACAGGATACGGCGACAACGAGGCAACAGAATCTATCATAGAGGCCTGTCTGACACGGATTTTGTATGCCGAAGACATTTTTGAAAAAATATTGCCCCAGCCCGAAATCTTTTCCTTGTTGTTTTTGTCCTTGATTTTGTCAATAAACTCGTAATCGTCATAACCGAGTTTTATGGATTTGAGATGAAAATTAAAAATCCTGACTTTTTTGCCGTAAATCTCCGCGTCAACGCTCATGCCGATAAGGTTGCCGGTAAAATCAAAAAGCGGCTGTTTGTCAGAGAGTTTGTATTTTGAAAAAATAATGTATCCCTTGTCGGTTTTGTGTTTTAAGTCAGTGGAATCATAATCCCTTATAACATAACGGGTTTGAAGGATTTCGCTTATCAAGTCGGCGTTGGTAACGCTGTCTTTGGAATTGTTGAAAAACTCCTGAAAACACACAATCTCAGGACTTTCGTATTTTAAGAACTCAAAAATTTTGTTTCTTGTGCCGCCCTTGCTGTCAATCCAGTTGTAACGGTCCAACAGTCTGACGTTGAACGACATAAGACTGAACGAAGAATCCTCTTTTGAATAATCGTCAACATAGTTGAGCGGATTGAGCCTTACGGTGAGGTCTGTCATCTTGTAACCCGCCGCCAAAACCGCAACCATCAAAAGCGCAGTCCACTTTTTGGAGAAAACAAGCAGCAGAGTATACAAAACGTCAACAACCAAAATATACGGAAAAGCCATACCCGCCAAAGCAGGAATGATTGTATATTCTGACGGGCTGAGCCACACCGAACTGTACGAAAACAACGTTGCCGCCGTCAAAATTAGCGTAATGGTAAGATTGAGTTTTTTGAGCAGCCCCGGTAATTTTCCAAAAAATTTTATCCCTTTTTTAACCTCCATTATTGTTCAAAAACAAATTTCGGAATCTCGACAAACTCTTTGTTTTTGTCAAAAACGAAATCAAGATAAGTGATTTTTTTGCCCTGAGCCAAAAACTGTTTTTCGTAATAGGTTTTGATGGACAAAGCCTGAGCATCCAGACAATCAGAAGCATACAAATCGTCCGTGTGATTCAGCGGCACGATGTTGTTGGCTTTTAAGAGTTCCAAAGTGTAAAAATGCAGCAACCGGCTGTCGGTTTTAAGGCGCACCAACGCTCCGTCTTTTAGAATCCTGCGGTAAAGGTTCAAGAAATACGCGCTCGTAAGTCTTTTGTTCTGCTTTTTGGGCTGAGGGTCGGGAAATGTGATCCAAACCTCTGAAACCTCGTCCTCTGCAAAAAAATTGTCAATCATGTCGATGCGCGTGCGCAAAAAACCTACGTTTTTGAAACCCTGCTCCAAAGCGGCTTTTGCCCCCGTGTAGATTCTCGCGCCCTTGATGTCAACGCCGATAAAATTTTTTTCAGGCGTAACAGAGCCGAGTCCGACGGTGTATTCTCCCTTGCCGCAGCCGAGTTCAAGGGTCAATGGGTTGGAGTTGGAAAAAAAGTTTTGCGCCCAAGAGCCTTTTAATCCAAAATGCCGGTCTTTTATATCATCAGGCTGAACAACATTCTTAAATTCAGCCATTTGCGCGAATTTTTCGAGTTTATTTTTAGACATATCCTTATTTCTGTTTAACGTTTTTCTACGGTTAATCCAATTTCTTTTACAAAAGGCAGTTGTTCGAGCCGCATACCGTGCTGAATGTAAAAAGTATAAACGCCTTTTTCGGGGAATTTTATGCTTTCCTTGAAAGTAAATTCGTAATCCTCCAACTCGCCGAAACGCATTTTGGCGTTAGAGAGCGAATTGCCCTTGTCGTCATAAAGCATGCACTCCAAAGTATCGGCGGCGGCTTTTTGGGAAGGCGTCTCTGTCCTGAAAAACAGGTACAAATTGCTGAACTGGTAAAAATCCACCGTCCTGAGTTCTACTTTTATGTCGTAAGGAGAATCAATGTCTTCAACGGGGACTTCAAACTTGGCGATGTTGTTCATATCCCATGTCATATCGGGAATGTCAATCCGCTCGCTGTATATTCTGCCCCTGTTGCATGACACGGCAAAAAAAGCGGCCGTCAAAAACAAAAAAAAATTTTTCATAACCGTTTTAAAAAAAATTTCTCTGCAAAGGTAATGTTATAAAGTCAAACCGCCAAAAAAAACCGACAAAAATTGCCGTACGGACTGCGGATTTTTTTCCGCCGGCCACACGGCAAAACGTTAAAAAAATACAAATATATCTTAGTTTTGGAAAAGCGGAGTTGACAAATATCTGTCGCCCGAATCGGGAAGAAGAACGACGATGTTTTTGCCTTTGTTTTCCGGTCTCTGAGCCAAAACAGACGCCGCTTTAAGAGCCGCACCCGAAGAAATTCCGACCAAAATACCCTCGCTTACAGCAAACTGTCTGCCCTCTTTGAAAGCGTCGTCATTTTCAACGGGGATAACCTCGTCATAAATTTTCGTGTTCAAAGTCTCAGGAACAAAGCCCGCGCCGATACCCTGAATTTTGTGCGCGCCAGCCGTACCTTTTGACAATACAGGCGAAGTAGCGGGTTCTACGGCAACTACTTTTACGTTCGGGTTTTGAGACTTCAAGTACTCTCCTACTCCTGTCAGAGTGCCGCCCGTACCTACTCCGGCAACAAAAATGTCAACTTTTCCATCTGTCTGTTCCCAAATTTCGGGACCGGTTGTAGCCTTGTGAATTGCGGGGTTTGCGGGGTTGACAAACTGTCCGAGAATAATAGAGCCTTCTATTTCTTTGTTGAGTTCATCGGCCTTTGCGATTGCGCCTTTCATACCTTTTGCACCTTCGGTGAGAACGATTTGTGCGCCATAGGCTTTAAGAAGTGTCCTACGCTCAACGCTCATCGTATCGGGAAGCGTTAAAATAGCCTTGTAACCTTTTGCTGCGGCAACGGCTGCAAGTCCGATACCTGTATTGCCGGAAGTCGGCTCAATGATAGTTGCGCCCGGTTTCAAAAGACCTTTCTTTTCGGCGTCTTCAATCATCGCAAGCGCAATTCTGTCTTTTACCGAACCTGAAAGATTAAGATATTCAAGTTTTCCATAAATAACGGCATCTTTTATGCCCGCTTTTGCTGAATATTTATTAAGTTTCAAAAGCGGCGTTTTGCCGATTAATTCCAATGCACTTTCTAAAATTTTACTCATTTTCTATATGGTTTTTAGTTAAACTTCGTAATTTTAATGCAAAGATAAAACTTTTGGAATTATCAACCAATCAAAAATGAAATTTTGCATTTTTTTTCTAAAACGCGGCATTATCAGAGAAAAAAATTCCCCGCAAACCCTTTCGTCTGCGGGGTGAAGAAAAAATTATTTTATAAATCCTTTTGCTATATTAACGATATTCAAAACATCGCCGAGATTGCTTTTCTGATCGGAAGAAAGGTTTGACGAATTAGAGCCGTTAAGCATGTTGGTAATTGTTCCCGCTCTTGAAGTAAGTTGTCCGAGCAAATCGCCGAGACCGCCGGAAGACTGCTGCTGACTTTGCTGTTGCTGAGAGCCGCCGCCCAAGAGTCCGCCCAACGCGCCCGAAGATATTGCGCTGCCGAGAATTGAGCCGAGTGCCGAGCCGCCCGAAGACTGCTGACCCGAATTAGAGCCGCTAAGAAGTCCGCCCGCCATCTGAGCCAGACTCGAAAGGTCAATACCCGAAGACTTCACCGAAGTTGAAGGATTTTTGATAACAAGGTCTGCCAAAGAGAGCACCTGTTTAATAATTGCTTGAATATCCATGTTGTTATTAAATTATAGGTTAAAAAATTTTGCTAAAAATAACGCAATAATTTTTTATCCGCAAATTTTTTTACACTTTTTTTCTATGAATTATTAATGCATGACAAAAACGCGCAAACAGAAACGCCTGCCGTTTCGGTTCTGAGGCGTGTCATTCCGAGAGATACGGGTTTGAAACCGTTTGTGAGAGCCGAAGCGATTTCTTCTTCGGAAAAATCACCCTCCGGACCAATCAGCGTAATTGAACGTTCGGCTTTTTTGACGGCATTTCCGAAAAAAACTTTTTCCATGCCGCTTTCACAATGCGCAATCATTTTTACGGCACTGTCTTTTGCGGCGAGTGTCATAAAATCTTCAAACGGAGTCAGCGCGTTTAATTTGGGCATAACGGCGTTGCCGCTTTGTTTTATGGCGGAAACGAGGATTTTTTCTATGCGGTCTAATTTTAGGACTTTTCTTTCGCTGTGCTGACAAAGCAGCGGTGTAATCTCGTCAACGCCGAACTCCGCAGCCTTTTCCACGAACCATTCAAAACGGTCGATGTTTTTTGTCGGGGCGATTCCGATATGGTTGTAATACGGACGCTGATAAACGTCCTCAAAAACCTCCGTTATCACCGCTGAAACATTATCTTTATGACAATCAGAGAGTTGTGCCGTATACATTTTGCCTTTTCCGTCAATTACGGTGATAAAGTCAGAGGATTTGAGTCTCAAAACCCTGCTGCAATGTGCCGCCTCGTCATCACTTAAATATATAAGTGTGCCGGGGGTTGCGTTTGCAGCCTCCGGCACGTAAAAAATATGAAGATTTTCTTTCATTTTCTATTCGTCAATAAAATCCTGTTCTTCTTCCTCCTCCGCTTTGTTCGGCTGCTGAGGAGCGGGTTGCTGAGGCGTTTCACCGCCGTCATGAACCTCATTATCAGGTATTTCACCGCCCTGATTTTCAGACTCCATGTTCTTTTCAAAATCGTCCAAATCATTGTCCCTGACAACGGGAACGCTATTGGTAAGCGACCTGATAAACTTGGTTTTATCCTCATCGTTTGCCACGATATACTGATAATCAACACCTTTCGCCTTAAAAGAGCGGTCTTTTTCCTTTGTCTTGATAATCTTGTCGTTAAACTCGTCAACAGAAGAAAGACAAGACAAGATTCCGCCTTTATAATTGAAATAATACCAATGACCTTTTTCGGGTTCAAGATAAACGGTGATTTGATCACCTTTGCGTTTGTTCGGACGGATTTCTACGTTGCCGGTTACATAACGGTTAACCTGACGGTCTCCGATATAAGCGACACCGATTTTTCCAAGGGAACGGTAAGCCGCCGCAAGTGTGTCATACTTCATAGCCAAATCAGCAAAGACAAAAGTCTTGGAAAGTGATGCCGGCATTTTGGAAATAGAACCAGTTGCGGTATAATCTTTCATAATTCTCGCCAAAGTATCCCTGCCGCAAAGCATATTAAGTTTCCGCATGATATTGGTATCGGCAAGATTAAGCGGTGTCATATCTTCAACATTAGCAATATTCTCTCCCATCAATTTTATAAGATCCTGCTTAATAAGCAAATTGACAGTGGCAAGAGTATTTAAACTGACACTTTGAAAATCTCTGCTGTATGTCATAGAACCTTTGGTAACAACCTGCAACGGCTCTACATTCACGTTGGTATTGATATTGCCTTCACCGTAAATACTGCAATCATTTTGAAGGAAAGCGACATAATTTTCGTTGACGGTAGAATCTCTCAGTCTCTTCGGCACAGCCACTTCATAAAGATTTTTCGAGACTAAATAGTCAAGACCTCTGTTAGCGTCCAAAACAGGCAAATCCGCAGGATTAACCTTTCTGCCCATAAACACAGGATAAACTTTTCCAGAATTGACGTCTTGGAAAAATCCAGTGAAAAGACGGTTTTTAGCCGTATCCATCACGCGCTCCGAAATCGGGAAAACAATATGGTCGGGGTCAAGGTTGCCTTCAAACTTAAACGGCATGACAGTCGTGTCGCAATTCTGTCGGATATAAGCAAAACCGTTGAATGTTATACCCTTTGTCAAACCCATAAACGAGTATTTTCCGGAAAAAGCATACTGCGTCGAAAGCATAAAGTTTTCTTCCGGATTGACAGAACCGATTCCGAAAGAAACCCTTACCTTGGGAGCCGCTGCCGCCGTATCAAGTTTTACCCGCCTTATCTCCAAGGAGTCGAGGTTCAGATAAGATATTTCTTTTGATTCGTTGACATATTCATACTGTCCGCCCTTGGCTTTGAAATAATATTTGTCACGGATTTTTACCGTGGTATTGATTATCTTATGATAAAGCGAATCAAAATTTGCTGTTATATAAGCATTTTCAAACTTGTCAATATCACCGCCCCTGTTTATCTTAATAATGCCTGAGGGGTCGATTTTGGTGTCTACAATATGAATGATTCCCGGTTCATACACATTAATAAGCCCCTTGGAATTGTCGTATGAAACACTCTGAGCAGGAAACGTAAGAGTATCTTTGAAAGAAACCATCGTTGCGCCGGCAAGCAGCGGCTTATATTTTCCGCTACCGCTTTGCGAAGCCTTCAATTTTACAAACTCTTCTTCTGATTTTGCAATTAATTTTTTGTCATAATGACTCAAATCCTTTCCAAACTCAAAATACTTTTTGTCAAGATTATATTCAAAGAAGTCCGTCTTCTGCTTATATTTGTGCTGGGGGAAATATACGAAAGAAGAATCCCCGGAGGTAACAAACTGGGCGTATTTTGCTACAACATCATATTTTGCGTCATAACGTCCCGTATAGAAATGACCGGTACTGTCTCCCGGAAAATTTTCGTCGAAATTGCACAACGAAGCACTGTCGGCGTCAAACGTTGAGTTTCTAAGCAAAAACTTGTCGGAAAACAAACCGTCGCCGTTGAAAAGCATTTCTCCCTGAGCAACCATTTTTGTAGGTGTAAGGTCTAATTTGCCGTTGAAAGCGATTGTCTTGTCATAAATTTTCAAAGTTGTATCGCTTGTGACGGAAGAAAATATATCCTGATGCGGCATCCAATAAATATAAGCAGTGTCAGAAAAAACATTTGGATATTCGGCTTTGACACCTTTTACCTGTCCTATCTGATTTGGCTTTACACCTTGAATGTCAACATAATAACAGCCTCCGGATACAGAATCCGGGAAAAACGAAAACATCTTTGAACGCGATGTTGAAGTAAGATAATTGATTTCTCCGTCGCCGATAAGACCTTTTGCATTAAGAGTTACCGTATTGTGAAACACTCCTTTACCGTTAAAAAGATCCATACCTTCCTTAGGTGTCGGCAACACAAACCCCAAGGAATAATCAGGCTGAACTGTCAAAGTAACATTAAGCACGGGGAAAATACCTGAGACAAACTCTCCTTTTGCCTTAACACCGTTCAACCTCATATAATTAAGACTGTCCAGTTTAAACGGATAAACAGTCATGTGAAACTTCTCCCTGTCATATTCCTTAGAAACCAATTTGTCATAAAACACGTATGAAGTATCAGTTGTTGCAAGCACCGGATAAAAATTATCCGCCGTGGTAACGCCTTTTCTATAACCGGATTTATTGGTTGTTCGGTCAATATTGAGAATGCCGACAATATTTTCAAGCACAGAACGCACCGAATCAAGTTTGTTTTTCTTACCGTCCTCTGTTTTACCGAGTGTCAAAATTGCCATAGAGTCCGCTTTCTCGATATTAATCATAAACTTGGAATAGTCAAAATTGAATTTCTTGCCATAAAAATCAACCAGCCCCGCCTGAATTTTTCCACTAAAATCTATACTAAGTCTTTTGGAAATATCCATCGAACTGTCCGGCGTTATTCTGACCCTGCGCCGTTGTGAAATGTCAAAAGGCAAAATATTGAAAACTGTAAGTTTATAATCGTTAAGATTTAAAACAGCATTGATAAAATCCCTGTTACCTTGCATTTGAGACTTCATCGAAATACTGTTATAATCTTTTTCTCCGGTACTCATACCAATCCAGTCGTAAAGTTTCTGATTGACACGGTAAATTCTTTTAGCCTGAACATCATAACCGATAAACTCGTTGTAAGCAAGTCTTAACAGCATTTGATGAACCTGCGTTTCAGAAAGAGTTGTCCCGTATACGGTCTGAATAAATTTCTGCAACCCCTTAAACGAATACAACCTTATATCGCCGCCGAGATCTTCATTCAAATATTTCCTGATTAAAATCAAAGGATGAATAGAGGCTGTACCCTGCATCGCGGAATAATCCGACATTGAAAAATACTCGTCGGACTGAAAAAGCGCGTAATCATAAGGCGCAGCGGGTCTTGTTGCAAAAAACAAAAGCGTATCCTCTCTCTGCCATTCTATCTGGTTGGCATCTATAAAAAGATTGTGATAATAATCCGTATATTTTACCTGCTCCATACCGGAAGTGGACTTAAAAAGTATCAGTTCTTCGGTATCAGCATTATATTTGAGTTTTACACCGGGATGTATGATAACAGTATCACCGACATAAATAGTTATTCTCGCACTTTTACTTTCAAGTTTTCTTGAACCGAAAACCACACTCAAAGTAGCAGCGTCAATAAGCGGTTTGCCGTTGTGCTTAAAAATCAAATGCGCAAGTCCCAATGAATCGTTGAGAGCGGCTCCGGAAAATATAACTCCGTTTTGCGCATAACCGCCTTTGTAATCAACACCTTCGATAAGATTAGGAATTACCAAATCGGCATCGCTGCTTTTGAACTGCGGATAACGTGCCTTTGCTCCTGTTCCTGTCAAAACGACTTTGTCTTCAAGCGAGCCTTTGATGGCGGTTTTGAAATATTTTTTGTTGTAAAAAAGTATGTTGTCGGCCTCGTAATGGTCGCCTTTGGTCTCAATAGTATAATCGGAAAGTTCGGCGTAAATACTGTCGGGCGAAAGATTGCCCCTGCGCCAGTCCACTTTGCCGTTTTTACCTTTCCAAACATGATTTACTGCATCATAAACACCTGAGGTAGAATAAATTACAAGTGTAGAATCGTCTCTTTCGCGGCATCTTAAATCCGTACCCTCACAAGTAACGGTTATAATATCATCACCTTTTCCCTTAAACTGAAAATTCATTTTGTATTTGGAAGACGAAAGATACCAGTTTTTGTTACCAATCATTTCCAAACTGTTATAAGCCAAAAGATTATAAGTAAAAACAACAACTTCGTTAATTCTTGAAACAGCAATATTCGACTGCCCCATCAACTCCATCATATAAGTATGCCACGTGGTAAAATCAGAGGCTCTGTTTTTATCCCAAAAAGCACTTATTGTTTTTATAAGATTTACGACATGAGGCGAGGGATTAGCCCGTTTCTTAACATAAAGATTCATCATCGCGACAATGTTTTCCAACTGCTCCTGCGGAAACACACTGCGTTGAAGTTTGTCTGCAAACTTTGAGACAACCTCCTTGTTTTCAGGAGTCTTGGCAGCAATAAAATTGTCAACCTGCTTGGGCAAATCGGCCGTCGCCGTAAAAACGTCTCCGTTTTGCGCGTATACAGACAGGGAAAATGCCCAAAAAAACAAGGATAAAAATATTTGTTTCAAGAATTTCATAGTTGATTGGTGATTAAATTAAAAGAAAAACGGAAAACACGGTCTTCACGCAAAATATCTTCCCGTGTCTTCGTGTTTTCCGTTTGACAATAAACTAATTAACGTGCGTCAATAATTTTACCGAAATCCTCTGCCTTCAAAGCAGCACCGCCGATAAGTCCGCCGTCAACGTCTTTTTTAGCGAAGATTTCAGCAGCGTTTGAAGGTTTGCAACTTCCGCCGTAAAGAATTGTGGTGTCATCTGCAACCTGTGCGCCGAAATTAGCGGCAACTTCTTTGCGGATAAACTCGTGGATTTCCTGTGCCTGTTCGGGAGTAGCGGTAAGACCCGTTCCGATAGCCCAAACCGGTTCGTAAGCGATAACGATTTTTGCAAACTCTTCTTTCGTCAAAGTGAAAACCGTGTCAACGAGTTGCGCTTTGATAACGTTGAAATAGAGATTTGCGCCTGCTTCTCTCTGGTCTTTTGTTTCGCCGACGCAGAAAATAACGTCCAAACCTTCTTCCAAAGCAAGTTTGATTTTCTTCAAAAGAATTTCAGAGTTCTCTTTGAAATATTGTCTGCGCTCAGAGTGTCCGAGGATAACTGCTTTTACGCCGAGACCTTTAAGCATTGAAGCCGAAACTTCGCCGGTGTAAGCACCGTTTTTGGTTGCGGCGCAGTCCTGTGCGGCGAGAATTACTTTGCTGGCGTCAATAACACCTGCAACCGGAGCCAAATGCGTAAAAGGCGGAGCGATTACGATTTGTTTTCCTGCCGGAAGGTTTTTCTGCTGTGCGTATGCACTTACTTTTTTTGCGAGTTCAACACCCTCTGCAACCGAAGTGTTCATCTTCCAGTTGCCTGCTACTATTAATTTTCTCATTTTTAATTTGTATATGTTTAAAAAAAATTAAAATTTTTATTGTTTCAATTCAAAATTTATCTTGTCTAACTCCTTGTAATACAACTCTTTTTCGTTGACTTCCTGCTCAATGGAGGCCATCGAAATCTGACTTATGTCGTAATCTCCGGCAACGATTGAAAGCGATTCCTTGTCTGTTGCCGCTTCAAGTTTCTTGTTGTGGCTTTCAAGTTTGTTCATCATTTTTTCGTGCTGTTTCAGGGCTTTCATCTTGTCTTTCAAGACGATATATTCCTGCTCCTGTTTCTCGAAAACTTCGATTCTCTCCTTGTAGCCGGAAATTTTCTGCTCGTAATCCTTAACGATGGAGTCGCATTTTTCCATAGTTTCAAACGAGAGGTTCGGCGAAAATTTTTCGCGGATTTCCGTATATTTGTTCAAGAGTTCGTCTTTTTGATAATTGGCTTTAACTTTTTCAAATTCAGGCTGATAGGTAGTAAAAATAGCGTCGTTGCTCCAAGCGGTGAGCCTGCGGATTTCGCTTTCTGCCTTAAACTTGTTCTGCCTTGCAGCGGAAATCGCCTGATTGATTTTCATTTCAACGGACTTGTTTCCGGAATCCGGCATTGACGAAATTTCGCCGCCGTTTTTCCCGGCTTCGATTAATTTTGTCGCAAAAAGCGTTGCAACAAGGGTTGCTGCACCTACAACGCACATCACAACACCGAAAAACGATCTGCCTGTTGCCACCATAATAACTCCGGCTGCAACTGCAACCGCACCAATAGCGTAAAATATCTTTGACATAATGATTCAGTTTTTTAATGATACGCAAAATTAGTAATATTTTTTTGTTATTCAACAGAAATTTTCAAAATTTTTTTTGTTCCGACGCCCACTTTGAACAAAGACGAGGCTCTCATGCCGATAATCCATAGGATTTTTCCCTGACACTTCAATAATCTGACGTTTTGTTTGTCGCTGACAGTCAGTTTGTTGTCAACAAAAAAGTCGCTTAACTTCTTTTTGAAGTTTCCGCCGAAAGGCACAAAAAAATCCCCTGAATGCCATGGCGAAATTTCCAACGGAAAAACAAGTTTGTCCAAACTAAAATATGCTGTTTTATTATCACGCTCAGGCGAAAATTCGTTTTTCGTGATAATCGAAAATTTCAAGACCCCTTTGTCAAAAACTTTGACGCCGCTATTAATATCTTCTTTCGTAATTTCAGTAAAGATTGCCGCAGGCTCGTTTATTTCGCTAATAATCAAAGTGTTTCTGTCTTTTAAAATTTTATGCGTAGGACTGTAAAAAAACTTTCCGCTCGTCTCTGAAAAAAACGTCCTGAAAATTTCCGCAACCTGAACCCTGTTGAAACCAAAATCCGCGATAATTTCAAACAGCAAAGCCTCCGGCTCTGTAAAATCCAAAATGTCGGAAATTTTTACAACATTGCCGGAGAAAATTTCGGCTTTCTTTTTTTTCATGACATCTTCGTAAACCGTCTTTACGCCCGAAAGAAATTTCAGGCTCAAAGCGGCGTTGTCCTTAAACGACGGATTGATTTCCTCAAAAAGCGGAATGATTTCGTTACGGATTTTGTTGCGCGAAAACTCTGTTTCAAGATTGGTTTTGTCAAGACGGAAACTCAGACGGTTGTCCTCGATATACTGCAAAATTTCACGCCGCGAAAAACACAAAAGCGGACGGATAATCCGGTTGTTTTTGACTTTTATTCCCGTCAGTCCGCGGATTGACGAGCCGCGCAAAAGGTTGAGAAAAAACGTCTCAACGGCATCGTCTTTCTGGTGCGCAACGGCGGTAAACTGAAAGCCCTCATCGTCCATAATCCGCTCAAATTCAGCGTAACGGAGTTCCCGCGCCGCCATTTCAACGGACTGCCTTGTTTTTTCGGCGTAGGACAAAGTGTCAAAACTTTTAACAAAACACTTTACGCCGTATTTTAAGGCTAAATTTCTTACAAACTCCTCGTCTTCAAGAGAATCCTCGCCTCTAAGATTAAAATTTATATGACAGACAGCAAACTTCAATCCCGCGTGAAAAGCCAAATCACACATCACGACAGAATCCGTTCCGCCGCTTACCGCAAGCAGAATTTTGTCGCTGTCAATGTCAAAAAGACGGTTTTGAGAAATAAATCTTAAAAATTTTTGTAGCATAATTTTTATTTTACCGCAAAAATAAAAAACTTTTTTGTATATTTGCAATCTATAATCAAGAAAAATATGAACGAAAAATTTTTAATACGGGCAATAGACCTTGCAAAACAAAGCATAAAAACCGGCGGAGGACCTTTCGGCGCGGTTATCGTAAAAGACGGCGAAATAATTGCCGAAACCTCAAACTCGGTTACAAAAGACCTTGACCCGACGGCTCATGCGGAAGTCAACTGCATACGTCAGGCATGCAAAAAACTCGGCACTTTCATTCTTGAAGGCTGCGAAATCTACTCCTCGACAGAGCCTTGTCCGATGTGTCTGAGCGCAATTTACTGGGCGCACATCGACAAAATATATTACGCGGCAACCAAAGACGACGCGGCTTACGGCGGTTTTGACGACGACTTCATTTACAAGGAGTTGGACACGGAAAAGACAAAGCGCAAAATCCCAGCCCTCAACTTTTTGCAAGAAGAAGGCAGAAAGGTTTTTGACATCTGGCTCAAAACCGAAAACAAAACCGAATATTAAGGCGCGGTAAGATAAACTTCAACACGGCGGTTAAGGGCACGCTCAGACTCCGAGACACCGTATGTCAGGGGCTGCGTGCCGGAAAAACCCTTGCAACGTATACGCGAAGGTTTCACGCCTTTGTCAACCAAGTATTGTTTGACATTCTGTGCGCGGCTGAGGGCAAGTTTCCTCGAAAACTCCGTGTCGCCTCTTTCGGTGTGTCCGCAGAGCAAAACCGTAAAGCCCGGATTTTCGTGCAGAAATTCAGCAAGTTTGTCCAATTCGGGATACTTATCAAACGGCAAAAACGCCGACCGGAAATAAAACGAAATAGTTTTCAGCGAGTATCTCACGGGAATAAGTTCAACCGTCAAATTACTGTCCAAGGACATTCCCTTTTCAAAAGCCGCCGAAACGCTTTTGTAATTTTTGCAGGAAATGTCAACCGAACACTCCAAACCGCCCGTGTTAATAACGTACACGCCTTTTTTCTGCTGAATTTTCTCCGTTTCACTTTCCATTCTTAAACTGACGGTCGCATTCAAAGGCTCTTTTGAAACCTTGTCAACAACCGTCAAATAAACAAAAACGTCTTTCCACGGTTCAAGAGCCTTCGGCAAAAGTATCGAATAAATGTTTTCGTCAAAATCGGCATTGTCGTTTGAGACAAAATACGCCGTCTTAAAATCCGACGAAACACTGAAATACGCTTCCCAGTTTTTTGAGTTGACCATAGAGCCGAGATTGTCCGGCTCGCTCCACTGCAAAAAATCGTCAGAAAGGCGTCTTGAAACAAAAATGTCGGAACTGCCGAATCCCTTATGACCGTAACTGCTGAAATACAGCATTTTACCGTCAGGTGAAAAAAACGGGGTACAGTCGTCAAGTTCCGTATTGAGAGGTTTTCCGAGATTTTTCGGCTCGGAATAACTGCCGTCAGGAAGAAGAAAACTTATGTACAAATCCAGACCGCCGAAACCGCCGTCCCGCTCTACCGACATAACCAGAGCCTGTAAATCAGGGCTGAAAGAATACGTTCCGTGGCGGTTTTTGTTGTAAAAATCAGCGATTTCAACAGGTTCGGGGCGTGTCCAGTACTGGTCGGAAATTTTTTTTGTAACGGAAATTCCGTTGGAAGAAGTCTGATGTCCGTTTTCGTCATAAAGCCCTTCAACGTAAAGCGTGCGGTTATAGTCGGCTGTTTTGATAACGGCGTTAACAAGCGGACTGTTAACCTTATAAGGAAAATGCAGAGGCTCGTAAAAACCGCCTCTCTCCTTCTGCGCATACCAAATATCACAGTCTTCGTCCCTGCCGTAATTTTCGGGGTCGTCAATGCGCGAAAAATACAAAACCTTGCCGTCATCGCTCTCCAAAGGCGCAATTTCGGGATATTTGGAGTTGACGGACGTGAGCAGTTTTTTGGGCGAGTCAAAAACGTACTTTTCCTTTTCGGTTTCGATGCGGAAAAAATCCGACGAAACCTCCGCCCCTTCTTTTGCGATGTAACCGTGCAGAAAACCAAAATTCTGAATCCTTGACGTGCTGAAAACAAGATGCTCGTTAATATAAAAATACGTCAAATTGTTGTCGCGGACAATTTCCAGACGGTTGTCAAAACCCTTTCTGAAATATTCCGTCTCCTGCCACGGCGAAATCTCGGCAAACCTTCCGCCGGAGAAACAACCCGTCATAAAATACCCGGACGCGCTGACCAAAAAAACGTTTGAGTTTTCAACGCCCGAAGCCTCAAATATAAGTCCGTAGCACCGCGTTTGAAGACCTTTTTCAAAACGCACACCGGCGGAGATTTTATAAGTTTTGCAGTTTAATGGCTTAAAAATTGTTGCAACACTGTAAGATTCGCCGCCGTCAAGATACAAACGCCCGGAATGTTTTTCGCCGGAAGAAAAAACATTTTCGCCCTCCGGAGAAAAATCCGCAGTAAAAATATCTGGCTTTTCCTGCGCAAAAACTGTCTTAACAAAACACAATAATATGAAAACAAATAAATTACGCAACATAAAATCAGGGTTAAGGTATATCCGCAAAATTAAAGAAAAAAAGATAATGAAAAATATTTTTTTTTCGTTCCTGTTATTTTTTTCGATTTTTCCGGCTTTCGGACAAAAAGATTTCTCGGTTATGTTTTATAATTTTGAAAACCTTTTTGACACCTTAGACAACCCGCTTACGCGGGACGACGAATACACGCCAAACGGAGAAAAACGCTGGACATCAAAACGTTACAACACAAAATTAAAACATATAAGGCAAGTAATCTGCGCAGTGGATTTGGAAAACTATCCCGATATAATCGGCGTTTGCGAAATAGAAAACAGACGGGTTTTGGAAGATCTAATAAACAAGCCGCCGCTTTCTGAGGCAGGTTACAGGATTTTTCACCGCGAAACCTCCGACCGCCGTGGCATTGACTGCGCCGTTATTTACAATCCCGAAACTTTTAAAATCTTGGATACCAACGTGTTAAGAATACAGTTTGAGGATACAACATATTTTTCGCGGGACATTTTGTACGTCAAAGGCAAAATCACCGGCAAAAAAGACACTCTGCATATTTTCGTAAACCACTGGCCCTCGCGTTTCGGCGGACATTCCCAAACCGAAAAACTGCGTTATCAGGCGGCGTTAAGACTCAGATTTTCAACGGATTCGATTTTTAAAACGAATCCAAATGCAAAAATTCTGTGCATCGGAGATTTCAACGACACGCCCGAAGACCGCTCCGTTATAGAAGGTCTGAAAGCAAAAACATCTTTATTGGAAATCTCTCCAAGTACGCTTTACAATCTGTCGTATTATCTTCAATTTGAGAAAAAACTTTGGACGTATTGTTTTCATGAAGATTACGACATTTTGGACCAAGTGATAGTTTCGGGTGCGCTGCTTGAAAAAAAGACACTGTTTGCAGAGCCTTTCAAGCGGGATTTTATGCTGAAAACAAACGAAAACGGCAATCCGCGCCCTTGGCGGACGTTTTACGGTTACAAATACGAAGGCGGCTTTTCCGACCATTTGCCAATGGTGATAAAATGGAAGGAATAAAATTTTTTAAAGTGTAAAAAAATTATTACCTTTGCGCAGTTTTTTTATTAGCAAAAATTATAAAAATGGAAATTCCAGCAAAATACGAGGCTGCTACCAGTGAAGAAAAATGGTATCAGTATTGGAACGATAACGGCTTTTTTCATTCAGAGCCGGAC
>JAFXUC010000092.1 GCA_017535325.1 Bacteroidales bacterium | reverse complement strand
ATGGCTAAGTACAATTACGTGAACAACGCTGCCAAGATGGGCGCATACCTGATGGGCAAACTCAAAGGACACAAGGCAATCAAAGACCTTCGCGGTCGCGGCTTGATGGTTGGTATTGAGACAGTTGCCGACGCTGCCGAAATCCGCAACAAATTACTTTTTGACGAGCATATTTTCACGGGATTTTCCGGCGGTGTCAACACCATCCGCCTTATTCCGCCGCTCTGCATCACCGAAAAGGAAATCGACAGGTTTGTAGAGGCATTTGACAAGGTTACGAAATAATTGATTATCAAATGATTGTAGAGACGCGATTAATCGCGTCTCTACGTTTTTATACACAATTTTTATGATAAAAACATTTCTATTTATTTCCCTGACATTATTCTGTTTCGCAGCCTCTGCCCAGACTTTCACCACCATCAAGGAAAACCCAATTACCTCAGTAAAAGACCAATACCGCAGCGGAACGTGCTGGGACTTTGCCTCTCTCGGTTTTATAGAAAGCGAAATCCTGAGAATCTCCGGCAAAAACTATGACCTTTGCGAAATGTTTGTCGCCAACAAGGACTATATGGACTGCGCCGAACACCACGTAAGAATGCACGGTTTCAGTCAGTTCAACCAGGGCGGCTCAACGGACGACGTTTTTGAAGTCATAAAAAAATACGGTATCTGTCCCGAAGACGCAATGCCCGCGCCGGGAAGTCTTGTCGGCGATTCGTTGGCAAATTTTGAGAGTTTTATGCCCGACCTGATAAACACCGTAAAATACTACGGCACAGGCAACAACCACAAACAAACCGCCGACGCTTCGGGGCTGACAAGTTGGGCGCGCACTGTTGATGGCTGGCGTGATTCGGTGCAAAATATTCTCGACAAATACATCGGCAAATGTCCCGACAGTTTCTCTTACAAAGGCAAGACTTATACGCCCAAAACTTTTGCTGCAAGTCTCGGCATTGACTGGAACAATTACATCAGCCTGACAAGTTTTACGCATCATCCGTTTTATGACAATTTTGTAATAGAAGCACTGCACAAATGGCGTCCGAGTCCGAGTTTCAACCTGCCGTTGCAAAAACTTATGGACATTCTTGACCGCGCAATAGAAAAAGGATTTTGCGTGGCGTGGGGCGGCGATGTCAGCGGCGATTTCGGTTATTTAGGCGGCGTTGCAAAACTGTCAGAGGATACTGTCGTAACACAGCAACTCCGTCAGGCTCAGTGGGACAACTGGGAGTTTACTTACGACCATGTAATGCTCATTTTCGGCATTGCAAAGGGTTCTGACAATCAAAAATACTACATGGTAAAAAATTCGTGGGGCAAAGATTACGGTTACGACGGAATTTGGTATATGTCAGAAGATTATATCAAACTCAACACGACGTACATTTTCTTATGCAAAGACGCTGTCAGGAAAAAAGACTTGAAAGCGGATTAATTGTAAATTCCCCAAAGCCAACCCGCTATGCCTGACAGAACAATCAGCAGAATCGGGTTGACTTTGAAAAAATAATGCGCCACAACAGTTACGCCGAAAATCACAAAACTCAACACCGATGTAAAACTCTCTTTGTCGCACATCATAACCGCCGCCGAAATTATCAAACCCGCCACCACAGGAGTCATCAATGCCATCGGCTTTTTAACGTATGGAGATTCTTTGTGCTTGAAAAACAGCGCGATAACAAACGACATCAGAATTACCGACGGCAGACACAGAGACAGAGTCGCAATCAGCGAACCCAAAATTCCGCCCTGAGTAAAACCCACAAACGTAGCCGCGTTTATAGAAATCGGTCCGGGAGTCATCTGCGACAACGCTAATAAATCCGCATATTCGCCCGCCGTCATCCAACCGTAAGTGTCAACGACTTCCATTCTTATCATTGAGACCATCGTATAACCGCCGCCGAAGCCGAACAGTCCGATTTTGAAAAACACCCAGAAAAGTTGCAAGAAAACCATTTTTTTTAAGATTTACGAATTACGATTTTTGCCCAGATAATTCCTCCGATTATCGCCGCAATAATAAAATACATTGGCGAAATTCCAAGCAGACACACCGCCAAACACGCCAAAACAGGAATCCAAAACGTCCGCCTATCAAGTTTCGCTTTTTTCAGCATCGTCAAGCCCGGAACTAAAATCAGCGCAATAACGCACGGTCTTATCCCCGCAAAAATATCTTTTACTGTTTTTAACCCGTTGATATTCTGAATAAAAGAGGCGACAAGAACTATAATTATCATTGACGGCAGAGCCGCACCCGCCATCGCGCCGAAAGAGCCGCTTTTGCCCGAAATTTTGAAGCCCGTATAAAGTGCCATGTTAATCGCAAAAACTCCCGGCAACGACTGCGCCAGAGTGATACATTCCCAAAATTCGTCCTCGTTGAGCCATTTGCGTTTGTCCACGAGCGCGGTTTTTACCATCGAAATCATCGCGTAACCGCCCCCGAAAGTGAACGCCCCTATTTTAAAAAACTCCCAAAAAAGTTTTAAGACAAGCATAATCTCATTTTTTAGAGTGCAAAAATACGCTTTTTTCTTAAACTTTACGTTAACTTTTTCGTAACATTAGCAAAAAGGATTTCTTTTTGTTATATTTGCGGTGTAATATTACATACCCGAAAATGGCAAAAAAAAATCATACTATCAATAAAACACTAATATTCAAGTTTTTAACTTGTCTGCTGTTGCTGTCTGCCGTATCAGTTCAGACGGTGTTTGCTCAGAAAGACCGTACAAAAAAGCCATACGACTATCTGAAACTAATAGACATCAACACTCCCGACAGCCTTACGGCGATATATTATTACAACGCCGCACTGTATTCTGACAATTACGATATGCAGATAAAATATCTGCTCAACGCTTTGCAATACTGTCCGAAGAACAAACACGTAATTATAGCCTCCGCTTCGTTTAAACTTGCAAGGGCGTATTGGTACAAAAGTGAATCAAGACAGGCTCTGCTCCACGCAAACAACTCCTGCGCGATTTACAAAAGTCTGCACGACAGTCTGCACTTGGCAAATTCGTATGTTCTTATGGCTCAGTGTTACAGCAACTTAAAAATGAAGGACAGCACGTTTTTTTATTTCAACGAGGCAGAAAAACTTTTCTCGTCAAAATGCGATACCGCGGGCTTGACAACGGTTTTCAGGAACGCAGGTTCGGCAAGTCTGAAAATACGTTTAAGGGACATCGCCGAGACATATTTCAACAAAGCCGTTGTGTTGGATTCTTTGGCGGGCAACACCATGAATCTCGGTTTGGATTACTATTATCTTGGCTACATCAACATCAAGGACAGCATAAAATTAGCCGAACAATACTTAAAAAAAGCAATCGGCATACTTTCAACGAACAAGCAAAACGACAGTTATTACAACTCGTACCTGAACTTCTCGTACAACTCTCTTGCCCAGGTTTATCTGACAGAGGCTCAGGAGACAGGCGAAGAGCAGTTTGCGGACTATTGCTATTTTTACCTGAGAAAAGTCGGCAATTATTTTCTGGATCAAAGCGATTATGCAAACCACATTCTGCTTTGTTACACATACGTTGACTACCTTATGTACAAGCAAAAATACAACGAGGCACTTCAAGAAATGCTTTCGATAAAAAGATTTCTCGGCGCAGACGTCAACTCCAAAGCCGCTGAAATTTACAACACCGAAATGACGAGCATTTACGAAAAACTCGGCGACTACAAAATGGCTTTTGAATATCAGGCAAAAATGTACGAAAGCCGTATCGAATACATCAGCGACAGTTCTGTAACGAGTATCGCCAATTTTCATGCGGAACAGGCTGTCATACACGAGCGTCTGGAACAAAAACGAATAGAGGCTGAAAAGAAAAATCTCTGGATAACGGTTATTTCGCTCGGCGGACTGATACTTTTGATAACGGTTTTTGCGGTTTATATTTTCAGACTGTTAAGAATCAAGCGCAAAGCCAACAACACACTCATGCTGAAAAACCGCATACTTGCCGCTCAAAAGACTGAAATAGAAGGTCAGAAATCTGAAATTGAACAGCAGAAATCCGAAATAGAAATTCAGAAAAACGTCATCACCGGGCAATGGCTCGAAGTGGAAAACGTCAACAAAAAACTCATCAATTCCATTGAATACGCCCGCCGCATACAAGGCGCGGTGATTTCGTCGGCAAAAAACGTTGACGAGGTTTTCAAGGAAAATTTTGTGTATTACCGTCCGAGGGATATTGTCAGCGGCGACTTTTACAGAGCGGTAAAATGCGGGCGTTATTCTGTTATGATAACCGCCGACTGTACTGGACACGGCATTCCGGGCGGCTTTTTGTCGATGCTCGGCATTTCGTCGCTGAAAGAGTTTATGTCCACCGAAAACGACGCCGCAAATCCGGGCAGTGTGCTTGACAGAATGAGGACGTTCTTGAAAACAACTTTGATTTCGGAGGCTGACAAAACCGTTGACGACGGTATGGACATGACGGTCTGCTGTTTTGACTTTGAAAAGATGGAACTGCGTTACGCAATCGCCAATCAGACGGCAGTGATTATCCGCAAAGGTACGGCGATAAAACTGAAAGGCGACACAATGCCGGTCGGACGGTATGTCAGGGAAGACAGTTTTCAAACGCTCAGCATACCGCTTGAACACGGGGATATGGTTTATATGTATTCAGACGGTATTCAAGACCAGTTAGGCGGCGAATCCACCGGTTTCGGGCGCAAATTTTTAGGTAAAAACCTTCAAAATCTGCTGACAAGTTTTGCGGAAGAGCCCTTGGGCAAACAATGCGCCATTCTTCACAACACCATCACCGCCTGGCGCAACGGCCGTCAGCAGGTAGACGATATGACTATGATTGGAATAAGGGTGGAATAAAAAAAAACCGGTCATCAGACCGGTTTTTTTATGCGCTATTTTTTCCCTAACGAAGTACCGCTCGAAGAAGAGCCGGAAGAACTTCCGTCAGTCTTTTTGCCCAACGAGGTATTACCGCCGTTGGTGTTCGTATTGGTTTTCTGACCGTTGTTGTTATTATTGTTGGTATTGTTGTTGGTTGTGGTGCTGCCGCCGTTCATACCTTGAAGCAACACTTCACAAGACGGCATTACAAGCATCGCCGACAACGCAAAAATAACAGTTAAAATCAAATGTTTTCTTTTCATATTTTTAAATTTTTTAATTGGTTTACTTTTTCGGCAAAACCGTTCTTCCGGCTTTCCATGCAGCGGCTTTCTTAGAAAGTTCGCCTGATTTCTTATGAGCGCGTATCATTGCCGCAATCTCGTCGGTTGAATAAGCGTTGACGTTAGCCGAAGTTACAACAGAGTGCAAATTAGAGCCTTGTTTGATTTTTGAAATCGAATTTGTTGACGGAACGCCGTTGGTGTAATGAATAGGATTGCCGTTGCTATCACCCCAATAAGCATAGTTGTTGTCTTCGTTGCTCTCGTCAATACCGTCAAAAGCGTCAGCAAAAAGAATCAAATAATAATCGCCCGTAATTTCAGGCATTTTATACGTCCAAGTAAATTCTTTTTGGTCTGAATTTACAACCTGTGCTACACTATATCCGGAAGGTATGTCATAATGATTCCAAGAATACCCTTGTGCCGAAACGCCGAGATATTTTGAGGCTTCATCTTTGTTCCAATTAGAATTGTATGTTTCTGCACTGCCGATTTGGTCGGTGTAATAATCCAAGAAAATTATGCCGTAATCGTTAGCATTATAAGCGTTGTAATACAAAAGGCAGATTGCCCAATTGTTGTCAGCAGTAATTGTCGTCTGTCCGGCATTATAAACGTTGTAAACTGATTGTCTCCAAGTCGGGTCGGAAGCAATATCCTGCTTTTCTGACGCATCTAAATCGTAACCGTCAAGGTCAGAAACTGTTACGTCATTGTCTTTAATAGAATATGCTACCAAATCGTCGCCGCTTGCTTTGCTGTTATCGTCAACGGTGTTGTCGTTGTCGTCAATTTCGGTGTCGTTGATGTTGTATGCCACGTAAGCACAATATGCAAAACCGCCGCCTACGAAAAAGTTTTCATCAACCCAAATGTAACCGTCATCACCCCAATTTTCACCCCAAGAGTTAACAACCCTGAAAGCACCGTTACTACCTTTCGTGTCGTCATAACCCGAACAAACCATGGCGTGGTATGCGTGCTGACCCGTGTAGCCGTAAGTCTGCGAATAAAGAACGGCAGAAGAATTGGCGTTCATAAATTCGTCGCCGAGTTTTGCACCGAATACAACTAACTGTCCGTTAGCAAGATACTCCTTGATTGTAGTTTTGTCAACATCAATCTGACGGAAAGATTTGATTTTGTAATTTCCCGCCGTACTGCTGCCCGCTGAACGGTTGTAAGAACAGTTTCCGAGGTTAGTGTAAGGCACGTCGCTCTGAGTTGCAACACCGCGCGAAATCATCACGTCAAAAGCATATTCAAAGTTAGTTCCGTTACAGCCGTCGCCTTTGTAATTGTTTTCGATAGACCAGAACAAGTCTTTCGGGCTGAACTGGTTTGAAGCGTTTTTCAACTGCGATTTTGAAAGCCCTTTCTGTTTTGAATACAAAAACGTGCGGCAGTTGTAAGCCACAGCCCAAGCAACGCAAGTACCGTATTGTCCCTGATTGCCGATAGGCGGAAGATTGTCCGTCAAATCCACTTTTGAAGGCAAACTCTGAGATGACAGATTTTGAGAGGTCTTTGTCGTTGACAACAAAATGTCCTGCGCCTGATGTTCAGTATCCTCGTTCTGACCGAACCAGCCGAAATAATTATCGCCGGAATTTGTTGCATACTCGTTGCCGCCGAAAAATACAGTAGCAAGACCGCTAAGTATATCGTCAATAATAGAGCCGTCCCCGTCTTTGTCCTCGCACGAGGTTAATCCCGTTGCTCCCGTCAGCAAACCCGCAGACAAAAGAGCCGTAAAGAGTTTAGTTTTTTTCATCGGTTATTGAAGTTTTATTGATTAAAAATATCGTTTAATACATTTGACTGCATAATCTTGTTACCGTTTTGTTCGAGTTTTTCTTTATGCTCAAACTGAGTGCTGTCTATTTTCAAGCCGCAGTTGTATAATGAGTTGCAGAAAACCGCACGGTCTGAAAATTTTGCATTCATAAAATCAGGTTTTTCGTATGCTTTTATGTCCGAAAACTCAAAATATCCGTAAAAACGCGCGTCCCAAAACGATATTGGCGCGTAAAAAACCGATTTTTGCCAAATCACAGCCTTTTTGAACAGGGTTTTGTAAAAAGTTGTCCTGCCCGAAAACCTGCAATTTATAAAAGTGCAGTCGTCCTGAAAGTTAGCAGCCGCAAAAACCGCGCCTTTTGAAAAATCCGCACCGTCAAAAGAAGTTTTTCCGCTGACGTTGCTGAGTTCAAAATTAAAATCCTTTGAAAAATCCGCCTGCGTAAAATCCGCGCCTTTCAAAAACTTGCAGTCGTAAAAAGTAACGTTTTTCTCAAAAACCGTTTTTGTCATGTTTCCTTCCGAGACAAACGCCGTAACGCTGTCCTCAAAAGTACAGTTTATGAAAATAAGTTCGTTATCAATGTAAACCGTAGAAAGCGGCAGTTTATTGTCAACTTTTTGGGTTTTGGTAAAATCCAGCATGCCTTTTATGGTTTTATCCTTGATAATCAGATTTTTACCGTCAGAAATTTTTTTAATGATTTTTTGAGCGGAGACTGCTCCCGCACCGTCTTTTTGGTCTGTGCAGGCTGAAACTGAAAACAATAAAAACGCCGCCGCTAACAACAAGTTGAAAATTTTCATATCCGTCCGTCTTTTTTAAACTCGAACAAAACTTTCAAATTTCTGTGAGTTTTGTTTAACATTTCGTCAATCATACCGTCGTCTGCCCAAATACACTGCGTAATTCCCTCTTCTGTCTGGGGCTTTGTTTTGTACGACGAACCGTTGTAAGACATTAAAAACCAGTAAGTTTTTTTCAAAGTGATTTCGGTTTCCGTTCCCCAGCGGTAAAAATGGTAAGTGTCAAGAAGTTTTTTTTCGATGACGGGTGTTTTTTCGATACCCGTTTCTTCCATTACTTCCCTGACGGCTGCGTTTTCCACGTTTTCGCCGTCTTCCACCTTTCCCTTCGGCAAATCCCAAAGGCCGTTGCGGTAGATGACAAGACTTTGCGCGAGATTGTTGAGCACGTAACCGCCCGCCGCCTCAATAAACTTGAAAGTCTTTTTCATCATTTCAAGCATTTCTAAAGCGTTGCCGTAAATTACGAAATCGCCTTTTTTTACGCCGTCGAGACAATCCTTGATTAAATCGTCATAATACTGAATTTCAGTAAGTTGCTTAAATTCTTGTGTTTCGGAATCCGCCAAAACCACTGACGAATAAGCACAATATAATTTGTATGAAGCCATTTTCTTAATTATTTAAAGGTCAAATATAAGAAAAAAAAACAACATGCAAAAAAAAAGCACGAATTTTTTTTTTCGTGCTTTTGTGTAATTGGTAAGTTTTATTTTGCTGCTCCTGTTTCTTTGTCCGGAACAGTTAATTGCGGTTCATCGGTCTCGCCATGAATCGTTATAATCACTTGATAAGCCTTTTCGCCGTGTTCGCCTTCCGTCAAGGGACAAAGCAGCGTGCCGAGTGTCTTGACCGCTTCGGTGTTTGCCATGCGAATCATCTTTGTAGTGTCGCAAGTTTTAAGTGCGTGTTTTTCAGCATCTTGAAGTGCCTCTTTCATGTCGTTTTTGTTTTCCCAGTTGATGAGGGATTTTGTTTCGCTGACAATGTGCAGACTGTCGGAGGGAATGCTCAGCGACTGCAACGTTGCACTCGGCAAGTCAATTCTTACGATGTTGGTGTCAACCTTGATGTTCGCTTTTGAGAGGTCAACAGCAAATGCCAATGTCGCCGAATACTTTACGGTAAATTTTTTTGTTCCCATTTTGTCAAACCAGTCCAAGCCGGTTTTGTAACTTTCTTCGCGGGTGATTTGACCGTCCATCTGATATTTTGCAGAAGTTAATTCGCTGCAAGTCAAGAGTTTTTCTTTCAAGACTTCTTCATTGATATGAGTTTCTGACTTCAAAAACATTCCTGCTTTCGACAAGTACACGCACGCGCCGCAGCCGAGCGCAATGCCGAGGATTAAACCGAATAAAAATTTTTTCATAATAGTTTAATGAGTTTATAAGTTTTGGCAAATATACAAATATTTCATATTTTTTAAGCAAATAATGTGAATTTTTTTTGGAACAATTTTTGTTTTTTTTAACAAACGTATGTAACTTTGCAAATTGATTTTGTATAAGAAAAATACGATTGGCTATGTCTATTAATCTTTACAGCAGAAAGTTTAACGTGTTTCTCGCTGACGTGTCTTCCGGCATGGAGGATATGCGGCGCGAACTCTCTGATGTACTCGAAAGCGCGGGCATAACCATCAAAAGTGCGGCTGACGGTCTTTGTCCTGACTCTGATTGCAGCGTTCATATCCTCGGCAAAACAGACATTTATACGCCGGGCGCAGAAGGTTTCGGCTCCAAGGCGGGCTTGCAGTTCCGCGCCGCAAAAGACAAATGCAGCGGAAATTTCAAAATGTTCGTCTGGAATCCCGCCGGAAATTCCCTCGCTAAATATATCAAAAATATCCGCCGCGACATCGTTGAAAACATAATCTATTCCGACAGACCTTCGCCCGTAATTTTCGTGGAAGACCTCATAAACGTAATGAACGTCAGACATGCTGACGTCATCAGACACGAGCCTTCCGACGTGTTTTTTATTTACAACGAACTTGACAGCGACACGGCTGCGGATATTTACAACATGCTGCGTGATTTTCTTAAAGTTAAGAGACTTGCGCTGAATATGTCAAGCGGTACGGATTACGGCACTTATATCTCCCAGCAACTCTCTGACAGCAAAATCGGCGTGGTTTATTACAATTACGCCGGCGACTGGGCTGTGCCGTTTGCGCGTCAGATTTGGAAAGACTCCGGCGGCAGCAGTTCCAAGTCTCCGCTTGTGGTTGCCGGAAACTCTCAGCACGCAACTTCTGACGAACTCGTTGGTTTAAAAGGTATTATGGAATGTGTCGTTGACGGACAGATGCGCATTCCGCTCGATATAAAAGTATTTTTAGACAAGTATTATCAAAAATGAGCAACGCCGTATGTCCATATCCGGGTCTTAGACCTTTTACCGAAGAAGAAAGCATTTTCTTTAAGGGTCGTGATTTGCATATCCGTCAGATTGTCAAATTGTTGGAACAAAACAAAATGGCTTTTATAACGGGTGCTTCGGGCGACGGCAAGTCTTCTATTGTCTATGCCGGAGTGGTGCCGTATATACGTGCCGGCTTTTTGAAATCGGAGTTCAACGGCTGGACGGTTTTGGACTTTAAGCCGGAGCGCAATCCGCTCGCAAGTCTTGCCGAAAGTGTCTCCGCCGGACTCGGTGTCTCATACGAAGACGCTTACGCAAAACTTAAAAACGGCTTTTCCGCACTTGTCCGCCTTTATACGGATTCAGAATTTTATAAGGAGACAAAGGGCAAAAATCTTCTTATTATCGCCGACCAGTTTGAAGAGGTTTTCACGATGGGCGAAAATTTTCAGGGCGGAATACCGAGCATTGAGGCATACATTTGCGTAAATCTTCTTTTGGAGACCGTCAGGATTTCCATGATGGAGAATCTGCCTGTGTATGTGATATTTACGATGCGCAGCGATTATATTTCGCAGTGTACGGTTTTCAGGGACTTGCCCGAATTTGCCGCTTACAGTCAGTTTTTTGTACCGCAGTTGAAACGCACCGAAATCCGCGAGGTAATCGAGCAGCCTGCGGTTCTTGCCGGCGGAAAAGTTTCGTCGCGTCTTGCCGAGGTTTTGGTTAACAATCTGAACTCCGGTTTTGACTGTCTGCCGGTTTTGCAGCATGCTCTCAATCTTCTTTGGAAAACCGCTGACAACGGCAAAGAAACCCTCGACCTTATCCACCTTGCCAAAATCGCCGGAATAGACCGCGATATGCTTGACGATGACGGCCGCCGTGAGTTTGACCGCTGGTATTCCCGGTTGCCTGACTGTCAGAAAAAATACTACGAAAATCCCGGTCTTGACAACGTGCTGAACGCCCACGCCGGACTGCTTTACGAGTCGGCATACGACAGTTTTATGAAAAATCCTCTTTGGACTGAAAAAAACATCACGCCCGAAGACAGCAAACTTATTATTGAGACGGCGTTTAAATGTCTTACCAAAACCGACAACAACCGTCTTGTGCGCAACCGCTGCACCTTGTACGAAATCAAGGGCGTTATCAACCGTCCTGACATTACCGAGGCGGCGGTCTGCGGCGTACTCAATATTTTCCGCACGGGCGAAAACACGCTTTTGTGTCCTTTTGCCGAAGAAGGCAGGCTCGAAACCCTTTATCTCAGCGGCGATACTGTCTTGGACGTAACGCACGAGGCTCTTATCAGAAACTGGAAACTGCTTTCTGAATGGGCGGCTGAGGAATACGCAAACCAAAAAGAATACGCCGATTTCAACTCCATGGTTCAGCGTTGGGCTGACAATTCCCGCAACCCGGAGTTTTTGCTCTCTGCGGGCAACTACGCCATGTTCAGCCGGTGGTACGAACGCTGCCGCCCCAACAAATACTGGATTCTCAAAAACGACAGTTCACTGCGTTCTGACAGCGAGAAACTCCGCGCCGCCGCCGGACGTATGGAACTTTGCGACAAGTTTATGGAATCGAGCCGTGAGGCAATCGCCGCGCAGGAAAAATCGCACCGTACCAAAGTGGCTGCCGTTATCATCGGACTTTTGGTTTTTATTGCCGGCCTTTCGCTGTTTTCATGGTGGGCAGTGAGGGAGAAGGAAAACGCCGACCGTCAGGCTCAGATTGCAAGACAGGAACAGAACAACGCAGAGCAGTTGAGAGTTCTTGCGGAGATTCAGCAGCGCAAGGCGGAAGACGCGCAGCACCGCGCCGAGGCAGCCAATCAGACGGCTGAGCAGCAGCGCGATTCAGCCCGTATGATGTACCGCCGCGCCATAGCCGCCAAAATTGAATCCGACCGCGCCCGCCGTCAGGCTGAGGACGCGCAGTTGAGAGCGGAATACGAGCGCAAAAACGCCGACAAAAACTACAACCTTGCCGAAAAGGAGCGTCAGAACGCAATCCGTCAGGCTGAACTCACCGACAAAGCCAATGACAAGGCTGAGCAGTTGTATTATCTCGCACTTTGCAACACTCTGGCTATGAAAGCCAAAAACAAATACGAGGACAAAACCCTCAACCTCCGTCTTGCCAAAACTGCGTGCGAAATGGGACGCAACTCAGGCGCGGGCAGCGGCAAAAACGCCGACCTCTACGATGCAATGCTTTATGCCTTGGAGCAAAACAGCATTGTAAAGCCTCTTGACATTCCCTCGGAAACAGCCGTAAAGTCTTTTGCGGTAACACCTTCGGGCGAAATCGTAACCGTTGACGCCTCAGGCACTGTTTGCCGTCATCACATACTTTCTGACGGCAGCCTTGTTACAGTTGAGACCATCGGGGTTTTCGCTGACAGAACGCCGGTTGAGACAGCCGTTTTTATAACGCCGAATGTTATGGCGTATTCTTTAAAAGACCGCCGCTCGTATCTTGTTGAGGTTGCCGCCGGACATCAGACGGAAATTTCAGGCACTGACGGTTACATACAAGCCGCCTCGCCGTCCCCCGACGGAAAAACTTTTGCCCTTGCCTGCTTTTACGGCAAAGTCGCCGTAATGACCATGGACAGCGGCAGCCCGGTTGTGGAACACGATTTCAAAAAAGCAATAACTGACGTTTATTATCATTCTGACGGAGAGGTTTACGTTCTCTGTCATGACGGAACGCTTTTGAAATGGGACTATAAAGAGCACTCTGTCAAAAACATACTCAAACCCACAGGCAGAAAAATCGCGTTTAAGACGGCGGCGGTTTCCGAAAAAAATCTTCTTGCCGTATGTTACAGCGACGGCGGAATGCAGTTTCTGAGCCTTAATGACGATACTCCGTCTGTCAGCATGACCGGCGGACACACAAAAATCGAAGACATGGTTTACGACCCTGTCAGCGGCATACTCGCGCTCTCTTCGGCAGACAACCGCATTACGCTTATCAACACGAATGATTTTGACGAAAATCCGCTTGTCATAGAGGAGCACAGCCTTGACAACCGCGATGTTTTGTGTATGGGCTTCAACAAGAGCGGCATACTTTTCGTCATAACCGACGACAACAAACTGCGTTTCTGGGACACCGACCCCTCGGCATACGAGGACGCGGTTATGTCGATGAGGCTTGCCCCGCTTTCGGATGCGGAGTGGAAACTGATTTTGGGCAAGGAGTTTTCAACCAAAAACTAAAAAAAATATGGAATTTTCAACGCTTGACATAATATTGGTTGTAATTGCTTTGGCATCTGTTGCGGCGGCTGTTGTTGTAAGAGTCCGCGCAAAAAAAACTGTTATGCGTGCCATGCACCGTATGGACGGCAATTATTCAGAACGTCTTGAACGTGCGGAAAACGAAACAAGGCGCGTTACCGCTCTTTATGAAGATTTAAAACGAAGAAAAGACAACGCCCATCAGTCTGACAAAAGTCAGAATGTTTTGGAAAATTCCGCTCAGGAGCAGTTGAAACTCAAAATCCGCGAGGACGAACTTTCGGAGCGCAACCGGCAACTTTGGGACGTCAGCGTTTCAATCGAAAAAGAGCGTCTGCACATTCAGAGCCTCAAAGACGAAATCGAGGCGCAGCATCACGACGTTATGTCAAGTATCAGATATGCAAAACTGATTCAGAACGCGGTGCTTCCGTCAGAGGAAATCTTAAAGGAGTCGTTTTTGGACGTGTTTTTGTTTTGGCGGCCGAGAGACGTGGTTTCGGGAGATTTTTACTGGATGAAACGGATAGGCTCAAAGGTGATTTTCACCGTTGCCGACTGCACGGGACACGGCGTTCCGGGCGCGTTTATGAGTATGCTCGGCGTGGCGTTTTTAAACGAGATATGCGTCGGTTTTACCCGTGAGACCACGCCCGCGATGATTCTTGAAGAACTCCGCAAAAAAATAATCACCACGCTAAAACAGAGCATTTCACCAAAACAGGGTCAGAAAGACGGTATGGACATGGCACTTTGTATTCTTGATTCAGAGGCGATGGAAATGCGTTTTGCAGGAGCAAACAGCGGAATGTATCTCGTGCGCGGCTCTCAACTTACTGAATACAAGGCAGTTCACAATCCGGTGGGAATTTATCCGCATCTTGTGCCGTTTGAAAACCGCGATGTTGACATTCAGCACGGCGATTATGTTTATTTGTTTTCTGACGGTTTTTCCGACCAGTTCTGTCCCGCGTGTCAGAAGTTTACGCCGAGGCGTTTTAAGGCTCTGCTGTCAGAAATCAACGGAAAAACCAAGTCTGCCATAGAGCAGTCTGAAATGCTTGTAAAGGCTTTGGACGACTGGCGGCAGGATTTCCGTCAGTTGGACGATATTTTGGTCGGCGGATACCGCATTAAATGAAAGACAATGATGAGAAAAATTTTTTACATATTGCTTTTGAGTCTGCTTTCTGCGGTTTCGTATGCGCAGAACGACTCGCTTTCGGGGCTGAGGCTGTTCAAAAAAGCCGCTACTGAGACATCCGGCGGCATATCCGACGCTTTGCGGCTTTCGGGAGCGGTCAGCACCAATGACACAAAAGAAAAACTCCGCACTTTGGAAAACCTGTATTCAGCCGGAAAATATTCCGAGGCTCTGCAACTCGCGTGTCAGATTCACTCTCAAAACCGTCTTGACAAGCCTCAGAGCCTTTTTTGTCTGAAATACGGAATAGCCGCTTTCAAGGAGTTGGATTTTCACCGCGAGGCTGACAGCGTTGCGAGAGTCTTTTTGCAGAAAGACCCGTTTTACAATATTTCGGAAACAGACCCGCAGCCTTTTTGCGAGGTGCTGAAAAATTATTACACAATGCCGGAGTTTTCGGTTTGGATTGCCGTCGGAATGACCTCCGTAAAACCGATACTTGACACCGTGCGCACAATTATCGACACCGTAGAAAAAAAGCCTGAATACGAGATTATCGGAAACTCCGTTCAGATAGGTCTTGAATACCGTCCGTTGAAATATTTCTCGGTTTTTACCGCGCCGACCCTCAGTTCGTATTCTTTGGAACGCACTTTCAAGCGCACCAAAGATGTTGTTTACCGTTATAAGGAAAAAAGCCGGATACTTTCTCTGCCGCTGTGCATTGAGGCGGGCTTGTACCGCGGACATGAGTTTTTTGTACCTTCGGTTTACGCGGGAATGTCGGCAAGATACGTTTGGAGTGCGCGTTACACCGCGTATACCGATGCCGTCGGCGTTTACAGGGACGATGACCAGTATAGGGATGCCGCCGGAATGAAAAACCGTTTCAACTGTTCGGCTGTCGGCGGCATAAGGCTCAATTTCAACGTCAGGCGGATTGTTTTTTTCGCCGACTTCGGATTGTCATTCGATATTTTGCCTTACAACAATCCCGCAAAAATATACAGCGACAGCCGTTTGGTTTATCAAGACCTTTCTGTCCCTGACGTTTACAGAATGGCGGAGTCGCAGTTCAGGCTCGGCGTAAAGGTCAACCTTAATTATATGACAATCGCAAAATACAAATACGGCTATTAAAAAAACGACGACAATGGGAAAATCTGCATACATACCGGCTTTGATGTTTGCCACTGCGGTGTTTTCGGGCTGCGGCGACAAAACCGTCTGCACGGGACCAATCAGCCGTCCCGTCAAAGCCACTGAAATAGTAATTCCAAGCACAAGACAAGTTCTTCCGCTTTCGGACGGGAGTCTTGCTGCGGTTGTTGAGATTGGCGAAACCGACTGCAAGGCGGTCGCAAAAATTGCCCGCGACGGCAGTTTCACACTTTCTGACACGATTTCGGATGTGAAGTATTTGGAAAATATGTGCGTCAACTCTTCCGGCGAGTTTATTCTCTATAAGTATCTTTACAAGGACGGCGATAATTTTTACCAACTTTACAAACTTGACCAAAACGGCAGGCTGATTCAGGAGACCGAGACCGAATACGGGCCGGTTGTGCTTTTGAACGACGGCGGCATAGCGTATTTCAAGCGGGAATACGTCAGTGAAATCGGACAGGAAAACCTTGTCATGCGCATTATCGGAAAGACTTTCAAATACGTTTTTGAAAAAGACTTTGCCTGCAACAATGTTTTTCCGTTTGAGGACAAATTGTTTACTTACGATACTTTTACAGGTGAATATTACGTTTTTAAGACAGACGGCTCATATATCGGCAGCGGCTCTTTGAACAACCTTCTTGACATGGTTTCGTATATTGACGGTTATCTTTACGCTGTCTCTTACGGCGGAGTTGCGGGTCCTGACAGGGACAACGATACAGGCGTTTATAAGTGGTTTATAACCAAAATGGACACCTCCGGCAACGTGATTTTTTCGACGGAAATTGACGTGTTCTCGGTGTTTTCATATTTTTCGAGATATGACGGAAAGTTGATTGTAACCGGCTCAGTAACAACTGATTATGAAAAAGACGAGGGCTACGGCGCAATTTTTCTTATTGACGAGAATGACGGCACGCATACTGAGACAGTTGCACTTGACTATTCAGGCTGCGATGTTTTGCCTGTTTACGTCTCGCCCGACAATAAAGGCGGTTATGACGTGTATGCTGTAAGGCGTAACGATTACGATGAAGTTCCTGCTTACGAAACTGGTTTTTCGCATATATACGGCGGCAGTCTTTTTGTTTATCATGTCAGCAATTTGCATGAACTTGAAGTAAAGTAACTAACAATAAAACAATTATATAAATGATGAAAAAGTATTTTTCAATTTTGTTTTTTCTTCCGTTGCTTTTGGCGGTATCGTGCCACAAGAGCGATGACGGCAAAGAGCCTGAACCCGTTCCTGAGCCAAAGGAATACGAGACAGAGCCTTTTACAGTCAAGGCTGTAAAAATCGGCGGGGAAGACTTGAACCTGACTTTTTTAGCGGGCGACGTTATAGAAATTTCCAATCCTCAGATACTTTTTGAACCGGCAGTGCTTGTTTCGGAGAATTGTGCGGGACAGAAAGAGGCTGTTTTTTCGGGCGAGTTGAAGGTTAAGCCGGATGCAGTTTTGACTTCTGACACGAGGCTTTCGGCAGTGCTCAAAAACGGCGAAAATTACAACGGCGGCAAGCCTTTTAGTGATGTTGTGGAGTTGTCTTCGCTTTCGGATGCTGACAGATATTGTTATTGGTCGTGCGGAGATTTTGCCTATAATCAAGGCGGTGTGAATTTGAGTTTTGAGCAAAGCACTGTGTTTGTGGAATTTAACATACCGTTTGTCGGCGCAAAGGCAAGTTTGAAATACGGCATGGCATATTTCAGCGATGTTATTTCGGGCAACCGTTTTTTTGCTGTTCCTTCCGGCACGTCGCTTGAAATTTCAAACCTTGATTTCAAATGTGATTTCAGCGGAAAAGAAAAATCTTTTTATAAAATAACCGCGTCAATGCCGGAAGGTTGTCTTCCTGCGTTGTTTTCAATAGGGGAGGATAGGCAGGTATTTTTCAGCAAAGGCAATCTTCAATACCGACCCATGGACGGCGCATGGCGTTTGGCAGAGAATCAGTATGAAAGTTGTTTGGAATATATGCAAGAGGTCGGTGATGACTATTCTGACTGGATGGGAGAGGACAAATGGACAGATTATTTTCTATGGGGTGCGTGGATAGAAGGCGGCAAACCTTACTCTACGAATCGTTTGGACTATGTTGCCCCAGTTGACGGCAACGGCAATCTTGACGGAGTTTGTGCTTTTGGTAGTCAGTGGACGGTATTGTCATACGATGAGTTTGTTTATTTGTTGGAAAAACGTCCTGATGCATCTAAAAAAAATGGGGGAGCCTTAGTTAACGGATTGCTGGGACGGATATTTTTACCTGATGACTGGATTGATCCTGAGGGTGTTAAGCCTTTTGTGGGAGAGTTTGACGTAAAATACGAAAAAGACATACCTAACCGATATTCTATTGAAGAATGGAAAATAATGGAATCGTCCGGTGCTGTATTTCTGCCATCAATAGGCGAATTGTTTGGAACATTTTGTTTGGGTGGTAGTGGCAGTAGTAATAGTGTGTATAGCACAAGTACATACGTTGCGGATACAGAAAGAGGGAGGAAAATATATTTTCTTACAACTTCCAATCTTTATGCAGAGTATGATGTAGATTTCGCATATCCTGTCCGTTTAATTCAGAATTTAGAGCCGAATATTAAGGCGGAGTAACTCCTTTTTTGACCGCAGGCATACTTGCCTGCAAATGGATTGTAAGGGGCGGGCTGGGAAGCCCGCACTCCACCATTTTTTAGAAAATTGGATTAATTTTTTCTCCGTTATGTTTTCTATACCAACAAGTTATGAGAATTGCGAGAACAATTGTTAAAATTCTTCCGGAATTTGCGGCGATGTTTCCGACGGAATTTTCTACGCCGTCAATTGGCAACATTCCCCACATCGTGTTCATTAAAATGTGCAAAAACATTGGCACGTACAAGTTGAAATTCCACGCCGTATAAAGCCACGAAAAAAAGATGCTGCCAAATGCCGTAACACCAAAAACCATTAGACATCCCACCAAATTGTCAGCCTGATAAAAATGTCCGAGTGTAAAAACAACCGCTGTCGGCAGTGCCGCTGCCCAAAAATTCCAATTACAAAACCTAAACAACATTCCAAACATAAAGCCCCTGAACACTGCCTCTTCTACAACTCCTGCCGTAAATGCTTTTGTGATAAAAGAGTCAAAAGAATATTCAAACCGTCCGAAAATAACGCCGCTCAATAACATCGGCAATACACACACCACGTCAAAAATCAACGCTTTAACTATCCCTTCTGACAATCCCCATGCTTTCAGAATGTTTTGTTTGCCGCTGATTATCCATATTGACGGAACGAGTATTATGAAGCCTAATAAAAATTTGCACAATTTAAACCAAGTTTCCGGACAATTAACCAAGTCTAAAACATATCCCATAACAGTAATTACGTCGCCGTCGGCTAATGGAATAAAAGCCACCGATGTCAAGCAATAGTACAGCACAAAAACAAAAAGTGCCAAAACGGATTTTATCGTATTGTTTAGTTTCATTTTTTTTAGTTCTTAGTGTTCTGTATGTAGAACAAAAAAGTATGTTTTATGTTCTATATACAGAACACAAAAGTAAGATAAAAAATTATAATCTGCAATATTATTAACGCATACACACAAAAAAAATCACGGAAAGCATTTTCCGTGCCTTCCGTGATTTCCGTGGTTAAAAATTAAACTCTTAGTATTTCTCGTTGTTGACAGCGTACCAAATCTTTGACTGAACGCCTGCAACTTTGGTGAAACCTGCGATGTCGTCTGCTGTGAAAGCCTTGTTGTCTTCGCCGTAAACACCAAATTTAGAGGTCATTAAATCGTGTTCTGATTCAATACCGTTGATAAAGAATGTGTAAGGACGAAGTGCAACAAAAACTTTTCCTGAAACTTTCTGCTGTGTGCTTTCGAGGAATTTTTCCATATCGCGCATTTCGGGTTCCAACAACATTCCTTCGTGAAGACGGTTGCCGTACCATTGCGAAATATTGTCTTTCCAATAAATCTGCCATTTGGTAAGCGTGTGTTTTTCAAGAGCGTGGTGAGCCTTGATGATAACCATAGGAGCGGCTGCCTCAAAACCTACGCGACCTTTGATGCCGATAATCGTGTCGCCGATGTGCATGTCGCGGCCGATAGCGTATGCGCCTGCAAGTTTTTCAACTTCACGGATTGCGTCAACTTTGTTGTCAAATTTTTGATCATTAACGCAGCAAAGTTCGCCTTTGCAGAATTCGAGTGTGATAACTGATTCTTCTGATTTGGTGCAGTGTGTCGGATATGCTTCTTCGGGAAGCGGTTGAGCCGAGTTAAGGGTTTCACGTCCGCCGATTGAAGTTCCCCAAAGTCCTTTATTGATAGAATATTTTGCTTTGTCAAAGTTCATTTTGATGCCTTTCTCTTTGAGGAAAGCGATTTCGTCAACCCTCTGAATGTTGGTTTCACGAACCAAAGCCTGAACTTTGATTTCAGGACAGAGAATGTCAAAAACAATCTCAAAACGTACTTGGTCGTTGCCCGCGCCGGTGCAGCCGTGTGCGATTTTGTCAAATTTATGCTCTTTCGCGTAGTTTGCAACGGTGATTGCCTGAATGATACGCTCGCTTGATACCGACATAGGATAAGTGTTGTTTTTCAGCATGTTGCCGAAAATCATGTACTTAACGGTCTTGTCGTAATACTCTTTCGAGACGTCAATACATTCAAACGCTTTTGCGCCGCCCTGAAAAGCGCGGTCTTTTGCAGAGGCGATTTCCTCGTCAGAAAATGCGCCCGAATTAATCATCAGAGCCGTAACGTCCTCGCCCTGAGATGAAAGCAGCGTTGTAACCCATGTGGTGTCCAATCCGCCGCTGTATGCAACTAATGTCTTCATTTATTATGTTTTGTTAATTATTCAAATTCTATAACAACGTTTTTCTCGTTGAATTTTGCTTTTTCATAAAGTTTGTCCCAGTCTTTTGCGCCGCGTTCTTTTTCCCATTCGGGGTCGTAAAGCATACCCGTACAAAGGCAGTTTTTGCGGTTTTTGGAAGTTAAAATCGGGAAATTGACACAACTTGAACAGCCTTTCCAAAATTCGTCGTCGTCGGTGAGTTCAGAAAAAGGAACGGGACTGTAACCGAGTTCGTTGTTGATTTTCATGACCTGCAAACCCGTTGTAAGACCGAAAATTTTTGCGCCGGGAAATTTTTTCCTCGACAATCTGAAAGCCGTAAATTTTATGGCTTTTGCCACGCCTCTGCCCCTGAAACCGGGGTTGACGATAAGACCTGAATTAGCCACGAATTTTTCGTGACCCCAACTTTCGATGTAACAAAAACCCACCCATCTGCCGTCGTCGGTCAGAGCAATAACGGCTTTGCCTTCTTTCATTTTACCGGCAACGTATTCGGGAGTGCGTTTTGCGATTCCCGTGCCGCGTGCTTTTGCACTTGAAGCCATTTCATCTACAATCTCCTGAGAGTATTTGCCGTCATTTTCGCGGGCGACTCTTACAATGATAGTATCCATTCTTTATATTTAAAAATTTGATTCTTTGTTTTAAATTTTGCGCTGCAAAGTAACTGTATTTGTACAAAATACGCAAATTTTTTTGCACTTTTTTTGAAAATATCTGCATAAATATACAAAAAGTATACAGTTATCGTATTACAATTCCGATTCTGAACAAGTTAAAATTGTATTTCCTTTTGATATGTCGCCCGTTGTGAGTCCGAGTTTCAGCCATTTCATGCGCTGTGCTGAGGTGCCGTGCGTAAAAGCCTCCGCGTTTATGCGCTTGTAACCCGCTGATTTTTGGAGATAATCGTCGCCGATTTGATGGGCGCACTGAATTGCCTTTTCGATGTCGCCGTCCTCAAACGACTTGAAAGTCTTGTTTTCGTAATAGCCCCAGATTCCGGCGTAAAAATCCGCCAAAAGTTCTATTCTTACGCTTATTTTATTAGCCTCGGCTTCGGTTCTGCACTGATCCATCTGACGGTGGAGTTTTGAAAGCACGCCTGTCAGGTATTCTATATGGTGTCCTACTTCGTGGGCGATGACGTATGCGTATGCGAGGTCGCCGTCTGCGCCGAGTTGAGATTTCATGGTAGAGAAAAACGTAAGGTCGAGATACAGTTTTTCATCGGCAGAGCAGTAGAAAGGTCCTGTTGACGAGGTTGCAGAGCCGCAGCCTGTGTTAACGGCATCCGAGAAGATAACCATTTTTGGCTGTTTGTATTGCATACCGTTTTGTTGGAAAATGTTAGTCCAAATGTCTTCCGTAGAGGCGAGAATCCGCGAGGCAAAAGTTGCGAGTTCGTCGCTTTTTGCGGAATTGCCTGTTTTTGAGGAGGTCTGTTCAATGACCTGAGTTTCATCGCCGCCCAAAGACGACGACAGCATACTTGCATCACCGGTTTTGAAATACCAGATAGCACCTATTATTAAAAGAATAATGCTCAGACAACCGCCTTTTTTACCGGTTGACATTCTCATTCCTGAGCCTGAGCCCGAGGAGCCGCCTCTGCGGTCTTCAACATTGGAACTTGTCCTGCGTCCGTCTAATCTCATGTTTTTATGCTTTTTTGGTTAACAGATATAATTTTCAGGGGCAAATGTATATAAAAAAATCTAATGTTGTACGGGTTGAGGAAATTTTTTTACATGGGTTTTTATGTTGTGATTTTTTTCCGCAGGGGTTTTTATGTTGCAAGCAACATAACACGCCCTGCCTAATTTCTGTCGCCCCTCCGGGGCTACATAAGGACACGCAGTAACAATGCAGCCCCAGCGGGGCGACGGAGATTAGGCAGGGTGTGTTGTTTCGTTAGAAACATAAACCCCTGCGAAAAATGTATAAAAATAAAAAAAAATCATTTTTTTTCAAATTCTTAACAATAAATTAAACGTTATTCTCGTTTTTTAGTTGTAAGTTTGCCGCGTGAATTGAGCGGGGCTTAACTCACAGAAATTAATTTAAAATAATTTATAAACTTAAAAAACGTTTAAAAAAATGAAGAAAGTATTCAAAACAGCGGCATTTTTGCTCGCAATGGGTCTTATGACCTCAACATTCACATCTTGCGGTGAAGACGAAAACGGAACTGATGACGGTGGTCTTGTTGAAGAACAAATGAAATTCAACAACCTTACAGCAAAAGCAAATGCTGACGGTACTATTACTATCAGTGGTTCTATTACTACCAACACAAAGTTGAAAGAGTTCTGTTTGTATAAAGAAGACGGCAAGACTGTTGCTTACGACTTCTTGAAAGACAACAAAGCAGTTAAAGAGAAAAATGAAGTTTTGGATGAAAACGGAAAGGCTTCAAAAGAAAAACAATTTACTCTTGACATTGCTTCTGCAACCGTTCCTGTTGATATTTACAAACTCGCTATCAAAACAAAAGGTTCAAAAACACAAGACGAAACAATTGGTGAAACTTATTCATTCCTTTGCGGTGCAGGTGCTAATTCGTCGGAAGGCTCTTATGTTTCGTTTGTAAATAATAAAAGTTACAAAGTTGGTGAAGTAAAAGAGTTAAAAGAAAAAGTTGTTGATTTAGTTTGTCTTGCAGGTGGAACATTCCAAGTGCCGTCTGCTGCTCAAAATCAATATCCTGATGCATTTGGAACATCAGCAATTTTTGATTCAAATGGTAAGAGCGTAACTTCTTCTGCAACTGGTACTGTAATTACTTCTACTAAATGCATTGCTACATTCAGTGCAGTAGCGGCAGCAAGTGGTGTAGATTATACTATTTCTGGTGTTATTATCAATTCAAAAGGTTCTCTTTCAATTGATGTTTCAGGTGTAACACTTTCAAAATAATCTAATCTAAGATTAAAATATTAAAAAAGTCCGTAGTGAAAACTGCGGACTTTTTTGTTGTTTAAAAAAGATTGGTTATATTTGCGCAGAGTTGGAAAAAATAAAAATGATTGATTATGACAGCAACTGAATTGGATTTAAAAAATTCCATATCGGAAGATTTGAACAATCTTACAGAAAATTCGCTTAGAGAAATAGCGGTTTTCGTGAGAAAAATGGTTATACGTGAATATATCAAGCGGTATGGCGTAAAGGATTTGCCTGTTTCTCAGAGAATCAAACAAATGCGTATGGGGTTTGATGTTAATATAACTGATGAAGAACTTGAACGGATGCGTTATGAATATTTAAAAGAAAAATACAAATGAAAAAAATATTCTTGGATACAAACGTCATTGTGGATTTGTTGCTTGAACGCAAGCCGTGGATTGATGATATAGAAAAACTTTTAACTTTATATGAGTTTGATGTCGTAGAGGAATTGAATTGTGCGTCAATTTCTTTGAGTACGGTTTTTTATTTGATGTCTCGGGCAAAAATTTCGCGTGACAAAATTATAACTAAAATGAAATGGTTCAGGACGTTTTGTCATGTAACGAGTGTTGGCGAGAATATTTTTGATTCTGCGCTTGATTCACAGTTTGATGACCTTGAAGATGCTATGCAGTATTTTTCGGCGTTGAAAGGAAAGTGTGATGTCATTATCACCCGCAACAAAAAAGATTTTTTGGAGTCAAAAATTCCTGTTATGGAGCCGCAAGAGTTTTTGGACAGTTTTTATGAAGAATAATAACTTGCTTGTTTAAAAAAGATTGGTTATATTTGCGCAGAGTTGGAAAAAAAATAAAAATGATTGATTATGACAGCAAAGCAATTAGAATTAAGGAAAAAAATAGAAAATAATATATCGAAATTTTCCGAGAGTGAATTACAAAAGATGCTGGATTTTTCTGAGCGTTTGATGTTTGCGGTGATGTATGCTCAGGCATACGAAAAAGCAAAAGAAAATCATGACCAAGAAAAGCCGAAAAAAGTTTTGTATAACGGAATGTGGCTTACGGAAAATACCGTTAAATTGATGACATGGCATAAACCGATAGAAGATACAGACGAAGAAGTAAATGTAAAAAAATTATCGGAACATGTTTCTAAAACTCCGTCAAAATGGAGAGAGCGTGTAAAATTCAGACATGAGAACAAAGACTGGCTGAGTTTTTCTCGGTATATTGCCCTCAAAATGCTTGAAAAAATGGATGCGGAGAATATTTCGCAAAAGGATTTGGCGGAGCGGTTGAATTGCAGTCAGCAGTATGTTTCAAAAATTCTCAAAGGCTGTGAAAATCTGTCTTTGGAGACAATTTTTAAAATAGAAACAGCACTTGATTTAGTTTTAATGCCGAGAACTGTCGAAGTGTCAGAGGTTGTATAAAAAAGCGAATCATCATTCGCTCATTTTTGTATATACGATGTATTTTCTCATAAAAAAGTTGAAGAAAAACACAATTATTTGCGCTACGATGTTGCTTAAAAACAGGTTGATTCCGCAGTAATCTTTCAGCAAAACCGTTATCGCGGCATTTATTGCGAGCCCTAACGCGCCTATCAGCGTAAAAACTATAAACCGTGAAATGTTTCCCGTTTTTTGTTTCTTGTGAAAAACCCAAATCGTGGAAAATACAAAATTCGCAATTCCTGAAATCATCGAAGCCGCAACGGTGCTGATTGTTGTCAGAAGTTTGTCCTGACTCTCGTTTGTCTGCCCGAAAATCACGTAATAAAAAAGCCACAAAACTGCCATGTTAATGCCGATTCTCGTCGCTTCAACGATGATATTGCGGATTAACTGAATGGTGCTGCTTTCCGTTTTGCCGATAAAAATTTCTCTGATTGACATAATATTTTTGATGACAAAATTATAAAAAAATCCGAAAAAAAGTATAATTTTGCAGGCGGAAAAATTATGAAAAGAATTTTGGTAACCGGCGGAGCGGGCTTTATCGGCAGTCATCTGTGCGAAAGGCTTTTGAATGAGGGAAACGACGTTATCTGCCTTGACAATTTTTTTACCGGCTCAAAGCGGAATATTGTTCATCTCATTGATAATAAGTATTTTGAACTTATCCGCCATGACATCATAGACCCTTTTAAGGCGGAGGTTGACGAAATTTACAACCTTGCCTGTCCCGCCTCGCCCGTGCATTATCAAATCAATCCAATAAAAACTGTTAAAACCTCCGTTATGGGCGCAATTAATATGCTCGGACTTGCCAAACGTTTGAAAGTCAAGATTTTGCAGGCTTCTACGAGTGAGGTTTACGGCGACCCCGAACTTCACCCTCAAACGGAGGACTACCGCGGAAACGTCAACTGCATAGGGCCGAGGGCTTGTTACGATGAGGGAAAACGTCTTGCCGAAACGCTTTTTACAAGTTATAACCGTCAAAACGGCGTGAAAATCAAGATAATACGGATTTTTAACACTTACGGGCCGCGTATGAACCCGCATGACGGAAGAGTGGTCAGCAATTTTATTGTTCAGGCTTTAACTAACTCTGACATAACGATTTACGGCGACGGCAGCCAAACGAGAAGTTTTCAGTACGTTGACGATTTAATCTGCGCCATGGAAAAAATGATGATTACGGACGACTGTTTTACAGGGCCTGTCAACATCGGCAACCCTGAGGAAGTTTCTGTTAAGGAGTTGGCTGAAAAAATCATAGATTTTACCGACTCAAAATCCAAAATCATTTACAAGCCTTTGCCGGCGGACGACCCCGTAAGGCGCAGACCCGACATCTCGCTCGCAAAAGAAAAACTTTCGTGGCAGCCAAAAGTCGGAATCCACGAAGGTCTTAAAAAAACAATCGCTTATTTTGAAGAATTATTAAAATCAGAAAATATATGAACAACGCAATTTTACTTTTGCACTGTCCCGACAAGCCGGGACTTATTTCCGAACTGACCAATTTTATTACTGTCAACAACGGAAACATCATTTATCTTGACCAGTACGTAGACCATACGGAAGAACAGTTTTTTATGCGTATGGAATGGGAATTGGATAAATTTTTGATACCTCAGGAAAAAATTTCAGAATATTTCAATACATTATACGCTGCAAAACATCAAATGCAGTTTACTATTTTTTTCCGTGAGCAAAAGCCGAGAATGGCACTTTTCGTTTCAAAAATGTCGCACTGTTTTTACGACATCATGGCGCGTTACATTGCCGGCGAATGGGACGTTGAAATTCCGCTGATAGTTTCCAACCATGAAGATTTGCGCCCTGCCGCCGAAAGATTCGGCATTCCGTACCATGTTTTCCCGATAACAAAGGACAACAAAGCCGAACTCGAACCCAAGGAAATGGAACTCCTGAAACAAAACAACATTGATTTTATCGTTTTGGCGCGTTACATGCAAATCATTTCCGAGGATATGATTAACGCTTATCCGCAGAGAATCATCAACATACACCATTCGTTTTTGCCGGCTTTCATCGGTGCAAAACCGTATCATCAGGCTTACACCCGCGGCGTAAAACTTATCGGCGCAACCTCTCACTACGTTACCACCGAACTTGACGCAGGTCCGATTATCGAGCAGGACGTCGTAAGAATTTCGCATAAAGATACGATTCAGGATTTGATTAACAAGGGAAAGGATTTGGAAAAAATCGTGCTTTCACACGCCGTTCAAAAACATATCGAACACAAAATTTTGGCGTTTAAGAACAAGACGGTGATTTTTAATTAAGTCGTGTGAAAAACAAAAAACACATACAGTCTGTTGCGGTTGTCATTGCGTCGGTGTTGCTGCTCGTTTTGCTGTGGCCGAAAAATCCGTTTGAAGTGCCTTATTCAATGATTGTTACGGATTCTTCGGGGGTGCTGCTTTCTGCGCATATTGCAAAAGACGGACAGTGGCGTTTTGCCGAATCCGACAGCGTGCCGTACAAGTTTCAAAAGTGCATTGTCTGCTGTGAGGACAAGCGTTTTTTTCTTCATCCGGGCGTTGACTTTATTTCGCTTCTCCGTGCCGCTTATCAGGACATAAAACAGCGTAAAATCGTCAGCGGAGGCAGTACGATAACCATGCAGACAATCCGTCTGAGCAGGGGAGAGGAAAGGACTTTCGTCGAAAAATTCATCGAGGTTTTTCTTGCGTTAAGGCTTGAACTGGGATTTTCAAAAGACGAAATCCTGAAAATGTATGCCTCTCACGCGCCTTTTGGCGGTAACACTGTCGGGCTTGAAACCGCAGCGCAGAGATATTTCGGACGTCCGGCTTACACGCTTTCCTGGGCTGAGGCGGCGATGTTAGCGGTTTTGCCGAACAATCCCGCGCTGATCCACCTTTCAAGAAACAGAGAAAAACTTCTTAAAAAACGTAATTCTCTGTTGGATAAACTGTTGGAAGAAGGCATTATTGACGGGGAAACGTGCGAACTCTCAAAAGACGAGCCGATTCCCGAAAAGCCGTCGCCGTATCCCGAACTTGCGCCGCACCTTTTAACGCGGATTTCCAAAGACAAAAACAACTCGTCAAACATTGTTAAAACTACCTTGGACTATAAACTTCAACGTCAGGTGATTAACATTTTGGACAGACACGTCAAAACGCTCAGAATTTCGGGCATCAACAACGGGGCTGTTTTGGTTTTGGACGTTAAGACCGGCAACGTCTTGGCATACGTCGGCAATTCAAAAGCCGTTGAAAATCAGGACGATGCCAATGATGTGGACATTATAACCTCTTACCGCAGCACGGGCAGCGTTTTAAAACCGTTTTTGTATTGCGCTATGCTGAGCGAGGGCGCGTTGTTGCCGAAAACGCTTGTACCGGATTTGCCGACACAAATTTCTGGCTATATGCCTAAAAATTACCGTCTTACATACGATGGTGCAGTAAGTGCTGACAAGGCTTTGGCACGTTCGCTTAACGTCCCTGCCGTTAAAATGCTTCAACAATACGGCGGCGAAAAATTCATCTCCGTCTTAAACAAACTGCAAATCTCCTCCGTTAACAAATCCGCTGATTATTACGGACTTTCGTTGATTTTGGGCGGTTGCGAGGCGTCGCTTTGGCAACTTTGCGGCGCGTATGCTTCCTTGGCGCGTTGTCTTTACGGTTATGTTAAAAACGGAAACAAATACGAAGATGGCGGATTTTTTCAGTCGAATTTTTATTACGGAAAAAGGCACAAACAAGGCGTTTTGAAGGACGGAAATTTTCTTTCAGCCGGTGCCATATATTTGACTTTTAAGGCTTTGACTCAGGTTGAAAGACCGGAGGAAGAACAGTCGCACGAGATGTTTTCCTCAGACAGGGTAGTGGCTTGGAAAACCGGGACGAGTTTCGGTTTCAGAGACGCCTGGGCGATAGGCGTTACGGGAAACTATGTTGTCGGGGTTTGGACGGGAAACGCCGACGGCGAGGGCAGACCCGATTTAATCGGTATCAGAGCCTCTGCGCCGGTACTTTTTGACGTTATAAAAATCCTCCCGAAAGACCATAAAAATTTTCCTGTGCCGTATGATGATTTGGTGGAGGCTGAAATCTGCAAACACAGCGGATATTTGGCGGGTGAAAACTGCGGCGAAAAAGTCCGCGAACTGATACCGTTTCAAGGGCAAAATTCTGAGAGTTGTCCGTATTGTCATCTTGTGCATTTGGACAGAACGGGAAATTTCCGCGTAACTTCCGACAAGGTTTCGCCCGACGAGATGGTTGCGGAAAAGTGGTTTACTTTGCCGCCAGCGATGGAGTATTATTACAAAAAGCACAATCCTGACTATAAAATTTTGCCGCCGCTGAGGGACGATTGCAAAAGCGGCAGCCACGATTTGCCGTTGCAGATAATTTATCCTGAGCAAAACGCCAAAATTTTCTTACCGAAAGGTTTTGACGGCAAAACACAGGCGATGGTTATGGAAGCGGCTGTCAGGGATTCTGAAAAGAAAGTTTATTGGAATCTTGACGACGATTATCTCGGCATGACGCTTGGAACGCATAAAATTTCAACTGTTCCTTCACCGGGAAAACACACGCTTTTGATAACCGACGAGGACGGAAATACGTACCGCAGACAGTTTGAAATTATGGATAAATAAAAAAGGGTCTGTATAAAAAGTAATTTTCTTATTTTATATACAGACCTTTTATTTTTTAATGCAGGAACAATATAAAAAAAAGCGTTTTGCGTATTTGAACAAAAACAACAGCAATAAAAAAACACAGAGTATCAT
>JAFXUC010000091.1 GCA_017535325.1 Bacteroidales bacterium | reverse complement strand
TGTCCGCTCTACGATGATGAAGGCAATCCGACATTGTTTTTCATTGATACCGACTGCCGTCTCAACACGCCCGACCAAGGCAAGGACGGAAAATATGTAGTTGACAACGGAATAGAATAATAAACTTAAATTTATGCAAAAACTCCTCTTATCTTTCATATTGACACTCTGTTGCTGCGCCGCAAATGCACAGATTTTTTATTCCCTTGAAATATGCCGTCAGGCATACGAAAAACGGATGTATGAAACTATTTTGCCGTCGCTTTTGCATATAAAAAACGAGGCTGAAAACGGCGGCAAATTTGATGCACAAGAATATTTCAGCGCATCAGATTTGCTGTGCAGAATTTACACCGATTATTACAAAAATCCTGAATTTTCAGCGAGAATAATGGAAGATGTGTATCAAACACTTGCCATGAAAACCGACAGCAGCCATACTTCGCCGATACATTTTGCAGCATACAGACTGTCAGAAATTTACAGACAGATTTACCGTTATGACATGTCCCAGAAATACCTTGACAAAGCGGAAAAGATGTTCAAATTTCCTTGTAACTGCGAACTTTCCGTATATCTGCCCAAAGAAAAACTAAGTCTTTACCGAGAAACCAAAAACAAGGCGAAAATGTCTGCTGAAATACAAAACGTCCTGAAAAAATATAAAGAATTTGTCGGCGACATCATGACTTCAAAGGATTATTTAGCGTTTGACGTGCTCAACAATGTTGCCTCTGCATATTTTGAATTGGGCGAAACAATTAAGGCTGAAAAATATTGGGAACATATTCTCGCAAACATCAAACCGACAGATTCCCGGCATAATTCGTTGTACAACAACGTTATAAATTCGCTTGCCCTGATTAAAATGAATAACCGTCAATGGCAGGAGGCTTTGGATTTGTACGACAAAATCAAAATCTTCAACGACTACTACGATGCGGTTTATTACAAAAATATTCTCACGTGCGCATTATTTGCTATCAATGTAGAAAAGACAAGAAAATATTACACTCTTTTGAGTAAAGAAATGACCGAAAACCAGTCTCAGGTCTTCTTTAAATCAACCGAAGAAAACCATTACAACCAATGGATTGAAACTGTAAAAAGTGCTGAATTTCTGAACTTTTCAGCGTTTAAATCACAACAGACACCGATAATTGCCAACGCTTTTGACGCATCAGTCTTTTTCAAAAACCTTTCAACAGACAGCCGTCGGATTATCGACCAATATGTAAGAACTTCAAGTGACACCAAACTAAAATCCGCATACGAAACGAGCCAAAAAATCAAGCACAAATTTGTTTTTTCAAACGGCGGTTTGAAATGTTACGAACAATACGAGCGGCTGTTTGACAGCGTTCTTTTGCAGTCGCAAAACCTGACAAAAAAACTTTGGAATCAGACCAAAAGTTTTGAATCCATAAAATCGTCGCTTTCATCCGGAGAATACGCCATAGAGTTCTGTTTGATACCGTGTTACGAAGATTTTTCTACTCATACCGACTATTACGGAGCATATATCATCGGCAGAGATTTTGCGATGCCGAGACTTATAAAAACAGCCGCCGTAAAAGATATAGAACATCTTTTGACCGCTGATTCCGATGAACAGATATTTTTTTCTGAATTGTATTCCCAAGAAAAATCACAGCAACTTTACAATCTGATTTTCAAACCGTTAGAATTGCTGTTAAAAAACGCCCGCACAATCTATTATTCGCCATACGGACATCTTGCCGAAATAAATTTTGATTATCTTACGGATGGCAGCGGAACACTTTTGAACCCAAAAATCAAAACTATCCGTACATCGTCGTTGGCTCAGATTAAGCGCATAAAATCGCTTAATATTTCCGCCGCAAAATCCGCCGTTTTGTTTGGCAACATTGATTACGGCACAATGCCGACTATTCAAGAGCAAACCCGCCACCGTGATTCTGATTTCAGAAAATTGCCTTCCACAAAAGTTGAAATTCAAAAAGTTTATGACATTTTAACAGCAAAAAATATTGCCACAAAAACGTATGAAGAAACATCCGCCAACGAAAATGTATTCAAAGATTTTTCGGGACAATCGCCTGATATTCTCCACATTGCAACACACGGTTTTTGTCTTGACTCCGACGAAAAAATTAAGGATAACTCCTTTGCGCAATCCATTACTTCTTATTCCGCCAAGGAATCCTCGATGGTTCTTTCGGGGCTTGCGCTATCCGGCGCGAACAATGTTTGGAAGGGTAATTTTGATTTGCCAAACGTCGAGGACGGAATTTTAACCGCCTACGAAATCTCTCAACTCGACTTGTCTAACACCAAACTCGTTGTCCTCTCCGCCTGCGAAACTGCGCGGGGAAGAATTTTTCCTGTGGACGGCGTTTTTGGATTGCAACGTGCTTTCAAACAGGCGGGTGCGGGTTCTATTCTGATGTCGTTGTGGAAAGTTGACGACAACGCAACGGCTATGTTTATGGAATATTTTTACAAATATTTGTTTGAGACCAACGACCGCCACGAGGCATTGAAAATGGCGCAGGATGAGGTAAAAAAACAATATCCCGACCCGTATTATTGGGCGGCGTGGGTGATGTTGGATTAGCGAAAAATTTTGTAATTTATTGGAAATTGTCTTATATTTGTAACGTAATACAATCAAGATATTATGACTTTAATTCGCTATATATCAACGCTTTTGATAATCATCACCTCTTTTTGCGCCGCCGTGGGACAGGGCAAGGTTGCGTTTCTCGTTGGGATTTCGGATTATCCTGCCGCGTCGGGTTTTGGAAAAATTCACGGTGCGGAAGATGCTGATATGATGGCGAAAACTCTTGAAAAACAGGATTTTAGGATTTCCAAAATTACCAATTCACAAACCACTGCACAGAACATCCGAGAGGCGTTGGATTCTTTTATAATTGCCTTGAAATCAGGCGATTATATATATCTTCATTTTTCGTGCCACGGTCAGCCGGTGGAAGATTTGCCGCCGTATGACGAGGAAGATTCATGGGACGAGGCGATCGTGGCGTATGATGCACAAATCAATTATCAATCAGGAGTTTATGAGGGTGAAAATCACATCTTAGACGACGAACTTGGAAAATATTTCACTGAAATTCGTCGTAAAATTGGTGCGGGCGGTTTTCTGTGCGTTGTGATTGATGCGTGTCATTCGGGCAATTCGTCGAGGGACGATGATGACGATGAAAAAATTTTGCGCGGCACAAAAACAGGATTCAGTATGAGCGGGAAGAATTTTTCTCCACGAATTGACAAAAATTCCAATTTTATTATCGCTAAGGAAAACGGACTTTCCGACATTTTAATTTTGGAGGCGTGTCGGTCGTATCAAAACAATTTTGAAATCAATGTTAACGGAAAACATTATGGTCCGTTGTCATATTATTTTAATGAAACTCTTGAAAATCACGATTTTACAAAGGTGAAAGAATGGTTTTCAATCGTAAAAAATAAGATGGACGACGACCATCAAATCCAAAATCAAAATATGGTTTACGAAAAAAGTTTTTAACAAAATGGCAAGCGAAAGGCAAATTTCGGCGATTGATCTTTTTTTTCAGGAAAAGAAGGCGCAGACGATAAAATATCTGATGAACACTTTTAGCGGCTTGAATTATCAGGACTGCGAGGATGTTTATCAGGAGGCGTCGTGTGTTTTGTTGCAAAAAAAGCGTAAAGGCGAACTTGACAATTTGAAATCTTCGCTTTACACGTATTTTGTGGCGATTTGCCGTTTTAAATCGTTGGAATATTTTCGTAAAAATCAGAAAAACATCGATTTAGTGGACGATTTTGGCAATGCGGGCTTTGATATGAAAAAGATTGATTTTGTAATTTCCTTGGACGACAATTCTGATTTTGAGGACAAAAAAGAGGAGGCCGTCCGTCAAATCGTCAAAAATCTTCCCGACCCCTGCGACAAGGTTTTGTGGGGTTATTTCAGGGACAATTTTTCAGTGAAAACCCTCGCCGCAATGTACGACAAGACCGAGAGCAACATCAAGGTTACAAAATTGCGTTGCTGCGAAAAATTCAAAAATCGTTTCAAAGAAGTGTTTAACCAACTAATTGACAGATAATTATGAACGACGAACAAATCAACATAACAGACCAAGACATTGCCGATGACGAAAAGTTGATGGCTTATTTTCGCGGCGAACTTTCGGCTAAGGACGAGGCAATTTTCACGGAACGATTGCGCACTGATTCCGCGCTGAAAACTCGTGCCGTTGCCGTTGCGCGACTTATCAAAGGGCTTGAAAATGTGGGTGCTGACCGCGATAATAAAATCATTCAACAAAAATTTGGAAGAAAAACTTCGGTTGTGAAATTCAACGCTTGGATAGCGGCGGCTGCGGCGGTTTTGGTGGGCGTTTGTGTGATTTTTGGCATTAATTATTATAGTAATAAAAACCTCGAAAACCTTGCTACACAATACGAAAGCACGTTTGAAATATCAAACATTTCGCGTGGCGATTCTGAGGATATTGACGCAAAACTTCAAAATCTTTTCGGCTTGGTTTTGCAGGGTCAACATTTGGACAGCACGATTGAAACACTCAACAATTATTGGCGGCAGTCGTTGTCGGAATCGTATAATGATTTCACAAGTTATTCGCCGCAAATTGGTTGGTTTCTCGCCATTGCCCATCTCAAAAATCACGACAAATCCAAGGCAAAAGACGTGCTTAAAACATTGATTGATAATTCGGAAGAAGGTAAAGAAATTAAATTAAAGGCGGAAGAATTGTTGGAAAAATTGTAAAAACAAAACGCAGAGACACACAATCTGTGCGCCTCTGCAATAAAATCACCGTCAATGACGTTTATTCCATAGCGAACTTAATGGGGACGGTCAGTTGAACGTCAACAGCCTGACCGCGTTGCATTCCGGGCTCAAAATCAGGCAGCATTTTGATAACTCTTAAAGCCTCGTTGTCAATGCTTTCTGTACCCGAACTTTTGATAATTTCCGGTAAGGTTACTTTGCCATTTTTGTCAACGACAAATTTGATGTAAGCCGTACCAGAAGCACCGGAAAATTTCGCATCTTCGGGATATTGAACATTTTCGGCGATAAATTTGCGCATTTCCGCCTCGCCGCCGGGATATTCGGGCATCTGCTCAACAACCATAAAAACGTTGTCGTTGCTCTGACCGGATTTTTTGAGGGTAGTGTTTACGGTTTCTTGACCGTCGTCATTGGTAGTTTTTACCACTTCGCTGCCTTGCAGCGTTTCTTTTTCGGAGTTGCAGTCTGACAGCGTAAAAGCGCAGAGTGCAGCCACAGCGACCGGGAACAATGCCTTGAATGTTGCCGCCGCTGATTTTCTTTGATTTGACATCATAGTGAAACGTAGTTTTAAATTACTGTGATTCAGGCTGCTGGCAACAGAACTCCACTTCCTGCCGGCGGCCTTTTTTATTAATAAAGTCTGATATTCTTTCTCATTGAAACCTTCCGCAAGCACAGCCTTGTCAGCCTGAAACTCGTGAACCGCACAAAGTTCTTTTCTGAAAAGCCACACCGCCGGATTGAACCACTGAAGACAGCACGCCAAATCCATGAAAATCAAGTCGATGGAATGTCCGTAACGGATATGCGCCGTCTCATGGACAAGAATTTCGCGGCGGTTTTCGCCCAAGTCGCGGCGGTTCATAAAAATATATCTCAGCCAACTGACCGGCGATTTTACCGCTTCCGAAATGATAAGTTTCACGCCCGTTTTCAGCGTTATTTTTTCTCCGGCAACGGCTTTGACGGCAATCGAAACCGTCGAAACCAAAAACCTTAAAAAGAACACCGCCGCACCCGCCGCAAAAATGTACGGAACATAATTCCATACCGAAAAACTCTCTGTTTCGCCTGCAAATTCCGCAACTATTCCGCCGAGTCCGACCGTTGCATCAGGCGTTACATCTCCGCTGTTGTCAGTGATGATAAAAGCCGGCAACTTCAAAAGCGGCAAAACAAACGAGGCTGCAACCGATAACAAAATCGTTGTCCTGTTAAGCGCATGAAAATTTTCGCGGCTCATAAACACTTTGAAAGTCAAGTACATAGCCGCCATAGCAAGCGCAACGCGAATCCAATAGTTAAGTTCCATAATTTTCAAGAGTTTTCAACCTGTTTCAACAAATCCTTAATTTCTTCCGCTGAAAGTTCCCCGTCGTCCACAAGCGCGGAAACAGCGTTTTTGTATGAGTTTCCGAAATACTCTTTTATGATGTTTTTCAGCGACTTGCGGCCGAAACCGCTGCGGTCTACGGCGGGAAAATACTGATAAGAGTTTCCGTAAGCCTTGTGCGAGACAAAGCCTTTTGCTTCAAGTGCCCTGACCATCGTTGAGACGGTGTTGAAATGCGGTTTGGGTTCGGGCAAAAGTTCCAAAATATCCTTTACAAACATCGCTCCGTTGTCCCAAAAAATATTCATCAGTTCTTCTTCCTTTTTCGTAAGTTTTTCCATCTTGACATCAATTTTAATTAACGATGCAAAGATAAGTAAAAAAATTTGAATTACAACTATTTTTTTTAGTTTTTTAACTATTTTTTTTAGTTAACATTTTAAAACCGAAAAAAAACGCAAAAAAACTTGGGGCTTAGACAAAAAAACAGTACATTTGTCAAGATAAAAATGATAAAAGAATTATGAATTTAATCACGGTTTTAGGACCGACGGCATCGGGCAAAACGAGTTTTGCGGCAAACCTTGCTTACGCGCTTGACACTGAAATTATCAGTGCGGATTCACGGCAGGTTTACCGGGGCATGGACTTAGGTACGGGCAAGGATTTGGACGATTATTCTGTCAACGGAAAACAAATTCCGTATCATCTGATTGACATACTTGGCGCAGGCGAAAAATACAACGTTTTCCGCTATCAAAAGGACTTTTTCGACTGTTTCAAGAGCATAGAAAAAACGCCCATTCTTTGCGGCGGAACGGGGCTTTATTTGGAATCGGTCATAAGAAATTACCAGTTGGTTGACGTTCCGGCAAATCCCTCACTGCGCCAAAAATTGGAAAAATATTCGTTGGAAGAGTTGAAAGAAATGCTTGCGAAGATGAAAACACTTCACAACGACACTGACACCGACACCAAAAAACGCGCAATCCGCGGCATCGAAATAGAGACTTTTATCCTTGAAAATCCGAAAGTAGTCCCCTCCTACCCTAAAATTGACAGCATAATTTTCGGGATAAAAAATCCGCGCGAAATCGAACGCGAAAAAATAAAAATCCGTCTTGAAGAACGCCTCAAAAACGGCATGGCAGACGAAATGCTAACCCTTATGAAAAACGGTGTCAAAGAGGAAGATTTAATTTATTACGGGCTTGAATATAAATATGTTACGCTCTATGCAGTCGGCAAAATGAGTTATGAGGAAATGTTTGAGCAACTTTACATTGCAATATGTCAGTTTGCCAAACGTCAGATGACGTGGTTTCGCCGCATGGAGCGTCTCGGCATACGTATTTTATGGATTGACGCACGGCTTCCCATGGAGCGGAAAATCAAATTTGCATTGGAGATGATAAAATCTCACCGCGCCACAACATATTGAAAACAACATTATACTTGTAATTTTCCTTGAAAATCCAAAGTACTACTTGGAAATTTCCTTGAAAATCCAAAGTACAACTTGGGATATTATAATTTTTTTACACGGATTTATAACAAAAAATGCAAAAAAAGTTTAAAATTTTTCCCGTTGCAAAAAAATACGGTAATTTTGTTTTTGAATATAAAGGAGAATTGTATGGCAAAAAAATTCAACATAACGGGAACTTGTTATCCTGAAAAACATTATATGGTGGACATCAGCGAAAGGCTTTCAAAAATAGAAAGTCTTATAGAAGACGGTGAATATATCACCATAAACCGCGGACGTCAATACGGAAAAACAACAACACTTTATCATTTGGCGAAAAAGTTACAGGAAAACTATGTCGTGTTTTCAATAAGTTTTGAGGCGTTGGACGATTGCGCGTTTGAAAGCACAGAAACTCTTGCATATTCAATCGTTGAAAAAATGTGGCAGAAAATCAAAAAAATAGAAAACAACAACGCCGTTGAATGTGCAAAAAAAATTATCAACGATACATTAGAAAAATATACGCAGAAAGAAAAAATCCCGCTGACAAAATTTTCTGATTTTATCAGCGACCTCTGCGAAGATTGCCAAAAGCCGATAGTCTTAACCATTGACGAAGTTGACAATGCAAGTATGTTTGATTCTTTCATCAAGATATTAAGGCTGCTCCGCGACAAATATCTTAACAGAAATGATATACCGACTTTTCAGTCTGTAATTCTTGCGGGCGTTTACGACATAAAAAATCTTAAACTCAAAGTCCGCCCCGACGCAGACCATCAATACAATTCGCCGTGGAATATTGCTGTACCTTTTAAAAGTGATATGTCGTTTTCAAAAACACAAACCGCACAAATGCTTACAGACTATGAAAACGACCATAAAACCGGAATGAATATCTCTGAAATTGCTTCACTGATAAATGATTACACTTCTGGGTATCCGTTTTTGGTATCAAAACTTTGCCTTTTAATTGACGAAGAAAATCTCGGCTGGAACAAAGAAGGAATTGAACAAGCGGTTAAAATACTTTTAAAAGAAAACAATACATTTTTTGATGATTTGAACAAAAAACTTGAGGATTTTCCGGAAATAAAAACACTCTTGAAAGATATTTTGTATTACGGCAAATCTTTTACGTTCAATCCAGACAACAAAGTCTTGAATGTGGCAAGCATGTTCAATTATATTTATGAGAGCAACGGCAGTGTAAAAATTTCCAACCGGATAATAGAAATGCGGCTTTACAATATATTTTTGAGCGATGAAGAAATATCCAGCATAAGTTACAGTGAAGGACAAACTTACAAATCCCAGTTCATTGAAAACGGCGAACTCAAAATGGACAAAATCCTTGAACGTTTCGCAGTTCATTTCAACGACATTTACGGCGGCAAAGAGCAGCAATTCCGCGAAGAAGAAGGACGGCGTTTCTTCATGCTTTATATCCGTCCGATTATCAACGGCACGGGCAACTATTACATCGAAGCCGAAACCCGCGACCGTTCCCGTACCGATATGATTATTGACTATCTCGGCAAACAATACATTATTGAAATGAAAATCTGGCGCGGCGAATCATATAACGAGCGCGGCGAAAAACAACTTTTTGAATACCTTGATTATTACCGCATCAACAAAGGTTATATGCTTTCGTTTTGTTTCAACAAAAACAAAATCCCCGCGCCTAAAACTATAAAATCAGGCAAAAAAGAAATTGTGGAAGTGGTGGTGTAAAAACACCTCACTTCCACAATTTCTTCTAAAAATAACAACAATTTTATTTAAGTTCTTCAACGCCTCTTCTGCTTGTTCAAGTCCCTGCGCTGCCGCTTTTGAATACCATTCCTTGGCTTTTTTTATGTTTTTGGGCACACCTTCTCCATTTTCATACGAAACTCCCAAATAAAATTGCGCATACCTGTACCCTTGTTCTGCCTAAATGATATTGCTCACTTGCAGATAATTTATCAGCGATTTTTTCATAATACACAATTGCCTCAGAATAATTCTCTGCTTCGTAAAGTTCAATTGCTTGCGCCAATGTAATATCATAATCCTTATTATTATTGCAAGCAAATTTGCCACAAATCACACCAACAACCACCAACCCCGCAATAATCAATCCGATATGCAACTTTGTCAATTTTTTAGGCAGTCCGGCTGCCTTTTGCGGCTGCTCTTGTTTTACAACTTGCAAAGGTTTTTCCGGTTGTGATTTACTTTCTACTTTTTTTACAGGTTCAGGTATTACTTCCTGTTCCGGTTTTGGTGTCAGTTCCGGTTTCGGCGTTGTTTTATAATATTTGATTATATCGTTAGTAAAACTGTCATAATCAATAGTTTCTGCGTTAGAATAGTTAATAGAACTAAAAAACGAATAAAGGTTTCAGAATGAGCGCGGAGACGGTGATACTCTATGTTTTCGTATTCCTGTTTGAGTCCGCCCCAATAACGCTCCAACTCCATTATATAATTGACGTTTGAGAGATTAAAATCGCCGCTTTTTATACACAGAAGCCGCTTTTCGGGATATTTCTCCAACGCTAATTTTATCTGCGCAAATTCGTACATGCAGTGCATTGAGCAGAAATATTTGTCAGAAAATACAATCACTACAACTTCACTTCTCCAACCTATTTCGTTTTCAAATGCGGAAATTTTGTTGACCGTACCGATGTCGCGTTTGTCAAGACGGTATTCTATATGTTTTTCATTGAATTTTTCCAACAGTGTGTGTCCATACAGTCAGAAATGTGTTCCCATTCGGGTTTTCTATTGCTGTTGCGTGCATACGAAAAATACACGGGACGATCCGCATTGATATATTCTTTCTCTTCCATGAAAATCTGTGTTTATATTTTTGAATGTGCAAATGTAATATATTATTTTGAATAATGAAAAAAAATGTAAAAAAAGTTTAATTTACCTTTTTGAAAACTCGCAACCGCAATATAGTTGGTTATAAAAGCCGTTTTCTTTCAGCAGTTCGTTTCTGCGCTGTTGGAGACCGCCTTTCCGCCAGTTTTTCGCCAAATAACTGACGTTTTCAAGACCGCTGACGGCAAATTCTCCCGCCTCGTCTATCTGGTCGAGACGTTTCCACCGCGAAGACGAAAGCGTTGAGGCAATAGTGTCAAAACCGCGTTCTGAGGCTGTCTGAGCGGTTTTTTTAAGGCGCATTTTAAAACATTTCAAACAACGCCCTCCCCTTTCAGGCTCGTTTTCCAAGCCCGAAATTTCTTTCAGCCATTCGTCATGGTTATATTCGCCTTCTATCATTTCGATGCCGAGTTTTTGGGAATATTTTTCACATTCCGAGCGGCGGATTTCGTATTCCTCTTTCGGAAAAATATTGGGATTGTAATAAAAAATAGCCGGTTTGATGCCGTCATTCATCAGTTTTTCCAAAATAGGCGCACTGCACGGCGCACAACAGGCATGAAGAAGAATTTTCATTTTTTTATTTTTTTTGGCACGTTAATTGGTTAATGTTAGTTGACAATAAATTAGTTAGGTTAGGTTGGTTAGTTTTTTTTTAACAAGGCTGTCATCAAAAAATGACCGCCTTGTTTTTTATTTCTTTTTTTCTTTGCCGCCGAAAATCGCAAGGTTAATGTATTTTTTAGGGTGTTTTTCAAAATCGTCAAGCAAAGTGTTGAGTTTTGTCGTCAAAGTTTCGATATTGTTGTAAACCGTATCGGTGGTCAAAAACTTCTGAACCGTTCCGTCAGACGAATTAACAGTATTGAGCAGAGTGTTGAGATTTTGCAGAGACGTCCTTGCGTCAGCGAGCGTTTTTGAAAGTTCCAAAGCGGAGAGCGTGTCGCTCAATGCCGCAAAATTCTGAATTGCGCGGTCGATGTTTCCGCTGTTTTTTCCCATCGTGCGGCTGAGTTTTGTAAAGTCAACAAGCATAGAATCCACAAGCGTCATTTTTCCCGCCAAATTTCCGGCGATTATTTGAAGGTCTCTCAAACCCGCCTCCAAATAGTTGATATTTTCCTGATTGAGAAGCCTGTTGACCGAGTGCATAACGGAATCCGTTGTCATCAACATTCCGACCAAATCGTTTTTCATGGGCATAATCAGTTCCAAAAGTTGGTCAACGATTCCGCCTTCGGTGATTCCTATAAGCGTGTCGCCGTTTTCATGATAACCGGTGAAATTTTTCGGGCGGATAACATCAACGCCTTTTGTACCCATAATGTCAACGCTGACGATTTTCATCACCGTACCTTTCGGCAGACGGAACTCGTCGCTAATCTTAAAACGGACATAAATTTTCAACTCGTTGTCCTCTTCCTTGAAATCAATGCTTTTGACAGAGCCGATACGGTAGCCGCTCAAAAGTACCGGATTGCTTTGGGCAAGGTTGTCCAGCCTGTTATAGACGGCAACAAATTCGTTTTGGGTGCTGAAAAGATTTTCGCCTTTCAAGAACGACAATCCCCACACCAAAAGCACAAGGGCGAGAATTGTCAGAAGACCGGTTTTTATGATACTTTTACGCTCCATAATATACAAAAAAAGGCTGTCTTACAACAGCCATCAACCCATGAAAAATTAATTATTTTTGTGACCTCGGCGGGATTCAAACCCACAACCTTTTGATCCGTAGTCAAATGCTCTATTCAGTTGAGCTACGAGGCCAAGCCTTAAATATTTAATAATTTCAAAAAACTGAAAAAACGTGACCTCGGCGGGATTCAAACCCACAACCTTTTGATCCGTAGTCAAATGCTCTATTCAGTTGAGCTACGAGGCCTCCTTTAAAAAACCGCTGCAAAGGTAAGAAGATTTTTTTTACCTGCAAAATTTTTTTGAATATTTTTCTCTGATTTTTCTTAACGTTCTGAATTACACATTCGTATCTCTCTTCACGTCCTTATCCAACATGATTGTCATCGAAAACAAAGAATACTGATCGTTGAGTTCTGTGTAATCATATTGAATTTTGTGCTTACTGCGGTTGATAATCGCAATCAAACCGTTGCCTTTTGTATCGGGAAGGGTCAAAAGCCTTGCCCTTTCTTCCTTGTCGGTTTCGTTGAGAGAATCAATAAGTTTTTCCGTTTCGGGAATTTTTGAAGTAAGAATATGATTTGCTGCCGAAAGAATCAAATGCTCGTCGGTCTGACGGATAAAAAACATTCCGAAACAGCCCTGAACGTTTTGAATTTTTATCGGCTTGTCGGCATGGGCGAGAATATTCTGCAAAAGTTCTATCATCACGCAATAGACTTTTGTCCTGAGCCCTTTTGAAACGTTAATCTGCCTTGAAAGAATACCGAGCAGGTTAATAAGATTTTCCTGATTTAAGATACCGCTGTAATGTAAAAAGATTCTGTTTTGTTGCAGTCTGAGATGAAAGGCAATCAGTCTGTCGAGAGAATATTTCTGAATCTCCGCCTGAACTTCGGGCTTGTCAACGTCTTTCTTGTTGAAAAGCACGTCCACATGCTGATAAAACCGCGAATAACCACATTCTGTCGGCACAAAACCGTATTTGATTTTGCTGCCTGCCTTGCGTGCGATTTCGATAAGACCGAGACCTGCGCCGCCTTTTTGGGAATATTCTCCGTTTGCGAGAATCTGACGCGAATAAATTTTCAACTCGTCAGAATCCTTGGAATTTACGATGTCGAGTTTTTCTTTAAGTTTTTCGCAATGCTCGTTTTTAACGAGGTTTGCGGAGGTTATATAATAACCGTAACGGCCGCGTCTGATGATAAAAAGCCCGTACTGGTCGAAATTCTCCCCTCCTGTCACACCATCAAGTTCCTGATGACGGGTTATGTTTTGAAGACTTTCAACCATTATAAAATAGACCTTTTTTCTAACCATAAGTTTTTCTTTCATGTCCCCGAAATTGGTTTCGGCGAGTGAAAGAATATTCTCAACCACGTCAGAATTCACATTGCCTCTATAAGTATACTCCAAACCGTCCGGCGAAGTGTGCTCATAGAGATCGTATGCTATATGTCCGCTAAACATTACGCTTTCAACTGACATCTTTCAACTTTTTTTAAAAGTAATTAGAAAAACAAATTTCCCGTCATTTATATTAAACGTATTTTTCGGGATTTTGTTTCGATTTTGTTTCATTATTTTTTCCCGACCGAAACAAAATCCTGAAATTCAAACGTTTATTTTAATCATTTTTTTTTAGAGATAACGCTCTGCAAGAATTTTTTCAAGTTCTTTGTAGTCGTTTTCTATTTTTATAGAGGTCTTCGGCTTGTCAAGACAGTTTTTCAAAGCCTCCGGCAAAACAGGTTCCGCATTTACCGCGCTTTTTACAACGTCAAGAAACTTAGCCGGATGAGCAGTTTCGAGGAAAATACCCGGATTGTCAAGGTTGTTGTCCCTCAGATATTTTTCAATTCCCAACATTCCGACCGCGCCGTGGGGGTCAAGCATGTAACCGAAATCATGATAAACGGCACTCATTTTTTTCTTCGTCTGCTCGTCCGAAAAACTGTAAGACGAAATCGTTGCGCCGAACTCTTTCGAGGAATGAGAGAAAATCATGTCAAGTCTTTCAAAATTGCTCGGATCGCCGACGTCCATCGCGTTTGAAATCGTCTGAACCGACGGTTTCGGCGTATAGACTCCCGACTGCAAATATTGCGGAACGGTGTCGTTTGCGTTGGTTGCCGCCACAAAATGCTTTACGGGAAGACCCGATTTCAAGGCAAAAATTCCGCCTGTTATGTTGCCGAAATTTCCGCTCGGAACACAAATCACAGAATCGTAACTTTTCACCTGTTTTACCGCATAATAGTAGTAAAACGACTGGGGAATAAGCCTTGCAATATTGATAGAATTTGCCGAGGTCAGTTTAAATTTGCCTTTGGTGTCAAAATTTGCAAAAGCCGTCTTCACCAAAGCCTGACAGTCGTCAAAAACGCCGTTTACTTCCAAAGCGGTGATGTTTCCGCCGTTGGTGGTAAGTTGTTTTTCCTGAATTTCGCTGACCTTTCCGCTCGGATAGAGGATTATTACGTCAACGCCCGGAACGTTAAGAAAACCGTTTGCAACCGCGCTTCCCGTATCGCCGGAAGTTGCGACCAAAATCACGGTCTTCTCGTTTTTCCTCTGAGAAAAATACCCCAAACATCTTGCCATAAATCTCGCTCCGACATCCTTAAATGCGCAGGTCGGACCGTGAAAAAGTTCAAGACTGAAAATTTTGTCCTTCACGCTTACAAGCGGAATGTCAAAATTCAAGACCTCGGAACAAAGTTTTTTGAAATCTTCGTCCGGAATTTCGTCCCCGACATATTCCCTTCCGACATAATAACCGATTTCCGGCAGACTCATATCGAAAAGGTTTGCCCAAAACTCGGCGGAAAGTTTTATGTAATTTTCGGGCATAAACAAGCCTCTCATAGGCGCAAGTCCCTGTTTGACAGCCTGTTCAAACGAAACTTTCAAGTTTTTGTCCCTCGTGCTTATATATTTCATTTTCTTATATTTTTCTAATTGAAAATCCTAAAAAAACGCCTTGTGCAGACAGTTCAACGCCTTGGAAGAATCTTCCGTTTTGATGACAATCGAGACATTGAGTTCCGAACTGCCCTGAGCGATAAGGTGAATGTTGATATTGTTTTCGCCCAAAGCGGTAAATGCTTTTCCTGTCATTCCGGCGGCGTTTTTCATACCTTCGCCCACCATGGCGAGAATCGAATAACCGGTTTCGGCGGTTATCGGTTTTATGTAGTTTTTACGGATTTCAAAGTCAAATTCCTCATTGATTGCGTTAACGGCTCTCTGAGCGTCTGCCGCGCTGATAACCACGCTGATAGACATCTCCGAACAAGCCTGCGAAATAATTATCACGTTAACGTCTTTCAACGCATTGAAAAGTCTTCCTGCGATTCCGCTGTTTCCTACAAGTCCCGTGCCGGTAAAAGTCAGCATCGCGATATTGTCCATCGTTGAGAAAGACTTTATCGGTTTTGACGGGTCTGTCTCAATGGTAACAAGCGTACCTTTGTCGTCGGGACGGAAAGTGTTGAGGATAACCATCGGAATGTTTTTCTCCAAAACCGGCTGAACGGTCGGCGCGTAAATAACCTTTGCACCGAGGTTAGAGAGTTCGAGAGCCTCTTTGTAAGACATTTTTTCAAGCGGCTTGGCCTCCTGAACCTTTCTCGGATCGGCGGTATAAATTCCGCTTACGTCAGTCCAAATTTCAAGAATTGAAGCGTCCAAAGCAGCCGCGTAAATTGCAGCCGTATAATCGCTGCCGCCTCTGCCGAGAGTGGTGGCATAGCCTTTTTCGCTCTTTGAAATAAAACCCGGAGCAACGGTGATTTTATAATCCTTGTTCCAGTTGTCCAAAATATTCTTGTTGGTAACAGAGCGGTTTACGTCTTCTTTGCCGTTTACAGTTCTCGTTATGATAATCTGCGACGAATCCAAATAATTAACACTGCCGTTATGAATAGTTAAATATCTGAAAATTATGGCGTTTGACATTTTCTCGCCGAAACTTACGATTATGTAATAAGCCCTTTGCGAGAGTTCGTTCAAGAAGTAAACTGCCTCCAAAACTTTTTCAAGACTTGCGATATGATTGTGAATCGTCTGTTTCAAATCGCCCTGCTGCTCTTTTTGAATAAGTTCGTCAATAAAATCATAATGACGTTTTTCGATTTGAGCGCAGACCTCTTTGTACGAAACATCACCCTCAGAAGCCTTTTTAGCCGCCTCTTCGAGCATGTTGGTAACCTTGCTGAGCGCGGAGCATACAACTATTTGATTTTCAGAAGATTTTTTAAGAATCTCACTGATATTTCTCACCGTTTCTACTGAGGAAACCGATGTTCCTCCGAATTTTAAAACTTTCATATACGTTATAAAAAACTGTTAATAATTTTAAGTTGCAAATATATGTTAATTTTTTCAATTACCAACGAAAAAATGTAATTTTTTTGTTAATAATGTCTTGAAGTTTTATGAAATTTTTCCATATTACTTTGCAACTGACGGATATTTCTGATAATTCTCGGCGCATCGCCCGAATTAAAAGTATCTTTAAGAATCTGCGCATATTTGAGAGCGGTTTCGGTATCGTCCAAAACGTAGTACAGATATGCGAGGTTTTTAATCATAGCCTCTTTTGCTTTTTTCTGATCGGGTTTGCCGGTGTCAAGGTCGGCGGCAATCATCTGGAAACGCTCTATCCATCTTTCGATGTTAGGCGAAGTTTTCAAAACGTCTTCATCGGTTTTGATAGCCTCCATATCGGCTTTGATACCTTCGCGGATTTCTTTCATAGCCGTTTTGTAAGGACATTTTTCCGCCAAAAGGTAGTTAATCGGAATAAATTCGCTGCCGTCGCTGTCAGAAAAACGCTCCTCAATAAGACCTTTTACATCCTTGAAAAAGTTTTTGAAAGCGGCTCCGGCAATATCCGACTGTATTGAGGCTTTGTTTTCGTTGATATAATTAACAGCCTCCTCCTTGCTTGGGAAATCGATTTTCAACTCGTAGACGTTTGCGGCTTGCGTGGTTGTGGTTTTTGGACGCCACTCAAAGGCCTCGTAACTGCATTTGAACTGACACTTCAACACAAAAGTGTATTTTATTGTCGGGAAATAATGGTTTACAATAACAATTCCTTCGGGAGTTTCCTTTTCGGTACGGTTGTTTTTGAAATCACACTGGTCAAAAACCACGGTGGTTGCAGCAAAAGTTATCGTCATAAACGCCTCTTTGTCGTCATACGTCTCGCTCCAACCCTCAAAGGCATCTTCAAATTCAGTACGCAGATACGCCTCGTTGAAACGGTCTTTGAGACCGTTTTGCTGAATTTTAAGAAAATATGTTTTTTTCCCGTTTTCCACATGGTAACGCGGAAACAATTTCAGGTTAACTTTGTAAGTTTCCCGTGTCAAATCATATTGTTGCGCACTTACAGGAAGTGAAACCGCAAAACACAGCAACAATGATATTATAAATAAAGCTCTTTTCATAGTGTTAAAATTTTTATCGCAAAATTAATAATTTTTTTGTTTATTGTAGGTTTTTATAAAAAAAAATGAATAAAAATTATGCCAATAAGCATTATTTAATGTTAAAGTAACAAAAAACGGCTGGATTCCTTTGAAAAAAGAACCCAGCCGCCAAATTATGCTATAAATAAATACTTATTTACTACAATTTCGGACCTGCTGCAACGAGTGCTTTGCCTGCTTCGTTAGTTGCGTATTTAGCGAAGTTTTTGATAAAGCGTCCTGCCAAGTCTTTTGCTTTTGTCTCCCATTCAGAAGCGTTAGCATAAGTGTCTCTCGGATCGAGAATTGCGGGATTAACTTTCGGCAATGCAGTCGGAACTTCAAAATCGAAGAACGGAATCTTTTTGGTCTGAGCCTTCAAGATTGAACCGTCGAGGATTGCATCAATAATACCACGAGTATCAGGAATAGAGATACGTTTGCCGGTACCGTTCCATCCGGTGTTTACTAAGTATGCCTTAGCACCTGATTTCTGCATTTTCTTAACAAGTTCCTCTGCGTATTTTGTGGGGTGGAGTTCGAGGAATGCCTGACCGAAACAAGCCGAGAATGTCGGGGTCGGTTCGGTGATACCGCGCTCTGTACCAGCCAATTTTGCGGTGAAACCTGACAAGAAGTAATATTGTGTCTGTTCGGGTGTCAAGATAGATACCGGAGGCAATACGCCGAATGCGTCAGCAGAGAGGAATATTACGTTCTGAGCAGCGGGACCTGCACTCTTGCCGTGTACTTTCTTAACGATGTTTTTGATGTGGTCGATCGGGTAAGAAACACGGGTGTTCTCTGTTACGCTCTTGTCAGCAAAGTTGATTTTGCCGTTTGCGTCAACAGTAACGTTTTCCAACAAAGCGTTGCGTTTGATAGCACCGTAAATGTCGGGTTCGTTTTCTTTTGAAAGGTTGATAACCTTAGCGTAGCAGCCGCCTTCGAGGTTGAACACGCCTTCGTCGTCCCAGCCGTGCTCGTCGTCGCCGATGAGAAGACGTTTCGGGTCGGTAGAAAGAGTGGTTTTACCAGTTCCTGAAAGACCGAAGAAAATAGCGGTGTTTTTGCCTTCCATGTCGGTGTTTGCAGAGCAGTGCATTGAAGCAATGCCTTGAAGGGGCAAGTAGTAGTTCTGCATTGAGAACATACCTTTTTTCATTTCACCGCCGTACCATGTATTGATGATAACCTGCTCACGTGAAGTTGTGTTGAAAGCAACACAAGTCTCAGAGTTAAGACCAAGTTCTTTGAAGTTTTCTACTTTTGCCTTAGAAGCGTTGTAGATAACGAAGTTGGGCTCAAATTTTTCGAGTTCTTCTTTGGTGGGCTGGATAAACATGTTAGATACAAAGTGAGCCTGCCATGCAACCTCAACGATAAATCTAACTGCAAGTCTTGTAGCCTCGTTAGCACCACAGAATGCGTCTACTACGTAAAGATTTTTGTTAGAAAGTTCTTTTTTAGCGATGTCTTTTACTTTTGCCCAAACTTCCTCGCTCATAGGGTGGTTGTCATTTTTGTAAGCATCAGATGTCCACCAAACATTGTTGTGAGAGTTTTTGTCGTCAACGATGTATTTGTCTTTGGGTGAACGTCCGGTGAAAATACCGGTCATAACGTTTACTGCATCGAGTTCGGTCTTCTGACCTTTTTCGTAACCTTCCAAAGCAGGATTGATTTCTGCATTGTAGAGGTCTTCATAAGAAGGATTGTGTGCGATTACAGTAGAACCTGTAATACCGTACTTGGTTAAATCTAATTTACTCATTTTGTTATATTAAGTTTTATAAATGAATTTTCTATTCCATTTAACGGTCGCAAATTTACTCTTTTTTTTTCGGAATTAGGGCATAAAACTATGTTAAATAATTTTAATTTTTTTCACCACGTATAAATCGTTCCCTTTCAACACAACATAACTGCTTTTATTGCGCAGACGGTGCTTAATCATCCAAATAAAAACGACAACCGAAAAAAGCATTTCTATAGCCGTTTATTATAAAATTCATTTAAACATGGTTAATTCATGTCCCGCACGGCGCGGACAGACTGACCGCAGTAACGGTCTTCTTGGCTCACGCCGGCGCCGTTTGAGTTGAAGAAAAGGTAGGTAGCTTCGGTCTCTCCGTAAGGCGTACTCGACCAATAGCAGCCGTAGGAACCGTCGCCGTTGCGTTTGGTGTAGCGGCAGCAGCCCGCAGCCGGAAGGAAAACTGAACCGTAATCGTTGGAAACCAACAGACCGGCTACACCATAACCACTTTCAGAAGCATTTTTAAATGTGCCTGATTGCAATGTTTCCAACTCGGTCGAGGTGGGCATTCGGTAGCCCGTACCCAATGCGACAGTAGCATCATGCTCAGAAGAAAGCGGATCTTCTGTTCCATTATAACTTGTGGAAGAAAAACCATGTCCGTCACCATAAGCATATCCAACCGTCTCTCCGTATGCATAATAATTGCCATATTCGCCGGGGTTGGTTGCGCCGAGGTTGCAGGTCGTCCAAAGAACTGAGAAACCCGGTCCGAGGTCAACTTCTTTGGTGCGGTCTGCTCTGTAAACTTTTCCGCCTACAACAGTCATTGATTTTACCAAATTGCCGGTTATTTGTGTGCCCTTGGGTACTGCAATCCAAATCTTTTTGTTAGCGTTAGGAGTGTAATCCGCTGTATTATCGCCAATTGTTAACTGAAACTTGGTTTGTTGAGCTGAGCAACTCATTTCTAAGTAAGCGTAATTATCATCAAGGTTAATTGTTGCATCATTTGAACTAAATGTAGAGGTATATTGATGACTGCATTTTCCCATTGCGTCAGCCAACGATGTTGTTGATGTTACGATGGATGTTCCTGCTTCGCCAAATGAGCCGGTAATGTCAAAACCATTATTAAAATCTTCTTCGGTTTTGCCTTCTGCAAGAGTAATTTCACCTTTGAAAACGAAATTATCGCCATCTTTTACGAGGGTTAAATCTGTTTCTTCAATATTCCCTTCACTTGTGATGCGCATTATTGTATTTACGTCTTCATCAGTAAAAGAAACGTTGAATTTAGAAACATCATCACCTTGTGTGTATGCAATTTTTGAAATAGAATTGCCGGTGTTGACTTTTACAGAAAACGGAATAACAACTTTTTCAACTTTGGGTTGATTTTCGATGTTTTTTTCATCGTTGTTGTCATCTTTGCTGCAAGAAGTTGCAAGCAATACTGCCGCCGTCAAAGGCAGGAATTTTAAAAACGTCTTTTTCATTTTAGTTCCTCCTTTTTTAAATGTTTTGGTCGCCGTAATTGAAATGTGTGCCGTAGCTACCGTTGGTTGTGTTTGGACCGCTTCCCGTCAAAAGTGGAGCTTCCATGTTCAACTCGATTACTTCAAAATCGGGTTTGACGTATTTCTTTTTTGTCGTTACGTCTTGTACGACTGGATTCTGAACTATTCTTTCCATGTTTGAAAAAATTTATAGTTTAAAAAAATAATTAATCGTCCTTTCAGCCGGGGGTTTACACACCCCGTCTATTATATGTCGTCCTTTCTGCCGGGGGTTTACACACCCCGTCTATTATGTGTTGTCCTTTCAGGACTTGGTTTCCGAAGAGATTCGGTAGCCAAAACCCCGGAGGGGTGATACACAATAGACGGGGGTGTGAACCCCCGGTAATACATCACCCACGGTAATACATCACCCACGGTAATAAACCTCCAACAACCATAAACCACCCACGATGAATAAAAACAAAAATCCCTTGCAGACAGAATTTTTATTTCCGTCCGCAAGGGATTTCTATATTATCAACTATATATAAAGTGTCTAAACGAAGGTATAAAGATACCGTTGCGTTGCGTTGCGTTGCGTTGTAATATTTTTATTGAATTTTGCAACAT
>JAFXUC010000090.1 GCA_017535325.1 Bacteroidales bacterium | reverse complement strand
TATCTTACGAACAACAATTCTCTGTATTTCGGCAAGGGCCACATTTCGTCATCAATCAGCAATTCCAATTTGTCGGCATGATAACGGATAGTTTCAAAAAACGGCAAAACGGTATCGTGATAAGCAACAGCTTTGTCTTTTTCTTTTTCTAATCTGTTTGCAACTTTGCGGGCCTCAACCATAGCCTCAACGGAATTATTCAAGACTGCGATATGCTCCGAAATTTGTTCAATGCTTTGAAGAGTTTTTTCGCTGAGTTTATCTGCTTTTTCTTTTCCGAAAACAGTGTACATTTTTGTAACGCTATCAAGCAAAATGCTCTGATACTTAGTGGCTACGGGAATTATATTGCTGATAATCATATCCCCTAAAACCCTCGCCTCAATCTGAATTTTTTTGGTATAAGTATCCCATTTTACTTCGTTTCTTGCAATAAGTTCTTTCGGTGAAAAAACTCCCGTTTCGGTAAATAATTTAACAGATTGTTCACTCGTGTAAGCATCGTAAATTCTCGGGACTGAAGTTTCGCAATCAAGACCGCGTCTTGCAGCCTCAGCTTTCCACTCGTCGGAATAACCGTTTCCGTCAAAACGTATCGGTTTTGAAATTTTGATGTATTCTTTTATAACCTCAAAAATTGCTTTTTCTTTAGCCTGACCTGCGGCAATCTTAGCATCAACCTCTTTTTTGAAGTCCCTTAATTGAGCCGCAACCACAGTATTAAGTGCAATCATAGCCGAAGCACAGTTTGCAGAAGAGCCGACGGCCCTGAATTCAAATCTGTTGCCGGTAAAAGCAAACGGCGAAGTACGGTTTCTGTCAGTATTATCAACCAAAACCTCGGGAATGTTTCCGATGCCAAGTTGCATTTTTTTCTTGTCATCAAGAGTAATGCCTTCCTCGCTCGTTGAATTTTCGATTTTATCCAAAAGTTGGGTGAGCTGAGTTCCCAAAAATGCTGAAATAATAGCCGGAGGTGCTTCGTTTGCGCCTAAACGGTGTGCATTTTGAGCCGTCATAACAGAGGCTTTCAGCAATGCGTTGTTTTTGTAAACCGCCATTAAAATATTTACCATGAAGGTAACAAACTGAAGATTTTCCTGCGGAGTCTTTCCCGGTGTTAATAAACCTACGCCTGTATCAGTACCCAAAGACCAGTTGTTGTGTTTTCCCGAACCGTTGATTCCGGCAAAAGGTTTTTCGTGAAGAAGAACCCTAAAACCGTGCTTTCTTGCAATCCGTTTCATTATCGACATTATCAAAAGATTCTGATCGTTAGCAAGATTGGTCTCACCGAAAATAGGTGCTAATTCAAACTGATTAGGAGCAACCTCGTTGTGTCTTGTTTTGCATGGAATACCATATTTGTAAGCCTCAAATTCCACTTCTTTCATATAAGCCTGAACACGTTCGGGAATTGCGCCGAAATAATGATCCTCAAGTTGTTGATTTTTAGCTGATTCGTGTCCTAAAAGCGAACGCCCCGTCAAAAGTAAATCAGGTCTTGCTGCATAAAGTCCTTCATCAACCAAAAAATATTCCTGTTCCCAACCTAAATAAGAATATACTTTTTTAACATTGGAATCGAAATAATTGCAAACATCTACTGCGGCTTTATCAACAGCACCAATAGCTTTTAAAAGAGGTGTCTTGTAATCTAAAGCCTCGCCCGTATAAGAAATAAAAACGGTAGGAACGCAAAGCGTATCATCAACGATAAAAGCTGGAGAAGAAGGATCCCAAGCCGAATAACCGCGAGCCTCAAAAGTATTTCTCAAGCCGCCATTAGGAAAACTTGACGCATCAGGTTCTTGTTGAGCCAAAAGTTTGCCCGAAAATTCTTCAATAACGCCTTCACCGGGTGCGCCCGCATATTCGATAAACGAATCATGTTTTTCGGCAGTGCCTTCCGTCAGCGGTTGAAACCAGTGAGTATAATGCGTTGCACCAAGTTCCATTGCCCATTGTTTCATGCCGGCAGCCACTTGATCGGCAATGTCTCTATCAAGAGGTTTTCCGCTTTTGGTGATTTCGTTAATTTTTTTTACGGTGTCTTTCGATAAATATTTCAACATTTGCTCCTTGCCGAAAGTATATTTACCGAAATACGATGAGGTAGGCTCTTTAGGAGCATCTACGCGGCGGGCTTCTTTTTTAAAAGCCTCGGCCACAACCTGAAATCTTAATCCGCTCATTTTTTTTGGATACTTGTTTTTTAATGGTTTATAGTTTTATATTTTTTCCACGTTGCAAAGTTAAAAATAAGAAATGAATTTTGCACTAAGGAAAAACCACAAATGACAAAAAAAATAAAATCATACAAAAAATTTAATAATTTTTTTATCTTAACGTGTACAACATAAAAAAATAATTCGTAAATTTGCGGTTGTAAAAATTGACAAAATTCTTTATTCATTAATTTATAATTTAAATTAAACAAAATGATTAAATTAGGTATCAACGGTTTCGGCCGTATCGGACGTATGGTTTTCCGCGCAGCAGTAGAAAACTTCGGTAAAGACATTCAAGTTGTAGGTATCAATGACCTTTTGGATGCTGATTATTTGGCTTACATGCTCAAATACGATTCAGTTCATGGTCATTTCAACCACGACATCAAAGTTGAAGGCAACTTCATGATTGTTGACGGCAACAAAATCCAGATCTTCGCTGAAAAAGATCCTTCAAACATTACTTGGGGTGCTTTAGGCGTAGACGTAGTAGTTGAATCTACCGGTTTCTTCTTGACCGCTGAACTCGCTGAGGCTCACATCAAGGCTGGTGCAAAGAAAGTTATCATGTCAGCTCCTTCAAAAGATGCTACTCCGATGTTCGTATACGGTGTTAACCACAACACATACGCTGGTCAGACAATCATCTCTAACGCATCTTGTACAACAAACTGCTTGGCACCGATTTCTAAGGTATTGAACGACAAATTCGGTATCGTAAGAGGTTTGATGACAACTGTACACGCTGCAACCGCTACTCAGAAGACTGTTGACGGTCCTTCTAAGAAAGATTGGAGAGGTGGTCGTGGTATCCTCGAAAACATCATTCCTTCTTCAACTGGTGCTGCAAAAGCAGTTGGTAAAGTTCTTCCCGCTTTGAACGGTAAATTGACCGGTATGTCATTGCGCGTTCCCACCTCTGACGTTTCTTTCGTAGACTTGACCTGCGAATTGGCAAAAGAGGCTTCTTACGAAGAAATCTGCGCTGCAATGAAAGAAGCATCAGAAGGCGAACTCAAAGGCGTTCTCGGTTACACCAACGAGGCTGTTGTTTCAACTGATTTCCGCAACGATGCACGTACCTCTATTTTCGATGAAAAAGCAGGTATTCAGTTGGATAAAACATTCGTTAAAGTTTGCGCATGGTACGACAACGAGTGGGGTTATTCAAACAAAGTATTGGAAATGGCAAAAGTTATTACGAAGTAATTTCTTATACTGAAAATCTAAAATTTAAGAGCCGCAAGATATTGCGGCTCTTTTTATTTAAGTACCGTGGGTGTAAACCCCCGGTAATATTAATTCGTTAAATCTAAGTTTTTACGAAATCCTTGACCAGTGTTGTTCCTTGTTGAAAATCACTTGACGGCGTTTTCTAAGTATCTGGTTTTCAGGTTTTGAGAGTTCAGGATCTAAATCCAAAACATCATACGCCGCACTGCGGGCAATGTTCAATAATTGTCCGTCATGAACCAAATCCGCTATTTTCAACTGCATGGGCGTTCCTGACTGCTGCGTTGAATCCATGTCGCCCGGACCCCTTAATTTTAAGTCCTCTTCCGAAATCCGAAATCCGTCAGTTGTCTCGCACATAATGTCAAGACGTTTTCTTGCGTCTGTTGACAGTTTGAACGAACTCATTAATATACAGTAACTTTGATAGTCGCCCCTGCCGACCCTGCCGCGCAGTTGGTGAAGTTGTGAAAGTCCGAATTTTTCCGCGCTTTCAATCACCATAATGCTCGCGTTCGGAACGTTGACACCGACTTCAATCACCGTTGTGGCTACCATAATCTGCGTTTCGCCTTTTACAAAACGCTGCATTTCAAACTCTTTTTCTTCGGGTTTGAGCCGTCCGTGAACCATGCTGACATTGTACTGAGGCTGCGGAAAAGCCCGCGTTATCGACTCGTAACCGTCAGTCAAGTCCTTGTAATTGAAGTTTTTGCTCTCCTCAATCAGCGGATAGACGATATAAACCTGCCGTCCCTCGGCTATCTGGTCTTTTAGAAATTTGAAAACCATAAGCCGTTTGGAATCGTATGAATGTACGGTTTTAATCGGTTTTCTGCCCGGCGGAAGTTCGTCGATGACGGAAATGTCCAAATCACCGTAAAGTGTCATTGACAAAGTCCTCGGAATCGGTGTCGCCGTCATAACCAAAACATGAGGCGGCAAAACTGAGTTTTTCTTGTAAAGTTTTGCCCGCTGAGCCACGCCGAAACGGTGCTGCTCGTCAATTACAGCAAGTCCGAGATTTTTGAAAACAACGTCGTCCTCTATCAGCGCGTGAGTGCCGACAAGAATGTTAAGAGAGCCGTCTTCAAGGCTTTCGTGAATTTTTTTGCGCTCTTTTTTCGTGGAAGTTCCCGTTAGGATTTCAACCGTCAGAGGCATGTCCTTCAAAAAATCCTTCAACGTCTGAAAATGCTGACGCGCAAGTATTTCCGTCGGTGCCATCATGCACGCCTGAAAACCGTTGTCAATCGCAATCAACATGCTCATCAATGCGACAAGCGTTTTCCCTGAGCCTACGTCGCCCTGAATCAGACGGTTGGTCTGTCTGCCGGTCAGGAAATCTTTTCTAATCTCTTTGATGACACGCTTTTGCGCTCCCGTCAGCGAAAACGGCAGATAATTGTTGTAAAAATTGTTGAAATTTTCGCCGACGGTTTTGAAAACAAAGCCGTGGGATTTTTCTTCTTTGTCGGCTTTAAATTTCAAAATGTTAAGTTGAATGTAAAAAAGTTCCTCAAATTTCAGCCTTGCACGCGCTTTGTTCAAAAGGTCGTCCGATAAAGGAAAGTGTATGTTACGCAAAGCGTCGTAAAGTGGCATTAAGTGAAATTTTCTTAGAATATAGTTTGGTAAAGTTTCCTCGATGTCAGAACTTTTTATTACTGACCAGAGATTTTTTTGAAGACTTGCTATTGTGCGGCTGTTTATCTTGCTGGTTTTCAAGCCTTCTGAGGTGGAATACTGAGGATAAAATTTTACCGGTACTGCGCCCTGCTGTTTTATCGGGTCTTCGATTTCAGGGTGTGCAATCGTCCAGCCCTGATAAAAAGACGGTTTGCCGTAAATAATGTATTCCTTGCCTTTTACGATGGAGTCCTGAACCCACTTAATCCCTTGAAACCAAATAAGTTCTATACTTCCTCTTTCGTCTGAAAATTTTGCTGTCAGGCGTTGTTTTCTGCCCTCGCCTTCAAGTCGGAAATTTGAAATTACGCCTTTCAACTGTACGGCAACCGCATCGGAGCGGATGTCTGTTGTGAAGTAAAATTTACTTTTGTCGATGTATTTGTAGGGGAAATAATAAACTAAGTCCTCAAAAGTCCTGATATTGAGTTCTTTTTCAATTGTCTGGGCTTTTTGAGGACCTACTCCGCGAAGGAATTTTATTTCCGTATCAAGGTTCATTAAGATATTGTTTCAAATCGTCAACATCGCGCAGAAAATTTATGTCGGGAAAACTGTCCACAACATCTTCCGAATTTTTGTGAAGTATTATTTTTTCTGCGTCAACAAACTCTTTGTCAAGGGTTTTCGCAAACTGCGAAATGTCTTTGACATCGTTTATGAGCGAGCCTATCATCATCACTTTTTTGCATGAGGAGTCTTCAAAAGCCTTTTTTGCCTGCGCGACAGTAATCTTTTCCCCGCAATATACGGGACAACCGCCGTATTTCTTTACGATGTAGTCGGCGATTAGGAGCGAAAGTTCCGAAAAATCTTCAAAAGGCGAAAAAATTAATATTTTATCACCGTTTTCGTTTTCCTCCGAATCCGCCGCAACAATAAGACGTCGGCGTATCAAATCGTATGCAAACTGCTTTTGAGGCAAAAAGTCCGCGTCTGCAATCCATTTGTTTTCAGCCTCTTGCATAAAGGGGAGAATCACATTCTGTACAGCGGCTTCGATGCCTGATTCTATAATCTCGTGTTTGAGAGTCTTGTCAAAACTCTTTCCGTCAAAATTTAATGCCTGTTTCATCAGTTGTCCGGTTTTAGCCCGCACGTTTTCAGGTGCAAATACCGTACCCAACTTTTGACGGATTTCGTCCTGCGAAAAATCGCAAACTTCCGAAATCTTGAACCCGTTTTTCACCAAAGCGGAGACAGCCAGTAGTTTATGAAGGTCATCGCCGCTGTATTTTCTGATGTTAGTCCCCGTTCTTGACGGCTCTATAATGCCGTAGCGTTTTTCCCAAGCACGGAGCGTAAATGCCTTTATGCCCGTGATTTGGGAAATATCCGCAATAGAGTATTCCAACATATTTGTTTATAACTTGTAAATTTGATTTTTGAGTAGCGCAAATGTAAATACTTTTTGTCAAATTGCAAAAAAAAACTTAATTTTTTTTTTAATTTTAATTTTAAATTTACTAATTTTGCCACAAACTATAAATATTTTTCTAAGAAAATGAAAATCCTTAAAATAGCGTTGGCAGCCGCTGCCCCTTTGATGTTGACCTCAGCGTACTTGCCACAAAACGAAGTTGTTAATTATAAGAATATCAACTGTTTGCAGTTTGTAAATGCGCCTTTTGACAACGGTGATTTCAGACTTGCAAAACAGCCTTATTATAAAGAGTTGTTCTCCAAAAAGGAACTCAAAAAACTCGCAAAAGCCGAAAAATTACGCGAGCAGGCCTCCGAAGGAATGGTTTTGGCGGCGGCTTATCAAAAACAGTCGGACGATTTGAAAAACTCTTCCGCCTCAGGCTCAAAAAAAATTGTAAAACAGATTTCTTCGCTTTCGGCAAAAGCCGCCTCCGAGGAGTTAAAAGCCCTGAAAGCGTTTGAAAAAGCCTCGGACATTTACCGCGAGGTCTATACTAACGAACTGAACAACAAGACTTTCTCGTCAAGCAGCGAGAACGAAATTTCAGCGCAGAAGTTCGCAAAAAAAGCGCAAAACGATTACGTTGACGCGGACAACTGCAAGGAAAAACTAACGAGCGAAAACACTCTCGAAACTTACCGCGCAATGTATTCAAAACTTTATGAAGCCATTCACGCTCAGGAAGTTGCGTTTGCGGTTTACAAAAATTCGGGCGGCTCTGTAATTGATTTGTCAAATTATGTTGACAAATCAGTTTTGGATTCTCTTAGCGGAAAACCGAAAAACGTTCCCGTGCTTGTCGCCGCCGAAAAATACGATTTTGACAAGGATACCAATCTTTATAAAACACGTTTTCACGATTTTGAAGCAAAATTGAAAATTTCGGACGCCGACAAAGCAGCCGTCTTGAAACTCGAAGCCGACGAGGCAAACGCCGCAACATTGATGCAAAAAGCAAGAGTTTCGGGCAATTCGGCTGACACGCTGAGGGCTTACGCTGCCGAGTCTACGACCCTCGCCGAAAGGGAATATTACGAACAAAAAGCGCAGGAATTGGAACTTTCGGAATGTTCAAACCTCGTAAAAGCGGTTCAGACGGAGATTGCCGTCAACAATGCAATGTACGAAATGTACAAAAAATATATTCCGGCAATTCGTCAGGCTGGCGACAGCGTTGGCAGGGAATACGAAACCCAGGCTGAGGTATTGTTTGAACTGTCAAAGACTTACGAAACCATGGCGGCAAAACAACTCAGCAAGGTTGAGCAGTATACGCAACTTTCGGAAGGCAACGAGGTAAAACTTCAAGCGATAGAAAACATCGAAAACGCCGTCGCAAAATATCTCGGTGAAAAACCCGTTGAAAGCAAACAGTCGCTCGCAACCGGCGCAACCGACAAGCACAACGATATTGCGATGGATTTCAGCATGGACGAGTCTGACGGAGCAGAACCGGCTGTTAAAAAAGTGGCAGACAACAACAAGCCCAAAACTGAGACAAAATCTCAGACGGAAACCAAGCCGAAAACCGATACAACGCCTCAGACCAACACGAAACAGAAACCTGTTACGACAAACAATAACAACACTGCGGCTAACAAACCCGCAAACAAACCGTCAACCTCAACAAATTCGGGCAAGCCTAAAACTCAGGTTGCAAATTCCAACGCGCCGGTAGTTTCCACTTGGTATTACACCCGTCAGGACGAAAGAATGAAAGCGTACAAGTTTCCTTCCGGAACGGTTTTCAGCGTAAAAGTCGGTCAGTACAAAGAAATGCCTGAGCCGGTGGAATTTCCCGCAACGGATATGTTTTTGGCGCAAAACCTTAAAGACCAGACGTTTATGCGTTATTACATCGGCGTTTTCAAAACTTACGATGCCGCATACGCCACGATGTTGAGGGCAAAGGACGAGGGCTACAAGGCTGCAACCGTAGCGGCTTTTGTCAACGGTAAAACCTCGGACGTTAATCAGGCAAAAGCCAAAGTCGAAAAAACAAAAGACTATGCCGCAAACCGCGACAAAGAGTTGAAACAAATCAGCACTTATCAAAACGCCACGACTCCCGTTGCGGCTAACACGAACAGCAAGGGCGCGGCAATTCCGCTGTCAGAACTCTCGTCAACGGTTTACGCGGTTCAGATTTCGTCGCTGCCGAAACTGCTTGACGTATCTTCGTTCAATGTCAGCGAACTTTATTACGACAGAAACGACGCGGGACTTTACCGTTATTATACGGGAATTTCGCCGGATTTGAACATCGCAACAACAAATCTTCAAACCATGAAACAGTCAGGTTATGAGGACGCTTATTTAATAAAGGTGGTTGACGGTAAAAATGCAGGCAGCGCGTCTCAGAAAAACAACTCTCAGCCTCAAACCTCCGGCAAAGAAATAGGTACAGTTTACAGAGTTCAAATCGGCGCGTTTACCGACAATCTCAACGAAGACACAAAAAAACGTATAAATTCTTTGAAATCAAAAGGTTACACGATTCATACAAGTCAGTCGGGTATATACACCGTCTATACTGTCGGCGACTGCAAAACCAGAGAACAAGCCGACAAACTCAAAAAACAACTTGTAGGTCAGGGATTTAAAGATTCATACGTTGCAACTTTTGTTAACGGGAAAAAACAAAATTAAGATATATGGAGTTAATTTTGATAATTGGATTGGTTGTTTTAGTGGGTATTATTGTGTTTATCATCATAACGCATCAATATTCCGACAGCGAAGACGCAAAAGAAAGAAGGGCTTTTGTAAAATTTATGAAAGCCATGAAAATCAAAAGCAACGGCAAGTATTATAAGTATGCTTTGCAACTTGACAAGACTGTCCACAGCAGGATTATGAAGTGTTTTACGATTGCAAGGGAACTGCTTATGACTCTTGACAATCCGTTGGAAGCCTCTGTATACATTGCTTCGGCAAAAAACAACTCAAACGACAAACCTGTTTTGCAGGACATGGACTTTGACAAGTTCTTCTACTGTTTCCGCCTGATAAGAAACGTTGACGCATTTTTTGACGAGAAAAAAATGATGGAGGCTTATTCAATTTGCAAAACCGACAAGAAAGACATTTTGGAGCCTTTTGCAAGGGCATGGGTTGACCAGAAAAACGCCGAATTGCAAATTGACTTTGAGACGGCAAAAGAGTTTGTCTCAAAGGGCAGGGATTTTCCGCTTTTTGTCAACCTCGACATTATGGCAAAACGCTCTGAAATCGAAATCGACGAAAAAAACATCATCAACGACATTGACGACAACGGTCTGAAAATCATTATTTATTCGCTTATCCGTGCAAAATACGAAGGTATTTACATGTCGGAGGAGGAGAGTTGCAAAATCAACAAGGCAAACGTCCTTGAATACAACGACACCTTTAAAATAACGGTGGAACTTTTGAAAAGCCTTTACGTCTTAAAACGCGATGTCAACCGTTTTACAAACACGATGATTAAGGCTCACACGGCGGGCGTTAAAATCAATTTTTCGATGACGGATTTGTATTCTTTGTCAGACGACCAGTTTGACATTCTGGTTTCCAATATTATAAAGGCGTCGGACAAGGGAATCAGCATCGACCAGAAAGACTTAATCCGTCAGAACATTCAGGGCAACGACATTGCGCAACTTGTCAAGGCTCTGATAAAAGCAAACGAGTTCGGCTTGGATTTGACACCCGACGAACTTATGAATTACATGAACAATACGCACTGCGATGTCGTAAAATTTGTCAAGGCGTATAATTTTGCCGTTAAACACAATCTGCCTTCGGAAGAGGGAACGCCTTTGTCAAAAGACCATCTGGTGGAATATTCGCGTCCGAACGCCGATTTGTTTGATTACGTTCAGGGCTTGCAAAAGGCAATCGACATAAAAGCGATGGTGGTAGAGGCGAGAAAATCTGGCGGCAGCAACGGACTTGTTACCGATTTGGGAATCACTTACCCGAATTTGAAACGTCATTTTATGAAATTCGGCTCGGTACTCGGTGCTATCGGCGCAACGATTGACGCTTATCAGCAGGGATTGCAGATGAGTTTTCCGTTGGCATCGGCAATTTGCGCATCTGAGGAGTTTGATTTGGATTCAGCCATATACTGGGCGCAGACTCCTGAGGTTATGACAGTTAAGCCGGAGATAACGTGTCTGAGCAAAGACGGCGTTCAGGTAACTCCGAAAATCAACGTAACGGTGCGCGGAAAATTGGAACTGATTTTTGCTGGTTACGACCTTGATGTTTTGTTTAAGCGTATTAACGAGGCTGTTACTATGGAGTTTGGCTTGGCTGCTGATTATGAGGAAATTATGAAAACCTTGCCGCAAATTTCGCAAAACGTCTTGAACCGTATAAATGAGGAAGATAAACAGAAGGAAATCAAAACCAAATACGTCAGGGAAAAAGAATTGAATGAAATTTCGCGTTACGAACTTCTTGACGTTAACATTTACGATTTGGTTATCGGGCAGAATGTAAAGGCAGAACTTGAATTCCGTCAGGCTCAGATAGACTCTGAAATACGCCGTCTTAAAGCCGAGGCCGACCGTGCAAAAGCCGAGGCTGACATCCGTATCGCAATGGTTCAGCAATACAAGGACGGTACGAAACCGAATTTTAACGAACTCCACAAAGCAAATTTGTTGGACGACAAACGGGCGGAAATTCTCTCCGGTTATGAATCTTAAAAAAAGAAGAAATGAAAGAAATGAAAAAATATTTGTTTGCTTTATTTTTGTTTTTTGTAACATTCTTTTTTTCAGAGTGTTATGATGACAGCGATTTGTATGTTCAGCAGCGTGAGGCTCAAATCAACGCTCAGAACAACGCTCTTGAAGACGATATTATGGACAACACTTCGCCTGAGGGCGGCGTGGCTTTTTGGGACGGTTTTTTGATAATCGTCATAACGATAGGTCTTGCGGGTTTGATTGTATGGTTTTTTATCTCGATGGTGCCTTTGAAACTGTGGTTCAACGCCAAACTTTCAAAAGTCAACATTTCGTGGTGGCTTTTGATAAAAATGCGCTGGCAGAATATTCCCCAGGCAAAAATCATCAACCTTATGATTACCGCAAAAAACGCCAAGTTGGATCTTGAACTGCCGCTTTTGATGCAGTACTATTTGGCGAAAGTGGATTTGGAAGTGGTTGTAGCGACGATGATTCGCGCTTTGGCTGCCAACGTCAAGGAGATAAATTTTGAGGATATGGCAAAACTTTACCTCAAAAAAGTGGACGTCGGCGCGATTATGCACGCTCACATCAACGCCATGAACGCCGGTATCAAGACAACGATTCCGGAACTTTCGGAGTGTTATTTGGCGGGCGGCAACGTCGGCGACCTTATCAAAGCCAAAAACATTGCCGACAACTCAGGTTTCAAGGACGACTTGACGCTTGACCGTCTGAAAAAGCACTATCTTGGAGGCGGTAATCTGAAAAAGACGATTGAGGCGTATATTTCGGCGCGGAAAGCGGGCTTGGAAGATTTTACGTTTGAAGACATTTGCGCGATAGACCTTTCAAATTTGGACGTTTTGGAGTCTATAAAATCGGCGATTAACCCGATAGTTGTAGAGACTGACGGCGTGAGGGGCATAGCCCGCGACGGTGTGGAACTTACTATGAAAGTGAAAGTTACGCTCCGCAGTCATATCAAAAACATCATCGGCGGCGTGAGTGCCGACACTATGCTGGCGCGTGTCAACGAGGGACTTGCGACTCAAATCGGTCTGGCTCAGAGCCACACGGAGATTTTGCAGAATCCTTTTTTGGTTGCCGACAAGGTTGAAAAATCCAATCTGAGCGAAAATTCGGCTTTTGAGATACTTTCAGTTGACGTTTCGGACATAAAAATCGGCAATGATGTCGGAGCGGCGTTGAAGGTTGCCCGTGCGAAAGCGCAGGTTGAGGCGGCGAAAGCGGAGTTGATTTTAGCGGAAGAAAAGGTTCAGAAGGCTATGGCGAGTGCGTTTTTGGACGGCAACATTTCGGTTCAGGAATACACCGACATCAAAAACAAGGAAGCCGACACCCTCATGCGCAAAAGCCTCGCAAACGTTGACGAAACAGGTCAGCATTTGACAGGTCAGACCGAAAATTCAAAACCGGAAGACTCAGACAAGGCAGAGACGGAATAAGGACGGATAGTTTTAAAAAAAATATCAGGTAACAATTATGGGAAGTTTTTTAGATTACGGAAATTCGGATTTCAGACGGATCAAGAACGGCAATTTTGTTGACAAAACAGGTTTAATCAGCGTTTTAAATGAAAAAATTGACACTGAACAAAGTTTTGTCTGCATTTCGCGTCCGCGCCGTTTTGGTAAATCGGTGGCGGCTAAGATGCTTTATGCTTATTACGACCGCTCGTCTGATTCACGCCAACTGTTTGAAGGTCTTGAAATTACCAAATCGCCTGACTTTGAAAAACATCTGAACAAATATCCGACGATTTATTTGGATTGGAATTTTTTTGCTACCTGCGACAAAAACACAGTGGTAAAAGATGCACAAAGGACTGTTATCAAAGACTTGAAAAAAAATTCGTATCCTTTTTTGGAAGAAACAGACAACCTTATGTCAGCTTTGGTGCAAATCAACTCCAAGACCGGCGACCGTTTTGTTTTCATCATTGACGAATGGGACAAACTTATCCGTGAGGTTGACGAAAATGTTCAAAAAGAATATGTCAATTTGCTTCGTGCAATGTTCAAGTCAAATACTGCCAACAAGATTTTCCTTTTGGTTTATATGACGGGAATTCTGCCTATAATTAAGGTTGAGGCTCAGTCGGCGTTGAACAATTTTGTGGAGTTCAGCATAATTAATCCAGGTAAAACTTCTAAGTATTATGGTTTTACGCGAAGTGAAGTTGCTGCGCTTTGTGAAAAATACGATATGGATTTGGAATTGATGCAGCACGCTTACGACGGCTATATCATCGGCAGTGAACAGTCAATGTTCAATCCTAATTCCGTTATAATGAGCATTGAAAATGGCAATTATAACAGTTATTGGTCAAAGACTGCATCTTACACTACCATAGAGCATTATATTAAGCGCGATTATGACGGACTACGGGAAAAAATTATTCAAATGCTCAACGGCGAGAGTGTTTCGGTAAAAATTGCAAGTTTCCGCAACGATATGAAAAACATCGAAACCTGCGATGATGTGCTGACACTTTTGGCGCACCTCGGTTACTTGTCGTATAACCCTGTTTTTGGAGAAGTTAAAATTCCTAACACGGAAGTCGCCGAGGAGTTTGAAAATTCAATACGTGTCTGCGGTTGGGGCAAACTCTCTAAGGCAATAGGAAGTTCCAATGATTTGCTCCGTGCAACAATCAAGGGCGACAAAAATTATGTTGCCCGCGCCTTGGATTCGTACCACGATGAGGCGACGTCTTTCATTGAGTTCAACGATGAAAACTCTTTGGCGTGTGCAATCAGGCTCGCGTATTATTCGGCGCAGGCGCATTATGAAATTTTCAGGGAGTTTCCGTCGGGAAAGGGTTTTGCGGATATGGTTTTTGTCCCCGTCAAAAACTCGCCTTATCCGGCTGTGGTTGTAGAATTGAAATACGACAAGTCAGCACAAGGCGCAATCGCCCAAATCAAAAACAAGAATTACCACGGAAAACTTCAAAACTTTTCCAAAACTATAATTCTCCTTGGCATCAATTACGACAAGTCAACCAAAAAACACGAGGTCGAATTGGAAGCGTTGAACGGAGATTTTGTATAAAGGTTTAAAACCGATTGAAAATCATTTTTTTATAAAAAACTCGTAAAAATATTTCAAAAATATTTTTGCGTTTGAAAGAAATATCATTAAATTTACGGCAGTATAAACTAAAAATTTTTAAACATGACAAAAAGCGGCGTTAAAAACCGCAAAATTCATAACTAACATATTATTTAAAGACAAACAAGCGTTTGCTATTTATTCGGATAAACTCTTGAAATTTGGCGATTAAAAGAAGTCTTTCCCGGAGAATAAGTTCCAAACGTCCATGCTTTGGCGTGGACGGGACTTATCGGGAAAGACAGGTTACGCCAAATACCTAAGAGTTTGGATAAGATTCGGTTCGCGCCTTTTTTTTATCCTACACTTTGGTATTTCGTAACTTGTTTTTCTCCGAGATAATAGTTCCGCTC
>JAFXUC010000089.1 GCA_017535325.1 Bacteroidales bacterium | reverse complement strand
TAATATCGGTGGTACAGGTACAACCCAAATATCATGGGATGGTGGTACTACTTTTACAAATTCTAATGGTGCCTCCAATAAAATTGAGGTTACAGAGTCAAAAGAGGTTGTTGTTGTTGTAAGAAGTGCGACTAATACTTCTTGTACTGTACAGAAGAGTAAGGCTATTACGGTTGTTAATTTGAATGATGAAAAAGTTAAAGGTGTAAATATGGAGGCAACTGTATGTGATGATTCTAATGTAGAGATTGCGCGTCCTGAGTTGCCTGCCGGTGTAACAGGTACATGGTCGGCTGATAACGGAGGTCAAGTTGCTTCGCCTAATGCTAATGTAACAAAAGTTACAAAATTAGAATCCGGTCTTACTACATTTACGTGGACAGTAAGTGCAGATGGTTGTGGAACTCAATATTCCACTTATAAAATTACTAATAATGCTCCTACTGCTGCTAAAACTATAAAGGATATTTTTTTATGTAACAGCACAGAAACTTCAATAACTGTTGATGCTACTTCCGGTGCTACTTTTTCGGGTACGGGAATTGGTAGTGATGGAAAAATAACAGTTGCAAGTCTTTCAGAGGGTGCAAATCTGTTTTCTGCAACGTATGCAGGTACAGGTGAATGTCCTGCTGTTGTTAGAAATTTTACTATTTATAAATATACTAATCCTACTATAACTCCTAATGCGGATCAAAACGTTTGTGGAGATGCGGTTGCTATTGCGGCAAGCCAGAATCCTATAATTTATCCGGAAGGAACTACTGCAAAGTGGAACGGTAATTATGTTGATGAACCTAATAATTATCAGACATCAGTATCGGTTCCGGCAGGGGGTAGCACTCAGGTTAAATGGAGTGTTAAGATTCCTAAACCTGATGGCGGTACTTGTGATTTGGCAACTGAGTCAAGAACAATTACCAATCAGTCTCGCTCTGTTAAAATCAATGCAAGTTCTACTGCATTGTGTGACGCAAATGATAAAATCACTTTGACTGCTGTTACAGAACCGAGTACTGCAAGTGTAACGTGGAGCGGTGCCGGTCTTAGTGGTTCAGACAAAACTGTAACATTCAGCAGCACAACTAATTTGACATCCGGCTCGTATGTCGTAACTGCTACTATTGCGGGTTCTGATAATTGCCCTGCGGTATCTGACGAGGTTACAATCAGCAACAATCTTGTTAAGTTGCCGGATACTTGGACTGGTAAAACTGAAACACAGAATTGTAATGGAAGTCTTCAGTTGACCGGTGTTACTCCTCCTACCGGAGCAGTTGGAACGTGGATTGTTTCAGGACCCGGCGCAGGCGAACCTGATGATTTTCACAAACCGACAACTACTTTTAGAAATCAAAAATCTGGAAAGGCTACCTATGTGTGGTCTATTAAGCGTGAAGGATGTCCTAATGATGTAACTCAGACATTCTTGTTCAATAATGCTATTCCGTCTATCACTCTTGGTGATGATGTCATTACTTGTAATGAGAAATATACTTTGACCCCGACAGTAACGTCTGTTGCTACTGGTACTATTCAATGGACAAGAAATGGAAATACTTACGGAACAGGAACAAGAGTCGGTGAGTCGGTAAGTTTAGAATTGACGGAAGGTGCCAACACTTTTACTGCGACATACTCGGTAAGCGGCGGTTGTACTGCAACGGGTACTATAAATATTCACCGTTTAACAAGTGGTAGTGCAAATGCCAACAGAGAATTTGTCTGCGGCAGCGAGACGTCAAGTGAAAATAAGATTTTGCTTTCTGTTTCAGGTATGACTAATAATCCTGCCGGTACGGAAGGTACTTGGAAGAGTGAACCGGCTGCTACTATTGGTGATGTTCATGATCCTAATACTTATGCTTATTTGACAGGCGGCGGACAGAACACAGTTTTCACGTGGTCTATCTCTCACCCCGAAACCGGTGAGTGTACAAATCAGAAGACTTCGGTTACAGTAAGCAAGTTGGAACTCAATCCTACTACAAAGGAAGTTTGTTCTACTGACGGAACGGCAACTCTTACTGCAAACGGCGGTTCTACTTTGCCTAACAGTTTTAGAGGTGAGTGGTTTGTAACCGGCAACGGAACGGCAACTCTTACTTCTGTCAACAATTTGACTGCAACGGTAACCGGTCTTGAAGAAGGTGTCAATCATTTCCGTTATGATATTGTACCATTGGATGCTGAAGGCAACGAGTTGTCTCAGTGTTTGAGGTCGGTGGAAACACAGGTCGTTTATGTGAAAGCGAGGGCAACTGCCTCAACTTCTGTTGTTTGCGGTGATGACGAGTTGGATCCTGTAATCCTTACTGGTAACGATCCTGCCCCCGGAACAGGTAAATGGGAAGTGATTGAAGGCGATGGTAGTATTTTGAATGCTACAAGTGCTGTTACAGAAATTTCACATCTCGGTCACAGTTCAACAGGCAAGAACACGATCACATGGACGGTCAGTTATACAACTCAGGACGGGAAGTCAAGTACTACATGTATCGCTCCTCCTGCAAAAGTTTATATAGAGAACGACTCTGTATATGCCGGTGCCGGTGCTGATGCAGAATTTTGTATTGCTGACGAAGCAAGACTTAATGCTGCTAATCTGCCGACTACTGAACCTCCTACAATCGGCTATTGGACATGCGAAGGTTCTGCCGCAGCGGTATCAGTCTCTTCTGCCACTTCAAAAATTAGTAACATTCAGGAAGGTAAGAATGTTTTCAAGTGGCATGTTTACAGAGAAAGTTCTGACGGCACAAAAGTTTGTAAAGACGAGGACGAGGTAATAATCTATTATTCATATATACCTGATCCTGATGCTGGTGAAGACCAGTATGTCTGTGAAAATGACAAAGACGGAACTTGTCTTAATGCAACGGCAAACGCCAGCGGTACAAATAATGAAACTCATTACTGGATGGTGGATGCCGGAAACGGTACTTTTGTTTCGGCGCAAAATTCTAAGATGAATGTCGTAACCTCTACTATCGGTGTAGAGTACAACGGCGATCAGTACAGAATTGAAAGAAGAGAGGAGACCCGTGGAACAGAAGTTACTACATCTTATAAATATTACATTCTCGGTTATCGGGAGGAAGTTGTTGATAAGACTGAGGAACTTACTGATGCTGATGCTGCATTGAAGCAGGCGTTGGATTACGAAATGAAAAACGATCCTAACAATACGACCGGCAATGGTGAGTTGATAAGTACAAGATCAACAGGTGCTACATCAAGTGTGTCAGAATATTTGTGGCAGACTTGGTACGGAGCAACAGAACCGAAAACAAAGTATACTATCAAAAGTACCATTCACCGTTATTATGATCAAACAACTGGTGCTACTATTGACTACCTCACCCAAGAAACCCGTGTTTACACTAAGTACGGTTCAGCGGTTGAGCGTACAGAAACGCAGACCCCTGTTATAGATCATACACTCTCTACCGTGTTGGACGGTTTGGCAGAAAACGGCACTTGGGTAAAGACCAAAGAAGAAATGGGTGTAGTTGACAAGGCATCAGACCCGCAGACCTGCGTGGAAAATCTTAACCGTGGTCTTAACACTTTCCGTTGGAGAGTAGCCAAAGGCGCGTTGAAGGATGAGGCTTGTTATAAGGATGCTACTGTCAACATCTATTATCTTCCTATTGATGTTGAAGCAGGAGACCCGCAATATCTCTGCGTGAATTACGGGAATTTGCAGGGATATACTAACAAAGATTTTTATGCAAATGTCCCGGGGTTGACGTGGAAGAATAAATGGACTAACGGTAAGACCAATGACGAAGGCGTTGCTTTGGAAAACGGTTCTACTACTTCTGTGATAGAAAACCCTGACAATTTGGAAACATACGTCAAAGGTTTGACTCCGGGTAAAAATATTTTTACACTGGTTACTACCGTTACCGCAACATATAAAGATCGTAACGGTGAAGACAAAACTTTGACTTGCCGCAACAAAGACGAGGCTATTATTTGGGACGATGAAGTTCCGACTGTTGAAGCCGGTGAAGATGTTATCACGTGCGGTATGCCTGATATTAATAGGAATCCCGCTGATAAGTCATCGTTTTGGTATGTTGGTGATTATCAGAACCTTACTGGTACTGCTCTTAATCCTAACGACCCGCTTTACAATCAGTCTGGTGAATGGAAATGTATCGACGGTAGCGGTACGTTGAGCAATCCTAACGGCAACGTAACAAGTATTACCGGTTTGCAGCATTGGGCGCAGAACATTACTCCTGATTATTGGGATACCAAAGGTTCGTCCAACAAATTCACATGGACTATCACTTATGAAAACAAGGAGACCGGAAATAAATGCCGTAACTATGATACGGTGGAAGTTTTCTGGATTGCACCTTTGGATGCAAATGCCGGTGAAGATCAGGTTGCCTGCGGTCTTGAAGTTAACTTGAATGCTTTGGATCAAGGTGCCGGTGCTATGTTCAACTGGTGGTCATCTGCGGCTTTGACTTCTGAGAACAACGAGGAAGTTTACATTGCTCCGTATTGGGGAGGCCGTGGTGCTATTATCAAAGATGAAACTCAGACCAATGTTGCCATCAGTGCTGAGGATCAGGCGGCACAGAATACTAATCCGAAGTACGTCAAGAAAGACGTTCTTGTTTATGTGGATATAGTTTCGTTTGACAATGACAAAACTGCGACTGTCGGCGACAGTATACAATATTTTGTCAAGACAATCCGTACTGTTTATTATGACGAGACTGGAAATATCGCCCACATGGATGAGTCCATTACGTATTATCAGGATGATGATTTAACTGCTACATATAAAGGTCAGAAAATTACATCTGATTTGGTTCAGGAGATTGAGAGCAAACTTACAGAGGCGATGAAGAAGGATCGTGACGCACTTGTTTCTCAGGCTAAGTTGTATCATGTTTCTGATGAGATTTTCAACTTGGCTTTGAGCGGTTTGCAGTCTTCAACCGAAAACCTTAATCCTACTATGACAACATTCCGTTGGTATAAGCACAACGAAATGTACGACACCAAGCACAATAAACTTGTGTCTTGTACGTCTTGGGACGAGGTTCAGGTTACCACTTTGAGTCTTATGAACGACCTTTCGGCTGGTCCGGAGCAGGTATTGTGTAATGACGAGGCAGAGATGCATGCGACCAACGGTTCTACTTTTGACGTACCGTGTGATTTTTCTGTCAATGGAGTAACTGAGCATTTTGACGGTTGCGGTAGCAACTATAAAGTTAAGATTGTAAACCAGTATTGGGAACAACCTGCTGTACACGGCTACGGCGAATTTGACGACGTTACCAAACCGAATGCAAAAGTAAGCAGTCTTGCTTTTGATACCAATATTTTCCGTTGGAGAGTAGAGGCAAAAGTTTATTTGGCTGACAGAAACGAGTATGTTTCCTGCACTATGAGCGACGACGTTTATATTACAAACGCGCAGCCGTCTCATGCCGCTTTGGGTGATGACAAAGAGGTTTGCGAAACCAAAACGACTCTTTCTACCAACAAGCCTGTCAGAGGCGAGGGCACATGGCACGTAAAAGCCGGTGAAGCAAAGATAACCAATCAGTTGTGTACCGACCAGCAGTGCGATGCGTTTATTACTAATTTGGAACCCGGCAAGCCTACTACATTTGAGTGGCGGGTGAATTACCATTGGGTTTCACCTAAAAACCCTGAAAATTTTATAGACTGCTCAACGTCTGACTATATCACCGTGTTCAACCACGGTATCGTTGCCGAGAGTATGACACCTCAGTTTATTTGTAAAGACGAGGTACGTTTGGTTGCAACAGATCCTATGAGTTCGGTAACTCCTGGTACTGCTACCGAAGGAGACGAGAACGTTTTGCCTGTTGGCTACTGGGTTACTTATACATCAGGTTCTGACCATGAGTTGTGGTCTGAGAGTACTCCCGATGTTCACGGTAAAAAAGTTTATGACCCCATAGTTAACGTTAAATATATCGGCAGGGGCAGATATGAGTTTGACTGGTACGTTGAGTGGGGCAAATGTCATTCACATTCCGTAACTGTTGTCCGCAACAACAAGCCTTACGCAGATCCTATCGCGAGGGCAGCGGAAGAGTATGTTTGCAAAAACGAAGGCGAATTGATTGGTTCTCCGTTGCAGTTGGGCGAACGTGTTGAATGGACTTATGTAGGCGGCGACGGCGAAGTGTCAAGCAATTTGAAATGGGGTGAGGTTCAAAAGAACGGCGATGATGTAACATACGGGACTTATGTTACCGGTCATGCTGATGCTGACGCGGCAAATCAAAAGTCTGCTGTCAAGGTTTGGAATCTTGCAAAAGGACCAAACGAGTTTAAATATACATTCTACCGTAGAAATGTGGATTACGGTAATCCTAATACAGGTCTTTCAGAAGACGGTACGGAGATTGATTTGGACAAGTTCCCGAATCCTAATGAGCCGTATTGCGAACTTTCTGCATACGCTACAATTACCAACCGTTCAATAAAGGCTAACGCCGGTGAAGACAAGACATATTGTCAGCACAACCGTTGGGAATATGCTACGGATGCCGCTTGTCTTGGTATGCAGGAGGATTGGTATTATAACTTTTATTTGAATGGCGCATCTGACAAGACGGAAGTTTTTGTCGAGAGTTCTGATTGTTATGTTAATGGATTTTTGAACGCGAAACTTACTGATTTGTCACAATGGACAGGTGCGTGGAGACAAATATCAGGACCTTATACCAAACAGAAAGGCGGTGCGGGTGAGTGTACTGTCAATAAAGCACAGAATGCTAATGGTCAAAACCGAAAAGTAAAGGAGGAGTTTATGGGTGTTGACAATGCCATTGCTGTGGATAATGATAATGGAACAAAAGTCGCACGTTTTAATGTTGTTTATCTAAATACGCGTAAAGACAAAAATAGCGGTAACTCGTATACTTCCGGTACAACAGGTTCCGGTATATACGGTTTTGAGTACGCTGTAAAACAGTTGAAAAATCCTAATCTGCCCAGTGATGGCAATAATTTAGGTAAAGAGTTCTATGAGGGTTTGAATAAGGTTGTAGATGACGGTAATTATTGCTGGGATTGGGACACAGTTTATTATACTATCAACGTTGCCGATACTGCGAGATTCATTGCAGATGCCAAAGGTACTGCCGGATTGGAATCTGATGCTGTATGTTCGGATGAAACTGCGTTGACTTGGACTAAGATTAACAATTATGGCAAACTTACATCAAATCATGATGATGTAATAACATATAGTGACGGTGTTAAAGAATGGCAATCAGGAGGTGATAACGGCTCTATAAAGGTCAAAAATCTTCCTGCCGGTCCTACGGTGTTTACTTTGTACAGTCAAAACGGTACGGGTAAAAACGGTGAGGCATGTACCTCTATCGGACATGTTACAATTTGGAACAACAGTGTAAAGGCGGTTGCAGAGACAAGGGATGGTGATGCGCGTCTTTCTCTCAACGGTACGGGAGAAAAGGTGTGGAATCTTTGCACGGATAATTTCACTTTGTCAGCAAAACCGATTGCGGATCAAGCGCATGGCGATTTTACGCTTGTAGGTTTTTGGTCTGTTGATAATACTTCAACGAATGAGTTTGAGATTTTGAACAAACTTAAAGTAGATGGAAATCCAATATATCTTGGTACAGCAAACAACAAAGGTAATTATAATGGTGATAATAATGCTGCTTTGGGTGTACCGATAACACGGAATGCAAGTAACGCCAATGGTGCAAAGTCAACAATTGATGCGCATTATGAAAAATTTAAGAATAATACGGCTTCTATTTCCGGAATACCTGAGTCTAACGGTAACAAAAATCCGGTTAGGATGGTTTGGACGGTGGCGCGTATCGCTAATTCGGAAATTTATAGTTTTGGTAACAACCGACATTTTTCAGCAGCGGATCCTCAATTGTGTGCTCCGGGTTGGAATGTATATGATGTGTATTCTGTTAATGCTAAGAGTACTACAAGAACAAATTGGGTTGCCAACGGTAGAAAATCCAACGGCTATTGTATTGACAAGGATGTTGTTTTGATATACAACAACTCATTTGACATTGACCATAAACACGACTTTATTGTTTGTGATTCTACTGCCGAGTTGAAAGGAGAGGATCCTTGTCCTGCAAACCAGACTCAGTCGGTTTGTGAAGACCAGTTTATGAATGCTCACGGCTGGTGGAAAGTTTTGCAGTCTGACGGCGCGGTTTTGGATTCTAAGTATAATACGGAAGCAACCAATGCCATCACCCGTTTTGCAAATCTTAGTCAGGGTGAAAACAAATTTGAGTGGAATGTATCGCGTTATGGTTGTCAGGCTTCTGACACGGTTGTCGTATACAACAACCATGTTGAGTCTCATGCCGGTCCTGATATTTATATTTGCGGCAATGCCGATGACTTTACGCAGTTGCAGCCGCAGACTTTGAAATACGGTGAAGGTATGTGGTCTTTCAACAAGTCCGGCAACGCATACGGTTCGGGTCTTTCGTTGACTGCAACTGGACAGCCTGCTGCTGCAAGTGTAGGCGGAACTGCTAATGAAAAGTTGACAGGCGATGCAGTAAAAAATGTATATTTTTATAAAGCACCTCAGGGCGAGACACCTATAACACTTACTGTTTGGAATAAACTCAGCGATCTTACTCCATATAAATTCTGGGGTACTTCAACTAATGCAAATGCATACGTGAAAGACGGTGTTTATTACAGCATATCAGAATCAAATGCAAGAGGTACAACAGATCCTACTTGTAGGGTTACTGACGAGATGAAAGTAATCAACAGCGAGCCTGATGATCCGAAAATCGACTACTACGACGAAAAAATTGAAGTCGGCGGAATTGAGAGGGTATATTTGGACAAAGACGGCAAACAGAAATATGAGTATTATGTATATACATGTCAGAATCCTGAATGGACGGTAGGAACTACCGGAAAGAAATATTCTTCCAACGTTCAGGAAAACAAAAACGGTCAGTATCTTTTGCAGGCTGGTGCGCACCCGATAGGCGAAGGTCATTGGGAGTTTATCGGCAATGAAAGAGGCGAAACGTGTACTATAGTAAGTCCCTCGTCAGACAAGACACAGATCAACAACCTGCCGCTTGGAAAATCTACATTCAACTGGGTTCTTACATATAGGGCTCAGGACGGCAAAGGTCCTGTCTGCGAAAAACGTGTCCGTGTTTATGTTATTAACAACCACATAGACCATGAAATTCTTGAAAAATATTATGAGACTTGTGATGACAAGTGGCATCTTTCCGCGAAAGACCCGAAAGTAAAATACGGTTCGTCTGCTTCGGGCTCTTGGTCATACGTGGGCGGATTAAAAACGGGCATTGCCAATCCGAATTCAAATTATACGGAAGTTACCAACATTCCTTCCGGCGAAAATCATTATATCTGGACGGTTACCAACAAGATAACCAAACAAAACAATACTGATTTTATTTGTTCTGATACGGCATACGCTGTTATCGACAACAACCACATGGAGGCTCATATTAAGAGCATCAGTTATACTGAAACTCCTGAGATTGGAACCAACTATAATGTGGTAACTACATTTACCGGCAACGAAACCGTTAAAACGGCGGACATTTGCAAGCCGAAAATTACAATTACCGGCAACGATGATATGTATCATCAAAATGCTCAGGGTACATGGGCAGTTCTTTTGGGAAAAGACAAAGACGGCGGCGACATAGTAATCAAGTCGGTTAACAATTATATAACTGATATGGAGGCGTTGTCTGCTCCGGGCGTAAAATACAAAATACGCTGGTCTGTGGCTTTGCCGGGTAAGACATCTAAGTGCGAGGTTAAAGACGAGGTTGAGATTACCAACAATTCGTTTACTGTTGATGCCGATCAGACATACGACCCGAATACAGTTTATTGGTGCGATGACAAATATACGCTCAATCCTAACAATCCGTTGACAGTGCCTTCAAAGGTTGAATGGCATGTTATTGACGGCGACGGACGTTTTGCCGGTGCTGATATAAGCAACGGCGACTCACGTTATTCTTCCAATATGAATGCAACAATTACCGGTCTTACCGGCAAAGGAACTGTTGTACGCTGGAAGGTTACCGAAGACAAGTCTCATGCTGCATGTTTTGCGTGGGACGATGTTACTATTTATGACGACAGAATCAAACCTATTATTGCAAAACAGAAAAATCCCGCATATTTCTCATGCGACGGCACTGTTGAGATTGAGGGTACTGTTGTAGATCCGGCAAAAGGCTCTGGTCATTGGACACATTTGAGCGACGGAAGCAACATCAGAAACGAGGCTGCTGAGTCTACAAATTACACCGTAACGGTTGAAAATATTCCTGCCGGCGGTGATGTAACTTATACGTGGAACGTAGAAAGCAAGGAGAAATTCAACAACGCCGGCAAGACATTGGGCGGCGGCTGTAAGACTTCTGCCGAGGTAAGTATCCACAACTATCATTTTGATATGCCTGCGCCTCACGAGATCACTACTGAGTGTTCTGACGTTGCAGATATGGAAGGCGGGGTATTCCAGAATTATACCGACAGATACGGCAATGCAATTACATACAGCGGTGAATGGACACAGTTTTCGGGAAAACACATGGCGTTTGAAGTAAACAGCAACAAACTGCATGTTACCGGCTTGTCTAATACGATGGCTAATATTTTCCGTTGGACTTTGAGCGTTTACGTAAACGGTAAGAAGGCTTGTGAGGGTACAGAGGAATTTAAGATTTACAATCCTCAGCCTGACGATCCAGAGATTACCAGTCCTGCCGACGGCAAAACGCTTTGTGTCGTTGACGAGGTTTCGCTTCAAGCAAAGCCCGCTGCCCCGGACGAGGGATTGGGTACTATTCAAGGTACCTGGTCTTCCAACAACGGCGGTTCTATCGCGCTTGTTCACAGCAGCGATACTCAGGTAACGAGAATTAACAAAGGTAAAACAACATATACTTGGAGGGTTGTAAGAGAACTTAACGGTCAGACTTGTGCTAAACAGACAGATGTTACCGTATATCAGAATATTGTTGCTGCCACAATCGGTGCAAAAGAGTTCAACAGAACCGACTGCAACGGCGGTATAACTTTGGTAGCAAATAATCCTGCTGATTACGACGACAATACTGAAACAAAGGCAACAGGCTGGTGGTCGCTTGAAGAGGGCAATTTCTCTTATACAAAAGGCACTTCCACCGACTACAACATCAGTGTCAACGTAAGCACGGCCAATGACGGTCAGGCTACGTTGGTTTGGCATGTACAGAAAGGCAGTTGCGAGGCCAAAGAAGACAGAATAACGCTTTACAACAACCATGTAGAGGCGCACATCACCGGAGATAAAGAACTTACCACCTGCGGCGAAAATGCTACTATTTATGCAAACAACGTAACTCAGACTTACGGCTCTAAGGCACGCGGTACTTGGTCGTTGGTAGGCTGGCCTACTGCTATGGGCGATGCCACAACCGGTATTAAGATCGGTTCTCCGAACAATTATGTTTCGGGTGTTTCCGGTCTTACCACGCCCGGTACTTATACTTTCCGCTGGTTTGTTGAGAAAGATTACGCTGAAACAGATCCTGATAAAAAATGTACTGACGAAGAGGAGGTTAAAGTTTCAAACGAAAGTATAAAATCTGAAAACGTAAGGGTTATTACCCAGTGCGATATAAACCACATTCAACTTAACGGTACTGTATTGTCAGGTGTCGGAGTTATTGGTACTTGGGAAGATTTGGATGCAGGTCTCTCTATTGACGGTCATATCAACAACGAGTCTTCTGATGCTATACATCAGGCCAATGCCTATGTTTCCGGCGTTCCCAAGGGACAGGAAAAGAGTCTTACTTGGCACATTACAAATGCAGCAGGCTGCGAGACTTGGGACAAGTTCACCATTAAGAACGAATTTGTAGACGCAGTTGTTTCTTCTGAAACAGTTAATTTCTGCGACAAGGACAATACAGACCGTGCGCCTTTGTCTGCAAGCGGTGTTGTTTCTCCCGCAAAAGGCTGGTGGTTGCCGAAAAACTCGGCTGCATCAGGTAAAATTGAAGATAAAGATGCAAATAATACATACGTTACGGATATTGCCGACGGTGCTGTGGTAACTTTTATATGGTATGTTGAAACAGACAATGCAAAATGTCATGACAGCAAAGAAGTTACCATCGTAAACAACAATTACAGACATGTTGATCCGGGTGTGATGTCCGATATGCTTTGTCATTATAGAGGTGAAGACACTTATACGCTTGAAGGTCAGTTGCCCGGTGATGACTGGGAGGGTACATGGACTTCTTCAAGTGCTGCTCTTGCTACGCCCAACGAGTCTACTACTGTCGTAACTTTTGCCAAGAAAGACAAGGGCGAAAACAAATTTACGTGGACAATTCATAGAAAAGGCGTTACCAACTGTCCTAATGCGTCAAGTCCTGTAAGCATTTATTATAATTATCCGACCGAGGCTAAGATTTCTTCTCGTCAGAGCGACGAGGTTTGTACAAACGAGGTTGATTTGTCTGCTTCGCAGGTTGATCCGGGTTCTCTCGGCGATTACGGTCTTTGGACTACCGAGCAGGGCGGCAGATTGAAAGACGGTTTTGCAAGTACGGCTAATATTGTTACTTTCGGAAATCTTGCCAACAACGACAATGTATTCTATTGGAGAACGTACTCTAAGAAAGACGAGTCTTGTTACAGCGAGTCGTCTATTACGATTCACAACAATCAGATAACTATTCAGCCCGAGGATTTGAATTCGGAGGCTACTTATTGCTTGAAGTCTAATGACGAGAAACACACTCTCAAAGGCTATAATCCTGAGGCTTACAGTTACGGCAATTACACTGTAACGGGCGAATGGACATCTACGAAATCTGCTTCTGTGTTGGGCAGCCAGTCTACTTTGGAGATTACGAAGTCGATGATTAACGGCGGCGCAACTTTCACATGGACATTGACAAAGGGTATTTGTCACGGAGTTCAGAAGTATGTAATTGCTGACAAGGGTGTTAATGCCGTAGTGGAGAATACAAAGAATGAAAACGGCAATATTTACATTGCAGACAATCCTCTTTGCGACACTTACATTACTTTGACCGGCAATAATCCGAAAGCGGATTTCAGCAAGGATGCAACCGGCAAATGGGAAGTAACCTCAGTTCCGACTAATGAGGGTTTGACTCCCGGACACATATCAATCAGCGACAATGCTACCAATTATGTGGCTAAGTTTGACGGTATGACCACCAGCGGTCTTTATAAAATCAAATGGCGTATTGATTGGGACGAGTGTAACGATGAAATGACCGTTATGCTCAACAATCAGAGTTTCACCATTGACGCTGACGGCAGAGGCGGCGACAATATTTATGTTTGCGGCGACACTTATTCTCCTTATGGTGTGGTTTCTTTGTCAGACAACGAGATTGCAAACGGTGTTTGGGAAATTTTGACCGAGGGTACTAACACGACCATCGAAGGTACTGCTGCAAACTCTCCCAACAAGAGACCTGAGATTAAAAATATACCTGCTTCCGGAGTAACGCTCAGATGGACGGTAACGAGTTCTATGGGCTGTACGAAATCTGATGAGGTAACACTTTACAATGTTAAACCTGATACTAAGGCTACGCAGGTTACAACAGGTCCTATCTGCGACAACGGCGACGGAACAACGAGAATCCAACTTTCGTCTGTTCCTACGGTAGGCGGTGAAGGCAACCTTCTTAAAGGACAATGGAGCGAACCTTATTATGACGATTTGTATTCCGGATATTTCTGCGATGCAAACGGTAACAAAATTACCGACAGTGAACAACTTACCTCGAATATAATTTATTATTCAGGTATCAAAGCGGGTCAGAGTGTAACGCTGCGTTGGCACGTTGACCGTCCGTATGCTGCTTCGGCTGTAAACGAGAATTGTCCCAACGAAGATGAGGTTACGCTGACCAACAACTATTTTGAAACTTCGGCAGGCAGTGATTTCACAACGAATTGCGGTGTTGATTATCGTGAGATGAATGCGCAACTTGTTTCAAAAGGCGGCGTTGCCGATTCAAGATATGAAGGTATGTGGTCTAAGATTTCCGGTTCTTGGCTTATTGAAGAAAGCGATAAGAGTAAATCAAACGCTCGTATCTCCGGACTCAGCAATCAAATGGCAAACCGTTTCCTCTGGACTGTTAAAGAGAAAATACCTGTTAAGGACAATGCAGGCAATATAACAACTTATACTGACGGTTGTACCAGCACTTCTGAGGTTGTCTTTTATAATCCGTCTGTAACCACGCCTAAGATTATCGGTGTTGACACTGACAATGCACCTGTTCAGTTGGCTGATGATGCTGATGGCAATGAGCAGTATTACTACTATACGTGCAGCGGTTCTGTTGCATTGACCGCTCAGGCAGTTGCAAATACCACCGAGAGTGGAGCATGGAGTGTTATGACGTTCGGCGCAGGTACGTTTACTCCGGCTGATGACAATAAAACCAACGTTTCCGGCATGCAGAACGGTCTTAACACTTATAAATGGACTGTTACTCGTACTTCCAAAGGTCATGACAGAGACTATACTTGTACTGATTATGCGTCAGTTTCGGTTTATTACAACGGTGCTTCTACCGAACTTTCAAAGGAAAAGGATTATACTTGCGACGGAACATACGACCTTCCGACTCCGACTCCGGCTGTTCCGGGTGCTGAGTATGTAGGATATTGGACTGCAAGTTCTGCTGTTACCCGCAACGGTTCGTCTATAACTGCGGGTACAAAACTGAATGCAAAAGGTGATTACGATGTTTCTGTTGCCGATATTCCTGTTCAGGCGAGTGGTGTTCAGTTTACATGGACTGTAAAATATGAAACTGAACTTACGAAAAAAGACGGCAACAAGGTTACCGTAGGTTGTGAAGATTCTCACTCTATGACTGTTGTCAACAACCAACTTAAAGCCTCTGTTGAGGGCAAAAAGAATATTGTTATCTGTAATCCTTCAAGTGGAAACGTACAATTAACTCTTACAGGTCAGTCGTTGAAAAACTTCCCTGATGCTGTCGGACAGTGGTCTTGTATTCAGGCTCATAACAGCACTGCTGTTTCTGATTTGGAAGAGTTAAATTCTTATTTCTCAGATAAAGCATATTCAAGCAACAACAATAATCAGGTAACTATTACAAGCGGTCTCAATTTGGGTGGTACATATATTTTCCGTTGGACGGTAAAGAACGGCAAATTCGGCGAGGAGTGCGATCCTGACTACGTTGACGTTTATGTAAACAACAATACATTTACTGTTGACGCTTATACCGGAAATGATGAAAACATTATGAACATCTGCGATACCGAGACCGATTTGGAGGCAATGTCTCCCGGAGACTTGGATGCGGCAAACGGTGAGTATGCAGTTTGGATTAAAAAGAGTCCGGGCAATGTTACTTTCACTGCCAATAGTTCGCTCTACAATGCTCATGTTTCGGGCATTGACAAGACTTTGAAGTTGACATGGAGAGTTCATAAAGACGGCTGTACTGCTGAAAGCGATTTGACCATCAACGACAAGAGCGTAAAAGCACAGGCAGAGCCTGAGATTGTATCTTGCGATGGTACTGGCAAATTGCAGGCTACTCTGCCGACCGATCCCGCAGTTGGATATTGGGATGTTCCCGTATCAGGAATCGACGGAATTGACGTAAATAATCCTGCATCGTCATTCAATGGTATGGGCGACAATTCGCAGGTAGAATTGAAATGGGTTGTAGTCAGCGACAAAAACGCGCTTAACGCTTGTACCAACACGAAAACAGTAACTGTTTACAACTTCGGTTTCAATCAGAAATCGGCAGGTTCAGACCAGACCGTTTGCGACAATTATGCACAACTTGGCGCATTTTTGCCTGTCAGCGGCTACACTGGCGGTTGGACATCTTCTAATGTAAACGTTAAGTTCTACGATGCCGACGGCGTTACCGAAAACTCAGCAAATCCCGCAGCGAAAGTAAAAGGTCTCGCTGCACGCAAAAATACTTTGACTTGGACTATTGTTCCGACCGACCCGAAAGGCAAGGACTGCAAGGTTGCTGCCACGGTTGTGATTGATAATGTTAATCCGGGTACACCGATGCCGACCACTACCGACCATCAGGTATGCGAGAATATTGAAAAATTGGAAGCAAGTCCTGTAACCGGCTCTACCGGCGTTGTAGGTTTCTGGACATCAGACAACCCAAATGGAGTTAAATTCTACACAGACGAGGCTGCTACTCAAAATAACGCTTCTAATGCGGTAGTTTACGCAAAAGGTTTTGAACAGGGACCGAATATTGTATATTGGAATGTTGCAATAGATCCTAAATGCGTTAACACTTCCAGCCCGATTACTCTTACATGGAATCATGTGGAAGTAGGCGAAGACTACGAGAAATATGTATGCGGCGAATATACAATTACCGTTCCTGAATTGACAGGTTGGAACAAAAACGGTACTGTTACTTGTTGGTGGAACAACAGCAAGGATGTTACATCTACTTCTATTACAGTAACTCCTTCGCCCAACGGTTCTTCATACGTTTGGCACGCTAAGAAAGGCGACTGCGACAACAAACAGACTATAAAACTTTATAACAACGAGGTTGAGTCTCAAATTCTTCTTGTTGACGGTATTTCTACAACCAACGAAGCCAACAAGGAGAAATTCTCTAATCCCGATTATGCATATCCGCTCTGCGGCGACAAGATAACAATCCGTGCAAACGACCTTGCTCAAAACGCCAATGCACACGGTGTATGGAAAATAGAGAAAGTACCGGCTGGAGCCGACAAAAATGCCATCGGTTCGGCAATTACCAACGGTGCTCCGTATGAGATTACATTCTCCAACCTTACCGCCTCTGGTCAGTATACATTCTCTTGGAATGTTACCAAAGGTGATGATGCGGAGGATGCAAACGGAGTTGTAAACACCAAATGCGAAAGTTCGGCAAAAATCAGTGTCAACGTTCTTAATACAAAGGCAATTGCCGACAAGCACGTTGACAAAGACGAAAACGGTATTAGAGCGGTTGCAGATTGTTATGATGTTTACACTCTTGATCCTCACATTGATCCCGAATATACCGAGGCTTACTGGACAGTAAGCGGTCCGGGTTATTTCGGCACAAAAGAGGCTAAAACCACTACGACGTTCAACGCCAACGCAGTTGTCAACGGTTTGACGACTTCTGAGACACGCCTTGTATGGCATGTTAAGAGCGGCGTTAAATTTGACGGTTCGGCTTGTGAAAAGACCGACGAATTGTATATTACCAACCACAAAATCGAGGCTAAAATCACCAGAACCGACAACGAGACACTTTGTAAAACAGATCAGTCTGTCCGTCTCAGCGGTTCAGGCAATGCTGAAACTTCAAGAGGACAGTGGACTATCGGCGCAAGCGATGCCGAGCATCAGAGAGGTACGCTTACTCAGAATGCTGGTTTCAACACTGTATTGTCTGATGTAGGCTTGGGTGAGACTGCAAAAATTACTTACACTCTCTTCAATGCTATAAAATCTGTACCTCAGACTGGTACACCGAGCGGTTACAAAGAATGTAGTGATGAAGAAACAATTGAAATCACCAACGAAGGCTTTGAGGCTAACGCCGGCGGCGACAAGGTGGTTACTCCTTGTAGCGATACATATATGATGACGGCTGTGCTTCCTTCTTCGGTAGGCGGCAGAGATTACACCGGTGTATGGACTTATCCCAACACTGCGTCGGCTGTTATCGAAGCAAGCGACCTTTCAAACAAGAATGCGGTTGTTACCAACCTTGACAATACCAAGACAACCACATTCACCTGGACAGTAACATCTCCGGGCGGCTGCGTATCTTCTGACGACATCGAGGTTGTAAACAACAATCCGAAAAACGTCTTGATTACCGACCCGATTGCTGACGGTTCTAATATCTGTGAACAGGCTCATACTTTCTTGGCTGACAACTATACTCCTGCAACTGCAAGCGGACAGTGGTCAATCGACCAGACAACGGGTATCTCTATGACCGATGAAGGTACAAAACAGAACAACACCATCAGCGGTATGACATACGGTCCTCACACCGTTACTTGGACTGTAACCAACGCCAACACCGGCAATGACAGCAAGCCGGAATGTGTGGCTTATGATACCAAAACTTTTACGGTTGACTTCTTTGAGGCAAAAATCACTACTGCCAACGGCACTGTAATTTGTGACGACGAGATGGACCTCGTAGCCGTAGATCCTGCCGACTACAACGGTGCAACCGGCGTTTGGTCTTGTGTTGAAGGTCCTAACGTTTCTGAGGTTTCGTTCTCAAATCCGTCCAACTACCGTACTACGGCTCAGAATCTTACAGCCGGTACATACAAGTTCAAATGGGTTGTAACTTCGTCAGTTGTAAACTCAGAGTGCGGTGAGGTTGAAAACGGTCAGAAGACCAACCATAAGTCTGCTACCGTAACGGTTAAGAATCAGATGCTTATGCAGCCTCTTGCCGTAACAGTAAAAGATGCTAAAACATCTCTTAATATAATCTGTTCCGACAATGCAATCCTTACCGCAACTGAAATTCAGAGCGGTTGGACAGGACAGTGGGCGTTGAAAGACATTCCTATGGGTGCTGAGTCGTTGGAATCAGCAACGGGCAACATTACAGATGCTACCACTAAGGAATTGGTATTCAACGGTCTTGTTCCGGTTGCTGACGACAAATATACATTTACTTGGACTGTTACGAACCGTGAAAATCCGGCTTGTACTCAGAGCGTAGATGTTTCTCTTGTTGACAACAGTTTCACTACCGATGCCGACTTGCAGCACGATAACAACAAACGCAGTGTCTGCGGCGCAACCGGTACTTTGGCGGCAGAGGGCACATCCGGCGAATGGACTTATGATGAAAATGTTGTAAGCGTTGACAACAGCAAAGACGGTTCGTCTTCTTTCAGTTTTGTCGGCAACAACACTATGGCGACACTTACATGGACAGAGACAAGAAACCAGTGTACTGCGGTTTCTACTGTTGACGTTAAGAATGTTGCTCCTGTTGTTTCAGATAAAGTGGTTAACGCTTGTCATTCAAAAGAACAGGAATATTCTATTACTTCTTCGGCACTCAACGGTGCTACCGGACAGTGGATTTATACAGGCGGAAATGAGGCTTTGAGATTTGTATCTTCCGCAGCCAATGTCAACAGCGCAACGATAATCGGTCTTGAACCTAATACTAATACGGTTCTTACATGGAGAATCACTTCAAACTCTGACAACAACTGTTATGCTGATGCTCATGTTACTATCAAAAACCGCAAGGCAGAGGCTAAGGCTAAGGCTTCGGTTGCAGAGACTTGTGATGATCAGGTAATTATCACTGGTAACGATGTTGACGGCTTTACAGGTACATGGACGTGTGAAAACACTTCTGTATACTTTGGTGATGAAAAGGCAACCGCTACTACTGCTTCCAACGTTACCGCGCTCAATCTCCAATTCGGCAACAACACGTTTGTTTGGACTTTGGTTAACAATGAGGATCCGAATTGTAAGTCAGAGAGCAAAGTTACCGTTAAGAGCGAAAAACTTGCCGATGCACAAATCGACAAGACTGTTACTACAACCTGCGACGGTTCTATCGCACTTGTAGCCGTTGAACCCGGACACAATGTAACCGGCGTTTGGTCTATCGAAAACAGCAGTGTTAAATTCGGAGATAAGACAATCGGACACAGCACTTCGTCTGACTTCCGTGTAACGGCTTACGGACTTTCAAACGATGAGAACAAGTTTACTTGGACTCTCAACAACAAGTGCGCACAGTCTGACGAAATCACTATTCAGAACAATTTCGTTAAGGCAGAACTCAGTCCTGACCAGTCTGATGCAACCTGCGACGGTACGCTTGACCTCGTTGCCATCGACAATACTATTGACTATGCAGGCTCGAAAGGTAAATGGTCTACTAACACTCCGGGTGTTAAGTTTGTAGTAAACAATCAGACTGTTGAATCAATTGAAGACGACAACGTATTTGACAATGTTAAGGCAATTAACATTCCTAAGACGGGTGCTAAATTTACATGGAGCGTTCAGAAGGGCGATTGTCCGGCTAAAACGGTTGAACTCAATGTTAGAAACTGTTCAGTACCTCAGGAAGAGGACGTTGCAGTAGAAATCTGCGGTCCTACATACGATTTGAAGGCTTCTTCAATTGCCGGTTACAATGGCAATCATGCTGTCGGACACTGGGAGGTTGCTGACTGGGTTAAAGAGCATATCAACTCTTCTGATGATGTTGTGGGCACGGGCTTCAACCCGAAAGCAAACAATACCACTGTAAGCGGTCTTACATACGAAGGCAAATATGTCTTCAAATGGATTGCTGCTTTTGACGCGGCAGGCACTTGTCAGCACACCAAAACCGTAACCGTAACGGTTAAGAAGATTAATCAGGTTGCTAAGAACGAGAAAATCAATGTTTGCGGTTCTGAAACTACAATTTCGGCTACTACTGCAACCGGCACTCACGGCGTTTGGACTTTGGCTGACGATATTACCGAGGCTGTAAATTATGTAAATGATGTTACAGTATCTAATACGACAATCAAAAACATTCCGACTTCTGGCGTAGAACTTCATTGGGTTCTTTCAAGCGACGATAAGAATTTGGATTGCAAACTTATTGATACATACGAATTTAAGAACATTCAAGTTCCGGCAGTAGCATCAGTTTCTTCAACGAAACCTTACTGCTCGGAAACAGTTTCGCTTACCACGGCAAACAACCTTGACTACACCGCTGAAAACGGCGGTTTGAAAGGTCTCTGGTCGAAAGACGATCCTTCTTACACCGGAGATTTTGAGGGTGATGTAACAGGCAAAGACGCTGTTTACAAAAACCTTTCAAACGGTCGCAAGGCTGTGGTAAAATGGACGGTTACAAATTATGTAAATCAGGTTGCCGGTATCAGCGGCGTATTTGAATGTTCGTCTTCTACAACTGTTGAAATCGAAAACAACGGCTTCACTGTAAGCGCGGGTGCTGACGGCGAGACAGTTTGTAACGACGAGGCTCACGCCGACGAATACACGTTGAAGGCTCAGGAATTGACCTCTGGTCAGTATGGCTGGTGGACTTCAACTACTACTGTAACTTACGAGGGTACGGCTCAGAACTCTGCCGCTACGGTACTTGTTAAAGGTCTCTCCAACGAAGAGCCCAACAAGTTCTTCTGGCATGTTGTTAACGCAAACGGCTGTACGGCTGAAAGTTCTGTAACTGTTCTTAACAATACTCCCGCAGCGGCTGTTATCAACAACAAGCCTGCCGAGGGTTACTCGCTCTGCGAAAACAAATATTCACTTTCTGCAAGAGCAGTCGCAAACGACAACACCGGATACTGGGAGAATGTCAGCGGTGTTAAATGGTATTCAAACAATCAGGAAGTCGGCTACGCAGTTGCTTCTACTTTGAATTCCGTTGAAGTAAGAAACCTTTCTGAAAACACCAAGACCAAATTTACCTGGGTTGTTGAAAAGAACGGTACTCAGTGCAAGCGTATGGATTTTGTCGAGATTATGAACAGTGCTTATACACCGAGAATTTTGACAGATCCTGATCAGGTTGTATGTACGCCTAAATTCAGACTTGAAGCAGAAGATCCTTCTAAGTCTTACGGCGACAAGGTAAGCGGCTACTGGTCAGTAAACGACAACAACATTACGCTGCCTGCAACTTCTACCAACGCAGTTATGACCGTTGAGTTACCTTACGGTACTACAACGTTCTACTGGAACCTGACTGACAACAAAACTGTAAACTCTTGCGGTGTTAAGAGTACTTCTGTCAACGTTACCAACAACATGGTAACTGCAAAAGCAGGCGACGACGATTATACATGTTCAAGAGAATATACGCTTGATGCAAATACGCTTCCTGAAAGCAGCGATCCTTCTCATCCGATTAGCGGAAGATGGGAACTCGATACTAAGAGCACTGGTTTGAACCTTGTTTCTGTTTCGATTTCAAACGTTAACAACAACCATACTCTTGTAAGCGGTTTGACAAGCGGCTTCTATACATTCAACTGGATTGTTACCAACAAATACGGCGACGGCGACGACGAGAAGTGCGAGTCTACCGACCAGGTTAAGATTTCGTGCGAGAGATTCGACGTATATGCCGATGCTGAGGCATTTGAAAACGGTGAATACACCGGTCAGCGCGATATTTGCGGCAAAAACATTATGATAACCGCATCGGGCAACGCAAACGCCGACAATATCTCTTGGTCAACAAATCCGAGTACTGTAATTGCAACTACGAATCCTTCAAAACCGTTGGAGGTAACACTCAGCGGCATATCTACTTCTGTTGAAGTAACCTATACCGAAACACGCAACAGATGTACAGCAACTTCAACGGTAGTTTTGAGCAACCGTCAGCCTGCTGCAACTCTCGGCACCGACGAGTATTATGCTTGTGAAGACGGTTATGTAAACATCAAAGGCACTAATGCAAGCGACGGTCAGAAGGTTTACTGGGTAAGAACTTCTCAAAACGGTTATTTTGAAGGCAACGCTTCTTCTACCAATGTAATTTCGCCGAACTTCTATTTGCCTTCCAACTCAACGGCTAAGGTTAAATGGGTTGTTGAACTTGAAAACAACAAGAACTGTTTCGACGAAAAAGAAGTTACTGTTAAGAATAATTATATCGCAGGTCTTACCATTACTCAGCCTAATTTGTCATCTGAGGAATGCGGCTCTACGAGAACGCTTACCGCTCCTGCAATTCCGAGCGGCTTTACGGGTGCATGGTCTTGTGTTCAGGACGGTGTAGTATTTACGCCTACCGACAACAACAACACCGTTGTAACCGGTCTTAACAAAGGCAACAACGAGATTACATGGACTTTGACAAGCAACGACGGACATCAGTGTTCTGCTAACAAAGTAACTGAGGTTGTATCCAACAATACTGTTGACGCAAGAATGGCGGTAACCCGCGAAGAATGTCTTGATCCCAATGCTGACAACGCTGTATTGCACATTGACGTTCCCGCTCCCGATGCTTCTAAAAACGAGACCGGCGAATGGTTGCCAAACACTCTTACTCTTGTCGGCTCTGACAATAAGACATACGCTGAGTTCAAAGGCTTCTCATTGGATGAGAACAAACTCACTTGGAGAATCAAGGCGGGCAACTGCTATACAGATGTTCCCGTTACTATCATTAACAATTTTGTAAAAGCAAAATTGGCTACTGACGACGATGTTGAAACTTGTAACGGTACAATCGAAAGTCTTATCGCACAAGACCCGAAAGTAACTTACAAAGGCTCTGAGGGTATGTGGACATCAGACGGCATTGCAAGATTCGGCAGTGTAACGGGTGAAACCACAGCAACTGCAAACCAGGTTTCTGTATACAACATTCCTGAAAGCGGAACAACGCTCACATGGTCTGTTAAGAAAGGCGCAAAATGTCATGACGAGATAGAAGTTCCCGTTATGAACTACGCTCTCCCTGTTGAAGTGGAGAAGATGACAGTTTCTTCTTGCGACGGAACGGCTGTTTTGCGTGCAAAAGACATTTCGTCTTACTCAGGTGCGGAAGGTATATGGACAGTAGTGTCTGCTCCGCATGACATCACCATCGCAGACGTTTCACTTGCCAACGGCGGTACTGCTGCTGTAACGGCAATCAGCAATCTTACCTCTGCCGGCACATACTACTTCACATGGACAGCATGGAGAAAAGACTCTGACGGTAAGAGACACTGTGAAGACAAGGTTGAAAACGTGGCTGTAACAAGAACATCCCTTAACGTAAAAGCCGACAATGTTTACGACAAACAGTCTGTTCCTGTCTGCGGCAGCGAATACACTCTCAACGCTACCGAACCGAAGACCGGTCAGAAGGGTGTTTGGACGGCTTCCAACGGCAAGAACATTTTTGCAAACTCTACCCTTTATAATACGAAAGTAACAGGCATACCCGCCGACGGCGTTAAACTGACCTGGACTATTTCGTATGACCAATGTAATGAGTCAAGTTGGGTAGAACTTTATGATACGAAAGAATACGCTCGTGCAAGTGCTTCTTCGCCCGTATGCAACGGCGAGGTAACAATTACGCAGACCAACGACCTTGCAAAGACCAACCTCTCCGGTGTATGGTCTGTTGAAAACGGCGGCAATTTGTATGACATTAACAACAACTTGTTGTCAGATTTGACGGTTAATGATATGGACGGCAATGTTTCGGTAGTATTCAAAGGTATTCCCGAAAACAGCGGCGTAACCGTAAGATGGACTTTGAAAAACAGCAAACTCACTAATTGCGACGATTTCATTGACGTTGAAGTTACCAACGAGGCATTCCCGTTCAGCGCAGGATTCAACGATGTAACGGCTTGTTCGGATGTTTATGAACAACTTTCTGCAAGCGAACTTCCCGCAGGTGCAAAAGGTACTTGGAAAGGCGATGAAACCTTGACCTTTACATCTTCTGTTGCAGGTGTTGACGGCAAGAACGACCCGCACGCAAAAGTCAGCGGACTTAAACGCGGCGACAACGTTTTGTATTGGATTGTAGAAAAGAACGGTTGTACATACAACGATCACTCTGTTAAGATTACCAACAACAGTGTTGATCCCGCAAGAATTATTTCTCCGAAAGCAGGTGATGTAATTTGCGGTGAAGGCACTGTAAGATTGGAGGCTGATCCTGCCGACGGCGGTAAATGGTCAGGCAGTTTTGACCTTGGCTTGGATCCTGAGGATGTTTCAAAGGCAACCGTTAATGTAAGCGGCATGCCGAAGAATCAGAATGTTACATTCTATTGGACGGTATCCAAAACCAACGGCAACGGCGTTTGTTCTTCAACCGACAACGTAACCGTAATGAACAACTCGTATGATGCAAAACTTATCCATCCGACTCCCGAAAGTGCTAATCCGGCTCTCGGCAGGGATTATGTCTGCGGAACTGAATATACGCTTCAAGCCGAAGATTCAAAAGAAGTCTGGGGTATAGCGGGCTATTGGACTGTTGAAAACAGCGACGTTCATTTGTCTGATGATCCCGTATACAAAGTAACGGATTTGAAAGCCGGCTTGACCAAATTTGTATGGCATGTTAAGAGTGCAAACTGCGAGGAAAAGACTGTAACGGCTGAAATCAACAACAACGCAGTTGTTTCTAATCCCGGCAAGACCAGTGATGTTGCCTGCGGTACCACATACGATTTCCAGGCTGTAACCCCGACCAACGGTACTGGTTACTGGAAATACATTTCAGGCGCACCCGCCGGAGACGAAAACTCTGTCGTTTGGCGTAACAACGACAACTCCAACGCATACGCTCAGGTTCAGAACTTGAAGAAAGGTATGTATACTTTCAAATGGATTGTTGAGTCTAATACGAAAGTCAACGGTCTGCCTGTTTGCCGCGACGGTTATCAGGACGGCAGAGAGGTTACAATCAACGTAAACGGTTTTGAAGTTAAGGCTGACAACTCGGCTGTGTTGGAAGGCACGGGTGAGGATGCAGTCTGGGCTCATGACGTTTGTCTTGACAAGGGTGAGACTATCATTATCACCGGTACGGCTCTTAACGAAGGTTCTAAGGGCGAATGGTCGTTGCCCGCAGGTTCGGCAGCACAGATTATCGGTACAACCGACAATCAGGTTGAAATCGGCGGCATTGTTCCCGGCACGCCTGTCGTATTGACATGGACGATAGAAAATTCATGTACTGCATACGGCAAGGTAACGCTCCGCAACCGCATACCTTCAACCGGCAATATTGCAACGCAGTATGTCTGCGACAAAGACGAAGAAATTACCCTTGCCGCAACAGAGGCTACGGGTTACGATACGAAGTGGGAAATCGTAAGCGGCTCATGTGATTTTGTAACGGAAAGCACGCTCTCGAATGCAAGAATTACCAACATACCCAACACTTCGACCTTGAAACTTAACTGGGTGGTAACCGACAAGACTATTACGACATGCTCTGCACGCGCAGAAGCCTTGGTAATCAACAACGGTTACAAACCCGCAATTCAGTCTCCGAACGTATTGAGCCGCGAGATTTGTGCCGACCACGTAGGCTTAATCGGTACTATACCTGAAAAAGGCTTTACCGGTATGTGGTCTTGTCAGACTGCTGACAGTTTTGACGATGCTACTTCGTCTGCAACTGACATCAGAGGCATGAAACGCGGTATTAACAAAATACGTTGGACTGTTCTCAACAAAGAAGGCAAGAAATGCGACGCCAACTTTGACGAAATTGAAATTGACAATCTCTTGCCCGGTACTCCGCGCATTACGAATACCGAATTGGAGACTTGTTCGGCTGACGGCTTTATCCTTTACGCTGCGCCTGTTGACGAGGGTGTAATAGGAGAGTGGGCTACTCTCGGCAACGCAGAGTTCAAAACTTCGGCAACTTTGGCTGCAAGCGACGCGCTTCAAGTAACGGTTGACAACCTCGATGTTGACAACAACTACTTCACATGGACAATTTACCGTGAAGGTCATAAGGACGACTGTGCGTCTGCTCCGGCTGAGATTACTATTGTCAACAACCACGTAAAAGCAGGTGAGCCGCTCAAAGCAACAGATTATACTTGCGACGGCACATATCACTTGGTTGCTTCAAACAACAGCAATGTAAACACCGGCACAACTTGGGGCAAATGGACTTGGATTCCTTCTTCTTCGGTTGAGTTTGTAAACGATGCTACCGACAGTTACGTTGCTGACGTTAAAGGCATCTCGGCTATTGAACCTGTTAAATTTACATGGCAGGTATTCAAGGGCGACAAGAAGATTTGCGAATCTGAGAAACTCAGCATAACTATTACCAACTACGAGGTTAAACCCGTAATTGACAGAACGCTTACAGACCGTTTTGCGTGCGATGTCGAGGACGTTGCTCTTGTTGCTGAAAACATTAAGACCAAATCGGCGGCAGAAGAAGACGCTTACGGATTCTGGAAGTTGGAAAAATGGCCTGATACCAAAATCAGCGAATCTGAAATTCATATTGACAATTCGGATGCTTATTCTACAACCGTCGCTTTTGACAAAGAGGCTACCGGTGATTACAAGTTCTCATGGAACGTTTACCGCAAAGTAAAAGGTCATGAAACTGACTGGGTTGAAGACGGTTATACAGAGGGTATCTGTCATAACAAAGACGAGATTATCATCACTAATGCAATGCTTACCGCAATTGCAGACTCCAAACTTGGCAGAGGCGGCGTTTCACGCAGCGAATGTTCAAGCGAGATTGCATTGCGTGCCAACTCTCAGGACGGTGCAGTCGGCACATGGGAGATTGTAACGCAGAACTCTTCTGTAATCATTGCTCAAAGTGATATTCACAACGCTACTGCAATGGTTTCAAATGTTCCTAACGAGGGTGTAACCTTGCGTTGGACACTTGATAACCACATTAAAGATGCAAACGGTAATGTTACAACCAAAAAATGTGAAAGTTCCGACGAGACAACTATTTACAACGATATGATTACGCCCAAGGCTAATGCCAAGGCTGTAAAAGTTTGCAACGGTGTTGCAGAACTTACTACAACCAACGGCTTGACCGAGAATTTGACGGGCGTATGGAGAACAACTGCTGTCGGTTCGTTCACTGCTAATACGGCTGACGGTGTTAAGACTGTTGTTGCCAACGGCACTACCAACCAGACAGTAACCTTCTCCGGCATTACTCCGGGTGCAACGGCTACTTTCTACTGGAAAGTTATCAACAAGGTTCGTGACGGCGAATGTGTATCAGATGAACTTCCGATTGAGGTTCAGAACAACGATTTCGTATTTACCGCCGGTGCTGACAGAGTAACGAACTGTACAAATACGCTTGCTCTCTCAGGTACGTTGCCTTGCGATATTAACGATCCTGAGTTGACAGAACATTATTGGAGTGCAGACCAGTCAGCGGTTACTTACAGCGACAAGTCATTGCCGACCGCTACGGTTTATAATTTGAGCAATTCGGCTGAGAATACTCTTACATGGCACGTTACATATAAGGGCTGTTCTAAGACCGACCAGATGGTTATTGTCAACAACAGCGTTGACGAGGCTAAGATTACAAGCATTCCTGCTTCTACCTGTGATAAGAACGTGGCAATCTCTGCAAATGCTCCTGCACAGGGTGAAGGTCACTGGAAGATTTCTCCGGAAGATTTGACCTTTGTAAGCGGTAATTCTACTACAAATGATATTACTGTTACCGGCTTGCCTGACAACGGCATTGCTAAGTTCCAGTGGATTATCGAAAGAAAAGACAATGCCGGCAACGTGCTTTGTAAGTCTGAGTCCAGCGTTTCTAATGTTGTCAACAACACTATTTCCGCTGTTATTAATACTCCTACAAAGACAGTTGTCTGCGAGGATTATATCGAACTTACAGCAAACGACGTAAAAGCAATTTACGGTGCTGACGGTTATTGGACATATCCCGAAGGTGTAACTTACACCGCAGCGGTTGAAAGTTTGGGCATATCTTCACGCAAGATTACCTTTAAGAACTTGAAATACGGAGACAATTACTTCGTATGGCATGTTAAAGGCAACTGTCCGGGTGAGGAAACAGCCGAAATTACAATTAAGAGTGAGAAATTTGACGCAACTGTAACTCCCGAAGGCTGGACATGTTCGGATGAGGCAGAACTCAAAGCCGACTTGCCTTTCAGCGATTTGACTGGTGAATGGACTTGCACGAACGGAGTTTCTAAGGAAAATCTCACATACGACAATTCTAATAATTACGAAACTACGGTTCGTAATTTGGTAACAGGTGATTACTCTTTCGTATGGACACTTAAATCTCCGACTTATGTTAAGACAAACGGTGCTCAGGGTTGTATGAAAGAGTCTCCCGTTGTAACAATCCACGTAAGTGGTTTTGAGGTTGTTGCCGATGTTACCAAACCCGCTAACAAGACACATGTCTTCTGCGAGGCTAAACCTTCTGACGGTATCAGCGCACAGAAACCTGTCGGTACCGGTGAGTGGACAGTATCACCCTCTACGGTTGAAATCTTGTCAGATGTTTCGGATTACAACTTGAAGTTTGACCTTAAAGACAACAAGTCTGCAAGATTTACTTGGACAGAAACACGTTCTACAACTTGTCATAACTCTGATTACGTAGACGTTGTTAACAATGCTCCCAATGTAAATCCCGGACCTAAGGTTCTCTATACATGTAACGACGGTGATAATACCGTTACAATGCAGGCTGGCGATTTGAACGGCAATCAGGGCGTTTGGTCAAAAGTTGACCCGGATGCAGCAGGTAATTTCGTAGGAGACGCTGCTAAGTCTAACGCAGTATTTAAGTTTGCTGCAACCGACGAAGACCTTTCAGTAAAACTCCGCTGGACTGTAACTACTGCTGACGGTGAATGTTCTAACCATGCAGACATTACTTTGGTTAACCAGAAGTTTACTCCGGCTATCACCGTTGAGAAAAATGTCTGCGGAACGGATACCACTATTTTGGGTACTGAACCGAACTTTGCTCACACCGGCGAATGGTCATACATTTCTTCCGGCAATGTAACTTTCGAGGATAAGACCAATGCCGATACCAAGGTTAAAGGTCTGATTCCGGGCGAAACCGCACGTGTTGTATGGACAATCATCAACACCAACGGCAAGGTTTGCAAAGAGAACTATGCTACTACCACTTTGATGAACATTATGCCTTCATACGCTAAGATACTTTCTCACGAAGGTCAGGAGTATTGCGGTAAAGAAGGCGAAGTTATCGGACTTAAAGCAAAGGCTCTCTCCGGCGACGAAAAAGGCAAATGGACTGCCAACAAAGAGTTCACAGTTGCAAACAATGCTACTGACGAGGCTGAGATTACCTTTACAAGTCTTGCAAACGACGAAATCAGGTTTACTTGGACAGTATACCGCGACGGTCATGAAAATTGTATTTCCGAGGCTACTACAAAACTCGTAAACAACACAATTGACATGGGCGAGGGTATCACAAGCAGCGAATATACCTGCGACGGCACTGCCGAACTTATCGCTTCAAACTATAAAGCCGACAACTCTAACTCAGGCATTATGAGAGGCGAATGGACTGCTGAAAACTCATCACTTGTAATCGACAAGTCTACAAGTTACAATGAGGCAAAAGTATCCGGTTTGCCGCCTAAGTCAGGTGAGAAGTTTACTTGGACTGTTTTCAAAGGCAGATGTTCTGAAAGCAAGGAGATTACAATTACCAACTACGAGGTAACTCCTGTTGTTTATGAGGTTGAGCCGGTTTGCAAACAGGATTTTAACAAGGCAACACTTAGAGCCGAAACCCTTTCTTCATACGGCACGGTAGGTACCGACGTATTCGGAAGATGGGAGGCTGATGATAAGAACCCGGTTGCTACTGCAATTAAGAACTCTGACAACAACGTAACGGTTGTTGAAGGTTTGACCAAGAACGGTGAATATAAATATACTTGGACTGTTTACAGAAAGGTTGCCGGTATTGCCGGTGAAGACGGTTATACCGACGGCGGCATCTGCCACGATACGAGAACTGTAATTGTCAACAACAACACTGTTACAGCCGTTGCCGATACGAGATTCAGAGGCAAGGAGAATGCTTCTGACAACAAGGCACAAATCAGTGTCTGCGGACCTGAGTTCCAGATGTTGGCTAACACCCAGTCCAACTCTACCGGCACATGGACATTGTCAGACGGTTCATCGGCTGAGACATATATCGCAGCATCTGACAGCCACAGCCCGACGGCTACGGTTAGAAACATTCCTAACGAGGGCATCACCCTCAAATGGACTGTAAGACGCAACGACGGCTCTTGCGAGGACGCTGATGAAATTAAGATTGTTAACGAGAAACTCCAAGCAGTTGCTTCGGCAGATCCGACAACATGTAACTCTCTGATTACCCTTAATACTAACAATACATTGGATGACGACCATATCGGTATCTGGTCTACAAACGCTGCCGGTTCGTTCAGTTCTACTGCAACCGAATCTACCGCAACGGGTATGTCGGTAACCTACCACATCGCAACCAAGGGTGCGGAGGTTAAATTCCACTGGAATTATACAGTTAAGAATGTAACCGTAACCGACGGTCAGAACCACAATATTACAGAATGTCCCTCTGACGATTATGTAGTAACAGTTAGAAACAACGACTACGTATTCGGTGCCGGCAATGACGCTACGGCTGACAGATGCAGCAGGTCATACAAACTCCACGGCTTTATGCCTGAGGGTGCAACCGGTACATGGAGCGGTACTCCGACATTTGCAAATGCAAACGATCCTACCACTACGGTAAGCGGTTTGAGCAATGCAGTTGACGGTAACACTCTTACATGGACAGTTGTTTACAAGGGTTGTGAAAAATCTGACGATGTTGTAATTTACAGCAACGATGTTGACGAGCCCGTAATTTATACACAGTCTCAGTCAGTATGTTCTCCGAAGATTCAGATGGATGCCAATACTCCTGTTATTGGCGAGGGCTATTGGAAATATACGCCTAACACACTTGGATTTGAAGGCACAAAGGCATCTACGGACGCTAACTTGACGTTTAATAACTTGCCGCAGAACTCCAACGCAACGTTTGTTTGGGTAATTGAGCAGAAAGACCAAAACGGCGATGTTGTCTGCCATAAGGAAAGTGATGTTGTAACTATCAGCAATATGAGTTATGTTGCTACTGTTACAACAAAAGAACAGGTAATCTGTAAGAACTACTTTGAAGGTCTTACCGCTACTGATGTTGTAACCGGATACAATGCGGAAGGCTGGTGGACAGCCGACAAACCGAATGTATATTTCGGCGATGTATCCACAACTACTGCTACATCATCTAAGTCTTATAAGATCAACGCTTACAACTTGCCTTACGGACAGGTAGAGTTTACATGGCACGTTAAGGGCGGCAACTGCGACGAAGAGACAGACAAGGTTGTTATTACCAACGAGTCTGTAAAAGTAGCCGCTGATATTACCGATGCCTATACTTGCAACGGCACTTACAGTCTTGAAACAGACATACCGACAGCATCATGGCAGGCAGTAGGTCATTGGGACTGCGTAAGCGGTGATGACAAAGAGACTGTTGACGCTAATATCGCTGACAGCAAGGCTAATGAGACAACGGTATCAGGTCTCAAAAACGGACAGTATAAGTTTACATGGACGTTGGAGTCTCCGACCCGTGTGTCAGATCCTTCAAAGGGTTGTGCGGCAGTACAGAATGTATATGTTCAGTCTTACGGTTATACTGTGGATGCTGACATCAGCACAACAGAAAAGACCCATTCGGTTTGCGAATCTGAGGGTGTAATCACAGCAAGCGAGGCACAAGAGCCGGGCGTATCAGGATATTGGGAGATTCCTTCGGGTGTTACTTACACAACCGATTTGACTTCTAATTCATTGAGATTCAACCTCGGTACTCTCAAAGAGGCTATATTGGTATGGCACGATGATTACAAAGGCTGTAAGAAATCAGATGATATTACTATTGTTAACAAAGCACCTGAGGTAGTAGTTCAGAATGTGTTCTACACATGCGACGGCACCTTTGATACGGAAGTTAACAAACCTGCTGTACCTGATGGATGCAGAGGTGAATGGTCTTTGGCAGAAGGTTCATGGCCGGGTGTATTTGAAAACGGCAAATTTACTTTCAACGCAAACAACAGCAAGGAAACCAATCCTGAGTTGCGCAAGGTAAAACTGTTGTGGACTCTTACCAATACGGAAAACTGCTCCGCATCTAAGGAAGTAACCGTTATTAACAATAAGTTCACTCCTGAGATTACTGTCAACGAACCCCACGCTCCCAAGGTTTGCGGTTCAGAGGCTAAGATAAAGGGTACTATCCCGACCTCAGGCTTTACCGGCACATGGACTATCCAGAGAACCGGCAATATTATTGATGAAAACGAAATTCATAATTCCGAGGTTACAATCAGCGGTTTGGCTTACATTAACAACAGTGTAAAATGGACTGTATTGAATAAGGACGGAAATGAAAGATGTGTTGAAAATACAACCTCTAAGATAATTCAAAATGTTTATCCGGGTGTACCTGAAATATCAAGCAACCTCGTTAACGACGAAAGTTGCGACAAGTCGGTAATCCTTACCGCAGTGGCTTCTCATAACGAAAATGTCAGCGGTACTTGGACGGATAACAGAGGTATTTTGAACAAGAACGTTTATGATGCCAACGCGCTTGAAATTTCTATTAATCAGCAGGGCGCGCTTCTTGAAAACGGCGAAAACGTATTTACTTGGACAATTGCCCGTAACGGTGAGAAAGATTGGTGTAGTGAATCTGCAACGATTACTATTACCAACAACACCGTTAACCTTGGCAACGAGATACCTGTTGCAGCATCAACTTGTGAAGAAAACGGTGCTTACAGACTCGAAGCCGACGACCACAAGGCACTCAACGGCGAGACCGCTTGGGGCGAATGGGTAAATGAAAGCGGTACGGTTGCCATCGGTGAACAGTCTTCTTCTTTCAGAGTAGACGTAGCCGGTATCAAGGCTAATACATCTGAGAAGTTCACTTGGACTGTTCATAAGGGCGGATGCTCTAAGAGCGAGGATATAACCGTTACCAACAACTTCGTAAAAGCCGAAATGGTTGAAAGCGTAGTTTACACTTGCGGCAGCAGTGCAGACTTGGAGGCTAAACCGATTTCAGTTTACGGAGAGGACGCTCACGGAAAGTGGAGTATTAAGACCTCGCCTGTTAGCGGCGTAACATTCGGCAGTCCGGACAATTATAAGACTACTGTCAACGGTCTTACCGAGAAAGGTCAGTACGAGTTTATCTGGACTGTTGCAAGAGGTGCAGAAAACGTATGTGAAAAATCTGCATCAGTACTTGTAAACGTAGACTTATTAAGTGTTAAGGCGGTATCATCTGCTACTGTTAACGGCAAGACAGAAGGCGTTGTTAACAACAACAATGTTATCGGTGTCTGCGGTACTACGGTAACAATCACCCCGAACAAACCTGTGGGTGCAATCGGAAAATGGTACAACGTTAATGGAGAGGTTTACTCAACCGACAGCAAGATTACCTTGACTGGCCTTACTGACAATGTAACCCGTTTGATTTGGCAGGTAGAGCGCGGTACATCACCCAACATTTGTACGGCGTCTGACGAAATCATGGTTTACAATGACAACGTAACACCGAGCATTGACGTTGCCTCTGCAACATGTACCGGCAACATCACGATGAGAACCACCAACGACCTTGGTACCAACCTCACCGGCGAATGGTCTACGTCTGCTACAAAGGGTAGTTTCACTAATAACACCAACGAGAATGTACAAACATCAGCAGGTCCTGTTGCTACATTCTACAATATTGCGAAAGGTGCTACTGCAAACTTCAAGTGGACATTGAACCATACGGCTCACAACCATACTTGTAAGACAGAAATACCGTTTACAGTAACGAACTACGAGTTTGACTTTAAGGCAGGACAGAATGCCTTTGCAGACTGCGACGGTACATATACGTTACAAGGTTCATTCCCCGACGGTTTGCCTTCAGACAATCTCTCCGGCGAATGGTCATGGGATCAGGTAGTAACTATTAGTGATAAGACAAATAAGAACGCGGTAGTTTCTAACTTGAATAAGTTGACCCCGACGAAGTTTACTTGGACAGTTTCTTATCAGTACGGCGACGGCATTGACGATAAATGTTCTGATTCAAGAGACGTAGTTATTACAAACAATCAGGTTAAAGAGGCAACAGCATCGTTTACCTCAGGCGTATCAGACTACAACGGTACTAAGATTGCTTGTGGTAGCACGATAAGTCTCTCAGGTACATCACCTGACGGTACAGGCGAAGGCAGATGGACAATTCCTGACGGTGTTGAGTTTGTTAACTCAGCCGCTACAGACGAAGATATTACAGTAACCAACCTCGGCAAGAACAAAGAGGCAGATTTTACTTGGACAATATCACGTGAAGACGGTAAAGGCGGCAAGTGTTCATCATCTAAGACGTTGACCGTTAAGAATATGTACTACGAAGCAAAAATCTACACTGCGGATTACCAACTCCTTTGCAACAAGAACAGTTTGCAAGTAGATGCAAACGACGTTGCTAAGGAATACGGTGCAAAAGGCTGGTGGGAAATCACCAACAGAGACCGTGGTGTTGATATTGAAGGCGGCTGGGACAACAAGTCTACCGAAAATTCAATCGTAGTAACAGGCTTGCCTTACGGTGAAACCAAGTTTACATGGTATGTTCAGGCTGCTAACTGCGCTATTTCAACTGCAAGTATCACCGTTAAGAACGGTATGGTTACTGCAAACGCAGGTACTGACGATATAACTTGTACAACAGAATACGAATCACTTAACGCTGTATACTATGAACAGTCTGACTGGACAGGTTCATGGTCTTGCGAGGGCAAGGACGTTCTGTTCGACGATTCTAACAATTATATAACCAAGGTAACGGGTATGACCACAAGCGGTGCATATCAGTTTAAGTGGACTGTTAAATCTCCTGATTATCACGGACACAAAGGTTGTGAAACATCAGACATCGTTGAGATTTCGGCTAACGGTTTTGTAGTTGACGCAGACGACAAAGCAGATAATACGACTAAGAAACGTGCTATTTGCGGTGACGAGGCTATAATCAACGCAACCCGTCTTGAAGGCACCGGCGAATGGACTTCAAAACCCGCAGGTTTGATAGTAGGTGCAAGCACCAACTCTTCTGTTGAAGTTAACTTGGGCGGTTTGAAGAACGCTACCTTCACTTGGACTGAGACACGTAACGGTTGTCCTTCAACCGATTATGTAACGTTGAACAACATTCAGCCTGAGGCTAACGGCGGTCGTAAAGTATACTACGCTTGCGATGACAATAACATTACATTGGCTGCAAGAGAAGTTACGGCTGCAAATACAACTTACGGTTGGTCTAAGAAAGTGGATACTGATCCGGGTCAGTTTACAGGCGCAACTAATATTAACAACGCAGTTTATACATTTAACGCATTAAGCGAACAAAACAAATCAGCCGTTTTGGTTTGGACGGTAACATACGAAGAAAACGGTTTGAAATGTTCTAAGACTGACGAAGTAACGGCTGTTTACAACAAGTTCGTTCCTGAAATCACTGCTGAGTCTGCGGTTTGTGCATTTGAAACTGAGGTTTCTGGTACTATCCCCAAATCAGGTTACACAGGAGTTTGGACATGTACTTCTTCATCAGATGTTGAGTTTGAAGATGCTACTAACCCGAACACGACGGTTAAGAATTTACAACTTGGTAATAATACCATCGTTTGGACAATTCATAACATTGACGGTGAGAAATGCTACACGGCATCTGCTCCGCACGTTATTGACAACCTCAAACCCGGCGTTGCAGTTATTAATACAAAAGATATGACCGAGTGGTGTTATAACGGTGAGAGAACATTTGACCTCAAAGCCGCTACTCTTGCTCTCGGTCTTGAAGGTAAATGGACTGCTGACAAGGGCGTAACATACGGTAGTGCACAGAATACCGAAACCGTTACAATTAATAAGTTCAGTGATGACCTCAACGAATTTACATGGACTATTTTCCGTGCAGGTCATGAAGAATGTACCGATGCTACTACGGTTAGAATTGTTAACAATACCGTTAACCTCGGTACTAAGATTGCTGCAAGCGATTACACTTGCGACGGTGATTACACACTTGAAGCAGACAACCATATTGTTCTCAACGGTAAGACCGCTTGGGGCGAGTGGAAATCTGACGACGGTTCTATCAACTTCGGCGAGGCTTCTTCTAATTACAGCGTAGAAGTAACCGGTATCGACCGCAAGAAGTCAGTTAAGTTTACTTGGACTGTTCATAAGGGCGGTTGTTCTAAGAACGAAAGCATAACGGTTACTAACTACGACGTTAAACCCGTTGTATACACAGTTAAGGACATTTGCGGTGATGACTTCGGAAAGGCTACGCTCAAAGCGGACGCTCTTACACCGTATGCAATAGAGAATACTGAGGTTGTAGGCGAGTGGCATATTAAACAGTCGCCCTCTACGACAGCCGGTATTTCTAACTCTAACGCTAATGTTACTACGGCTTACAACTTGACTGAAAACGGTGAATATCAGTTCACTTGGAATGTTTACAGAATTGTTCCGGGTATTGCCGGTGAAGACGGTTACAATGACGGCGGTATCTGTCATAAGACCTCTGATGTCGTAATCGTTAACAACTCTACCGTTACGGCTGATGCCGATACGAGATTTGATAGAGAAATCAGAGTTTGCGGCACAACGTTTACAATGAATGCTAACGTTGATCAGCACGGCGGACAGGGTACATGGACATTGACTGACGGTACTTCGGCAGAACGCTATATTTCAACTACTGACAGCCACAATGCTTCGGCTAAGGTTAACAATATTCCTGCTGCCGGCAGCGTATCTTTGAGATGGACAGTTTCTAATGGTAGTTGTACCGCTTATGATGACATCACCCTTTACAATGAAAAACTCATTGCAACGGCTATCGTTCCTGAGTCAGTTTGTGCAAGCGAAGTTACGCTTAACACGAGCGATGTTTTGGACGACAAACATTACGGTGTATGGACAACAACTGCACACGGTCATTTTGACGGCACAAACGAGTCATCTGTTAAGTTGACCGGTACTGACAAACCGTCTATCGTATTCACGGATATGACTAAGGGTGCTGAGGCAACCTTCAAATGGAACTACGTACACATTGGCAAAGTAACCGACGGTTCTAAGGAATACGACGAATGTGCTTCTCAGACGGTAGTTAAAGTTGTTAAGAACAACGACTTTGAATTTACTGCCGGTACTGATGCTACGACACAGAATTGCAGCGATTCTTACACACTCCATGCTACAATGCCTAAGGGCGCAACCGGTAAATGGGGCAAAGAAATCTCTACAATCACATTCGACGACAGCACCGACCCGAATACTACGGTTAGAGGTCTCAGCAACGCTACCGACAACGTTCTTACATGGACTGTAAAATATGCAGGTTGTGACGAAAAAGAACATACGGTAACTATCAAGAACTACGGTGTTGAAGATCCTGTAATTAATACTAAGAGTCAGGCTGTTTGTGAGGCTACCGTAGATCTTTCGGCAGAGAGTGCATCGGTAGGTCAGGGACACTGGTTATTCAATCCTGAAACCGTAACATTTGTAGGTAACGGCAAATCTACTGACGCTAACGTAACGATTACTAATTTGCCCGACAACTCGGTTGTTACGATAGATTGGGTAATTGAGAATACTGATGAAACAGGAAAAGTAGTTTGCTCTAAATCTACCGCAGAGTTAGGCAGAACGATTACTATTTCCAATATGAGATATGTTGCGGAACTTTCTACTAAGGATCAGGTTATCTGTAAGGATAACATCGAACTTGTAGCAAATGACGTAGTTAAACAATACAATGCGAAAGGCTGGTGGACGGCAAGCAATCCGAAAGTAACATTCGGTACTGAGTCTACTGCAACTGCAACGTCTACTGAAAGCCGTACAGTTAACGCTTACAATTTGCCTTACGGTCAGACCAACTTTACATGGCATGTTAAAGGCGGTAATTGTCCTGAGGAAAAAGCAACCGTTAAGATTACTAACCAAAGCGTAACGGTAGCCGATAATTACACCGATTATACATGTTCGGATACTTACAAACTCACGACTGATTTGGCTCCGTCTTCATGGCAGGCAAAAGGTTATTGGACTTGTGAATCCGGCGACGGCAAGGAGAGTCTTTCTTTCGAGAACTCAAATGTAAACGAAACCGAGGTTTACAACTTGAAGAGCGGTAAGTACACCTTTAAGTGGACGCTTGAATCTCCGGCTCGTCAGAAAGATGCAGCTAAGAAAGCAGGTTGCAACGCAGTACAGACTGTAACAATCAATGCTGACGGCTTGCAGGTATTTGCTGACGCTTCGGGTAAGAGACATGAAATCGACATCTGCGGCAAGTCAGGCTCTATCACTGCAACACCTCGTAAAGGCGACGGATATTGGGAAAGACCTGATGACTTGACTTACACGACCGATGCTACTGACAATGTATTGAACTTCAACCTCGGTAGCGAGAGAACGGCTGTCTTTGTATGGCACGACAATTACAGGAAATGTACAGCACAAGACCAAATCACTGTTAATAATGTAGAACCTACGGTTTACGTACAGCCGGTATTCTACACTTGCGACGGCGTTGCAGAACTCTCTGCTGATATTCCTGACGGCTACACCGGCACATGGTCAAGAGTAGAAAGCACACAACCCGGTCAGTATGATGGCGGTGTTGCAGCGGTTAACGGTCATACGGCTAAATACATATTCTCTTCGGCAGAAGAAAACAAGACTGCTATTTTGAAATGGACGATAACTAATGCTGACGGTTGTTCGGCTTCTGAGGAATTCAGAGTGGTTAACAACAAGTATACTCCGCAAATCACTATAAAAGAAACCACTGCTCCTAATGTTTGCAACGATCAGGCTAATATTATCGGTTCTATTCCGGCGGAAGGTTTCACGGGTACTTGGACAAGACTCAGCAACGACATCGTATTTGAAAATAAGAACGATTCTAAGACTGTTGTTAAGAACCTTCTCCACGGTGATAACGTAGTTAAATGGACGGTACTTAACAATAACGGTCCTGCTTGTACTAACAACACTGTATCTAAGACGATTGTTAACGTACAGCCCGGTATTGCTCAGATTTCAGACCTCGTTCAGAATGAATCTTGCGACGGTACTGTAGAACTTTGGGCTGAAAACGTTGAGTTAGGCGTAACCGGCAGATGGTCTGATGACAGAGGCGTAATTCAGAAAGGTGCTTACGTAAGCGAGACAACCAACCTCGTTATCAACAAATCAACGGCACTGCTTGAAAAAGACGCCAACACGTTTACATGGACAATCTTCCGTCCGGGTTACGAATGGTGCGACAATACAACTACGGTTGTAATCAACAACAACACCGTTAACCTTGGCAACAAGATTCCTGAAACGGCTTACACTTGCAACGGCACTTACAATTTGAAGGCTGCTGACAACGTTGCTCACAACACCGGCGTAACAACCGGCAAATGGGAGTCTCTCTCTAAGAGAATTTCTTTCGGTGAGGAGTCTTCTTCTTACGATGTAACTGTCAGCGGTATCGCAGCCGGCACTTCCGAGCAGTTCAAGTGGACTGTAACGAAAGGCACTTGCGTTGCAAGCGAAAGCATAACGGTAACCAACCATCAGGTTATCCCGAACGTTCACCCGAAAGCAATTCCGATTTGCGGCGACGAGGTTAACCTCTACGCAGATCCGTTGTCGGCATACGGCACGGCAGAGGGCGACGGTCAGGATGTATTCGGTCAGTGGACTCTCGAAGGCAGAACCTTGTCTACTCTCGAATTTGAGCCTGCTGCTACAAGCAACGGCGTACTTGCAACCGGTCTTACTGCAACCGGTTCTTACAAGTTCCGCTGGACGGTATCTAAGCACGTTGAAGGCTTTACCGAGAAAGACAAGAACGGTCAGGTTTACGCTGACGGCAACATCTGTCATGCTTACGACGAGGTAGTTGTAACCCGCGGCAAGTTTGAGGTTGACGCTGCTGTAAGTTTCAACCGTGAGGACGTTGTAAGAACTGGCGAAATCATCAGTGTCTGCGGCGACAACATTGAGATTACACCGATGCTTCCTGAAAACGCTACCGGCGTATGGTACTCCGGCGAAGACCGCACAAAGGTTGTAAGCACCAATTCGGTACTCAGCCTTACAAGTCTTGACGGTCTCGGTAAGAGATTCATTTGGAGCGTTACTATGGATCGTTGCTCAGACGAGAAAGAAATCGTGGTTTACAACAACAGCGTAACACCGGCAGTTTCTGCTCTCCCGACAACCTGCAACGGTACAATAAAGATGACTTCTTCAAACGCTTTGAACGACAACTTGATTGGTGCTTGGACAACAACCGCTACATCAGGCTCGTTTAGTGAGACCGAAGAAAAGGTTTACTCGGTAGAAGGCTCTACGGCAACGTTCTACAATATGCCTAACGGTGCTAACGTAACCTTCAAGTGGACTTTGACGCACAAGGAAAACAACAATACTTGTACGACTACGAAAGAGTTCAGCGTAACCAACAACAGATTCAGTTTCACGGCGGGCAACGATGCTAACGCGTCTTGCGACGGTACTTACACATTGCAGGGTACTTATCCCGAAGGTGTTGAAGGTGCAACCGGTAAATGGGAGGCTAAACAGTCGTTTGTTTACACCGACGGCGAAACAGCAAGCACCAATCCGAATGCAAGAGTATCTGCTTTGAACAATACTACGCCGACCGTCTTCACTTGGACAGTAAATGCAAACGGCTGTGAAGACAAGAGAGAGGTAACCATTACCAACAATCAGGTTAAGAAGGCTTCCATCACTCCGCTTGCAAGCAACATTGTCTGCGGTGATGAACTCAGCCTCAATGCTAACGATCCCGAAGGCAAAGGCGTAGGCAGATGGGAGCCACCGGCTCAGATTAGATATACAACCGGTAACTATACTACAAATATTATTACTGTAACTAACCTTGCTGCTAATCAGGATCAGAAATTCACATGGATAATTTCTCGTCCTAACGGCAACGGCGAAGAGTGCCGTTCAGAGGCTTCGGTTACTGTTAAGAATATGAAGTATGAGGCTAATATTACAGTACCGTTTGCTGTTAATGCAAAAGAGTCTAAGGAAATCGTTATCTGCTCGGATAAGATAAAACTCCAGGCAAACGACGTTTTGACTGACTACGGTGTTAATGGCTGGTGGACAAATGAGACCGGCAACGAGGCTACATTTGCAAGCAACACCAACTCATACATGATGACTGTTGAAAACTTGCCTTACGGTTCTACAACCTTACAGTGGCATGCTTGGGACGCTGAACACAAATGCAGCGAGTCTGTGGCTGAAATCGTTGTTATCAACGAAACTCTTACGACCAATGCAGGCGACGACGGCTTTACTTGCAACGGCGTATACGAGTCATTGACTGCTACAACTCCGAAGTCAGAATGTCACGGCGTTTGGGAATGTACCGGCGGCGTAGATTACGAGCAGGTTGTATTTGATGATTCTAAGAAATATATATCTACGGTTAGAGGCTTGAAGTCAGGTGCATACCAGTTTACATGGACTGTTTACTCAAAACATTATGCTGTGGATGCTCAGGGCAATGTAACCAAGGGTTGTAAGGCTTCTGACGAGGTTGAAATTTCTGCTGACGGCTTTACTGTTGACGCAGACAACACCGCAGACGATGCAACAAAGAAACGCGCAATTTGCGGTACTACTGCAAGTGTAATCGCTTCTCAATACGAAGGTTACTGGACAGTATCGCCCAACAACGGCACGGTTGTTATCAACAGCCCGTCTTACTACGACATCACTGTTGACCTTGGTGTTAACACTACGGCAACACTTACATGGCATGCAACTTCTAAGGGTTGTACGGCTGAGGATAAGATTACTCTTAACAACATTCAGCCGACTATCGTAGATGCAGGCAAAGAGGTTTACTACACTTGTGCTGAGGACGGCAGAGTAACTCTCAACGCTAAGACGGTTGCTACTGGTACACACGGCGTATGGTCTAAGAAGTCTCCGACTTTGAAAGGCTCGTTCAACGGCAATAGTGCAAGCGAGGTTGACGAGTACGACGCAGTTTACTCCGGCATACCGGGTAACTCTTCGGTAGAACTTGTTTGGACTGTAACCTCTAAGTTTACCGATACTGACGGCGTAGAGAAAGACTGTCCCGCATACGATTACGCAAAACTCGTTAACAACTACTACAAACCGACGATTTATGTCGCTCCTGAGGTTTGCGGTCTTGACACGGTTGTCAGCGGTGAAATGCCTTCGGAAGGCTTTATCGGAACATGGTCTTGTACGACATCTTCTGATGTAACCTTCGCAAGTGTTAACGATTCTAAGACAACTGTTAAGGGTCTTGAATTTGGTCTCAACACTCTCCGTTGGACGGTTCTCAACACCACCGGCGACAAGTGTAACAACAACTATACAGAGGTAACCATCGACAATATCCATCCTGGTTATCCCGAAATCTTGACCAACGCCGGTCAGGAAGTTGAAACTTGCGACGGTAACCAGGAACTTCAAGCAAAAGCACCTGTTGTTGACAATGTAGAAGGTTACTGGTACACCAACCGCAGCGGTTCGTTCAAGGACGGTATCTCGGCATCTTCACTTGTAACGCTTACAAGCATGAGTGCTGACGACAACCTCCTTACTTGGAGAATCTTCCGCACGGGACATGACAAGTGTTATGTAGAAAGCACAATCAACGTTGTCAACAACAAGGTTCACATGGGTACAGAACCCGAAGACGCTTACACTTGCGGCGGCGTTTACACCTTGTCGGCAGAAGACCCGGTTGTAAACAACGGTGCTTCGGCTTACGGACGCTGGACAATGAAGACCGACGGCAAAAACGCTTCGATAGATAATTCTGAAAGTTCAGTAATTAAGATTAGCGGAATCAAACCTAACAATAGTGAAATCTTCACTTGGACGGTTTACAAGGGTCATTGTCATGACAGTTACGAGGTAACAATCGCTAACCACAGTGTACTTGCCGAGGCTAAGGCTAAGAACGATCAGAACTCAATTTGCGGTGAAAGCGTAGATTTGGTGGCAACATCAATTACTCAGTACGGTGAGGATGCTAAGGGTTACTGGACGCTTAGAACTTATCCTGATACACGTATCGAGGATTCTAAGTTGATTGTAATTGCAAATTCTACTGAAACAGCAACTACTGTTAACGGTCTTTCACAGACTGGTCAGTACTCGTTTGCATGGAATGTTTACAGAGAGATTAATGACAAGCATGTCTGCGACACGGCTGCTGTTGTCAACATCACCAACGCAATGTTCACTGTTGATGCTGACGTTAATGTTGACAATGAACACGGCAAGTCAGCAAGTGCTTGCGGCGGAGTTTACGAACTCCACGCTTCAACATTGCCGAGCGGCGTAACCGAGCAGTACTGGGAAGTTATCAATCCTAAGAATGCCGATTACATCACCTTCGACAATTCAACTGCGGCTATTACATCTGTAAGCGGTCTTACCAACAACGGTGTAACCCTCAGATGGACTGTTAAGAACGATGCTTGTGAGGATTATGATGACATCACGATATACAATGATGAATATACGGCTCTTGCCGCTGCTGACAAAGACTTTACCAGCGACGGCGCAAAGGGCATTATGATGACGACAACCAACGATTTGACCGACAGAAATACACACGGTGTTTGGACCGTGGATGCTGAAAGCGGTACATTCGGTACTGATTCCAATGTAAGAGTTACCACCGCAGAAGGCAAATCGGCAACATACCGTTTCTTGAAACCGGGTACTACTGCAACCTTCACATGGACGGTTGTTCACGGCACTACTGTCAACAGTTGTACAACTTCTACCACGTTCACTGTTGAAAACAGAGAGTTCACCGTAAATGCCGGCTCTGATGCCAACACTGCCGTAATCAACGGTCAGAACTGCTCTGACGAGTACGAGTTGAAAGCAACCGCTTTGAAGGAGGGCTGGACAGGTCTTTGGACGGCTAACACTGAGGTTCAGTTTGAGAACGCTTCTTCGGCTACTACTAAGGTAACCGGTCTCAGCAACAAAGTTTCTAACAACTTCACTTGGTCGGTAACCAACCCGTCAGGTTGTACGGCTTCTGACAAGGTAACGATTAAGAACAACGCCGTTGACGAGGCTGTAATCGAAGAAGGCTCTGAAATCGCTATCTGTAATCAGCCTTACGAACTTAATTCAACGGCTGTAAGCGAAGGCACAGGACACTGGGAGTACTTGTTTGGTACTGTAACAGCAAAAGATGCTAACTCCAACAAAGTTGAAATCAGCGGTTTGGCTGCTAATTCCGAAGCAACCTTTGCTTGGGTTGTTGAAAGAGCAAACGGCACCGGCAGCAAGTGTACTTCAAGAGCCGAAATCAAGGTTACCAACAGGGATTACGAGGCTGAAATCTTAACGGCTGTTCCTGAGGGCGAAACCAGCATCTTGACTTGCGACAACACCTTGATAACAAAAGACGGTGCTGCTTACAACTTGCTTGCTGCAAATTCTCAGGAGAGATACGGAGTACCCGGACACTGGGAGACTTCTAATCCTGTAACCTTCACTAATGAGGGTTCTAACTCTGCTAACGAAATCAGCGTATCTGGTTTGAAATACGGTGTTACGGTATTTACTTGGAAAGTTGACGGTCCTTGTCCGTTTGACCCGCTCAAACATCAGAAGACCATCACTGTTAACAACGAGAAAGTTTCTGCAAATGCAGGCAACGACGTTACATGGTGTAAGTCTGATTACGACGGTCTTAATGCAAGCGACCCGTCATCCTTAGGCACCGGCAAGTGGACGATAGAAAGCGGTGTTAGCAAGGAATTAGTAACCATCGCAAGTCCGACCTATTACCACACGGTAATAAAGGGTATGACCGAGGGTGATTACAAGTTCAAGTGGACTGTTACTTCCGCACACGGTTGTGAAATCTCTGACGAGGTTACTATTCATAAGAACGGCTTTACGGTTGAATACGCTGATTACTACGGCGAGCCTGTAATTGAGAACGGTGTAGAAGTTCCGTTCAGCAGACAGCGTTATGTCTGCGGCGAGGCAACTCCTGCTGACAAACCTTTGACGGCTACATTGCCGCACACCGGTGCAAAAGGTCATTGGATTCTTCCTCAGGGCGTAACAGTAAGCGATCCGACCAACTACATTACTGATGTAACCGGCGGTATTACAAAGAACGGCGTAACGCTTGTATGGCACGAGGATTATAACGGTTGCGATGCTGAGGCTTCTATCACGCTTTACAACCGCAAACCTGTTGCTAACGCTACGAAACTGTACTCTACTTGTAACGGCGAAGTTGCAAAACTTACTGCAACCGCTGCTGCTGACGGTACAACCGGCGTATGGTCTAAGGCTGTTGCAACTGCTCACGGTTACTTCGACGAGTCTGTTTCGGCAACGACCAACATAAACGCTAAGTTCTTCGGTATGGACGACAACAGCACTGTTAAGTTGCTCTGGACTGTTACCGACAACGAATTTACTGAATGTAGCGATGTTGTAGAGGCTTATGTAACCAACTACAACTTCAAGCCTGAGGTTTCAACCACGACCGGCATAACAACTACTTGCGATGCCGAAATCAACCTTGAAGCCACAATGCCTGAAACCGGCTACACCGGTAAGTGGTCATCAGACAAGAACGGTGCAATCACCGCGCTTGACGAGTCAAGCCTTACTGTAACGGCTGCTCTCGAAAGAGGTCCTAACACATTTACTTGGACTGTTACTTCCGACGGCGTTGTAGACGGCAAACACTGCGAATACACTGCTGATTTGACCGTTACCAACAACAACCCGGTTAAGGCAAGAATCAAGGCTGAAACCGAAACTTGCGACAACACTATCACTCTTACAACCGACAAGTTCGATGAGGCGGACTTTGATAAGGGTCAGGTAAAGGGTACATGGTCTACTTGGGGCGGTGCTGTTGCAAAAGGTGCAACAACCGACGTAACCTCTGTTACCTATAATAATCTTGATCTTAACAATAATGTATTCGTTTGGACATTGGAGAAAGGTTATTGTAAGAGCGAGGCGTCTATAACGATTACTAACAACTACGTTGAAGCAGGCAACATTCCTGACCTCAACCTTTACAGTTGCAAGGATAACGAGATTAATCTTCAAGTTGTTAACAGTTACGAGAAATATCCGGGTTCTACGGGAGAATGGACGTCGCAGAACGGTTCCAAGTTTGTCGTAAACGGTCAGACTTTGACGGCGGCATCAGCGTTCTCTGTAACGGCAATCGACATTCCGTCAACGGGCGACATCTTCACATGGACGGTACGTAAAGGTGCTAAGTGCCACGATGAAAGAGTTATCAAGGTTGCTAATCAGAACGTAACTGCAAAAGTTGTTACCTCAGACATCACGATTTGTTCGCCTGACGGTCTGATGACAACGCCGCTCGAAGCACAGAACGTAAGCGGCAACGCTAAGGGCTACTGGACGCTTATTGACGCTCCTGAGGGATATGTAATCGACCAGAGCGTAATTGCAAGTGCTTCTAACTATACTACAAAGGTAAGCGGTCTTACTGCCAAAGGTACTTACACGTTTGCTTGGAACGTATACTACGCAGCAAAAGACGCTAACGATAATGAAATTGTTAACTGCCCGACCAAACATGATTATGTAACGGTTGTTAACGATATGTTCAAAGACAGCGAGTTTACGGCAGGTGTTAACGATTACACCGAGTGTACAGATTCTTACACGATGAACGCTACAAAACCGGATGACGCAACAGGTTACTGGAATGCAGTCAGCGGCGTAGAGTTCTACACTGAAAATTCTAAATACACTGACGGTTCGCTTGACCCGAACGTTACGGTTAAGGGCTTGAAGAACGAAGGTACTAAGTTTGTATGGCACGTTAAGAGAACTGCTAACCAGTGCGAAGACTCTAAGGCTGTTGTCATCACCAACAATTTGCCTGACGTTCCTGTAATCTACACCGAAAGCAAGACTATTTGCGAGGATTACATCATGCTTTCTGCAAAGGCTGCTGACGGTAAAGACAGAGGCGAATGGAAAGCCGATGCTCAGGGTCTTACATGGGGTACTAATGGTTATGACCAAGAGAAGTCAAATAATCAGGTACTTGTTAAGAACCTCGTACCCAATACTACGACAACCTTCACTTGGACGGTATACAGAAAGAAACGTCCTGATATGGATGTTGAATGTCAGATACCTGTAAGTGTTGCTATTACCAATACTTCTTACAAGGCTGAGGTTCTTACAAACGGCGGAACAATCTGTTACGACAGCAATAAGGACGAAGGCATCACTCTCGAAGCAAGCAGCATTGCTGAAAGCGGTGCAACCGGCTGGTGGACATGCAACCGTCCCGACGAGGTAACAATGCCGTCTAACGTAAGCACGGAAAGCATTGTAGTCAAAGGCATACCGCACGGTACAACAAGTTTCTACTGGAATGTTCAGGGCGGAAACTGCGCAATCTTACCGTCTGATCCTGTAACGTTTGTCAACTCGGCTGTTGAGTCTCACGCTGGTGGATCTCTCACGGTTTGCAAACACGAGACAGTTTTGGAGGCAGATGCAAGCGACCTCAATTACAATGCAACAGGTAAATGGACGATGACCGGTGACAATATCGGTACATATACTATCGCAAGTCCGACGACTTACAAGACTCCGGTAACTGACCTTGCCGGCGGCGACTATAAGTTCACTTGGACTGTAACGTCTCAGGACGGCTTCTGTGAGTCTTCTTCTACGGTAACGGTATACGACAAGACCTTCACGGTTGACGCCGACCTCGAAGCCGCAACCAAGACACGCAATGTCTGCGGTCAGGACAACATCGTTGTTGAGGCTCAGACTTTGGTAGGCACAGGATACTGGACGGCTTCTGACGGAGTAACCTTCAAGGATGACAACACAACCTCTAACAAGGTATATGTATCATTCAGCGAGAATGCTACTTTGACATGGACAGAAGAGCGCGGCACAGGCAGCGACAAGTGTACTGCTACGGATTACGTAACGCTTTACAACCGCAAGCCGCTCCCGAAGGCTAAGACTACTTACGAGTCTTGCGACGGCGAGTTTGAACTCCATGCCAACAAAGACAGAAACGACATGAAGGGTTACTGGTACAAGAAAGCAGAGTCTTATTCAGGATACTTCGGAAGCGCGGACAACAAAGTTGCTTCTACTCTGTCTGCTGACGCTGTTTACCACGGTGTTGACGAAAATGCTTCGGCAACCCTTATTTGGAGAATTTACGACGATGTATTGACTTCTTGTTACGATGAGGTTGAGGCAGTTGTTACCAACTTCAAGTATACGCCGAGAATACCGAAAGTTCCTTCTGGTGAGTTGAAGATCTGCGGCGATACTTATAACGACTTGACTGGTACTTTGCCCGACGGCTTTATCGGCGAGTGGTCATGCAACAACAAGACTGTTCAGTTCTCTAATTCAACATCTTCGATAACTAATGTTACCGGCTTGATTAAGGGTGAGAACGAAATATTCTGGACGGTTAAGAAAGCAGGCTCTGAAAAGACTTGCAGCAATCCTGTAAGTGTCAAGATTATCAACAACGATCCTTCTCAGGCTACTATTATTACCGACAGGTTGACGGCAGAGAAAGAGATTTGCGACGGTTCGCTCACTCTTACGGCTGCCAACATCGAAGAAGGCGAGACCTGCGTATGGGAGTTGACCGGCAACGCTGAATTTGCTCCTAATGCAAGCACCAACGTTGTAACGGTAACGAAACTTGATAAGGGTACACATACATTTACCTTCACTGTTAAGAAAGATAAATGTTCTACAACCGACGAGATTGAAATTACCAACAATCAGGTTTTGGCAAGAGTCGGTCTTATTGCTCAAAGTTGTGACGGCGAGGCTCAACTCAACGCTGTTGACCCGGCTACACTCGAAGCATATTGCGGAACGGGTGTTTGGAAAGCACCTTCTGACGACATCATCTTTTTGGACGACAAGACGGTTGCCAACGCAAGGGTTAAGAATTTGCCCGCCGGTTCTTCGGTATTTACCTGGACGGTAAGCGAAGGCCAGTGCGTTAAGACTGACAAGGTTACGGTTGTCAACAACACCGTTAAAGCCGAAATCAACGTTGCTAAGAACGATGAAGGCAAGAAGATAATCTACTCTTGTAACGACAAGGAGACCCTTACAGCCAACAACCTTGAAGGCACAGGTTCTACGGGTGAGTGGTCTAAGGGCAGTCCCTTCTCGGCAGACGTAGTTCTTTCTTCTACCGCAGAGTCAGTTGCAATCAGCGGTTTGAAGAAGTCTCAGGGTTCCAATACCTTCTACTGGACGGTATCTAAGGGCGAATGTTCTCTCACCGATGAGGTAACAATCGTAAGCAACAGAGTTGAAACCTCTATTGCAAACGTTGACGAACACAACCAGATTTACACTTGCAGCGATGAATATACATTGCAGGCTGTATTGCCGAGCGGTTGCACAGGTAAATGGACCAAAGACGACCAGACCGATGTAATTGTTGAAGGTGATACTGAAAGTTCAACCATAACTTTGAAGAACCTTGCAGTAGACGCGTTTGCAACAATGAAATGGACAGTAACAAGCACGGTTAACGAGAAGTGTACTGATGTTAAGACTGTCAGCGTAAGGTCTAACAAAGTTAAGGCTGAGGTTACTAACGAAACCATTAATACTTGTACGGGCAACAACGTAATGCTTGAAGCAACGGCACTCAGCGAGGCTGAATGTCATTGGGAACCGGCTACTCCGTCTAACCAGGGCGTAATGAGAGACTCTAAGGCTGCTGTTACCGAGGTCAACGGTGTTAAACCTGACTTCAACGAGAAGTATATCTGGTACGTTAAGATTGACCGCGGCGGTATTAAGTGTGAAGACAGCAAGGCTGTAACGGTTGTCAACAACGGCTTCAACCTCAGCGCAGGCGGCAAAGAATGGAAAGTATCTGACGGCGGTGACGGCAAGTACTACTACGGTAATTACAAAATCAAAGGAACACAGCCTTTGTGTAACGATTATGTAACGTTACAGGCTACAAGTTACTCGGTCGGTTCAGGTTATTGGACGGTAGAGTCTGGTGAAGGCTGGATTGCTGATGATCAGACTACCAATCCGAATGCAAAACTTAACATTGCTGCGGGTGCTACTGTCAACTTGAAGTGGACATACACCAAGAATGCTTGTCCTCACGATGCTTACGCTGTTGTAATGAGCAGCAAGGTTGTTGCAGAGGCTCAGGACGGTACAACCTGCGATAACTTCACAGACTTGAATGGTATCCTCAAAACAGGTGAAACCGGTACATGGAGCGGTTCTAACGATGTTACCATCGCAGACGAAACATTGTACAACAGTAGGGTAGACAACCTCAACAAAGGCAAGAACTCGTTTACATGGACTGTTACTAACGGCAGATGTTCTGACGCTACTAATATCACTGTTGATTACTTGATACCAAGTGCGCAACTTCCGAATACGAGAGTTGATGACTATTGCGGTTACGAATATGATTTGTCTGCAACCGAAAATCCTGCAAATCATGATTACACCGGTTTGTGGAAAGTAACCAAGGGTGGTGGTCAGGTTGCTAACAAAACCAACTGGCAGACCAAAGTTACCGACTTGGATAAGGGTGAAAACGTGATTGTTTGGGAAGTACGCTCACAAGGCGGTTGTGTAGGTTCTTCTTCAATTACGATTAACAACATTGCTCCGAAAGTATCAGTTTCACAGTATTTCAGCAGTTGCGACGACCACGGTCAGATTGAGGCAAGCGCACTCGAAGCAGGAACGCACGGTGTTTGGGCTATGAAGAAAGGTACTGAATATGCAGAGTTCTCAATATTTGATTCAGAATCTAATATTACGAGGTATTCCGGTGCAAGACGCGGTTCTACTATCTTGACTTGGACAGTAACGGTTGACCGCGATCCGAGTTGTAAGATTACTAAGACTACCAACGTTGAGAATAAGAGCATTCAAGTTTCGGCTGCTCCTGTTGAAGATTATTGTAGCGATGAGGTTGCAATTTCCGCATCACCGCTTAACAAGGGTGATATAGGATATTGGTCTTCTGCTAATACCAACGGTACAGTTGTATTCGAGAATGCATCCAAGAATGTAACGAAGGTTTCTAACCTCAAATTTGGTACTAATACTATCGTATGGCACGTTGTGGCAGAAAACGGTTGTGATGGTGATGCTTATGTTGACATCTTCCATAAGTCTTATCCGGGCTTTACTGCCGGCGAAGATCAGGTAACTTGTTCTACGACTGCGCCTCTTGCGGCAACGAGTCCTGCAAGTTTTGAGGATGACAGCGACTTGCCTAATGTTAAGTCTTACTGGCAGCCGGTTAGCGGACCTGAGACGATACATTTTGTTAACTCAACGAACTTTGGTTCTGAGGTAACAGGCTTGGGCTTCGGTAAGAACGTTCTTAGTTGGACGGTTGATAACGGTACTTGTAAGATGACCAAGAACGTAACTATTATCAACGACGGTGCAGTTGCAAATGCCGGAATGAAAGAAGGTAACGAGATTATTACTTGCGACGACCACTATCAGTTCTTTGCTGTAATGCCTGAGGTTTACGACTCAGTTAAATGGGAGAAAGGTTACGGTATGGGCGGCAAGTTCGACCTTGCCAGAACTCACAACAGCAACTTGCCGCAATACGCAAGTACAACCAACCCGTATTCGGCACTTTGTAACACGACTACGGTTCGCAACTTGACCCACGGTATCAGCACCTTTGAGTGGCACGTATACTACAACAAGTGTGATGTTCACGATGATGTTGTAATCAGAAATGTTGCTCCTGACAAGGCTGTTGTAATGGAAAGCACTCCTGTATGTACCGAGGATTATCACCTTAGCGGTAACGATCCGAAAGTCGGTACAGGTGAGTGGACAATAGAAGGAAAGGATAACTCTCCTGTTGTAATTGATAATCCGAGCAGTTCTTACACTGAAATTCACAAACTGCCGATTGGTCAGAGCAGGTTCTATTGGACGATTACGAATGTTGAAGAAGGTCATAAGTGTACCTCTCAGGCAGAAGTTGTTCTTACCAACGAGAACTTGACTACGACCGCAGGTCAGGATTTTGTAACTTGTGAAACTGACGCAGTACTTCAAGCACAAGATCCGGGTATCTACTCAGGTAAGTGGACTCATATCACCGATCAGGGTGAGATTAAAGACGTAACCTCGTTCAAGACTGAGGTTACAGGTCTCCAAATCGGCGGTAACACATTCCGTTGGACAATCTCTAACGGTGCTTGTGAGGCAACTGCTCTGGTAACGGTTACTGTCAACAAGCCTACACAGGCGTATGCCGGCGACGACCAGACCTCTTGCTTGAACAACACTACCTTGATTGGTAATACTCCCGGTGTTGACGAAATCGGATTCTGGGAGACTGTAAGCGGCAGCGGTGAATGTCTCGAATCAACAAGTTTCAAGACCAAGGTTCTCGGTTTGAGCAGCGGCAACTCGTTTGCTTGGACGATAATCAGAGGCGGTATGTATAAAGATTTGCCGAACTTTATCAGCGACAAACTTTATAAGACAGATCCGAATGCTTGTTTCTCTTCTGATACAATCAAAGTGGAAAGCAGCAACGTACAAGTTTCGGTATCTTCAAGTGCTGAGGAATACTGCTCTGACGAAGGCGAGGTTTACGGATATGTCAACGTTAGTGATTACACCTCTAAGTGGGAGGCTGTCGGCTCTGATGCGGAATTTGAAACATCAGATCAGAACAACTCTAAGGTTAGAAACCTCCAAGAAGGTGTCAACGTTTTGAGATGGACTGTAACGACTATGATGAAAGACAGGGAGTGTCAAAACTACGCTGACATCAGGGTTCTTAACAACAAACCTCCGCAGGCTCTTGTTCGTGAGACTCAGACATCTTGCGATACGTTTACCAACATTTTGGCTAACATGCCTCCGCAAGGCACTTGGGGCGAGTGGACTATTGCCGACGGTATCGGAAACTTTGAGAACTCAACCTCTTACAGCACCAAGGTATACGGATTGACTGGTGATGATGTCAACTATGTCGCATGGACAATCCACAAAGGCAATTGTAAGTCGTCAGACACGATAGCAATTACAGTCAACAAACTGATAACAAGCACCTCCGGCGACAACGGTACGGATACTTTGGAAATCTGCGGTACTACAAGCCCGATTTCAGCAGCACCTGCCGGCGAGGGTGTAAGAGGCTGGTGGACGACACCTTCTCAGGTAATTGAGATTGAAAGAAGCGATTCTGAAAACGCGGTTGTCAACAATGTATCAACAGGTGCTCATACGCTTATTTGGCACATTTCAAAGAAAGAAGCCGACGGAACAGAGTGTAATGCTACGGCAAGGTTGATTGTTGTCAACAACCTTTACAAGGCGACAGCAAGTCTTGCAACACCGAATCCTGTCTGCGACGGTTATGCGACACTTATCGGTAACGTTCCGACAGGCGGTGCAACAGGTTGGTGGGAACCGCCGACAACTGCAAAGGTTTCTAATTCAACTCAGCCTGTAACGACGTTGTATCCGACAATCAACGGTTCCAACACTTCTTACTGGCACATTGAAAAAGGCAAGTGTAAGTCTGTTGCATCGGTAGAGGTTCAGAACTTCTCCGTAAACGCAGAACTTGGTGATGATATAGTTGCTTGTAACGACGATGACATCAGAACGATTTCCGGTCCTGAGCCTCCGGCAGGCGGTTACGGATACTGGGAAAATCCGAACGGTCATGTTGACATCGCAAATTCTGATGCTCACATTACCACGGTAAGCAACATCCATCAGGGTGCCAACACTTTGATCTGGCATGTTTACTCAGCCGAAGTAATGGATGCGGAAGGCAATCCGAAGAGATGTCATGCTCAGGACGAAATTGTTGTCAACAACAACCACTTCGTAACGAGCGCGGGTCGCGATTTCGAGATTTGCGATACGATGACTACGGTTACAGCGTTGTATCAAGGACCTGAGGCAAGAGGTTACTGGTCTGGTGCAGGCACATTCACGTCCTCTACCAACAACAAGACCACTGTATACGGCTTGCCGCCTGCAAGCGACAACGTCTTGACTTGGACGGTTGAACTTAACGGTTGTACGGCTTCGAACTCTATCACGGTTTCCAACAAGCAGGTTGAAATCACGATAAACTCTGGTAACAAGACAGTATGTACGCCGTCAACCAACTTGGAGGCACATCAGTCAGCCGGTTCTGGTTACTGGCAGGTTGTTAAAGGATATGGTGTAATTCCTCCTAACTTGAGTACTGCACAGGCTTCTATGGTTGAGCAGTTGAAGTCAGGATCTAACACTATCCGTTGGACGGTTGTTAACGGAGAAAATATACAATGTAAGACCTTCAAGGATGTTGTGGTCAACAACCAGTCAATAAACATCACAGCCGGTGAGGATCAGGCAATCTGCGATACGTTTGCAACACTTGCAGGACAGCCGCTGACATCTACGCAGGAAGGTCATTGGACATGGGGTGCTGATTCTGAAACACCTATTGTTGCAACGGGTGTTACACCTCAGTTTGAGAGCAGCACGTTGTTCAATACCAGAGTATCAGGCTTGTATTACGATGACGACGGTAAGGGTTACGCCAACATCTTTACTTGGAGTGTAAAAGATAATGTAACCGGCTGTACGGCTGAGGCTGCGGTAAGAATCGTATGTTACAAATTCAAGGTTGATGCTGACGTAAGAACCTCTGACAACTTATATACCGTAGATCAGTCTAATGAGTACGATATAGAAGCGAAGATTGTGGATACTTATACCGGTGAATGGCATGTGGCTACCGGTGCTGGTAAGTTTGACGACTATACACAGCCTAAGACTCATGTTACCAACCTTGCACAAGGTCAGAATATGTTGCGGTGGATTGCAACCTTGAAAGACGATTCGCCTGACGGTGTAAGAAGGATACCGCCTTGTAAGGCTACTGATATTGTAACTATCAATTACAGTGCGTTTACAGTAGAGGCCGGTACGGACAAATCAATTTGCGAGGATTCGGTTAAATTGAATGCTCAGAAAGTTGAAGGTGCTGTATCTCACTGGTCGGCTGCTCAAAACGGCGGTGCTAAGTTCGAGAACTCAACAGACCCGAAGACTACGGTTCACGGTTTGACAAGAGGCAAGAACGTTCTTTACTGGAATGTAACAAAGAACGGCTTTACGGCTACCGACTCTGTCATCATCTACAACTACTCGTTTGATGTAGACGCGGGCAAAGATCAGCACCTCTGCGTGGATTACACTACGTTGAATGCTTCTAAGCCTTACGGCAACTCGTTGATTAACACTGACGATCCTGAATCGGGCATTGTAGTCAAAGGTTACTGGGATACTCCTGTCGGAGGCGTTCACTACTACGACCAGCAGCAGCGCGATACTAAGATTGACAGTCTCCACGCGATGACCAACGTTCTTGTATGGCACTCGGTTGTAACGGCAGAGAAACTTTACACGCAAGACCGTTCGACGATAACATGCCGCAACGAGGATACAGTAAGGGTAACTTACTACGTTGCTCCGAAACCTGACTTCAAGATAATACCGCGTACGGCGGCAGATTGCAGTCCGTTCAGGGCACAGTTCCAGAACACGACGGTTGTACCGGAAGAAGATGTTGATTACGTATCTTACCGTTGGCAGTTCGGCGATATAAAGAGTTATGACACCGACGATCATGATTCTATCAGGGTTGAAACCTTTGAAAACAAATCATATCGCGACACAACGTACTGGGTATGGCTCTCTACACGTTTGAAGATTCCGAACGATGTATGTACATCTTCTGATTCTGCTCAGGTTACGGTATACAGCGTTCCGACGGCTAACATCAGACTTTCGAGTCCGCTCTACAAGCAGCCTAATATGAAGGTTGAGATGTATGCCGACAGCGTTCCGGGCGACGATGTAAGATATACATGGCGTTTCGGTGACGGCGGAACAGATCTTTGGGAAGACAATACTAAGTACAAAGGTACTGAACTTTGGGAATACAAGACCTACGGTGAGTATCAGGTAATACTTGATGTTACGACCAAGCATTGTCCTGCAAGCGATACGGTAACAGTTACTATATTGCCCGCTGCTCCGACAAGAACTGTTAAGCCGAGCAGGTTGGAGCGTTGTAACCCGGAGGTATTCAATTTGGTTCAGGGTGTAGATTTTGCTGACTCTGTAAAATGGGAAATCTACTATGCGGCAGAGACTCCGGTACTTGAAGCAGAATTGATGGTTCCCGACGGGAAAGCCGAATCGTACTTGTTCAACAAGGTAGGACGTTACCTCTTGACAGAATACGCTTACGGTCCCGGTGCAGACCACGAGGTATTTATGAGAACTGATACGTTGATCATCAACCCGACACCTACGGTCAACTTCTCAATACATCCGGATACAGTAAGGCTGCCGAATGTACCGCTCTTTACCAAGAACGAGTCTGAGGGTGCTGCAACCTACAAGTGGGAAATGGGCGACGGCAATGTTTACGACGAAATGGAGCCTGTTCACTATTACACCGAACCGGGTACATATTACGTCAACTTGAAAGTTTGGTCTGACAAGAATTGTCCTGCCCAAGGCAAGGAAGTTCCGGTAAGAGTTGAGGCTGAGGGTATGTTGAGATTCCCGACCGCGTTCAGACCTGACCCGTCAGGACCTTGCGGCGGTATTGAGACCAAGTTCGAAAACTTCGTATTCTTGCCGTACCCGAGACGCGGTGTCAAGAAAGGAACCTACATCCTTGAAATCTTCAACCGCTACGGCGAGAAGATTTACGAGACAACCGATCCGGATATAGGTTGGGACGGTTACTACCGTGGCGAACTTTGCAAACAGGACGTTTACGTATTCAAGTGCAGATGTACGTTTGAAAACGGAAAACTCTTCAAGCAAATCGGTAACGTAACGTTGCTCAGATAATAAATTTCGCAAATCTTGATAAAGTAAAATGCCGTAAACCCTTAAAAAGTTTACGGCATTTTCTTTGTTTTTTACAAAAATGTTTTTACATTTGCAACGTAACTATTATATGGTAAAAAAATGAGTATAGAAGCGGATTTTTATAATACCAACGCCAAATTCAAGTCTTTGGAAATAGACAGCCAGGACGGTTACATGAAAAACTATCTTTACAAGATTGTTTGGCAAAGTGCGGTTCTCTCCGGCGCGGAAATAGGGCAGGAGGGGGCTGAGACGCTTTTTGAAACGGGTTGTACCTCCACGCCAAGCCGTTTGTCGGATTATGAAATGCTTTACGGACTTTTCCGCGCGTATAAGGCGGCTTCGGAGTTTGCTAAAACAAACAAAGTTTTGACTTTTAACGATGTCAACGGTTTTTGGCTTTTGTGTACCAAATACATTGACTGCGAAAGCGGAAGGGAATGTTTTAAGACTCAGGAATTAAGCGACTTTTGCGAACAGATGAATATAAAATGTCAGAATGTTCAGGATATGCAGCCGTGGGAAAAATATATGCTGACCTTTGAGGCGTATTTCGAGATTTTTGAACTCCTGCCCTGGAGCGTTGCAAATTACCGCATGGCGCGTTTGATGTCGCATTTTTTCCAGTTGAGATTTTCGCTTTTCCCTACTAATTTTCTTGGTTTGCCTCTTAATAAAGACCAAATGTCGGAAATGCACATCAAATCTCTTAACGCGGAAATTTCGGAATTTTTGAAAAAAACAGGGGATTAAAAAATCCCCTTAAAAATGTTTTTTATTCTTCGTACATTTTTTCGATTCTTTCATCGAAAAGTGCGGCTACTTTGTCAAAGAGGTCGTCGTCCTCTATTGATTCGCAATACTCTTCGCCGTTTTCGTCCTTGTAGAAACGGACGATAATGATGTCGGTGTCTTCCTCTTTTTCAGAGTCCAAGTCTTCGCTGTCGCCGTAATAGGGCATAAGAGCGCAGTAATTAACACCTTCGTATTCGAGTTCGTCAAGAATCTCAAAATCTTTATCGTTACCGTCTTCGTCTTTCAGCGAAATAATTTGGATTTCGCCGTCTTGTGTTTGTAAATTTTCGTTCATATTAATTAAAATTTTAATTTGTACGGCAAAGTAAGGAATAATTTTTGGTATAAATTCTTAAAAAACGTTATTTTTTATAATATCACCAAAAAAAACTGTAATTTTGTGAAACTTTTTTTCAAAAATTACGTTTAGAATAAATGGTGCAAGTAGTTACAAGCACAAAATTTTAGGATATATTTATATAGAGTTATGAGACAGCTTAAGATTACAAAATCAATCACCAACAGGGAGAGCGCATCGCTCGACAAGTATTTGCAGGAAATCGGTAAATATGAGTTAATCTCTGTTGAAGAGGAGGTAGAACTCGCTCAGAGGATTCGTAGGGGCGACCGTTCTGCTGTTGAGAAATTGGCGAGTGCAAATCTCAGATTTGTTGTATCTGTTGCGAAACAGTATCAAAATCAAGGATTGAGCCTGCCCGACTTAATTAACGAGGGCAATCTCGGCTTGATTAAGGCTGCTGAAAAGTTTGACGAAACACGCGGTTTTAAGTTTATTTCTTACGCCGTTTGGTGGATTCGTCAGTCTATTATGCAGGCTATCAACGAGCAATCGAGAATTGTACGTTTGCCATTGAATCAAGTAAGTTCTTTAAGCAAGTACAACAAGGCTGTATCAGACTTTGAGCAAGAGCATCAGCGCAAACCGTCTCCTGAGGAATTGAGCAAAATTCTTGATCTTCCGGCAGAAAAAGTTTCGGACACAATGCGAGTTTCAGGTAAGCACGTGAGCGTTGACGCACCGTTTGTTCAAGGCGAAGAAAACAGTTTGTTGGACGTTTTGGAAAACCCCGATTCGCAGGTAGCGGACGGCAACTTGATGAACGAGTCTTTAAGCAAGGAAATCGAAAGGGCATTTTCAACCCTTACGGAACGCGAGCGTTCAATTTTAAGACTTTCGTTCGGAATAGGTTGTCAGGAACTCAGTCTCGAAGAAATCGGCGACCAATACGGTCTTACACGTGAAAGGGTGCGCCAAATCAGAGAAAAAGCAATCCGCAGACTGAGAAACACCTCTCGGAGCAATCTGCTTAAAGCCTATTTAGGTTAGAAAAATTTATTTATTCATAATTTTTAGGTTTTTGTTTTTGGAGGACCGTCTGCGTAAGGCGGTCTTTTTTTATAGTTTAACCGCTTGGATATTAAAAAATGTTAAAATGTAAAAAAATCTAAACAAGGCAAGAAATTTGCATTTAAATTATTAGTAATTTTGACAAAAGTTTTTTATGAGTTCGGATAACAATATAGCAAAAAGGGATTTTGTGATAGAGTTGATGAAGTCTACCGGTACAGACGACCTCAACTATATCTATCGTGGTGAGTTTACGCAAAACCTCCAGCAGCATATTTTATCTCTTGCCGAAAAAAACATCGACAGGGACAGAATTTCAGGTAAAATCAAGAAACGGATTTTCCATATAATGGTGGAGAGTATTCAAAACATTTCGCGGCACGGCGACGCCAAGGAAAATTCCGAAGAGATGACAAGTTCGTTTTTTTCTATTCAAAAACAGAACAAGTGGTATTATATCACTACCGGTAATATAATAGAAAACAACAAAATCGATGATTTAAGGTCTAAACTTGACAAAATTAACAGCCTTGACAGCGAGGAACTTGATATTTTTTACCGTGCGGTTTTGGGCAACGGACAACTCTCAAACAAAGGCGGTGCGGGTCTCGGACTCATAGAAATGGTCAGAAAATCCGGCAACAAACTTTCTTATCATATCGAGAAGGTCAACGACGAGATTTCTTATTTTTACCTTCATAGCGACATCAACGGAATTACCTTGGGCGAGGCTCCGGTTCAGCCTTTGGGTTCGGTTTATACGGTTGATTATATGGTAAATCTTCACCGTTTTATTTTGGACAATTCCATTTTGCTGATTTACAGCGCGGTGTTTGACCAGGACAGTCTGTTGAGCCTGATTTCGATTATGAAAAGCCGTATGAGCGGGGGCTTAAATTCCAAGAAAAAAATCATCAGCATAATGGTTGAAATGCTCCAGAACATTATTCACCACGGTAATGTAACTGTTTCGGGCATAAGCGGTTGTCAGGGAATTTTTTATATTTCGCTCAATAGCGGAAAATATTGTCTTACGACCATAAATTACGTAAAGACAACCGACAAGGAGCAGTTGTCTTACAAAATCGACCATATTAACTCCCTTACCGACGAAGAAAGAGAAGATTATTATAACGAGAGACTTTTTGATTTTGACAGCGACGAGTCCTTCAAAGAGGGCGGTCTCGGTCTTATTGAAATCAGGAACAAAAGCAAAAACCCGCTTGAATATCAGTTTTTTGACACCGAAGAGGGGTATTCGCTTTTTAAGATAACAACTTACATTAATATTTAAATGAAAAATGATTGAAACTCTTAATATCAAAGGCACGGAAGATTCTCCGGAAGTTGTAATGGACTTTCAGAAAGGTTTTATCCGAATCAGCGGCACGTCTTGGCTTGAAGATGCGTACGGCTTTTATGAGCCTTTGTATCAGTGGGTTTCGGAATATTCAAAAACGCCTCAAAAAGTTACCGAAATCGAGTTCGGTTATACGTATTTCAACACTTCGAGTGCAAAACAAATCGCAAAACTCGTTACGCTTATCAGCAGTTTAAAACAGAGCAGCGAGGTTCATGTAAAATGGTTTTACGAAAAAGACGACAGCGAGATGCTTAAAAGCGGACAAAAATATTCCGAACTTTTGAACCTCGGTTTTGAGTTTGTAGAAACCGAATTTGAAGCAGAGCCGGAAGACGAAGATGAGGGCGTTTACAAAATAATCAAGAAATAATATTTCTAAAAATCAACAACTTATTATTTCCTATATTTGTATTTTCAACTAAACTTCCCTGGATTTTAGCGGCTTTTGTGCCGCAGTGCAGCATCTCGTCAGACTGAAAAATCCGTATTTCGTCCCAAAGTCCGCTTTCGAGAAAAAGATTGTGCGTTTTTGCGCCGCCTTCCACGATTACGCTTTGTATATTATTGTGATACAGTTTGTTAAGAATTTCATTAACGTCAAATTCCTTTACAATTATAGTCGGCTGCGAGTTATCAAAAATATTCAACTTTTTATCAAGTGCGTTTTCCTTGTCAAGAATTATTCTGACGGGATTTTTTCCGCTCCAAAGTCTGTTGTCGAGGTGCGGATTGTCCCTTTCGGCGGTGGTTGTGCCGACCAAAATAGCGTCTTCTTCGCTGCGCCATTTGTGGCTGAGAATGTTTGTCAGAGGATTGGAAATTTTTACCGGTCGAAAATCCTTATCCAAGTATCCGTCAAGACTTTGCGCCCATTTGAGAATTATGTACGGACGTTTTAAATTCACAAAAGTAAAAAATCTGCGGTTAAGTTCCTGACATTCTTTTTCGAGAACGCCGGTTACGACTTCTATGCCCGCGTTTCTAAGTTTCAGAATGCCTTTTCCGTCCACTTTTGAAAACGGGTCAAGACAGCCGACATAAACTTTTCTGATGCCTTTTTCGATAATGAGGTCTGCGCAGGGCGGCGTTTTCCCGAAATGTGCGCAGGGTTCAAGGCTGACGTAAATCTCTGATTTAGAAAGCTGTCCCGGATTTTTTACCGAGTTGATGGCGTTTACCTCGGCATGCGCCTGACCGAATCTTTTATGAAAACCCTCGCCGATGATGTTGCCGTTATAAACAACAACCGCTCCTACCATCGGATTGGTGCTGACACTGCCCGCGCCGAGTTTTGCGAGTTGGATGCAGCGGCGCATAAATTTTTCGTTTTCTTTTGTAATCATATTTTGAAAATATTTTCGGCGTTTAACGTTGTGGTTTCTATAACCGTTTGAATGTCAATATTTTTAAGTTCGGCGATTTTCTCCGCGACAAACCTTACAAAACTGCTTTCGTTTCTTTTTCCGCGGTTTGGGACGGGGGCGAGATACGGCGAATCTGTCTCCAAGACAATCTTTTCCAGCGGCAGAAAATCCCGGACGGTTTCGGCAAGTTCTTTGCCTGAATTTTTGAACGTTACCACACCGCCGATTCCGAAATAAAAGTTTTTGAAATCGTTGAGAATTTTTTCGGCATCTTTTTTATCCGACGAAAAACAGTGAAAAATCCCTTTTACGCTGTCTTTATAACCGTCCAAAATTTCAAAAATTTCTTTATATGCTTCACGGCAGTGAATTATGACGGGAAGGTTTCTTTTAACGGCAATATTTAGTTGATACTCAAAGACTTTCTTCTGAATTTCAAAAGTGTCTTTCATGTAATGCAAATCAATTCCGATTTCGCCGACGGCAACTGCCGGTTTGGAAAACTTGAAATCAAAAATTTCTTTCAACTGATTGTCAACGTTTTTTATGTCAATATCTTCGGGGTGAAGTCCGAGAGTCGGGAAACAGTTTTCTGGAAATTTTTTGCACAATTCTTCGATTCCGCTCAGTGATTTTTCTGAGCAGCACGGCAAAACCATTTTTTCTACGCCTGACAAAACCGCTCTTAAAACAGCCTCGTCGCGGTCTTCGTTGAATGCCTCGTCAAAAAAATGAGTATGTGTGTCAAAAAGGTACATTTGTATTTTTTCGCAAATATATTGAAAAAATACCGTATAAAAAAATCTGTTTTTATTTTGTTTTTTCAAAAAAAAAGTTTGCAACGGTTTACAATATTTTGTTACCCCCCCGTACATTACACTGTGCAGGGGTATTTACATTTTTTAGTCGCACTTTTTGTTGCTTGAATACACTTTTTAGTCGCACTTTTTGATGTTTTGATACACTTTTTAGTTGCACTTTTTGTTTTTTTATAAAAAATACCTATATTTGCACAGAAAAAAACGGAACAAATGAACAGATATGCCATAAAGGAACTTTATCTTTGGAAAGATAAAAAGAACAGAAAACCACTGATTTTGCAAGGGGCGCGTCAGGTTGGCAAAACTTGGCTTATGCAGCAATTTGCCAAAGAAGCGTTTCAAAAAAGCATTTACATAAATTTTGAAAATAATGCTCAATTGAGCGGCCTTTTTATAAAAGACTTTGATATTCAGCGTATTAAATTTGAAATTCAATTGTATTCCGGCATTATGCCCGACAAGGACACGCTTTTGATTTTTGATGAGATTCAGGAAGCCAAGCGCGGAGTTACCGCTTTGAAATATTTTTATGAACAGTCTCCCGAACTGCCTGTTATTGCGGCTGGGTCTCTGCTTGGAATAGCAACACATCAAAATGACAGTTTCCCGGTCGGAAAAGTTGATTTTGTGTCGCTTTATCCGTTGAGTTTTTTGGAGTTTCTCGAAGCCGCCGGAAAGGAACAGTTTGTTGCGGCCGTAAAAGAGCAGCGGTGGGAAAATCTCGCTCCGTTTGAAGGTCAGTTGCAGGATCTTCTCAAACAGTATTTTTTTGTCGGAGGAATGCCTGAGGTTGTCAAGAATTTCACAGAAACTCATGACGTTGGTTTGGTAAGGGAATTGCAGCACAATATTTTAGATGCATACGACAGAGATTTTTCAAAACACGCGCCTTTGGACGAAGTACCCCGTCTGCGTATGGTCTGGCGGAGTATCAGCGGACAACTTTCAAAGGAGAACAAGAAATTTATTTACGGCTTTTTGAAAGAAGGGGCAAGAGCAAAGAATTTTGAACTTGCGATTGAATGGCTGCGCGATGCCGGTCTTGTTTACAGGGTCAGCCGGACAAAAAAAGGATTGCTCCCTCTGTCAGCATACGAAGATTTTGCGGCGTTCAAACTTTTTATGCTTGACATCGGACTTCTTTGCGCTATGAGCGGTATGCCGCCGCAGGCTCTTGTCAACGGCAACGCCGTCTTTACGGATTACAAGGGCGCACTTACAGAACAATATGTGCAGCAACAGTTGCGGCTCAACAGAGAAAATCTCATCTATTATTGGTCTGCTGACAATTCGCAGGGCGAGATAGATTTTTTAGTTCAGAACGGCGGAAAAATTCTGCCTGTCGAAGTCAAGGCGGAGGAAAACCTTCAAGCAAAAAGTCTGCGTTCTTTTGTCGAAAAAAATCCTGAACTTCACGGAATCCGCTTTTCCATGGCTCCGTACAAAGAACAATCGTGGGTAACAAATTATCCGCTGTACGCAGTCTCTGCGGTAATATAAAACTTAAAGTCAGAATTAAAATGCTAAAAAACTGGATAATACAAAATACGGACTTTTCAGAAAGTGATATTCTCGAATTTCACCAAAGTCTGAACGGTTACTTCAAAGATATTCATCTGACACGGCTCTTGGCTGTCAGAACAGGACTTTCAACAGAAAAAGCGCGGAATTTTTTACGCCCGAAACTTGAAAACCTTCACGACCCTTTCCTTTTCAACGACATGAAAAAAGCCGTTGACCGTTTGGAAAAAGCGTTTGAAAACAACGAAAAAATCCTCGTTTACGGCGATTATGACGTTGACGGTACAACAGCCGTCGCCTTAGTGTATTCGTTTTTGAAAGAGTTTTATCCTTTAAATATTCTCTATTACATACCTGACAGATATACAGAAGGTTACGGCGTAAGTTTCAAGGGTGTTGACTTTGCTGCGGAAAACAACTGCACGCTTATAATCGCCCTTGACTGCGGTATAAAAGACAATGCGCGGATAGAATACGCCAATTACAAAGGTATAGACTTCATCGTCTGCGACCATCACACTCCGGGGCTTGAACTGCCCAAAGCGGTTGCCGTTTTGGACGCAAAACGCTCCGACAACACTTACCCTTTTGACGAACTTTCGGGCTGCGGCGTCGGTTTTAAGTTTATGCAGGCTTTGTGCATCAGGCGCAAAATTCCGCTTGAAAACCTTTTGAAATACGTTGACTTAACTGCCGTCAGCATAGGCTCCGACATTGTTCCGATAGTTGACGAAAACCGCATTTTAGCATATTACGGGCTGAAAAAACTCAACGAAAACCCTCTGACCTGTTTCAAGGCTCTGAAAAAAGAGGCGAAACTTGACGGCAAAAACATTACGATGACCGACTCTGTTTTTATGATAGGACCGCGAATCAACGCCGCCGGACGCATACACCTCGGACGCGATGCTGTAAGGCTTCTGACGACTCAGGACGAGACCGAGGCGGAAAAGTTTGCAAAAGAGATTTCTGACTACAACCGCACGCGCAAAGACCTTGACCGGAGCATTACGGCTGAGGCTCTGCAAAAACTCGAAGGCACAGAAAACAATTCTACGACAGTGGTTTACGGTGAAAACTGGCACAAAGGCGTTGTCGGAATAGTTGCCTCGCGGCTTACGGAGACGTATTTCCGTCCGACGATAGTTTTTACGAAAATCGGTGAAACCCTGACGGGTTCGGCGCGTTCGGTTTCGGATTTCAATTTGTATGAGGCTGTTGACAGTTGCCGTGAATTTCTGACGGCTTTCGGCGGTCACAAGTTTGCGGCGGGGCTTAATTTGAAGTTTGAAAATTTTGAGCCTTTTGCGCAAAAATTTGAGGATTATGTAAAAAGTCATATTTTGCCGTCGCAAAAAAATCCCGAAATCAGAATCGAGCAGGAACTTGATTTTAAATCTGTTACGGAAGATTTTTACAACCGTCTGAAAGAGTTTGAGCCTTTTGGACCCGGCAATCCCGAACCTGTTTTTTGTACGCGCGGCGTAACGGACATGGGTTCAAAAATTGTCGGTTCTGACAAACGTCATTTGCGTTTGGAAGTGGTAGACCAGACGGGAATTACAAAAATCGGCATCGCTTTCGGCAAGGCGGATTTTTACGACAAAATCAGGACAAAAGAGCCTTTTGATATATGCTATACTCTTGATTTAAACGTGTTTAACGGTATTTCAAGCGTTCAACTTGTTGTAAAGGATATAAAAACAGGCGTAGAATAAAAAATGTATTTTCTTGTTTTTTTATAGATTATCCGCAAAAAATTATTAACTTTGTGCCTTAAAACAGACAATCAAAATGGCAGACGAAAAAAATATAATCAGCGAACTTGAAAACGGCGGTTACAACGCGGGATTTGTTACTGAAATCGAAATGGAAAAGTTTGAAAAAGGTCTTAATGAAGACGTTATCCGAAAACTTTCCGCTCTTAGAAACGAACCCGAAGAAATGCTTGATTTCCGCCTCCGCGCCTACGAAAAGTGGAAAACAATGACAATGCCGCATTGGGCGCATCTTGATTTTCAAGAGCCTGATTATCAAGATTTAATATACTACGCCGCTCCCAAAAAGCGTCCGAAAGTCAACTCTCTTGACGAGGTTGACCCCGAACTTTTGAAAACTTACGAAAAACTCGGCATTCCGCTCTCAGAACAAAAAGAACTTGCGGGCGTGGCGGTTGACGCGGTTTTCGATTCGGAATCCGTACACACGACAATGAAAAAACAGTTGGCGGAAAAAGGCATAATTTTCTGTCCGATAAGCGAGGCAATCCGCGAACACAGAGACCTTATAAAACAATATCTCGGCAGCGTTGTTCCGGTCGGCGATAATTTTTATGCGGCGTTGAACTCGGCGGTTTTTACTGACGGCTCGTTTGTTTATATCCCCAAAGGCGTGCGCTGTCCCGTTGAACTTTCAACGTATTTCAGAATCAACGCCGAAAAAACCGGTCAGTTTGAACGCACTTTAATTATCGCGGATTCAGACAGTTACGTTTCTTATTTGGAAGGCTGTACCGCTCCGATGAGAGACGAAAACCAACTTCACGCCGCAGTTGTGGAGTTAATCGCGCTTGACAACGCCGAAATAAAATATTCAACCGTTCAAAACTGGTATCCCGGCGACAAGGACGGCAAAGGCGGAATTTACAATTTCGTTACAAAACGCGGAATGTGTAAGGGCGAAAATTCAAAAATCTCCTGGACACAGGTTGAAACCGGCTCGGCAATTACGTGGAAATATCCGTCAACGGTTTTGAAAGGCGACAATTCGACTTCGGAATTTTATTCTGTTGCGGTAACCAACAATTATCAGCAGGCAGACACCGGCACAAAAATGATTCACATCGGACGGAATACAAAATCAACGATTATCAGCAAAGGTATTTCGCTCGGCAAAAGTCAAAATTCTTACCGCGGTTTAGTGAAAGTTGCAAAAGGCGCACAAAACGCCCGCAATTATTCCCAGTGCGACAGCCTTTTAATCGGCGACAAATGCGGAGCGCACACTTTCCCGTATGTTGACTGTGCCAACAACACGGCGACTTTGGAACACGAGGCGACGACTTCAAAAATTTCCGACGAGCAACTTTTTTATTGCCGTCAGAGAGGAATTTCTACGGAAAACGCCGTCAGCCTTATTGTAAACGGTTTTGCAAAAGACGTTTTGAGCAAACTTCCGATGGAATTTGCGGTTGAGGCGCGTAAACTGCTTTCGATAACGCTTGAAGGCGCAGTCGGATAACAAAAAAAATAAAACTCGGCACTGATTTTGCCGTAGATAAAAATATGCAAAATTCGCGTTACATAACAGCCTTGTTTTCAGCGGTTATAATCTTTTTTATGACCGCCGGGACGGTTTATGCGCAGTTTCATGACGCAAAAGCCGACTCTTTGGCTGCTCTTGCCGCAAACGCGCCCGACTCGGTTGCCGACGGTCTCAACAACGACATCTGTTGGAGGCTTCGTAACAAAAACCCCGAAATCGCCGTCAGATTCGGACTCAAAGCCATTGAAATCGCAAAGCGCATCGGCGACCACGTGCAACTCGTAAAAGGTTACAGTTTTGTGGGTGTCTGTCAGAAAAAACTTGACAACTACGACGATGCCCGCGAATATTACCAACTCGGAATCGACCACGCGATAGAATACAACATCAGAGACCAAATCGGCTACGGTTATGTCAACCTCGGAAACCTGCTTATCCATCAGAACAAATTTGCCGAGGCGGAGTTGGAACTTCAAAAAGCCCTGCCCGTTGCCCGTGCCGACAACGATTCGGCGGTTCTCGGATACGTTCTTTTGAACCTCGGACGCGCTCGGCTAGGAGTCAAGGATTTTGACAAGGCTGAGGAATATTTGCTCAAATCGCTCGACATCAGAACCAAATGCAAAAAACTCAATCCTCAGTGCAACGTTGTCCGCAAAAACCTCGGCGACTGTTACGCTGAGGCGGGTCTCAAAAAACTCGCTTACAACGTCTACCTCTCAACCCTCAAAAACGTTGACGCACTCAACGACTATGACCTTTTGGAGGAACTTACAATCAACATTGCGAGATACCATTTTGACGGCGGACGCTACGACAGCGCGCTTTATTACGCCTCACAAAGTCTCGGTTACGCCAAGCACCTCGGTTCAAAAGGCGCGATGATGACAGCCTACGGAGTTATTGAGGACGTTTACCGCGCAAAAAACAATTATAAAAGGCTTGCGGAATGTTACCGTGAGCAGGTCGGCTGCAACGACAGCATTTTCAAAGGCAGGGTCAAGATGAAAACCGACAATTTCCGCTACGGCGTGGACGCTTATAAAAAAGAGTCGGAAATGTTGCAACTTTCGGAGCGCAAGGCGTTTTCAAAGCGTATCAGCACAGCCGCCGTCATAATTCTTGTTTTGACAGTTGCCGCGCTTGTCCACATAACGTACAAAAACCGCAAGGTCAAACGTCTTAACTCGGAACTTGCCTCGCAAAAAAACGCGCTCGCAAAAATCAACACCGAAATCACTTCGTCAATTCACTATGCGCGGAGGATTCAGAAGGCGGCTCTCAGCACTGACGAATATTTTACGAAACTTTTTGCCGACAGCATAATTTATTACCGTCCGAAAGAAATAATTTCCGGCGATTGGTACAGAATAGAGGAACGTCTTGGCTGTAAGATAGTTATAGAGGCTGACTGTACTGGACACGGAGTTCCGGGCTCGCTTTTGAGCATGATGGGAATCAGTGTTTTCAAGGATATTATCGGCGCGATGGCGGTTTCGGGCGAGAGAATAAGTCCGTCTCAAATCCTTGACCGTATGCGGGAAAAAGTCAAGGCGATGATTGCCGAAAACACCGGCGACGGCGCACTTTCAGTCGACGGAATGGACGCTTCAATCGCCGTTATAAGCCCCGGAAACAAAACTATGAGTTTTGCCTCTGCCAATCAGCAGGCGTTTTTGAAACGCGGCAACGAAATTATCCTGCTCGAAGGCGACGACATGCCAATCGGCGCGTCAGAAAACGGAAAGCCTTTTTCAGAAAAAGAAATTCCGCTGCAAAAAGGCGATGCTGTGTTTATGATAAACGGCGGTGTCAACAACTTGCAAAATCCCGAAGGCAAAACTTTCGGATTGCACAGATTTGCGGAATTTCTCACGGAGTCCGCCGGAGAAAGTGTCCGCGAAACCGCAGAAAAATTTGACGGCGAGTTTTCTTCATGGACAGGCAAGGCGGAACAGTCAGACGACATGACGGTAATTGCGTTTGGAATTGATTAATTTTCAGAAAAAAAGATGAAACGGTTTGCGGTAACGATATTATTGGTTTTGACGGTTTTCGCTCTGAGGGCTTCCTCGCCGGAGACCGACTCTCTCATACATGCTGCGGAGACTGCCCCCGATATGCAAAAACCCGCGCTTTACATAAAAATCTGTCAGAAAATCAGAAACTCTGCCCCTCTGCTTGCCGCTTTTTACGGACACATAGCGGATTCGGTTGCCTTTTTGACGGGTCAGAAAGCGCAGCAGGCTTTGGCATGCAGTTATACGGGCAGAAGTTACAAAAACGCGGGCAGTTTCGACAAGGCACTTGAACTTTACGAAAAGAGTCTGAAAATCAGCACGGAACTCGGCAACAAGGAGGAAATGGCACATTCAAACATCGACCTTGCCAACCTTTATCTTTATCTTGACGACACGGCGAAAATCAAGTCGCACCTCGACAGCGTAAAATCGCTTTCCAAATACTTCGACAATAGACAGTTGAAGTCGCATTATTATCTCAACCTCGGACGGTATTATATGCTGACGGACTCGCTTCAAAAAGCCCGCGCAGCCTTGGACAGTTCGCTTCAAATCCGTCTTGACATCAATTCTTCATGGGGCGACGTGCGCAACGTAAGGCGTTTTCTTGCGGATCTTGACGTAAGGGAAGGCGACACTTTGCGGGCGATGACCTCGTATTTTGAGATTTTAAGGGACGACGGCGATGTTGACAAGCCTTTGTTTTCGGACGTCAACAACAATTTGGCGCAGATTTACCTCAACCGTCAGGCTTACGACAGCGCATTGTACTGCGCCGAAGCCGCGTTGAAATTTGCCCAGGAAGTCGGCGCAAAACAAACTGTCGGCGTGGTTTACGGCACTTTGGGCGAGGTTTATTACAGAAAAAAGGATTACGCTGAGGCGGCGGAGATTTTTCAGAGGCAGTTCAGTTTTACGGACGAGGTTTTCAACGAGAACCTTGACCAGAGGCTTGTCAGCATAAAGTTTGCCGCCGAAAGTGAGGAGCGTCAGACCGAACTTGACCGCCTTGCCGAGGAGCAGCGGACGCAGATGATATTCAATATTGTGATGGTGGTGATTTTGATTTTGGCGGCGTGGATTTGTGTAATGTTTATCTCGTCCAACGGCAAAATCAAAAAACTCAACAAAGAACTTGACGTTCAGCGTGTTGCCCTTGACGAAAACAACCGCAGCCTGACATCTTCGATAAAATATGCGCGGCGGATTCAGAAGTCGGCAGTAACGCCTGTTGAAAACGTTTCCGCAATTTTCCCCGAAAGCATGGTTTTTTACAAGGCGCGGGACATTGTTTCCGGCGACTGGTATATGGTTGAGACGCGCCGAGGTCTTAAAATTCTCGTTGAGGCAGACTGTACGGGACACGGTGTTCCGGGTTCGCTTTTGAGCATGATGGGCATGAGCGCGTTGAAAGACATTTTGAACGACATGGACATTTCGGGCGAGGCACTTGACCCGGCAGTGATTCTGAGCCGTATGCGTGTGATGGTAAAGACGATGCTTTTGAAAAACTCTGACGACGGTTTTTCTGTCAACGACGGTATGGATATGACGATAGGCATTATTGATCCGGCGACAAACATTATGAAATTCGGCGCGGCAAACCAGTCGGGAATTTTAGTCCGTCAAGGCGAAAGCATAAAACTGAAAGGCGACCGTATGCCCATAGGCAATTATGTCCGCGAGCGGGATTTCACGTCTCAGGAGATTCAGTTGGAAAAAGGCGACGTGGTGTTTTTTATGAGCGACGGCATCAAAGACCAGACAAATCCGAAAATGGAAAAATTCAAAGGGGCGCGTTTGGACAAATTTCTCATCGAAAACATTACACTTCCGCTGCCTGAAATCGGGAAAAAACTTGGAGAAACACTTGATGCCTGGCGCGGCGAATCGTATCAGGTAGACGATATGACAATGGTCGGAATAAGGGTGTAAAAATTTTTTGCAAAATCCCGAAAAATCCCAAAAAAAAATTTTACCTTTGCGTCATACAAATTGAATGTGATAAATTACGACAAAAATGTTAGAAATCAAGAATTTACATGCCACAATCGACGGAAAGGAGATCTTAAAAGGCATTAATCTGAATATAGAAAAAGGCAAAGTTTACGCCATCATGGGACCTAACGGTTCGGGAAAAAGCACTCTTGCGTCCGTTTTGGCGGGTAACGAACTTTTCAACGTTACCGAAGGCTCTATTACTTTGGACGGCAAAGACCTGCTGAAACTCAAACCCGAAGAACGCGCCGCCGAAGGCGTATTTTTGGCTTTTCAGTATCCGGTGGAGATTCCGGGCGTTTCCGTTAACGCTTTTATGAAGGCCGCTGTCAACGAACAGCGCAAATATCACGGACTTGAACCTATGCCCGCGCCGGAGTTTCTCAAACTTATAAAAGAGAAAAAAGCACTCGTTGAATTGGACAAAAAACTTGACGGACGCAGCGTCAACCAAGGCTTTTCGGGCGGCGAAAAGAAAAAGTTGGAAGTCTTTCAGATGGCTGTCTTGAACCCGAAAGTTGCCGTTCTTGACGAGACGGATTCAGGTCTTGACATTGACGCTTTACGAATTGTCGCAAGCGGTGTAAACAAGTTGAAATCTTTGGAAAATTCGTTTATCATAATAACTCATTATCAAAGGCTTTTGGATTACATAACACCTGATGTTGTTCATGTTTTGTACAACGGACGTATTATCAAAACGGGAGACAAAAACCTCGCGTTGGAACTTGAAAAAACAGGTTACGACGAACTCAAAAAAGAGGCTGACAAGTTGTATAATTAATTGGTTTTTATTATGATGCGGTTTGGATTTTCAGAGGAGGATTTTGTTAATTTTCCCAATTATATGATTTCGCACGCTGCTGACGAAGAATTTCATCATGACGGCAACGGCGGAATCAACGAGGCTTTTTTCTGCGTTACTTTGCGGGATACCTCGCGCAAAAACAGTCTTAAAATAGGCGATAATTGCCAAGGCAATTTTGCGTATATGATTCTTTTCGGCAACGAGAACGAAATAACACAAAATATTGAAACAGAGATTGTTGTCGGCAACAACAGCAAACTGAAAATGGACGTTTTTTGTGCGGGAACGCCTCAGTCGGTTGTTAACCACAGCATAAAACTTTCAATCGGCAGGGATTCGGAGGTTACGCTTTCAAATTCTATAATAGCCGGAAAGTCAAATAATTACAAACTGAATGTTGATTTTCTCGGAGAGAACTCTGTTGTTAATCTGCCGACGATTTTGATGCCGGGTGATGACGAGAAAATTGAGTTGCAGTCGGTTATCAATCATAATGTGCCGCGTTGCAGTTCCAAACAGACAGTAAGGTCGGTAGTCAGCGGCAACGGCGTAAGCGATTTTTACGGGTTGATAAAAGTTGCAAAAGACGCTCAAAAAACACAGGCTGAGCAGGTTAACAATAATATTTTGTTGTCGGAAAACGCCCGTGCGCTTAGCAAGCCGCAACTTGAAATTTACGCCGACGACGTAAAATGTTCGCACGGCAGCACAACCGGAATGTTGGACAAAGAGGCACTTTTTTATATGCGCAGCCGCGGAATATCTTTGGAAACGGCGCAAAATCTTATGATTAAGGCGTTTATAAATGAGGTTGCGGGGCAGATAGAGTCGGAGGATTTCAGACGGTATTTGGATTATCAGACATCGGTAAAACTGGCGTCTTTCGGGGAATAAAATTTCTACTGAAAATTTCCCGTTTGAACTTATAATTAGAATATTTATTCTTGACAAAAATTGTTTTTTAGAAAATATAACTAAGTTTTTTATTTTGTTTGGTTGATTTGTCTGTTGACAGTACTTTTGCGGTATCAATAAAACAGACGAAAATGAATAAAGAACTGATAAATAATCACCCGTGTTTTGGGCAAAAGGCGGCAACAACAGGACGTATTCATCTTCCGGTTTCGGGAAGTTGCAACATCGGCTGTCGCTTTTGCCATAGGGTTTTAAACGATACCGAAAACCGTCCGGGCGTTACCTCAAAGGTAATAACTCCCCAAGAAAGCGTAGGTATTTTGAAAAAAGCCCTCAAAATATGTCCCGAAATTCGCGTGGCAGGCATTGCCGGTCCGGGCGATACTCTTGCCACAAACGCCGCTTTGGAGACATTTAAGTTAATAGGAAAAGAATTTCCGCAATTGCTTAAATGTATGAGCACCAATGGTTTGCTGTTAAACGAAAAAGCCGATGAAGTGATTGCTTCGGGCATTAATTCACTAACGGTAACGGTAAATGCAGTAGACCCCGAAATTGAGGCAAAACTCAATAAATTTGTTATTTACCACGGCAAAAAATACGATGCCCTTGAAGGTGCAAAAATACTTATTCACAATCAAATAGAGGGTATTAAAAAAGTAGCCAAAAGCGGAATAACAATAAAAGTAAACACAGTTTTGGTGCCTCGTATCAATGGTCATCACATAGGCGAAATTGCTAAAACAGTGGCAGATGCAGGCGCAGAAATCTATAATATTATACCTTTGATTCCCACATTTGAATTAAAGGACGAAAAACCTCCGCTTTGTTTTCAAATAGAACAGGCACGCAAAGATGCAGAAAAATTCATTGGAGTTTTCCGTCATTGCAACCGTTGTAGAGCCGATGCCGTGGGTGTTCCCGGAAAATCGGAATTTTCAAAGGAAGTTTTCAGTAATGATTTTGTTGTAACCGAAACATTTTCACATGGATAGCGAACAGAAATACAATGCTTTTAGAGTGGCGTTGGCATCTACCGACGGATATACTGTTGACACGCATTTTGGACGCGCCGATGAGTTTTACATTTATCAATGTTTTGTCGACGAGTGGATTTTCATAGAAAAACGCTCGGTAAAACCCGCTTGTCAAAACGGCAAACACAGCATTGAAGAAATGCAAAAAAACGCCGAAGTTTTTGCCGACTGCAAATACGTTGCCGCCTCCAAAATCGGCATGGGTGCAGTGTCGGCACTTCGCTCGCAAGGCATTATCCCAATGTCGCTTCCCG
>JAFXUC010000088.1 GCA_017535325.1 Bacteroidales bacterium | reverse complement strand
CCCTTTGGCAGGTATTTGACTGTCTGTTTTGTCTGAGTGAAATCAACATTTGCAACCTGCTTATTGTCAGCGTTGTTTCTGTCCCAGCCCGACATTTCGTCGGTCTTGATGATTTTTTCTTCGGTGTACTGAGCCTCCACAACCGGGGCGGCGAGAATGATGTCGCCAAGCAAAAATTCGTCTGCCATTTCCCAGACATTTCTGTCAGCGGCAAAATCACTGAACAACGGACGCAAATAACTGCCGTTGTTGCTCGTTACCTGCCAAGCCGTGCTGTAAAGATACGGCAAAAGTCTGTATCTCAGACGGATACATTTTTCGATGGCGTCATACACGGGCGTGCCTTTTTCGCCAAACTGCCAAATCTCCCTCGGAGCGTCTGCACCGTGGCTGCGGAACACGGGACAGAACAAGCCGTATTGCATCCAACGTACATAAAGTTCCTGATACTGAGGATTTTTGGGTGCGCTGCCCGGCCCCATAACATTGTAAGCGTTGCAGAAAAATCCGCCAATGTCGGTATTGAAATTCGGATTGCCGGTAAGCGAGAAATTAAGTCCGGCAGGAACTTGTTTGCGCAACATATCCCAAGTGGAATTAACGTCGCCGCTCCACATATTGCTGCCGTAACGCTGCTGACCCGCAAACGCACTTCTTGTCATTATAAAAACACGTTTTTTGCTTGATTCCTTGCGCTGAGCATCGTAAACGCCGCCCACCGTGCAGAGCGGAAACGCATTTCTGAGCGAGCGGAATGTCCCGCCGGGAACATCGCCTGCCTTGTGGTCGTAATTTTCGGCTGTCGGATAAAAACAGTCGGGGTCGGTAGAGTCCATCCACCAAGCGTCAATGTCGTAGTCAAAAAGCGTTTTGAGGTTTTTCCAATAAATTTTGCGAGCCTCCTCGCTGAACGGGTCATAAACACAAACGCCTGACGGATAATCCATTACAGGCGGCCAGATATGCGAAATACCGCTCTGAGGCCATGTCTGAAAGTCAAAAAGCAAGTCTTTCTCCTTCAACTCCCTGAAAGCCTTTGTCATAGGGCCGAAACTTGCCCAAATCGAAATCATAATGTGGGCGTTTTTCTGATGAACTTTTTGCACCATCTGTTTGCCGTCCGCAAAATCCTCCGAAAGAAAATCCATCGCGTTCCAAAGGTAATTGCTGCCCCAATACTGCCAGTCCTGAATGATACCGTCAAGCGGCACTTGGAGTTCGCGGTACTTGTCAACAACAGAGAGAAGTTCTTTGCTGCTCTTGTAACGCTCTTTCGACTGCCAATAGCCGAAAGTCCACAGAGGAAACATCGGCACTTCTCCTGAAAGTTTCCTCATCTGCTTAATCACGCCGTCAGCCGAGCCGCCAAGCATAAAATAATAATCTTCGTATCTTGCCACATCCGAGGAAAAAGTCATACCCTCAGCCGTGCCGTCAAATTGTGTCGGAGAATAATTGTCCCAGAAAAGTCCCCAGCCGTTGATGCTCTGAACCACATTTTGAAAATCTTGAAGATTAGACTGTTCCATCAAAATATGCGCATCGCGGCGGTTGAGTTTGCCGTCTTGAATTGTCCCCAAACCGTAAATCGCCTCGTCTTTTTTCAGGAGAAATTTTTGGGTGAGCCTGAAAGTGTTTAAGTTAGCAGCATGACGGGGAAATTCAGCCGACCAAGACCCTTCTGCCAAAAGGAGTTTGCCTTTTGCGTCATAAAAACTGAGAGCATCAGTCTGCGGATTGTACTTGACGGTGATTTTTGCGCTCGACACGGAGTTTGTCTTTTTAGTAACAGAGACATCTTGCGGTTTTAATGTTACCACAAGACTCTGACCGCCAACGGGTTGGTCTTTAATGGTTTTTGTTACCCTGACAATTTCAGGAGTATAAAACTGTACTTTTATGCAGGTCTGTCCAGCCTGCCAAACTTGAAAATTTTGCGCTTTGAGCCCCGTTGTCATCAGGCTCAAAAACGCAAAAATCATTAAATATTTTAATGTAAACCTCATCTCTGATTTTTTTTAATTTTTTAATAATAACAGTCGTCAATTCTCTCTGATAAAATTTTCCAAACCTTTGTTGCTTTTTTGAATTTTGGCGGTATAGACATAGTAAATCTTGCCGCCCCATTGATCCGCCGCATATTCAAATCTGATGCTCGCTTTTTTACCGACAGAAGTTATGGTTATTTTTGTCCATAAACACCCGTGCGGAGAACTGCGTTCGGCATCGTAAACTACTTGTCCCGGTCTTGGAAAACGAGGATTCGTAAGTCTGTAAGAATAAGGCTTCGCCATGATTTCGCTGTTATAAAACGACAGCGAAACTGGTTTGTCTTGGATATTTTCAACAATAACATGCGTAAAATGAAGTTTCAGATTGTCGCATGTAAACAAACCTACCGCTGACTCTTGATACCCCAACTGAATTTTGGTTACTTTGTACACTTGGGCGTTACCGTTTATCGTTGCAAAAACCAATATCCAAAAAGCAACAAAGTGTCTTATGAAAATATGTTTCATTTCCGGTTAATCTTTTTGTCTTTCAATATATGACTTTGTGCGGAGTTTTGCCTTGCACTCCTCAAAAGTATATTTTGTCTTAAACGGAATGTCCATTTTAGAGAATGTCTGGAAATAAAGCAGACAGCCGTCTCTCCACCACTGAGCCTCGTCAAGTTGAACTTTCAGTTTTTCGGTAACTTCGTTGAAAACCGGGTCTGAAACTTTTCCTTTCAGAGTTGTCCAGACATTTTGAAACGCCTCCACTTCTTTTACGCCCTTGTCGTAATGGTATACAAGTTCGTCCCAAAGCGTGTTGCCGTTGTCAAAAGTATAATCCCAAGGCAGGTGATGAAACCACAAAACAAATTCCTTCGGACAGAGTTTCGGATTGTCAAACATTGATTTCAAAGGCTCCTGATACTGCTCAACTGCGTTTGAACCTGTTGACGAGCGGTTGAAACCGAGACCGTCGGCAGCGGCTTTGTGATAATAACGCGGCATCCAGTCTTCTCTCGCACCCGGAATCGCGCACCACGGCTCAGGTCCCCAGTGGTCTGACCAGCCCATCAAGTGATGAAGTCCGAGCGGTGTCATATAGTCTACAACGGCTTCACGGCTGCGGAGCATTATGTTTGAAATTTTTTTAACGGCATCTTCATCGTTTGTGAGTGTAAGATTAATCCACTCCTTGGCAATCTGCTGCGAAGTAAGGTCGGGATTCCACGCCAACCTACCGAAAGCATACCAGTTGGACTGAGCCATAACATATCCGCACCAGTTTTTCATGTTTCCGGTGTTGGCAACCGCCGAAAACGCCGTAAGTTTTTGATTAAGAGTGGTTTCTTTGACGGTTTTGCCGTTATGGTAAGTGGGATAGTCAAGAAACTCTTTCCACATTGTGGCAAGATAACAAAGGTGGTCGCTGTAACCGAGATATTCCTGAGTGATTTGAAGTTCCGCCATTATCTGCGTGTTTTTCATAGCACCGAAAAGCGGACTGAACGGCTCGCGGGGCTGAAAGTCAACAGGACCGTTTTTTATCTGGATAATAACATTGTCGTCGAATTTTCCGTCCAAAGGCATAAACTCATCGTAAGCCTGTTTTGCGCGGTCGCCGCCCTGAGGATTGTAGACAAAAGCACGCCACATCACGATACCGCCGTAAGGTTTCAAGGCTTTTGCCAACATGTTTGCGCCGTCGGCATGAGTGCGTCCGAAGTCCATAGGTCCGGGCAGACCCTCACTGTTGGCTTTCACAAGAAAACCGCCGAAATTAGGAATCAAAGTATATATTTCCTTGACTTTTTTCGTCCACCAGTCAATTACGTCCTTGTCCAACGGGTCGGAAGTTTTAAGACCGCCGAGAGCCGCCGGAGACGAAAAATTAACAGCCAAGTACACTTTTATATTATAAGGGCGGAGACGGTCGGCAACGGTTTTAACGCCTTGAAGCATTTGAGAAGAAAGAATTTTCGGGTCGGCGTTTACGTTGTCAATAACTGTGGCGTTGATTCCGACAGAAGCGTTGGCACGTGCGTAAGTTTCTATGTCGGAGCGGAAATTGATTTTGCCGTCTTGAAACCAGATAGATTTTCCGGCATAACCGCGTTCAACGCTGCCGTCAGGATTGTCCCAATGGTTTAGGATACGGATTTGATAAACGTGGTTGGAAACCAAGTCTTTAATAACAGTCTCGCCGGTTTTGCGGCGTCTTAAAAACTCGTAAACGCCGTAAAGCGCGCCGGCAGAGGTTTTTGCCTCGATTTTTACATTCTTTTCATCAGCGTTAATCACAAAGCCGTCACCCTGGATTGCAGGGTTTTGGGAATTGTCAAGCACCAAAAAACTCGCCTTTTCCTGTTTTTTTGCGGTGTAAAGGTTAGGTGTAACGCTGCTGAGTTCTTTTCTGATAACATCAAACGTGGCATTTTTCGAGGTAAAATAAAACACGTAAGGCTCTTGCATTGTCTTAAAATTGAGCCATAAATTATCCGACTGAGCAGTTGCCAGCATGGGCAGAAGCGTCAGCAATAAAAAAATTCTTTTTAAAAACATGTCTTTTACATTATGGTTTAGTGGTGCAAAAGTAAGGGTTTAAAAGCAAAAAAACAAAATTTTTATCAGAGGTTTTGTTTTTTATTTCTCTTTTATCATTTCTTTAAATGCCAGACCGAAAATCAAATATCCGGTGTTTCCCGCTATCGTGCCTTCGTTCTGACCCCAAAGAAAAGGCCAGTCGTCAAAGTTTTCAAAATGGTCGGGCTTGCGGAAAAGTATGCCGGGTGCCATGTTGCCGGGTATGAACGAAAAGTCAGCACGGTTGTTGCCGTAAAAAACCGCTTTCGGACGCGCCGCGCCTACCGCAGCAACAAGCGAATAATTGTGATACGGATGACAGCCGAACAAATATGCAGCCGTTTTGTAAGCGTATTCCTTGCCGACAATCTCCGGAAAATATTTGTGCGCGTAACATACTGTTATTCCGAAAGATACTGTCATGCCGCCGCCTGCCCAGTTGCCCAAGCCGATCGGAATGCCGTAAGGATTTTCAATATTAAGACTGTCAAGATAAACTTTGTATTTTTCAATGTACGGACGCAATTTTTCTTTGTAACTATCTGACATAAAAGGAATTGCATCGAGCGCGGTTTGAAGCGTGAAATTAACGTTGAAATCCAACGCCTTCCAGATTTTCTCCTCAAAAGCATTCAAATATTCTTTCTCGCCGGTTGCCGCATAGAGTTGAATGTCAGCCGCAATATCGCCGAAACCTCTGAGCGAAAGTTCGTCATGCTCGCCGCTTGTATGACGGCTGTTTCTGAATTTTTCTGTCAGTTCCTGCGACTCTTTCAAAAGGCGTTTTGACTGAATGACGGCGCGTTTTGCGAGGTCGTCGTTATAACCGGTCAAAACACGTCCAGCCGCAGCAAACATCGTTGCCGCACGAGCGTCAAGCATGGGATTGCGCGTGGTAAAAGCCCACATATCGTCTTTTGTGCCGCTCGATTTGCCGTCAGAAGATTTCGTGTAAGGCGGAAGTTTCGGGTCGTAATGCAGACCGTCGGTAATTGAGGCCGCATCGCCGAGGTGGTGATAATTGTCAAGAACGCCGTTTGAAAGCGTTGATGCCATGTGTCCGATTTGCTCCGCTTGCGCAACAAGGTTTAAAACGCCGTGCTCGATGTACTGCAAAATGTCAGGCACGCCGTCAGGACGGTGAAGGTCAACATAACGCTGCTCTTCGCTGACAAAAGTTTCGTCCCTTTCAGAACGGAAAAGATCCCATGCGCGGACAAGACTTTGAACAACGCTGATGTTGGAGCCGGTTTCGATGTCAAAATCGCCCGCGTCAAAATATCCGCCGACATTCAAGCCCGGAATAAGTTCGTATGGTTTGTACTTGGTGTCGGTTGTCTCACCCTGAAAATGCAAATCGAAATGGTCGGAAGGCGGGGCTTGAAGATAACCTTCCTTGAAAGGCTCGCCGTGCCAGATTCTGTAACCTTCGTTTACCGTTATATGGTTCATGTGAATCGGAATCCAAATGTCGCTGGTTGCGTCGGTGATTTTGTCATAAACATTGTCGCCGATGATAAAATTTCCCGTCTTTGTGCCGCCGTACTGAATGTAATAAACGCCCGGAGTTTTTACCTCACTAAAATCAAACTTTACATAATTATACTTGAAATATTTGCCCCAAAACTCGGTTTTGCCTTCGTAAACTTTTTCGGGCAAAGCGTTTTCGCCGATTCTGAAAATCTGAGCCTTAGGAAGAATTTTGTCGTTTTGGTCAAGTTCGATAACGGCGTTTTTGGGTTGCGACGGTATGTAACCGACTTGCGAAAAACCTATGTTCGGCTCGCGTACCCAGCCGTCAATGACGTTAGGCTCAACTGTCCAAGTGATAACTTTGCCGGTTTTGCCGTGTGGAATTTCGCTGTGAAGTACAAACCAGCCGTTTTGAGCAATCATTCTGCCGTCATAAAGGCTGATGTCGTTTTCTTCGGACGAGATTTTTATCATTCTTTCGGGACAGTCTGCGGCAAGGACAAAAGTGCGGCCTTTTTCCAAAGGTTCGGGGTCAACAAACTTGCCTGTTCCTCTGTCGTCGTAGGTTTTAAAGCCTTTGAACTGACGCGGCTTGTCTTTGTTGTCGCGGGCAACGGTTGTGCTTGCGGCGTATTTAGGAAAGAGATTCGGTCTGCCGTCGGCTAAAAAAGTTTTTGACCAGTACTGCGACGGCAAAAATTCGAGGTTGAAACCTGCGTCTTTGAGGTCTTCGGGGACGGGTTTGTCAAGAAAGACCGAGATTTCAACGGCGTTGCCTTTGGCGGTTGCGACGATTTTGGAATCGAAATCGTAATCCTCGTAACGGAGAGAGACTTCGATCGTGCCGTTTTCTTTGTCAACTTTGCGGCTGACGGTTTTCGGAACGAGGTCCCACTGTTCGGGGGTTTTGTTGAGACGGACTGCGCCGCCCTGAACCGTCCTTACGCCGTGATGAATGATTTCGATACCGGAATTTTTTTCGTCGTTGAAACCGCCGTTGAAATCGTTGCTGTAAACAAGGACGTTAACTCCCTGACGTTCAAAATATTCGAGGTCGTTAAGGGTTAAATTTTGCGGTGCGTTGGTTTTGCCGCCGCAAGAAGAGGAGGCAAGCATTGCGGCAAGGGAAATGTAAACGAGTGATTTTCTCATGATGTGTAATTTTAAGTGTTTGTTTACTTAGACTTAACAAACCGGATTAAGTTTAATATGGAAAAATAGAAAATAATTAAAAATCAAATATTTATAGTGTAAAAGCATTTTTTTTGAAAAAAAATCCCTTAAAAATATTTGCGTATAAAAAAAAATTGTATTTTTACGCTCGTAAAAAATGTAACATTATTTTAACAATTAAAAACTTAAAACTAAAATGGCAGAAGAAATCAATTCTATTTTCAAATTGGACAGCAATACAATCAAGGCTCTCCAAACAAAAATCGGCACAAAGGCCGACGGTATGATTGGTGCAAACACCATCAAAAAACTTCAAGAGTTTCTTAACACAGAAACCAATGCCGGACTTTCAGAAGACGGCAAACTCGGTCCAAAAACCATAAAAGCCCTTCAAAGTTACGTAGGCGTGGAGGCTGACGGCGCATTCGGACCTGTTACCGCCAACGCATTGAAACTCAAACTGATGGAAAACGAGAACGGCGAGCAGGTAATCACCGACGGTTCTGGTATGGATGCCGCTATCGAAAAATATATGCGTGAACAAGGTTTGGCTTAAAGAAAAAAAATAAAAAAGCAGAAATGAAAAAAGTAATTCTTTCCCTGATTTGTGCATTGGGGTTTAGTGCGATGGTTTACGCTCAAAACACCGCAGTAGAAAAAGTAGTTCCGTTCGACAAATCGAATACGAGACCCGGATACAGCGTAACTTACAAAGCAAGTCCGAAAGATGTCAACACGGCCGTAAAAAACCGTATGGCAAAAGAAGGTCTCAAAGGCAAAGGCTACGCTAAAAACGTTACGAAATACGAACAGGTAAACAAAGCCACAATCTGCGCACAGACGTGCGATTTGTATATCAAAGTAGAAGGCTCAGGCTCTTCGTCTACTGTAACATGTTTTGTATCAAAAGGTTACGACAATTTTGTATCGTCAGCCAACGACCCCGAAACCGCTAATCTCGCAAAACTTTTTGTAGAGAGTTTCAGCAAAGACATTGAGGCAGTAGCACTGATTTCTCAAATCGCCGCTCAGGAAAAAGTACTGAAAAAAGCAGAAAGCGACTACAAAAAAGGTGTCAGCGCAAAAGACAAAGTTCAAAAACAACTTAACGAGGCTGACAAAAACGTTAAACAACTCGATTCTGAAAGAGAAAAACAAAAGAAAATTTTGGAAGAGTTGAAAGCAAAACAGTAAAAAAAACTAAAAAAATTTGTTTGTTGAAAAAAATTAATATATTTTTGCAGCACAAACAATCAATTTAGTTACAAACAATCAAATTTAAAATTAAGAATTATGGCATACGTAATCAGTAAGACGGATTGTCAGGCATGCGGTACATGCAAAGACGAATGTCCTCAGGAAGCAATCATGGAAGGCGATGTATACTCTATCGACCCCGACAAATGTGTTGAATGCGGAGCATGTGCAGACGCTTGCCCCTGCGGAGCAATCACGCAAGGATAATCCCAAGAAAGGAAATAATTTCTATTAAAAAAAATTGCAGGAGAAGTTTTTTGAAATTTTCTCCTGCATTTTTTTTCTTTTTACAACTTCGGACCTTTTAAAATTCCGTGCTCGCTTCTTGCTATGAAATTCAAGATTTCGTCTTTTTCCTTACAATCAGGAATTTCCGCTTTAATCTTCTCTATCGCTTTTGAGAGATTCAATTCTGACTGGTAAATAAACCTGTAACAGTTTTTAATGTTCAAAATCTGCTCCTCGGTAAAGCCTCTGCGCTGCATTCCGACGATGTTTATGCCGCAAAACTGAATCGGCGTTCTGCCCGCATACGAATACGGCGGAATGTCCTTGTTGACACCCGACATACCCGAAGCCATGGAATGTGCGCCGATTTTCGAGAACTGAACTATCGCCGAACCGCCGCCTATAACAGCCCAGTCGTCAATTTCAACCTCGCCCGCAATCTGTGTCGCGTTGCTGATAACCAAATGACTGCCCAAAACACAGTCGTGTCCCACGTGGCAGTAAGCCATTATCAGGTTGTTTGACCCGATAACAGTCTTTCCGCGCGAAGCCGTGCCCCGGTTGAGAGTTACACATTCCCTGAACGTGTTGTTGTCGCCGACTTCAAGAGTCGTGTACTCGCCTTTGAATTTCAAGTCCTGAGGTACCGCGCCGATTACCGCACCCGGAAAAATCAGGTTGTTTTTACCGAGCCGCGTTCCGGAGCAAACCCTTACGTTTGACATCAGACGGCAGCCGTCGCCGATTACAACGTCGTCGTCAATCACGCAAAACGGCCCGATTTCAACGTTTTCGCCGATTTTGGCATTCGGATTTATTTCGGTTAATTTATGTATCATATCACTATTTGTTTTTTGTAACCATTGCCGTAAACTCGCCTTCCGAAATCACCTGACCGTTTACAAAAGTCTGTCCTTTCATCATCACAATTCCCCTGCGTATAGGTTCTGTCATTTCAAGACGGAAAACTAATACGTCGCCCGGAACGGCTTTGGCTTTGAATTTAACTTTGTCGATTTTTAAGAAATACGTCGAATATCTTTCGGGTTCGTCAACGTTGTTTAGAACGAGAATTCCACCAGTCTGACCCATTGCTTCAAGTTGAAGAACACCCGGAAATACAGGCTCGCTCGGAAAATGTCCCTGGAAAAACGCCTCGTTGTAAGTCAGGTTTTTAACGCCGACAACCACCGTTTTTGACATTTCAATAATCTTGTCAACAAGCAAGAACGGAAATCTGTGCGGCATCAACTGCTTGATTTTGTTGACGTCCATTACCGGGGCTTTGAAAATATCAAATTCAACGCGGTTTTCTTTTTGTTTAGTTTTTATGTGCTGACGGATAATTTTTGCAAACTCAACGTTTGAAAAATGTCCGGGACGTGTTGCAAAAATTTTCCCTTTAAACGGTATACCTACAAGTGCCAAATCACCTGCTAAATCAAGAAGTTTGTGTCTTGCGGGTTCGTTAGCAAAGATTAAGGCTTTTTCGTTAAGAATGCCTTTTCTGCCCGAAAATTCTACGCTCTGTTTGCCCAAAAGTTTTGCTAATTCGTCAATTTTTTCCTGCGGCATTTCGTCTTCCATGATAACGAGCGCATTGTCGAGACTGCCGCCTTTTATAAGATTGTTTTTTGCTAAAAATTCAAGTTCTTTTGTAAAAACAAATGTCTTGCAAGGTGCAATTTCTTTGTCATAACCTTCAAATTCTATTGTTGAAGCAAACTGCGAACCCAGAACCTGAGAGTTATAATCAATCATCGTATTGATAGAATATTTCTCGTCAGGAATCAAAGTAAACTCAATACCTTTTTCGGGGTTTGAATATGTAAGGTTTTCTTTTATTACAAAAAAGTTTTTCTCTGCCTCCTGCTCAACTATTCCCGCCTGCTGCAAGGCTTCAACAAAAGGTTTTGCACTGCCGTCAAGAATCGGAGTTTCGGCGTTGTTGATTTCAACTAACACGTTGTCAACTCCCAGACCTGCGAGAGCAGACATAACGTGCTCAATAGTGCCGACTTTTGCTTCGCCGTTAGCGATTGCAGTAGAGCGCGAAGTATCGCAAACGTTTTCCGCCAAAGCGCGGATTTCGGGTTGGTTTTCCAAGTCAACACGCTTAAAACGTATTCCAAAATTTTCGGCTGCGGGCAAAAATTTCATTTCTACCTCAACGCCTGTATGCAAGCCGCTGCCTTTGAGAACTTTTGACGGCTCTTTTATGGTTTTTTGCTTCATTTCTTTGAATCTTCAAGTTTTAAATTTTCCAGTTCTTTCAATAAATCAGGCAGTTTTTTGAGAATGATCTGTGTCTTAAAAAACTGCATTTGCGGAACAGCCGGATAACCGATATAAGTTCCCTCTTCTTTAAGTTTGTGGCTGACTCCCGTTTTGCCGCCAAATTTGCAGTTGTCAGGCAAAGTCATGTGTCCTGCAAAACCGCATTGTCCGCCCGCCATAGTATTTTTGCCGATGATGGTGCTGCCTGCCAAACCGCATTGAGCCGCCATAACGGTGTTTTCACCGATTTCGCAGTTGTGGGCTACATGGCAAAGGTTATCGAGTTTTACACCCTTGTGAATGATTGTACTGCCCATAGTTGAGCGGTCAATCGTAACGTTTGCGCCGAGTTCCACATCGTCTTCGATAATAACGTTTCCGATTTGCGGAATCTTGTAGTAAGTGCCGTCTGCCTGAGGAGCAAAACCAAAACCGTCAGAGCCGATTACCGTTCCGGCATGAACGGTTACATTACTGCCCAAAACGCAGTCTTTGTAGATTTTAACGCCGGAATAAAGCGTAACGTTGTCGCCGATTTTCACGTTTTCGCCGATATAAACCTGCGGATAGATTTTTACGTTTTTACCCAATTTAACGCCTTTTGCAACGTATGCAAACGCGCCGAGATAAATTCCGTCAGGGAGTTCCACACCTTCGGCTACAAAACTCGGCTGCTCCACTCCGATAGGTTTTGCGATTGACTGTTCGTAAAGTTGAAGCAGTTTTGCAAGACATTCGTAAGCGTTGTCAACACGGATTAAAGTTGCCTTGACAGGTTTTTCGGGTTTGAAATCCTTGTTAACCAAAACGATGGAGGCTTCGGTCGTATAAATATAAGGTGTGTATTTGAGGTTAGAAAGGAAAGTCAGCGTTCCTTTTTTGCCATTTTCTATTTTGGAAACGGAGGAAACGGTAACATTTTCGTCGCCGTCCACCTGCCCTCCTAAATATTGTGCTATGATTTTTGCCGTAAATTCCATAACTGCATAATTTTGCACAAAACTAATAATTCTATTTGAAACTGCAAATTTTTTTTATATTTTTTAAAAAATCAACCGCAAACAGCAATAATTTTTAACCCGGCAAAGCCTCTTCACATTAACAAAAAATATTTCCAAGCATTTGCACTTTTCTTAAAAAATTCTTTTTACATTTGCCAAAACAATATTCACTCAAAAAAATCACACAAGATGAAAAAATCATTTATCATTTCAGCATTTGCCGCAGCGACATTGCTGGCGGGATGCGCAGGCAACAAGACTAAAAACGATGTTATCAAAGAGGCTGCCGATGAACTTTTTGCCGTTACCGACACAATTAAAAACGTTACTATTCAGAGCGTTATGATTTTAAAAGACGGCGATATTGTTTATAAACGCTGGGCTAACGGCGGCGAAGAAAACACTCCGCACGTGATGCACTCAGTAAGCAAATCGTTTTGCGCCACGGCAGTAGGAATGGCTGTTGACGAAGGCAAACTGAAAGTTACCGACAAATTGGTGGATTTTTTCCCCGATGAACTGCCCGAAGATGTTTCCGACAATCTCAAAGCCATTACCATAAAAGACTTGTTGACAATGAACTGCGGACACGAAACCGAACCGCAAGTGGGCAACGATACCACCGAAACTTGGACAAAGGCTTTTCTTGCCCACCCCGTTACCAAAACTCCCGGCACTTGGTATTGTTACAACTCAATTGGCACATATATGCTCTCGGCAATAGTTCAGAAAGTTACCGGCGAAAAGATTTTGGATTACCTTACACCCCGCCTGTTTGAACCCCTCGGCATAGCAAAACCCAAATGGGAAGAAAGTCCTCAGCACATAAACTGCGGCGGATGGGGATTGTACATCAAAACAGAAGATATGGCAAAATTTGGTCAATTGTTTCTCAACAAAGGCGTTTGGAACGGCAAACAGTTGATTAGCAGAGAATGGGTAGAAGAAGCCTCAAAATATCAAGTACCTTCGGTTCCTGCCGGCACACGTCCCGACGAGGTTGAAGCCAAAGGTCTTACCGAAGAAAACTGCGCATGGCTTTTGGGCTACGGATACCAAATGTGGCGTTGTCCCGAAAACTCGTACCGCGCCGACGGAGCAAGAGGTCAGTACATTATTGTTTGCCCTGACAAAAACGCTGTAATAGCCGTTACCGCCGATTCGCCCGACCTTCAAGCCGAATTATCAAATATTTACAAATATCTGTTCCCGGTATTGTAACAAAGGCGATATATCTATAACCCCATACATCACAGCGCGTTAGTGCATGATGTGCGGGGTTAAATTGTCAAAAATATAACCGCCTTGTTTTATTGCCGTTCTGATTTCAGAGTCTAATTTTTCCAAATCAAAATCAGTATTCCAAAACTCGTCTTCGGACATTTTTTTGTACGTTAACAAATAATCAACGCGCAGACGGCTGACAAAATAGAAATAAACACCTTCCCATATTTTTTTGTCGCAATTTATTGTGTCAGAATACGTTTCGCCGTTTAAAAACAAAGGCAAAGCGTCAGCAGTTTTGGCTGAGGACTGATTTGCAACATAATCAGCCATACCTTCCAATTTCCAATTTGGCGCAGTTCTATACTTGAAAAATCCCAATTTTTCCTGCTGATAAGAATGTGTCAGTTCATGCGCAACAGTTCCGCTTAATGTTCTATTGTTAAGAGCCTGACTTGCGGCTTGAACTTCGTCATTGGCGATGTCCGCCTCTTGTATGTACATTCTGTCTAAAAATTGAAAATTTTTGCCCCGTACACCGTTAGTGAAAGTGATTGATTTTATCTTAAACTCTGTTGAACTTTTACAGAGATATACGGAATAATTTGACTTTGGCAAGGGGAATCCCTTGTCCGCAAATTTATTCACTATTTTTTGATACAAATTGTTTAAATCAGTGTCGTTGGTTACAACCTCATCGTGGTAATAGATTGTGATGTTGTTAAATTCCGTCTTTGCCATGCCAATCTTGTGGGACATGAAAAAAATCACAACCACCAAAATAGAACATACAGTTTGTATGAGATGTTTTTTCGTTTTGCGTTTCATTGTTATATAATTTTTATTAATTTGCTTCTTCCATCACCCAATCAACAATATTCTTCTCCGCGCTTGAAAAACTTACGCCGACTTTTATCACTTGACGGTCGTCCATTTTGAAACGTCCGGCGTAATTTTTTACGTTTATCTGATTGAGAGCCGTTTGAGCGTCTTGGTCAATTTTAAATTCAAAAATATAAACATATTTTTTGTTAATCAAAATGCTGTCAGCACGTCCCTTGGAAAAATGCGCCTCGCTGATGATATATTCGCCCAAAATGGTGAACAACAAGTAGATAACGTTTTGAAAATCACGTTCAATAAGGCGGAGACTCTTGTTTGGGGCGTAAGGCAACGAACTAAACAAGGCTTTCATACGCTCGATTGCGCCCTCAACATCGCCGGTGCGGAAATCTTCCTTGAATTTTGTGTAATCCAATCCTGACGGATTTTCCATTGTAGTGTAAAACTCCTTGGCAAGCGATTCAAAAAAACTCATTTCCACTTCGTAATCCGGAAATCCGAGAGTATATGACCTGTATTCTTTGTCATACGACTTGATTGTCAGATAGCCGGTGTAATACAGCAACGGCACGAGGTCTGTCCTAAACTCATCGTCCTTGTAGTCAATCAGAGCGTCTTTGCCATATTCCAAGTCGCCACGAAGAGTTTTGATGTCAAAATATGTATTTTTAATCCTTTGCATCAGGATTGTGGGCGTTCCTGTTTTGTACCAATAATTTTGAAAATCTTTGCCCTGCAACGCAGAAAACAGACTCACGGGATTGAATACTTTGATTCCCCGCTCGTGAAACAAGTAGGAATCGTACCATTTTTTGAGTTCGGCGAGCATTTCGTCAAACGAAATTTCTTCCTGATTTGCAAAGGCTTGGATTTCGTCTTTGAAATACGACAACAATTCGTCATGCGTAATGCCGCAGACTGCCGCATAATTTTGTTCCAACGAGATGTCATACGGCTGGTTTGTACCGCTGAAAATCGAAGTCTTGGCGTATTTTGTAACGCCCGTCAAGAAAACAAAACGGAAATACCTGTCGGCAGACTTCAACACCGAGAAAAAACCACGGTAAATTTCCTTGTCTGTTTCAAGATTAACGCTCTTAATTAGCGGATTGTCATATTCATCCACAATCATCACGGTTTGAAGTCCAGTTTTCTCATATACGGCTTTCAAATCATACTCCAAACGAAACGACAACGAAAAACTTTCGACCTTCATCGGTTCGTTTTTTATTTTTTCATCAAGAGCCTCAATCCTCTCCTTGATGGCACTCTCATCGAATTGTATACCGTTTCCGTCCTCGTATTCCTGCAAGGTAACCCTAATTTTGTCGATAAGCGTTATTGACCCTACTGTATAGTCGCCGCTCACGAAGTCGAGGTAAATCACGGGATACTTAATCCAATCTTTCTCCAAATCATAGATTTTCAAGCCTTCAAAGAGATGCTTCTTGCCTTCAAAATATGCACGCAAAGTATTACAGAACAGACTTTTTCCAAATCTGCGCGGACGGGCAAGAAAATAGGTTTTGCCTTTATGTGCAAGATTATAAACATATTCAGTCTTGTCAACATAGACACATTTTTTATTTCTAAGGTCTTCAAAACTCTGTATGCTAAGCGGATAGTTTATCATAATACTTTGCCTTTTTTGGGGTTATCAATGTGCAAAGATAATGTTTTTTTGCGGAGAAAGCAAAAAACTTACGTAGTTTATTTTCTGCTCCGCACGGGACGAACTGACAGTCCGTAGCAACGGTAATTTCCAAGTAGAAATAAGGATTCTGAGTCAGAGCCAAAGCAAGCATCCCAGGCTAATTCCGGCATGTGGCGCGATGAAGACCAATAGTAACCTTCGGAATCAGTTTTATGGATATTTAAATCGATGCGGAAGCCTGCCGCTGGAAGAAAAATTTTATTGTTGTTTGGTCCTTTTACCTCAAATCCATTCATACCGTTGCACGTAGTCCATACCCATGAGCACATATCTCTGAGTTCCATCCACTGTGATAACGTTGGCATACACCAATCGCTACCCCAACAGACTGTGGCTACATCGTCGGAAGAGTCGAGGTCTTTTGTATTATAGGAAAAGCCTTTATTTGGGGATTCTTCACCGTATTTGGTAAGCATTTTATAGTCGCCATCTTTGCAATATTTATAGTTGCTCCACGAATACGTGTCTTTGGGTTCTGTTTCACCCCATGCATAATAGTTGCCGTAATCTTCTGGATTATCTGCGCCGACATTGCAAGTCGCCCAAAGTGTACCGGAAGGCAGTCCAAGGTTAACGTATTCGTGTTTTTGCTGTGCGGTTGCGTTATCAACATTCACAAATAAAAATGTCAACAACAAAAGAAGAATTGAAGTTTGTCTTTTCATAATTGTAATCATTTAAATTCGTTATAATTATTCAACAGCACAAAATTAGTAAAAATCATACAAAATACAAGACATTGTTAGTGAAAGTATCTTGTATACAAGATAAAATCACACAAAAAGTATCTTGCATACAAGATACTCAATTTAAACCTTTCCCTTTTTTCGCCGTCAAACTTCTAAAAAACTAATACAAAAAATCAGATGAGAAAAATAATTCTTACACTCGCGGCTGCTGCCGCAGTATTTTCGCTGAGCCAGTCTTGCAGCAACGGCAGCGAAAAATGTAAAAATGACACAAACTGTCAGAAAACCGAACAATGCTGTCTAAACGGTGAAAACCAAGTCGTTAAAGCCATGATGGCTCGCCGCAGTATCCGCAAGTACAAAGACACTCCCGTTGAACACGAGAAACTTGAAACAATCGTAAAATGCGGAATCAACGCTCCAAGCGGTATGAACAAACAGCCGTGGGAAATCCGTGTAGTGGAAAGTCAGGAACTTATCAACCAAGTAAACGAGGTTTACAAAAACGCCAACGCCGAAACCGTTGCCAAAGACCCGGACTTCAAAAATATGTTCCGCAACGCGCCCAACATCATCTGCGTTGCCGCTGAAAACAATGCCGGTCTCGACTGCGGACTCCTCGGCGAAAATATGATGCTCGCGGCTCAGTCTTTGGGTCTCGGCACATGCTGTTTGGGCGGTCCCGTGCGTTTTATCAAAAGCAATGATAACGCAAAATTTTTCATCGACAAACTCGGATTTTCAGAAGGTTACGAATTGATTTACATTCTCGCTGTCGGCTATCCTGACGAAAGCCCCGCAGCAAAACCAAGAGACGAAAACAAGGTAAAATTCATCAACTAAATTTTCCTCAAATCACAGTCAGAAAGCGTAACACACAAAGTTTTTCTTGACCGTTTTGCTGAGCGCGGAAACGTTTGAAATGTCAGAGGCAGAGGCGATGTCCTTTACCAAACCGTCTTTCATGACGATTTTTATCGTCTCGTCTTTGCCACGCGAATATGCCTTGTTGTAAAGAGTACCTTTGATTACAAAATAATCCAAAAACTCTTCGCTGCAAAGTTTTTTTGAAAGGACTTTTTTTCTTATCTCTGAAACTTTGTCGTCAGGAATTTCGCCAGGAAAAATCTCGATTTTAAACAAATTCCTGTCAATCAGGCGTTTTGACAGTGTGCTCAACACAAAATCGTCAGAAAACTGCCAAACTTTGATTGCGGAAATAATGTCAGAATCGTCCAACTGAGCAAAATATTCAAGCGGCGTTTTGCCGGAGAATTTTGTGTGCAAACCGTTTTGGGCGATACTGTTGGTTAAAAAGAATTTCAAAGACGGCGGCGCGAAAATATCCGTGCCGCTTTTTAAAAGTTCTTTTGCGCGTTCTATAATCAGTTTCAGGATTTCTTCGGCAACCACAACCGTTTTGTGAAGATAAACCTGCCAATACATCAAACGCCGCGCAATCAAGAATTTTTCAACGGAATATATGCCTTTTGCCTCCACAACAGGCTCACTGTCAACAAAATTCAGCATTTTTATAATTCTTTCGCTGCCGACAACGCCCTCGCTGACGCCCGTAAAAAAACTGTCGCGGTTCAGGTAGTCAAGCCTATCCATGTCAAGTTGGCTTGAAACCAGTTTGTGAAGGATTTTTTTGTGATAAGTATTTGTAAAAACCTCAATTCCGCCTTTGATTCTTCCGCCGAAATCATTGTCAATTATCTTCATAAACTCGGTTGAAATGTCCTCGTGCGAAATATTGTCAAAAAAACTGTTTTCAAAAGTGTGGGAAAACGGTCCGTGTCCCAAGTCATGCAACAAAATAGCCAGCAGAGCCGCCTGTTTGTCATCACTTGTAAGCGGACAGCCTTTTTCTGAAATCACTTTCAAGGCGTTTTGCATAAGATAAGTTGCGCCCAAAGCGTGCTGAAACCTCGTGTGCATCGCTCCCGGATAAACCAAGTAACTAAGTCCCAACTGTTTGATTCGTCTCTGACGTTGAAACAAAGGGTGCTCAATAACATCAAAAATCAATTCGTTTTCGATGTTAATCAAACCGTAAACCGGGTCGTTGATGACTTTTAATTTGTTGGTTGACATGATTTTATTAAAGTGTTGTTTTACAAAAGTAATATTATTTTCTGTCAATACAAAAAATAATTCCGTCTAAATTTGTAAAAAAATCAAAAAAATCCTACCTTTGCGGTAAGTAATAACAAAATTAAAAGTTATAAAAAATAATTATAACAATGCCGGACAATCAGTTGTTTGTCCGGCATTATTGTTTTAAGAAAAGTTTTTTGCGGATTAATAATATTGCACTTTCAAAAGTACAAATTTAATCCATAATTGCACTTTTGAAAGTGCAATGTTTAATGATATTTAACTTTTTGAAAGTACAATTTTGATTATATTTGTGCGGAGAAAAATTAAAGGAATCATTATGTTACAGTCTGATATAGAACCGCTTTTGAATGTATTCCGCCGCCGGCTTGCAGGAGTGCAGACAACTTTCAAGCGTTATCTTTACAATCAAATAGAGTGGACAGACCGTCTGATAGGTATCAGAGGCGCAAGAGGTGTGGGCAAAACTACGTTGCTGCTCCAATACATCAAGGAAAACTTCAAGGACAAAAGCAAGGTTTTTTGGGTTTCACTTGACAATCTGTGGTTTAAGACCAACAGCCTTTCTGAACTCGTGGAGTATCTTTACAATCAAGGCGTTACATCGCTGTTTTTTGACGAAGTACACAAGTTTAAGGATTGGAGTTTGTATCTTAAAAACTTTTATGACGGCTATCCTGATTTGCAAATAGTTTACACGGGTTCGTCAATGCTGGAAATTGACAATTCAAAAGCAGATTTGTCGCGCCGCCAGATACTTTATACGCTTGGTAATATGTCTTTCAGGGAATACCTTGAATTTACCAAGACTATTACGCTTGCTCCCGTTTCAATCGAAGAACTGCTCAAAAATCACATTGACATCGCTATGGAGATTATGCCCAAGATTAAAGTGCTTAAATGTTTCGGAGACTATCTGAAACAGGGATGTTATCCTTTTACGGGTGAAATCAAAGGCGGCTTTTATATGCGGCTAAATTCTGTAATTCAACTTGTTATAGAGAGCGATATGCCCGCATCGGTGGATGTTTCGTATTCCACAGTGGAAAAAACCAAAACCCTGCTTATGCTCACGGTAAGCAATGTACCGTTTGAAGTCAACATTTCCAGACTTGCAGAATCGTTGGGTTCCAACCGCGACAGTTGCCTGAAAATGCTTTACACATTGGACAAGGGCAACATTATTTCGCTGCTGACCAAGGACACAAAGAATTACAGGCATCTTACAGCACCAAGCAAAGTGTATCTTTACAACACCAACCTAATGTATGCGCTGTCAAACAAGATTGACATAGGCACTCTGCGTGAAACGTTTTTTTTCAATCAGATGCAACTGTTGTTTGATGTCCGTTATCCCAAGACGGGCGATTTTCTTGTTGACAACAAGTATCTTTTTGAAGTGGGCGGACAGAACAAAACTTATGACCAAATCAAGAATATTCCGCAAAGTTATCTTGCCATTGACGGCATAGAATCCGGCATAGGAAACAGAATTCCGCTGTGGATGTTCGGGCTGTTGTATTAAAAAAAAACGGGATTGTTCTATAAAAAAACAATCCCGTTTTAAGAAAATTATTTCAACAAATTTCCCAAAATACTCCTTACGAAACCGCCTAAAATTCCGCCGGAAGAAGACTTCTTTTTGGAACCGCTGCCAAAAATACTTTTGGTAATTTCGCGAGTTGCAGTCCTTGCCACCGTATTGGCAACGTTGCCGAGAATTTTTCCCGTTGCAGACGGCTTTGTGGACGTATTTTTTTTCGCTTTTTCTTTATCCTCTTTTGCCTTTTCCTTTGCTTTTTCGGCTTCGAGTTTTGCTTTTTCTTCCTCGGCTTTACGTTTTTCGGCTATTTCGAGAAGAACCTCAAACGCGCTTTCTCTGTCAACCGCCTTGTCGTATTTGCCGTAAATGCGCGATTGACGGATAATCAACTGACGCTGAGTGTCGTTGATTGCGCCGATTTGACTGAGAGGGAAAAGTATTTTGCAGCGTTCAACCACCGAGGGTGCGCCTTTCTCGTCAAGAAAAGAAACCAACGCTTCACCAGTTTCAAGGCTCTGAATAGCCTCTTCGGTGCTGAAAGCGGGATTTGGACGGAAACTTTCAGCGGCGGCTTTCACCGCTTTTTTATCTTTGGGAGTGTAAGCCCTCAAAGCGTGCTGAACTCTGTTTCCAAGTTGTCCCAAAATCGCATCAGGAATATCAGAAGGCGACTGCGAAATAAAATAAATGCCAACACCCTTACTTCTTATCAAACGGATAACTTGCTCTATTTTGTCAACCATAGCCTTGGAAGTGCCGTCAAAAAGCATGTGCGCCTCGTCAAAAAAGAAAACCAATTTCGGCAAATCCATATCCCCCACTTCGGGCAAAGTCGCGTAAAGTTCGCTCATAAGCCAAAGCATAAACGTAGAATAAAGTTTTGGCTGCAACATCAGTTTGTCAGCCGCAAGGACGTTCATAACGCCTTTTCCGCCTTCTGTTGAAAGCAAATCCTGAATATCAAAAGCCGGTTCGCCGAAGAATTTTTCGCCGCCTTGATTTTCAAGCGCGAGCAGCGACCGCTGAATAGCACCGATACTTTGAGGTGTAATATTGCCGTATTGTGTGGTAAATTCAGAAGCATTTTTTGCAACAAAATCCAACATCGAACGCAAATCTTTCATGTCAAGAAGCAAAAGTTCGTTGTCGTCGGCAATGCGGAAAACTATGTGGAGAATGCCCGTCTGAGTTTCGTTCAAGTCCAAAAGCCTTGCCAACATATCGGGTCCCATTTGAGAAATCGTGCATCTCATCGGGTGTCCCTGCTCACCGAAAACGTCAAAGAATCTCACCGGACAAGACTGAAACTCAGGGTTTTCGATTTGAAACTCCGTTAAGCGTTTTTCGATAAAGCCCGACATTTTTCCCGCCTGACTGATACCGCTCAAATCGCCTTTCATATCCGCCATAAAACACGGCACGCCCGCCTGACAAAACGTCTCCGCCAAAACTTGAAGCGTTACGGTTTTACCCGTTCCCGTCGCACCGGCGATAAGTCCGTGGCGGTTTGCCATTTTTCCGATTATTGACACATCGCCTTTTTCGCAATGCGCTATATAAAGTCCTCTGTCTTTTATGTACATATTTTTTTAGGTTTAAAAATTTGCGCCAAGTTATATTTTTTTGAGGAGATAACAAATTTTTTTCTGTTTTTTTTATAAGACCAATTTTATAAAAAATGGAGTGCAGGCGTCTCCGCCTGCTTTGCAAGCATTTGCAGGCAGGGATGCCTGCGTTCCAATTATCCTGCTTTTTTGCTTTTTTTATCAATGGTTTGTGTTTCGTTTTTTATTTTGCAGGGGTTTATGTTTCTACGAAACAACACCGCCTGCCTAATATATATCGCCCCGCTGGGGCTGCAAAATGATTATCACTTTGTAGCCCCAGCGGGGCGGCAGACGTTAGGCAGGCGGTGTTTTGTCTGTTTTTTTTATAAGACCAATTTTATTTAATCTTTTTTGGCATTTTAAGAAAAAAGCATTACATTTGCAGCAAAATTAGAAGTTTTATAATCATGAGATTCAATTTCCTTAAAACAACCGTTGTAACCATGGGGGTTGCAGCGATTGCGCTTTTCTCTTCGTGCGAAAACGAAGATATGCAAATTTCAAAAGACAGTCAGGATAATCAAATTTTGGAAAGTGAAATTTCTTTACCTGATTCATTATCAAAACAATGGATAATTCCGATGCATAAGAACGGATTGTCCAAAGGTTATAAGGGCGATTTCCGATGGAAAGGTGATTTTTCCGAAAGGTATTCGGGGGATGATTCTGTTCTAAATTCCATTCGATATGTAACATACAAAAATAAAGTGTACGAATTAATGAAGGTGTATCGAAGAAATTCTGATAAATATTTTTATGTAATGACAACTAATCTTGATTATCCAGTTTCAAAAGGTTGTTGGGCGTATGATGATAATGAAAAAAATGTAAAATTTTATGGACGGTTGTATACCTGGCAAGCAGCAAAAGAATTAGCATCGAAAATCACATTGGATTTGCCGATTTATAAAAAAAATGGAGATGTATATAGTTCTCATTATCAAACACAAGGAAGATTATTAACATCGGAAGATGTGTGTGATATTATTGAACGGGAAAGTATTGGAAATAATACTGATAACGGCTTTTATTTAGATGATATTGATCCGACCACTGATTGTTTTTATTATGATATTTTTATTGGAGGATTTGATTATATTACACCAGAACAACCATGTCGAGTATTAGCAGGAGGAAGGGCAAGTCATTCTGGGGTTAAACGTTATGATTTTCTTGGAGATTTTGGAGAATTTTGGCTTGAAAATACTGTGGAGGGTGCAGCAGCGAGAGAACATTTTACCCTTTGTATTCAAAAATATTATAGACGTTCAGCCAATGATGTAAAATATTATAATCATGTAGCGTATATCAATAGAATGCTTACTAATGAAAATGGTGTTTCTGTTAGATTAGTATTTGAACCTGTTTATAGAAAGAGATAATGTTTTTTGTTCAATATCTAAGGTATATCACTGCATTTGCAGTGATATACTTTTTTTTTGTCAATATAGTACTATCGCAAAATGAGTATAATCAGTTGGTTTTGCAAGATGGATATTTTTGGAATTTTAATAATATTCCTATGACCCTTACAAAAGGATTTCCACAGATTCTCTCTAATTTTTTATCGTCAGTTTGCGACAATAATGGAAATTTGATGTTTTATAGTTGTTCTCAGGACAACTTGTTTTTGGTTTACGATAAGAACAATGAAGTTATATTCCAAAAAGAGAAGAATAAAAGTGAGTGGAGTATAATGTATGCCTTGAAAAGTCCGAATGAAGAAAATTTATATTATATTATCGCTTCAATCCACCATTACCATGGTAATAGTGACACATTGATATGCATAAGAATTGCCGTAGATGATTTCGGAAAATATAATATAACTTCAAATACTTTTGAAACGCACGGAGTTTGGTCATTTTTGATACCTTATATTTATTCCGGAGAAATATTTGTAATATGTCAAAATGCTCCTGACGGCATTAATATTTTCAAGATAGACAATAATAACTTTTTGTTAGTTAATTCTTATAGGAGTTCAGATATGAGTTTTGATTATAATTTGTTTAATAAAATTAAATTTAACAATGATTGTTCAAAATTGATTTCTAATCAAATGATTTTGGATTATGATATAACAAATCATAAAATCACCGGGCATAAAGTTTTGTCAGAAAAATTAAGTTCATTTGAATTATCAGAAAACGGATATTATTTGTATTTTTCAACAGTAAACGGCAAAAGTCTTTTGCGCTGTAAAACTTCGGATGCAGATAATATTGATAAATTGAAAAAGTTTGATACAATAGCATCAGATGTGGTTTTTGATGATATGATTTTGTGCAAAGACGAAAATATATATATGATGCAGTTTCGCAAAAATGATATTTCTGTATTAAAAAATTCAAATTCGGAAGATTGTGAATATTTTTATCAAGCAGTTGATTATAAAGCACTTAAAAATCGCGGGTTTCTTAGGTTTCCTTTGGTTGTCCGTACTTATTTTTCCTTTGAATGTAACGCTTCTTGTCAGGAAACTTCTTTTGAATATCACGGCTATCCTGCGGCGGCGTTTGAATGGGATTTCGGCGACGGAACACCGAAAGTTACTCAAAAAAATCCGATACACGCTTATAAGAAAAACGGAAAATATTTAGTTACATTAAAAGTTTCATTAACGGATAATTCAATCCGCACAATAAAAAAAGAAATTGAAATAAAAAATATATTGAACAACCTTATAATTGAAAGAGTTGATTAGAGGGATTGGCAAAAAAATGGAGTTTTTTATTTTGCAGGGGTTTATGTTTCGTTTTTTATTTTGCAGGGGTTTATGTTTCTACGAAACAACACCGCCTGCCTAATATATATCGCCCCGCTGGGGCTGCAAAATGATTATCACTTTGTAGCCCCGGAGGGGCGGCAGACGTTAGGCAGGCGGTGTTATGTTGCTTGCAACATATAAACCCCTGCAAAAATGGGTTGCGACAAATAAACCCCTGCAAAAATAGGTTGCAACATATAAACCCCTGCAAAAAATGATTCGGCGACAAATAAAATGATTTGCAACAAATCCGATAAAAAACGGGGTTTATTTGTCCCCGTCAAGCATAATAAATGCTGCCCAATGTTTGTGCGTTACGTCCTTTACGCCGCGCAGGTTTTTCTGAGAGGCGATAAAAGCGTCGTGCTTTGACATTCCGCCAGCAAGGTTTTTGTAAAAGCCGGTCATAAGAAGTTGCGTTGCATAGTCGTTAACAGGCCAAAGCGACATAATAATCGTGTTAACGCCCGTCTTCTTAAAGCCCCTTTGAAGTCCGAAAACGCCTTCCGAAGATACTTTTCCAAGACCCGTCTCGCAAGCCGAAAGCACCACCAAATCAGTTTTGCGCAAATCCATAAAAGAAATTTCCTGAGCCGTAAGAATACCGTCGTCAACACCCTCAGGTGTTTCGGTGTTGTTGCAGCCCGCCATCAAAAGTCCCGAATACAAAAGGCTGTTGTCGTTCAAATCAGAATTTTCAAGATAAAAACCGTGGGTTGCTATGTGGATAATCGTAAAACCCTTTCCCGAAAGACTTTTGAAACACTCTTCCGTAGCCTCTGTGCCGGTATGAATTTCAGATTGCACCTTAGAAGAATCCATAAAGGCTTTTATGTTGTTGACCTCTTTTAAAGTACCTTTAAGATAAATAGCATTAACGCCGCCGGAGAAAAGTTCCGCACCCGCCGATTTTTTTACTGCTCTTTCCATAGAAGCGTATTTCTGACTTTCTTCTTCCATTTTGTCAAGGTCAACATCGTAGGCAACACCGCCGAAAAGTACCGCTGAAATATTGTCCGAAGCCCCGCGTTTCAAGACGAGGTTTCTTGTTGACGAAATTCTGAAAAACTTATATTTGTCAGAAATAATATTTTTTTTGTCAATAGGTGCATATTCTATTGCCAAGGTATGAAGCCGTCCTGCCGGTGAAAAATAAATTTTGCCGTCAGCGGAAAAATATTTCTCCAACGGTTTCCATATATCGGTATACATATCCGTTGTGGTGTAAGGATTTTCATAATCGGTATAATTTAAGATTACAAGTTCGGGCGAAGCAAACGATTTTTTCATAACGAGTGCGCCGAAAGTTTTGCCCGTATAGAAAAATTCCACTGCCACGTCATTTTCGTCCAAAGCCTCACGCACTTGATTAACGTCAACTTTGATATAATTGATAATGTCACCGTACTGCGAAGACTCGTTTACAAGGTCGGCTTCGTATTGACGCGCCAAAACAGTCAGACTGTCCCTTTTTACAACGTCTTGATTTGAAAGCGAAGAAATCTTTCTGTGCAAATCTTTCAACGTGTTGAATTTTTGAATAAGGGCTTTATCGCCGGAGTTCAAGATAAGATTAGTTAACTGCAACTCGGAGGCAAGAAGAAGACCTTTTGAAATCAAAAGCGAATTGTATGCACCCGAAAGTGCCTCGCCGTTTTGAACCGTTAACGCCACTGCCAAAAGGTTGTCGAAAACCACACTGAAAAATTTCCAGTAATTTTCTCTTTCAACGGCGGTCATAAACGAAAACTTGTTTTTAAGTTCGCCTTCGTAAATAGTGTACGCCTCGTAAAAATACTTAAAAGCCGTTTGATAATCACGCTGCGAAAAATAAACCTCCGCCAAATAGTTCGTTATGTTTGCGATAAAAAGTTTGTCAGAAGAAAAATTCTTTGCCGAGGTATAAGCCTTCAAATAACATTCTTCGGCTTTTGCGGCTGAATCAAGGTTTTTGTAAGCGCGACCGGCTGTCGTTAAGGCCTTTAAATATTTTACCGACGACTGTCCGACGGTTGCCTCCAAAACCGGGACGGCTTTCAAACTATAATTCAAAGCGTCGCTGTAAGTGCCGAGTTCAAGACAGATTTCCGCCAGAGTGTTCAAAACGTTAGCCTGAGTGTAAGTGTTTTTGTTAGCGGCATTAGCGTTGCAAAGTTTGTACGACTTAAAAGCGTAAGATTTTGCCTTATCCAAGTTGTGGGTTAAAAGGTACGTCCTTGAAATATCCGTCAAAATGTTGATATATTCGGAGTGATTTTCACCGTAAACTTTGCCGCATATTTCCAATGCCTTGTCAAAACAGTCTAACGCCTTGTCGAAGTTAGCAGAGTTACTATATTTGATTGCAAGATTTTTAATCTGTTTTACATATTGTTTGGGGTCGGAATGAGAACCGCTTTCCAAAAAGCCGACAAGTTTGTTATTGTATTCAAGTGTTTTTTTAGGGTCGTTAAGATTATTGTAAGCAGTGCTCAAAGAGGCTACAACTAAATAGTAATAACCCTCATCTTTATCTTTTGACTTTTCGAGAATTTTTTCCGCTTTAAGTCCGTAAGTTACGGTGTTGCCCCAGTCAAAAATTTCACAATATGCAGACGAGAGAAACGCCGCAGCCTTAGCATATTCAACAGAATTTGTACCCTCTTTGCTTTCAACAACAGACTCGTAAATTTTAGCGTAAGCAATGCTGTTATAATAATCCTCGGTTGCAAAATATATTTGCGAAAGGTCATAGACAGCCCTTATATATCCCGTATGTTGTGTGCCGTAAACCTCCTTAAAACCTTCCTCAGCCGCAATCAACAATTCTTCGGCTTTTTGATAATTTCCCTCATTGAGATAGCCGACTCCGCAATTCATAACGGCGTTAAGATATTCGGGAGAGCGTTCGCCGTGTTTGTTTTTGGCAATTTCGAGATAATCCAAAGTGTATTTCAAGGTGTTTTGTTCGTCGCCGAGCCTGAAATACGCAGTCGCCAAATTTTCTACGCAGTCGGCATAACCGTCGTAATCATAATGCGAAGTGTTGGAATAAATATCTTTGGCTTTTTCTAAATACAAAACAGCACCCTCATAGTCTTCAACGTTGAAATACAAATAACCAATGTTTTTGCATATATCGGCGTAAAGTTTTTCTTTACCGCTGAATTTTTCAATCAAGGGCAACGATTCTGTGAAAAAAGTTGCGGCTTTTTGCAAATCCTGAGTTGCGGCATAAGACTGCGCTGCGTTAAGAAGGCTTTTCAAATAAAAATCCGACTTTTCTTCGCCGCATTTTTTCATAATGTCTTCCGATTTTAAACAAATCTCGGCGGCTTTTTTATAGTTTCCGAGTTGAAGGTAAGCATCACTTTCTAAAACGAGAATTTTAGCATAGTCAAAAGTTTCACCCTCGTCATTTTCAGTCAACTCAGATAAAAATTTTTCGTAATTTTCAACCGCTCCGGAAAAATTTCCGGCGTTGAAACACGCAGTAGCCTCCTCATAATAGTTTTGCGAAAAAGTATCAAAACCCAATGCCAATAAAAGTATTAATGCAAATATTTTTTTCATAATTTTATATATTGTGTTAAATTTTATTATGCTGCAAATTTAAAAATAATTTTGTCTGAAACACTCAAAAAATATAATTTTGCACAAAAAATATAAAAAATGTTTCAGGAGGATATAATCAAAAAATCTGACCTCGATGTCAGACTCAAAGATATTGCATTAAAAATTCTTGACAATCAAAGAATTAATTTTGGCGAAGGTGTTCTTTTATACAAAGACGCGCCGCTCTCGTTGCTTGGAATGTTAGCCTTTGAAATCAAAAAACGCAAAAGCGGAACAAAAGTTTTTTACAACAGAAATTTTCACATTGAGCCGACTAACGTCTGTATCAACAACTGTAAATTCTGTTCGTACAAAAAGCCGAAAGGAGATGCAAAGGCTTGGGAATTGCCGTTTGAAGAGATTTTAAGACGTGTAAGCGTGTATAAAAATTCGCGGGCAACAGAAGTGCATATCGTCGGCGGCGTTCACCCCGAAAGAGACATTGAATATTATTGCCGTCTTATGCGCGAGGTCAAAAAAATAATCCCCGGAATTGTTGTAAAGGCTTTTACTGCCGTTGAAATAGAATACATGATTAACAAAGCCGGACTCAGTCTTTATGACGGTCTTAAAAAGTTAAAAATGAATGGTTTGGAATGTATTCCGGGCGGCGGTGCGGAAATTTTTGACGAAACCTTACGTCAAGAAATCTGTCCTGAAAAAACCAAATCCGAAGTTTGGCTAAAAATTCACGAAACGGCACATTCTCTCGGCATACCGAGCAATGCCACAATGCTTTACGGTCATAAAGAAAGTTACGAAAACCGTATCGACCACCTTCTCAGGCTCAGGGATTTACAAGACAAAACCCATGGCTTTTCGGCTTTTATCCCGCTGAAATACCGCAAAGAAAACAATTCTATGTCAAAACTCGGCGAAGTGCCGCTGACCGAAGACCTTAAAAACTACGCCGTATCGAGAATTTTTCTTGACAATTTTCCTCACATAAAAGCCTATTGGGTAATGTCAGGACAAGAAATGACAAAACTTGCACTTCAATACGGTGCCGACGACATTGACGGCACGGTAAACGATTCCACTAAAATTTATTCCATGGCGGGCGTTGAAGGCAAAACCGTAATGACGGTTGAAGAGTTGAGGGCTTTGATAGAGTCAGCCGGTCTTACACCCGTGGAAAGGGATACGTTTTATAACGAAATATGATGCCGGTAAAAATTCCGGCACTACTAATTTTGTTGTTTTTGCCGTTTGTGAGCCTTTCGCAGGAGTTTTTGAAAAAAGATTATTTCTTACACGATACCACCGAAATTCATATCCGCTTGGAAGTTTCCGAACCGCAAAAACAACTTTTGGGAATTGCGCCTGAGACCAAAATCCAAGAAGAAAAAACTTCTGCCGAAATTTTGGGCGACGGTTACATTTCTCAATCGGCAACAGGCGGCAACAACAAAAATTTTTCTCAAAACACCGTTTCCGATTTCCGCGTTTCAAATATCACCGAAAGCGGAGTAAAAATTGAGGCGGAGGTTCAAAACTTTGATATGCCTGTTGACGATTTGGGCGCAACAGACCAAATTTCGGAATTGAACAATTTTAAAATTGGTGTTTCAAAGGATTCAACGGCACTTTTTGCTGGCGACATCGTTGTAAAAAAAGAGGATTCTAAAATATTGAATTTTTCAAAAAAAATACGCGGACTTAATTTCTTTTCCGTTAACTCCACGCCTAAAAATCACGACACACTTACTTTTGAAAGCAGTTTTTCCGAAACAAAAGGCAAATTTCAGAGAATAGAGTTTTACGGGTTCGACAACTCGCAAGGCCCGTATTACTTAAAACCAAAAGACAGTCTCAACTCGGTAATCATTTTGACGGGAACAGAAAAAATTTTTCTTGACAACACGCTTTTATCCTCAGATGAAGATTATACGATAGATTATAATTCGGGGTCAGTGGTTTTTAATAACAAACACATAATCAGCAAACAAAGCAAAATTACAGCGGAATTTGAATATGCGGAAACTTCGTTTGACAATTATTTTCTTCTCGCCGCTGCTGGTGTGAAAAGCGGTAACACGGCTTTTAATATCGGTTACGTTTCGGAGTTTGACGGCGTTAAAAACATAGTTGACTCTCTTAAACACAAACCGCAAAAAAAAGATTTTTTATTTTTTTCCCTTAACCAATCACCCGAAAAAAAACTCAACGTAAAAACAGAAACCGTTTTGTCAAAACAAACCAAAAACCGCTTGGAAAACGCCGTCGAAAATTCCCTTGCCGAAAAACTTGAAATTAGCCGCGATTTCCTAAAACCAAAAGACAAAACTCTGTCTTTGAATTTTTTTGCAGACTATTTCAGCGACAAATTCTCTTCCGAGAGCGAATACAAAGACACGGATTTTTCAGAAGTCTGGAAGATAGAAAATTACGAAAAAACTTCCGCCGAAATGTTTTACGGACTTAAATTTGGTTATGGTTCAGAAAAATTAAAGACAAACTACAAACTTATATTTTCTGATATAAAAAACTTTATGAAAGGTTGCGGAAATATTTTCAACACAAATTATTCAGGGCAAAAAAACACGACTTCGTTAAAAGTAGAATATTATGAAAATACAAGATTTGACACCGTGCGAGAATATTTTCACGGGGACTTTTCGACGGTGTTTTATATCAAAAAATTTGACTTAGGATTAGGATTTACAAAAAAAGATTACAGAGATTTCAGCGTTTTTGTAAAAAGAAATTTTGAAAGCGGCGGCGCAAAACTCTCCGCAACCGACAGAAAAACCTCCGACGGCGTTTTTTCGAGGTTTTTGACCTTGGATTTTTTGTCAGAGAAAAAAGATTTTTACCGGCTGAAAATGTTAGAAATTTTAAAAACTACAAGCGGTGATTACAAAACTTTTTCGTCGGATATAGAAAGTTTTATCTATTTGTTTAATAAGCAGTTAACAATTAGCACAAACTATAATTCACATTCGGGTCAAGCAGAAGAATTAGCGTACAAATTTCTCAAAACTACTCCCGGAAACGGCTATTTCACTTGGCAGGATTACAACGGCGACGGCAAAGAAGATATAAACGAGTTTGAAAAATCATATTACAAAACAGACGCTGATTATGTAAAATATTTTATACATACAGGAAAGTTTGTTAATACTACAAATCATAAAATAGATTTTTCAACGAGTTTTTCGGGAAAGCAAACCAATAAAAAAATATCCTTTTTATTATCAAGATTAATATTTTCTTATAACATAAAAGCCGTCATTGAAAAAAGTTTCAACAAAAACCTCTCACAAAATTTTTCCTCAAAAATATTTTTATTTAATGATTTATGGACCGGCTTCAACATTTTTTCCTCAGAAAACAATATGCGGACTATATACGGAAACGAAGAATTTTTCACGAATTCTCCGTCGCTGTTTTTGGAGAAAAAAATCGGCAAAACAACTTTAAAACAGCAATATACGAAAAAAATCAGCGGATATTTTTCTGAGTTTTTCACCGAAAAAAATTACCATCTCTTATCACACGAACATCAAAGCACAATAAAAAAAGAATTTGAAAACGGTTTGACTCCCTCGGCGGATTATACTTTTAAGACAAAAATTTTCAGCAGTGAAAAAGCCTTTCAAAACTTTTTTTCTGCCGCATTGAATTACGAAAAAGAAGAAAAAGGGAGTTTTATGTTTTGCGCCAAATACGTTTTTAACAGGATTAAAAATAATATAAATCAGTCGGTTATGTATCAAATTTCGGAAGGTCTAAACGCGGGTGGAAATTTTGTTATAAACATAAATTCTTCGTACAAACTTTCAAAACACCTTTTTCTAAACCTTGACTTTGAAATAAGAAAGCCGCAAAACTCCAAAGCCGTAATCACCGGGACAGCAGAGTTGAAAGCGGTGTTATAGTCTTTCGTCAAAGACACAAGGTGATTGAAGTTGGAAAAATTAATACATAGGCTTAACAATCTCCACCCTCATTCCCAATGCTGCGATGATGCGGTAAAACATCCCGACAGTAGGTGTTACAATGCCGTTTTCAATTTTGGAGATGTAGGATTTTGTAGTGTGGGCGCGGTTGGCGAGTTCATGTTTATCAGCGTGATAACCACGGTGGCATCGTTTGTATTGACGTGGGGTCTAAGGGCAATTCCGGGGGTTAAAAGGGTGCTATAACAAGTCCCAGACGAAATCCGAGATTGTAATTGCAGAAATCGGGATTGTTGTATTG
>JAFXUC010000087.1 GCA_017535325.1 Bacteroidales bacterium | reverse complement strand
GCGCGGACGGGAAATGCACAAAAATTTATTTTCCGTACCGATATTATTGTTCAAGACGTTCAACAATCCCGACTTGTCAATAAAATTGCTGTTTTTTATACTTTCAAAATCTATATTTCCGTAATCTATAAACTCGCTCATGATGTTTTGCTTTTTTTGCAAAAGTAATGAAAAAAATTACAAAACTGCTACTTTTTTTGTACATTCATAACAAAAAAACTAAATTTGCGGCAAATTTATAAAAAAATATTATGAAGACATTTATTACAGACAGTTTTTTGCTGAAATCGCATTTGGCAGAATCCCTTTTCAACGAAAACGCAAAACCGATGCCGGTAATTGATTACCATTCGCATTTGATTCCCTCTCAAATTGCAGAAAACAAGCGTTTTGAGAATTTAACACAGATTTGGCTTTACGGCGACCACTACAAATGGCGTGCAATGCGTGCCGCCGGTATCGACGAGAAGTTTGTAACGGGCAAGGGCAGCGACAGAGAAAAATTCTCTGCATGGGCTAAAACCGTTCCTCAAACCCTCAGAAATCCGCTTTACCACTGGACACATCTTGAACTTTTGCGCTATTTCGGCATCGATGAACTTTTGAGTCCCGAAACCTCGGACAAAATTTTCGATAAAACCGCTGACATGCTTCAAAACGGTGATTACAGAGTTTGGGACTTGCTCAAAAAAATGAACGTTGAGACCGTTTGTACGACCGACGACCCCGTTGATTCTCTTGAATACCACACTCAAATCCGCGAAAACGGTTGTCCGGTAAAAGTTCTTCCGACTTGGCGTCCTGACAAAGCCTCGGCTGCCGGCGATGTCAAAACTTATAATGCCTATCTTGACAAACTATCAGAAATTTCTAACGTTGACATCAACAGTTTTGACAAACTTTTTGAGGCTTTGGACTCCCGGATAGAGCATTTTGCTAAAAACGGCTGCCGCCTTGCAGACTTCGGTCTTGACAATCTTTACAGCGAAGATTTTACGGACTCAGAAATAAACGAAATTTTCTTAAAAGTCCGTTCTGGAAAGGATTTGAATGCTTTGGAATTGAAAAAATTTCAATCGGCTTGTCTTTACAGATTTGCTTTGCAGGTTCATAAAAAAGGCTGGGTTCAGCAGTTTCATGCGGGTCCTGTAAGAAACAATAATTCAAGGCTGCTAAAAGAACTCGGACCCGACACGGGTTTTGATTCGATAGGCGACTTTTCGCAGGCACAGCAGATGAGCCGTTTTCTTGACAAACTCGACTCCACAAACTCTTTGGCAAAAACCATTCTTTACAATATCAATCCCGCTGACAATGAGGTATTTGCAACAATGATTGGTAATTTTCAGGACGGCACTGTTGCGGGCAAAATGCAATGGGGTTCGGCTTGGTGGTTTCTTGACCAAAAGGACGGAATCGAAAAACAGATTAACTGTCTGAGCAACCACGGACTTCTCAGCCGTTTTGTCGGAATGTTGACTGACAGCAGGAGTTTCCTTTCGTATCCGAGACACGAATATTTCAGAAGGATACTTTGCAACGTTTTTGCGACGGATGTTCTTAACGGCGAACTGCCAAACGACACCGCTTTAATCGGTCAGGTGATTAAAGATATTTGCTATTTCAACGCAAAGAATTATTTTAATTTTTAAAAAAAGGTAAAAAAAAAAATTGCGGAAAAAAATTCCGCAATTTTTTATACGTATTTCAACAAATCCTTTCCTATATCTCGCCTAAAATAAGCGTTTTCAAAATTTATCTTTTTGATTTCGGAAAGTGATTTTTCGAGAGCCGAGTTTATGTCGTTGCCCAAAGACGAAACGGTCAAAACCCTTCCGCCGTCGGTTACCAACTTGCCATCTTTGATTTTTGTTCCGGCGTGGAAAACCGTTGAGCCGCTGACGTTTTCGATTCCTGTTATTTCAAGACCTTTTTTGTAGTCGCCGGGATAGCCGCCTGAGGCAAGCACAACCGTTGCGGCTGTCTGACTGCTGATTTTAATTTCTTTGCCTTTGAGGTTGCCCTCTGCGGCGTATTTCAGCAGTTCCAAAAGGTCGGAATCTATTCTTAACATAACAGATTCAGTTTCGGGGTCGCCCATTCTTACGTTATATTCGATAACATACGGGTCGCCTTTTACGTTAATAAGTCCGAAGAATATAAAACCTTTATAATCAATCTTTTCTGAAATCAAACCTTCGATTGTGGGTTTTACGATTCTTTCCTGAACTTTTGCCATAAACTCCTGATTTGCAAACGGTACGGGAGATACGCTGCCCATGCCGCCGGTGTTGAGGCCTTCGTCGTTTTCACCGATGCGTTTATAGTCTTTTGCTTCGGGGAGGGTAACGTAGCCGCCTTTGCCGTCCGTTAAAACAAAAACCGAAACCTCTATGCCCGACAAAAATTCCTCAATGACAACCTCCGAAGATGCCGCGCCGAATTTGCCGCCGAACATCTCTTGAAGTTCTTGGCAAGCGGTTTTGAAATCGTTTTCTATGATAACGCCTTTGCCGGCAGCAGGGCCGTCAGCCTTCAAAACGTAAGGCGCGGAAAGCGTTTTCATAAACTCAACCGCATCGTTGTAAGTCTCTTTGTTGAAAGTCTTGTATTTTGCCGTCGGAATTTTGTAACGCTCCATAAAACGTTTCGCAAAATCCTTGCTGCCTTCGAGTTGTGCACCGTCTTTTTTCGGACCTACGACTAACGTTTGGGCTGAAAGTCTGTCCGCCAAACCGTCAATAAGCGGAATTTCGGGACCTACAACCACGAGGTCTATTTTTTTCTCTTTAACAGCCGCGCTTATGCCGTCAAAATCAGAGACTTTGATGTTGAGATTTTCGGCAAAGTTTGCGATTCCGGGATTTCCGGGTGCGGCGTATAGTTTTTCAAGCAGCGGACTTTGAGAAATTTTCCACGCTAACGCGCTCTCGCGTCCGCCCGAACCTATTAATAAAACGTTCATTTCTTTTGATATTTTTTATTTTGCAAATGTCAATTCGTCAATGATTCTTTTACATTCGCCGTATTTTTCGATGATGAAAAGCACGTAACGGATGTCAACGTTGATGCAGCGTTGCAATTCGGGATTGAAAACCCAGTCGGAAGACATTGATTCGCTGTTGCCGTCAAAAGCCAAGCCGATGAGGTTGCCTTTGCCGTCGATGACGGGGCTGCCCGAATTACCGCCCGTGATGTCGTTGTTTGTTAAGAAGCAGGCGTGCATTGTGCCGTCTTTGTCAAGATAACGTCCGAAATCTTTTCTCAAAATCAGGTCTTTGAGTTTTTTTGGAACGTCAAACTCGTAATCGCCCGGAATCTCTTTCTGCAAAACGCCGTCCGTGGTGGTAAAATAACTCATTTTAACGCCGTCTTTCGGGTTGTAACTCTGTACCGTGCCGAAAGTCAGACGCTCGGTAAAGTTAGCGTCAGGATATACCAACTGTCCGACATTCATTTCGTTTGTGCCTTTTACATAGAGTCTGCGTGCGGAAGAAAGTTCGTTTTTGAAATCTTTCGTTCTCACATAAAGTGTTCTGTACACGTTAAGAATATCCATCATCGCTTTTACTGCCGGGTCGTTCATAACAGCACCTTCGGTTGTGTCGTTGACAAGTTCTGACAAAAGGTCTCTGTTTTTGATGCGGGTTTTAAAAACGTAGTCGGCAACAACTTTCGGGTCGTCGGAAATTTTGAGAAATTCAGGCCAATATTCCTCTTCGATGTCCTCTTTGTAGACTTTTATCATCGCGATAGTTGATTTGTAATCAGTGCTTTCGTTATAGTCTTTGTAGAAATTTTCGATTTGTGTTTTGAGGGCATCCGTGTCGTCTTCCATCATGCCGGAAAGCAGTGTGTATGCAAATTCGGCAAGTTCCATTCCTGACCAGAAACATTCGTTAATGTAGTTCAAACGGCGGTTGTCGTCTTTCATTTCAGCGCAAACCTGCTTGATTGACGGCAATACGTTTTTGTATTGTGCCTGACGTTTCGGGTCAGCGTTGAACCAGTTTTCAAACTTTTTTTCCGTGTCGGCTTTGAGTTCGGGAATCTTCAAGGCTTTAAGACTCTTGTTGGCCTCGATAAATTTTTTCCAGTAATTTGACGAATGTGCGAATTTGGTCGCATATTTTATTCTAATTGCGTCGTCTTTTTCCATATCAGCCATCAAAACGTCCTGACGGAGACCGCGGATTTTGGAGCAGTAATCGTTTTCTTCCATATCGTTGGCAATTTCATAACTTGTGGAGTAACGCACTGTTGTGCCGGGAAATCCCATAACCATTGCAAAGTCGCCTTCTTTGTAACCTTTGAGACTAACGGGAAGGTGATGTTTAGGTTTGAAAGGCACATTGTCTTTTGAATATTCAGCCGGATTTCCGTTTTTGTCGGCGTAAACCCTGAAAACCGAAAAGTCGCACGTATGACGCGGCCACATCCAGTTGTCGGTGTCAGCACCGAATTTACCGATTGCGTCGGGCGGCGTGCCTACCATTCTTACGTCGTTGAAAACCAAATATATCGTCATATAATAAGCGTTGCCCTCAAAAAAAGGTTTGATTTCGATTTTGTAAAATCTTTCCGAGGGAAATTCCTTTTCGTATTGGGTACTTAAAATTTCGATGTTTTCGTGAATTTTTTCCTGACGTTCGTTTTCCGACATGCTTTCTTTGATGCCTTCGTTAACCGCGTCGGTAACGTCGCGGATTTCTTGTAAGAAACTTACGTAAAGTCCGGGCGTGGGGATTTCCTCGTCGAAGGATTTAGCCCAGAAACCTTCTTTTAAATAGTCGTGTTCAACAGAACTGTGCTGTTGAATGCTCTGATAACCGCAGTGGTGGTTGGTGAAAATCAGACCTTTGTCCGAAACGATTTCGCCGGTGCAGTAGCCGCCGAAGACTACGATGGCGTCTTTGAGCGATGATTTTTGCACGCTGTAAATGTCCTCAGGTTTTAATTTAAACCCCTGTGCCTTCATCTGACTGTAATTTTTTCCAATCATCTGCAAAAGCCACATACCTTCGTCGGCTTTTGCAGCGGAAAATACGAATACCGAAATTAATATCAGTAAAAGTGATTTTTTAAACATTTTTTATTATTATTTTTGTGAAATTAAAAACTATTCTGCATACCAGGAGTTGTTGGTTCTGTTGATGTCGGGAATCGTGCTGTTGCCGAGTTCCACGGCGTCAATTTCCTTGTTGACGGTCATGTTTACGCTGTTGTTGCCGCCTGCCCAGCAGAGGGCGTTCCTTTCAATTATTTCCACGCTGCCGTCCTTGTATTTTACTTTCAGATAAACGGGGAGCATAAGTCCGCCCGGATTCTGAATCGTTATGGTTTTGTCTTTGACCTGAGCCACCGACAAATCCGGCAGGCTTACCGAATAAAACCACGAATGGAAATAGTCTTTGAGGTTGAGCCCCGAAAGGTTTTCACAGAGGTTGAAAAAATCGTAGGGCAGGGGATGCTTGCCTCTCCAACTTTGAGTGAAGACGTTGAGGATTTTTTCCATTACTCTGTCTCCGACGATTTCCTCCAAAAACGTGTAAGCCATCTGCGGTTTGTAATACGAGTTGACGGTGTATATCCAGAGATGTGTCTGCGAATACGAAGGCGTTGCCATCGGGACGTAGTTGTCGGAACTCTGAACATAGTTTACGCATCTTGCCGCGTCTTCGGTGATGTTTCTGGTTTTGAACTCCGAGTTCTGAAAATTCTGCGGAACGTACATCGCCAGGCCTTCGTCCATAAAGGCGTAACGGTTTTGATACATACCCGTCAAAAACGGAAAATACGAGTGCGTAACCTCGTGCGAGGTCGTAAAAAAGTCGCTGTCGTATTCGTTGTCAAAATCTTCGTTTACCATCATCGGAAATTCCATTCCGCCGCCGCCTTCAAAAATTGTAAGGTGCGGATACGGATACGGTACGCCGGGTCTCTGCGTAGAAAGGTACGCAAGAGTTTTTTTTGTCATCGGAATCACGTAAGAAAATCCCTTGCTGTGATGAACCGCCGAGGTGAAAGTGCGTTTTTGGTTTTTCGTAAGTTGAACCGAACTGCCCGTCCAGTCTGCGTCAGAGGAACAGCAGAAGGCAAAATCGGGAACGCTGTCCGCTTTGAAATGCCAGGTGTTTTCCGCTTTTTTGAGACCGGCCTCACGGTTGGCTGAGTTTACGATGCTGATTTCCGAATCGCTTTTCTGAGCCTTTGCGTAAAGGTCTAAGACGTTTTTGGAATAGATGTCGGTTTTGTTCAAAAGTTCGCCGGTAGCCCAGACGTACATTTTTTCGCCGACAGTTATGTTGACGTCGTAGTTTGCAAACTCAAAAAGAAACTCTTCGTTTCCTGTATGGGCTACGTTGTCCCAGCCGTATACATCGTCAAAAACCGCAATTTGCGGATACCAGTACGGGATAAACCACGAATTGTCGTTGTATTTGCCGCCTCTGTGTTTAGTGTTTGCGGCTATTTTGTTGCGCCACCTTACATAAAGCGTTACTTTGTCGCCTTTTGAAAACTTGCCCGGAGCAATTACCAGACTGGTGTTTGAAACGTAGAAAAAAACATCGTCCTGTCCGCCGGATTTTGTAACCCTTTTTATTTCCAAAATTTCCATGCCTTCGTCTGTAATGTCATCCGGAGAGCACGGACGAGTCCTTAACGCGCCTTTTTTATAAATGTTGCGGTAAAGGTTCATATAAATCCTGTCGTTGTAATACCCGTCCATGTTGGCGTGGTATGTAACGAACTCTTCACCTTCGAGTATATGGGTTTGAGGGTTGAATGTCGCGGTGATTTTATATTCGGCGAAATTGTTAACGTATTTTTCGCCCGGCAGACCTGTTAATGTGCGGGTTTTGTTTGTAACGGCGTTCTCGAAAGTGGAACTTCGGTAGACAGACTGACAAAAAACGCTGTACGATAGTGTTAACAATATACCCAACAAATTGATTTTCAGTAGTTTCATAATGTACACCTTTTAACTAAAAATTTTGTAAATATAAGGAAGATTTTGAATATAATTGCAAAAAGAAAGCCATTATTTTGCAAAACTAATTTCTTTTTTCAAAAAATCAATTATATTTGTTTTTGTAATCGAAATCAACAGAATTGATAAGCATTGAAAAATTCCGCCATCAAGTCCACGAAACCAAGTTTCAACAGCACCTCGCCGGCTTTCAAAGTCGGCTTTTCAACATCGACAACAGCCACGTTGCCGGGAGATTGTATTTGAATTGCTTTCATTTTGTGATATTTAATTGGTAAGGGCAAAGGTAGGAAAAGTTTTGGAAAAACTTCCCCTGGCACACAAATTTTCGTTCAAATACTTTCAAAAATGTTGCGTGCAACAAATTTGATAGTATTTGAACGTTTTTTTATATATTGGGTGGACGGCAGGGTGTAAATTTGCCATCGTAAATCACGGAAAAACACGATTTTTTAATAACAAAAACGTCCTAAATATGAAAAGATTATTTTTAACATTATTTGCGGCATCTTGTATGCTAAGTGCTACTGCTCAGCAAACGTTCTTTACCGGTGGAAAACATGCCATCATTAAGGACAAGGCGCAGAAAAAAATAATGCTCCTACCCGTTCAAGAAGACAAAGACGGAGCAAATATCCAAGTGATGTACAACGGCAAAACCGTTAAAACACTCAACGTAAAACTCGCTGTCGACAAAGTGGATTATTACGTGCCACTTTCTATCGAAGACTTCAACGGCAAAAATCTTGTTTTTGATATTGAGTTTTGGGGAGGCGAAAAGAAAACCGAAGACGTAAAAAATTATCTCTGTTAGAAACAAATTAAGCAGGCAGATAGTTTTGACACTCAAAACACAGAAAAATTCCGTCCCGAATATCACCATTCTCCCGCTTACGGCTGGATGAACGATCCCAACGGAATGTTCTATCTCAACGGTGTGTATCATCTTTATTATCAATGGAATCCATACGGTTCGCAGTGGGAAAATATGACTTGGGGACACTCCTCGTCAACCGACCTTATCAACTGGAAACACGAACCAACAGCCATCGAAAGAGACAATCTCGGTACAATATTCTCCGGCTCTTGCATTGTCGACAAAAATAATACCGCAGGTTTCGGACAAAATGCTGTTGTTGCTTTCTACACCACAGAAGGCAGAAATCAAGTGCAATGTCTTGCATACTCCACCGACGGCGGCAAAACTTTCACTAAATACGACGGTAATCCCATTCTCACCGACGAAAACCGCGATTTCCGCGATCCAAAGGTATTCTGGAACGACCAAATCAATGCTTGGAATATGATTCTCGCTGTTGGTCAAGAGATGAAAATCTACTCGTCGAAAAACCTCAAAGATTGGACATTTGAAAGCAGTTTCGGCAGCGGATTTGGCTGTCACGACGGCGTTTGGGAATGTCCCGACCTTATTAAATTTGGCGACAAATGGGTGCTACTTTGCAACATCAATCCGGGCGGAATTTTCGGCGGAAGTGCAACTCAATATTTCATTGGCGATTTCGACGGCAAAAAGTTTGTCAGCACTCAAAAAGATACCAAATGGCTCGATTACGGCAAAGACCATTACGCTACGGTTACTTTTTCCAACGCGCCCGACAACCGCAAAATCGCAATCGCTTGGATGAGCAACTGGCAATACGGTAACAATGTGCCTACCAAACAGTTTCGTTCGGCAAACTCTGTTCCGAGAGACCTCTTTATTTTTGAGGCTGACGGCGACAAATTCTGCGGCTCAAAACCTTCGCCCGAACTCCTGAAAATGCGTCAAGGTGTTATCAAAACTCCGTCGGAAACCTGCGAAATCGTTGCTACAATCAAAGACAATACTCAAATCAAACTCTCAAACTCCAAAAACGAGTATGTTACAATTAGTTACGACAAAAAATCGCAAGTTTTAAAATTCGATCGCAAACATAGCGGCGACGTATCGTTCAGCAAAGATTTTGCCTTTGAAACTTCTGTAAAAGTACCCGGCGGAAGCAAAGAACTTAGAATTTTTGTCGACAAATGCAGTATCGAAGTCTTTGATTCTGAGGGAAAGGCAGTGATGACAAACCTCGTCTTCCCAACAGAAAAATATTCGCAACTTTCTGCAACAGGTTGCAAAACGGTGATTTATCAATTAGTAAAATAAAAACGTCATGTCTAAGAAATTAACATTAATCCCCGTAATGCTGTGTTTTTTCTGCATGGGGTTTGTAGATTTGGTGGGTATTGCCTCCAACTACGTAAAACAAGATTTGAACCTTAGTGATTCTACGGCAAATATTCTGCCTTCGCTTGTGTTCTTTTGGTTTTTGATATTCTCGGTGCCAACATCTATGCTGATGAACAAAATCGGCAGAAAAAACACCGTTTTACTCTCGCTTGTGGTAACGGCTGTATCGCTTTTGTTGCCGCTTTTGGGCAATTCTTTTGCGCTAATGCTCACAGCGTTTTCGCTTCTTGGAATTGGTAACACTTTGATGCAGACATCGCTCAATCCGCTTGTTTCTACGGTGCTTGGCGACAAGAATTTGGCATCAACACTTACTTTCGGTCAATTTGTGAAGGCAATCGCTTCGTTTTCAGCACCTTATATTGCAATGTGGGGTGCCACAAAAGCCATTCCCGACTTTGGTTTCTCTTGGAAAATCTTGTTCTTGGTTTACTTTGTAGCAAGTGTATTTTCCACTGTAATGCTGAAAGTTACGCCTGTTACCGAAGAAATTGGCGGCAACAAATCTACATCTTTTTTCGATTGCATTTCGCTTTTGAAAAATCCGGTAGTTTTGCTCACATTTTTTGGTATAATGTGCCATGTTGGTATCGACGTTGGTATCAATACTACTGCTCCTAAAATCTTGATGGAGAGACTTTCGATGACACTCAACGATGCCGCTTTCGCAACGAGTTTGTACTTTATTTTCCGCACAATCGGCTGCCTGACAGGTTCGTTTTTTCTCAGAGTATTAAAGACAAGGACGTTTTACGTAATCTGTATGTTCATGTTGGTATTGTCGGTGTGCGGATTATTTTTCGGTTCGAGCAAGATTGTGCTTTATGCTGCAATCGCATTGGCAGGTTACGGCAATTCCAACATTTTCTCGATTTGCTTTGCTAAGGCACTCACATCAATGCCCGAAAAACAAAACGAAGTTTCAGGCTTGATGATAATGGGACTCTTCGGCGGAACGATTTTCCCGTTGTTGATGGGTTTTGCTGCCGATGGTTTCGGACAAGCAGGCGCAGTAGCCGTTATCGCTGTCGGTGTGGCATACTTGCTGTGGTTTACTCAGAAAGTTAATAATTGACAATTGACAATTGATAATTGACAATTCATAATTCGTAATTCGTAATTCGTAATTCATAATTTTTTTAAAACCGTATATAAAATGAAAAGATATATTGTAGGTCTCGGAGAGGTTTTGTGGGATATGCTTCCCGAAGGCAAAAAACTCGGTGGTGCGCCGTCTAATTTCGCATATCATGCAGGTCAGTTTTTAGGCTCTGACAACACAATAGCAGTAAGCGCATTAGGAAACGATGCGTTGGCAGAAGAAACAATCGAGAGTCTTAAATGTCAGAATCTCAACTTCTTAATGCCGAGGGTAGAATATCCTACCGGCACGGTTCAGGTGAGTCTCGACCAATATGGCGTTCCTACATACGACATCAAAGAAAACGTTGCTTGGGACAATATTCCGCTTACGGACGAAATCAAAGAAATTGCCAAGAATTGCCGTGCAGTTTGTTTCGGCTCTTTGGCACAGAGAAACGTGGTTTCGCGTAGTACGATTAATAGTTTTCTCGATTTGACATCGCAAGATTGTATAAAGATTTTTGACATTAATTTGCGTCAGAATTTTTATTCCAAAGAAGTAATTGAACATGCGCTTCATCGTTGCAATATCTTGAAAATCAACGACGAAGAATTAATAACAATAGGTCGTTTGTTTGAGTTTCAGGATCTTGACTTGCGTTCGGAATGTAAGATGTTGTTGAAGACATACAATCTTGACATGTTGGTTTTGACGTGTGGTGTCAACGGGTCGTATGTTTTTTGTGGCGACGAGATGAGTTTTCAGGAGACGCCGCAAGTGAATGTTGCCGACACTGTTGGTGCTGGTGATTCGTTTACGGGGACATTCTGTGCAAGCATTTTGAGCGGAAAAAATTTCAGAACGGCACACGCTGCGGCAGTGAAAATTTCCGCATTTGTCTGCACTCAAAAAGGCGCAATGCCAAAAATTCCGGAAGAATTGAAAAAAGTATAATTTGGTTATGTTAAAAGCGCAATGCTTTACGTTAATTTTAGACGAAAGGCATTGCGTTTTTTTATGGTTCAAACAAATCGTCCATAACCACTTGATTATAAATATCGTTTGACCACTGATTGCGGGTAAGTCCGTAGGAAGTTACCATTATCGTTCTGACAGCCTTTTTGGTAGAAGTAACTCTTTCAAAAACAGCGGCTTTACGACGCAAATCAGTATCATAGGCTGCTGTAATTGCATATTCTGAATCTGAAAATTTCATTTCGCAAAGGTTGATAACATTGTCATCACGGTCTATAAGCATATCAATTTGAACGCCCTTTTCATCTGATGTTTTAGGACGGTAAACCCAAGAATAAACCCCACACAATATTCCTGAAATACCTAACGCCTTTTTTATTTGTTCAATATGCTGAAAACAAACCCTTTCAAAAGCAAGTCCGCTCCATGTCCTATATTGTGGCTTTTTGAGTTGTGATACCCAATAATTTTTTAAGAAATTAGATTTATGTTCCAAAAAATGAAAATAAAACAACGTAAAATTATCAATTAACTGATACAAAGCATCTTTCTTGGCTTTTCCAATGGAATTGTATATTCTGATGAAATCGCATTGAGACAATTCTGTGAGGACTTTTGTGAGTTTTCCGCCTTGATTTTCACCCAAATTCTCGATAATTTCAGAGCGTGTCATTCCTGATTTTTTAGTGCCAAGAATAGTGATAATTTTTACATATAATTCCGGATTTCTAAAAAGCGAAGAGTAAAGAGCCGTAAATTCATGTTTCATCTCAGCATTTTTGGCAAAAAACATATTGTCGATATTTTGCGCCCACGACAATTCTCTTCTGAGAAAATCCCAATAAAACGGAATTCCGCCCAATATCATATAAGTTTCCAATATATTACGACGATTCATGCCGAGGTCGCGCATTTGTGCATAAAGTTCGCATTCATGTAAGGAGAAAGGTTCGATGTAAATTTGACGAGTCAAACGGTTGTGAAGTCCGCCATAATTCATTACGATATTGCTAATAATCCACGAAGTTGCACTACCACAAACGATTAACACGATGTCTTTTCGCATTGTAGCCCACGAGTTCCAAAAATGTTCTAATGCGCTTACAAATTTTGAACTCGGCGTGTCCAACCATGGCAATTCGTCGATAAAAACTACTTTTTTACCGTTTTTGAGTGATGCAAGATGCCTTGCAAGCAGCGAAAATGCGTCAGACCAATTTGTCGGAGTTTCAACGTCTTTCATGCCTGCTGATGATAACGACTTGGCAAATTCATAAAGTTGTTCGGTCTTAGATTCACTGAATTTTCCTGTGTGATGAAAAGCAAAATTATATTCAAACGTTTCCCTAATTAAAAACGTTTTACCAACACGTCGCCGCCCATAAACAGCCACAAATTCGGATTTGTCGCTATTTAAAAGGTCAAGCAATATTTTACGTTCCTTTTTTCGTCCGATAATCATAATTAAAGTGTTTTATTTCAACGGCAAATATACAAAAAAATTAAAAGTTCTTACCAAATCGCCTAAAAAAAGTGAGATTTGGTAAGAACTTTTTGATTTAAAATTATGTTAAAAAGTATTTATATCATTAATAATCAAATAGATAATATAAAAAAGTTTTTACCAAATCGCCTAAAAAAAGTGAGATTTGGTAAGAACTTTAAAAATTGAGACCATGAGCCCTAATAAAGCAAAGCCTAAACCTGCCAAACAAACACCGTCCAAACTGGCATAATTCCACCCTAAACCGGCAAACAAAGTCCCAAGACTACCGCCTAAAAAGAATGTTGTCATAATTTTGTTAATAACAAAAAATTATATAAATTCGCCACTATAAATTCTAAAAAAATGATAGACCAAATATTACAATTCAACAAGTCATTCGTATCGCAAAAGGCATACGAAAAATATTTAACCGACAAGTATCCGGACAAAAAACTTGCCGTACTCTCGTGTATGGACACCCGTTTAACAGAACTTTTGCCGGCTGCACTCGGACTCAAAAACGGTGATGCAAAAATCATCAAAAACGCAGGCGGACTTGTAATTTCGCCTTTCGACAGTGCCATGCGTAGCCTTCTTGTGGCAGTTTACGAACTCGGTGTTACTGAAATTATGGT